>JBBSJK010000020.1:0-43015 GCA_038257355.1 Pyrinomonadales bacterium | reverse complement strand
GGCATCAGCTTTCTACTACTGAACCGCAACAAAGGAGAAATACCCGGCACCGGAGCTTGAATTGCTAAATTTGGCTGGTTGTGTATGCCATAGCACAGATGGTGAAAATAGAATCGAGTATTGTTCTAATCAGCCTACAAAGGCGAGGAGCGAAAAGATTATGAATCTATATGTGCCTACGCCGTTTCAGCGTGTAATATTTTGGATCCTCAACCTTTGGAGGTGAGATAAGTTCTTACAGAAAGAAATAACTAACAAGGGGAAATATATGAATGCATTGGATCTATCGACAGCGGATCACAAAGTGGTCGTCGACTTATTTAAAAAGGACGAAGCGACACCAGAAAGTGACCACCTACACAATGCGTCAAACCCAAGCCAAAGTGAGTTTCTGATAGCGTATTACAGCCAGCCGGCCCCGCACCAGATCTCTCTCGGAAAAGGAACAGTTCGTCGGACGGCAACAAAAAGAAGATAGGGATTAACTTCTGCCGCACGACTAAACCCCCGCCTCATAAGAGGCGGGTTTTTTTATGCTCGGTCAACGCCAAGACCGATAGCGACGGGTGACGTTGGATGCCGATGCTTTGTAATGGAGCATACGTTTTCTAAAAAATCTTACTGATAGACTGACACTACGAATGCTGAACGGAAACTCCAGTAAGTTCTTCCTTGCGTCAATTGTTGAATCGTCGCGCGACTCGATAATGACGATCGACCTGGACATGAACATCACGAGTTGGAACGCAGGGGCGACGGAACTATACGGTTACCCCGCGAACGAAGCCATTGGTAAGCATATGTCGATGCTTACGCTTCCCAAAGAACTTACAAGTATCCTAAACAACATCGAAAAGATCGAGGAAAGTCGAAGGGTAGAAATCTACGACTCGGAACGCGTCCGCAAAGGTGGACGGCATATGATAGTCGAGATCATGTTGTCGCCCGTTAAAGACGAGGCCGGACGAATAATTGGGCTGTCCACGATTGCCCGCGACATGACCGAGCACCGACGAGCCGAACAAGTTATGCGCGACAAGGAAGCCCTCCGCGATCTTGTTATTGCTCAGGACAACGAGCGTAAGCGCATTTCCCGAAATGTCCACGACAATATTGGCCAACAGCTGACGGTCTTAGGACTCGCTTTGCAGAGAGCTAAACAGCTTTGTAAAGACGAACCTACGTGCCACGAAATTGCTCGGATTCAGTTGATGGTCGATGAAGCCGACAGGAGCCTCGATTTTTTAGCGTGGGAATTACGCCCTTCGCCCCCGCCGGATATCAGCCTTGGTGCCGCGATTGACAGTTATCTCAAACAATGGTCGAGCTACGCGGGTGTCGCCGCCGAGTTAATGGCGCCGGGTTTAAAAAAGGCGTATTTTAGTGCCGAGATTGAAAGCAATCTTTACTGTATCGTGCAGGAGGCGCTCAACAATACGCAAAAGCACGCAGCGGCCGAAAACGTCCTCATCACGCTTCAGCGGAAAAACGGCTCTCTCAAATTGATCGTTACCGACGACGGAAAAGGGTTCCCACTCAAGATCAAGACTAAAAAGAAACTAGGTCTCGGACTGCTCGGCATCCGCGAGAGGGCCGCCCTGATCGGCGGCACCCTTGAGATCGAAACCTCACGAAAGACCGGCACAACAATTTACGTCTCCGTACCAGTGAAAGCCCCATGAGCGGCGTTGTCGCTGATACCGGCACTGCCTTTGACCGGGCATACTGACCGGTCTCCCGGCAAGAAAGGTTCGTACAAAAGCATCGACGGCATCAAGGTTTTTGTTAACGACAATTCCGGCAAAACAAAACGCGTCATTGTCCAGGTCAAAAGCGGTCACGTCCAATCCGGAGACATCCGCGACCTCCGACGATCTCATCCCGCGAGGCGCCTACAAGGTTTCCGAAATGCCCAGGCCTTTCGCTCCTTCATCGGCGAAAACCAAATGATGGCCTATCTCGTGATGATGGCCGTCCGCCTAAACTTGGGTTCGATGAACGCTGTCGAAGGTTGCACCGCTTGATGGTCTGATTTTCTTGTAAAGATGAGAGAGGTCGTATATCTTCTTTCCAAATACAAGGTTGTTATCTGGAATGTTTCCAGACAATACACCAAATATGCGTGTTATCAAGAATGATTCGGGATAATATACAAAATGTTATGCGGAACCATTCCGCTCAATCATAAGTTATATGGCTTCACCTTTTTGTAATGTGCGAACTAAACTTTAGAGGATATTATAATGGCAGAGCAAAACTTTTCTTTTGATGATTACCTTGCTGGGTTACCGGCTGACAGAAAAGATGCTGTCAAACGAGTGTGGCAAGTTGTGCGAGAGAACATACCGAAAGGTTACACGGAACAAATCAGTCCCAAGTTCTTGTCGTTTGCCGCTGACGGCGAGATGTATGTCGCGCTCGCTAGTCAGAAGAACTATATCAGCCTTCACCTGATGCCGATGTATGTGTTCCCGGAACTGAAAGCCAAATTGGATGCGTCGGACAAAAAACTCAAAGGCGGAAAGAGTTGTATCAATTTTTTGCAAGCCGATGAGCTGCCGCTTGAAACGATTGCAGAAGTAGTCGGCACTTGCGACGCTAAGACTTACAAAGAACAAATACAGCAGACTCACGAAGGCGCACAGTTGCCGAAGAAGAAACAAGGCTAAAAGTGAATGGTTACAATAGCCGCGCCATATAACAAATCATTGGACGTGACGGCGAAACAGCGGTTTTGTTATCGCGTTGCGTGGTTTACCTTAGCTTGTGTGGTGGCGGTTTCGCCCCACGTCAATTCAATCGTTGGGCGAATGGGCAAGAAAGGTTCGGACAAAGACATTGACGGTATCAAGGTTTTTGTTGACGTCAATTCGGGCAAAGTAAAACGCGTCATCGTCGAGGTCAATAGCGGCCACGTAAAATCCGGCGACATCCGCGACCTTGTCGGCAACGCTTACGCAACGAGCCTCACCGGGATCTCGAGTTCGACTTTGTCGTCTTCCGTCTCGGCTGCGGCGGTTGCGCGGATCGCGGCGAGCTGACGGACAATCCCGTTGGCGACTTCTCCGGCGTTGCAGGCGTCAACTAGAGCCTCGACGACTTCGGATTGATACCGCGTACCGACAAAACTACGGAGTCTCTCAAGCGCGGCGGGAAGTTCCATTCCTTTGGAATATGGTCTGTCAATCGTCATCGCGTCAAACGTGTCAGCGACTGAAACTATCTTTGCCTGCAGCGGTATCTGGTCGCCAGACAGGCCGTGCGGATAGCCTTTACCGTTGACCATTTCGTGGTGCATGACCATTCCGGGCAGAAATTCTTTCATCGCGGGGATCTGCGACATGATCTTGTAACCCTTCATCGGATGGGTCTTCATGATCTCAAATTCCTCTTCCGTGAGAGCGGCGGGTTTCTTGAGGATCGCGTCATCTACCGCGATCTTGCCCACATCGTGCAGCAAAGCACTGATGCGGAGCGTTTCGAGCTCTTCGGCTTCCATCCCCATTCGCTTGCCGATGGCAACCGAGATACGCGAAACTCTCTCGGAATGGCCACGTGTGTACTTGTCTTTGCCGTCAATAGCAGCAGCGAGTGCTTTGACCGTCCCGACAAAAAGCTCGCGATTTTCCTCCGCTGCTTTGGCGAGACCGACGATCTGTTCCTCGACCTTATCGGTCATGAGGTTAAATGTCTCGCCGAGCGTGCCGATCTCGGTGATGTTCTTTGTTTCTACGCGTGAGGAGAAATCACCGGCGGCGATTTGTTTAGCGGCGGTTACGAGTCGCAGAAGCGGTGATGTCATAAACCGTGCGCCGATCACGCCGATGATCAATGCAAGAACGGCAAACGCCAGGCTGATCAGCCATGCCTGAGTTCGCATTTCGCCGACGGAGGCGAGAGCACGGGATTCGTCCTGCATGGTGATGACGCCGACGTTGTAACCGTTGGCGAGCTGAGCGGTGGAATAGGCACCGATCATTTCGCGGGTGGTGCCGTTAAAATTTGCCGAGAACGGCACCAATGCCGACTGGACCTGAACTCCCGATTCGAGCCATTCATTTACGATCCTGAGATCGGTCATCGGTTTTTTCAATGACGTGACTGTCGGGTCAGGGTGAAACAGTGTTTCTCCCGATTGGTTGACAACGAACACTATCGGCAAACCCTGATTCCACAGATCTTCTTCTTTTGCGGTGTTTACGCCAACCACACCTTGCGATATAGATTGCAGCGACGCGATCGCGACTATCCTGGCTTCGTTTAAGCCGTCGAGACTGACGCCGGTGGCAAATGACATGACGAATTGCCCTGTTGTCTCGATCTTTTTCGGCTCGCCGACAATTATTTTGCCATTGGTAAGAGTGGCGGTGGCGGCGGCCTCGGCTGAGATAGTCTCGACATCACTGCGGCTCAGGCCTTCGGCCCGGAAGACGATCAGCGATTCTTCATTCGCAGGTTTTACATACAAGGCTAGCAACTCCGGATTATCGCGTAGTATCGATCCTAATTTCCTCTCCGTTTGAGCTGATGAGATAACAGCGGGGTCGTTGGCGAGCTCGAGCCCGTTTGAAAGGCTGCTGACCACCGAGCTGTATCGCTGGCCAAATATCTCGATCTGCCGGGCTTTTTCCTGTACGAGTTGGATCTGATATCTGTTCTCAGCCGAACGCAGCTCACGGCCGCTCTTATCCGAAAGAAGCCAACCAGTCAGCACAAGCGGTACCAGCCCGACAAGCAGCAAGGTAACGATAACGAAAAAGATAAGACTAACTTTCTTAGATTTTAACGGCATGGCGGGGAGGCGAGAAGTAACGCCATTTATAATCTTAAGGTATTTTGACGCACTGGGTCAACAAGTTTTAACGTATCGCGTCGGGACAGTTTGAAATCGGAGTAGCGTTGTAAACGTGGTTCATCGTAGGGGCAAAGTCCAATAAAGAGGATCCTCCAAACGGTTAAAAGCGGCGTGCAGCACGAATTATTATCTGTTATTTGCAAGGGGGAGAGCTCTAAAAATCTAATGCTTTCAGCAATAAAGCAATGAAGCTTGTTCTCCAGTCTAAAGCTTCTTCACGATCACAAGTGTAATATCGTCATTTGGGTCGGCGGTGCCGGTGAATTCTGAGAGGGCGGCTTCGACTTTGTCGCGGATGCCTGAGGCGGAGCGGGCGACGTTTGAGCTGATGACGTTTTGGAGGCGGTCCATGCCAAATTCGTCTTCGTTGAGGTTGTTTGCCTCGGAGACGCCGTCGGAATAGATAAACAGGACATCGCCGGAGTTGAGCTGGGCGTGGCCGGTCTCGTACTCGGCAAAATCCATGAGGCCGAGCGGCAGGCCGCCTGAGGCGAGGAGTTCGAGTGTGCCATCGGCCCGGCCGATGAGCGGCGGATTGTGGCCGGCATTTATAAATGTCAGTTGGCCGGTCGCAGGATCTAATTCGGCGGCAAAAAGCGTGATAAAACGGTTTGCCGGCGTATTGTTGGCGAGATAGACGTTGACGGCGGTGACGAGCTGATCGAGCGGAGTACGGGCGGCAACCTGGCCGTGTATCGCGGCGTGAAGGCTGGACATCAGCAGCGACGCCGATGTTCCCTTGCCCGAAACATCGCCGAGCGCGACGAGCATCGTACCGTCGTGACGCGGAATAAAATCGTAATAATCGCCGCCGATCTCGTAACACGAGAACGAGATGCCCTGAAAATCATAGCCTTCGACGGTAGGCGGGCCTTCGGGCTGGAAACGCTGTTGGATCTCGGTCGCGAGTTCCAATTCGCGTTCCATGCGTTCGCGGTTGATGCGTTCGTCGAGGAGGCTGGCGTTTTCGACGCGGATCGACGCGACTGAGGCAAGCGTCGTCAAAATATCTAAATGCTCGCTCGTAAAACTCGCCTGATGCGTCGGGCTGTCGGCGTAAATAATGCCAAAAACGTGGCGTTCATCGACGCTCATCGGGACCGCCAAAACCGAGCGAATTCCTTGCAAAATAATGGTTTGGCTGGCAAAACGCGGGTCTTGCTGGGCATCTGATGTGAGCACGGATTTTCCGTTTGTTACGACCTCATTCATGATCGCCCGGCTGACGCGGACCTCGCCGATTCGCGTGTCACTGCCGCGATGACGCGCGACCTTGATAAGCATTTCATCGGCGTTGTTTTCGTCGCGCAGCATGATTACGACGCGCTCGGCTGGTACGGCATCGAAAACGAGCGTTGCAACTTGGTCGAGCGTATCATCGAGCCCGCTCGATGACAGCAGAGCTATGCCGACCTTACTTATCAATCCGAGCAGATCGTTGCGGCTGGACATCGACGAATCGAGTATCTCGGTCGTTGGGTTGCGGCGGCCCATTAACGAGATCGTCGTGGTCGGATCGAGAGCTGAGGTGCTGTCTGAAACGAGCGTCGAGCCGATGCTGACAGGCGGGCGGGCCTCGCTTTCAAACTGGATGCGGGTCTCACCGATCTGAACTTCACCGCCGGATAAAAGCGGCATTGTCGTTGTGACTGCAGATCCGTTGAGACGTGTCCCGTTGGCCGAGCCGAGATCGACCAGCCAAAACGAATCGCCCTCCTGCCTGATCTCGGCATGCAGGCGTGATGCAAACGCGTCCGGAATGCACAGATCGGCACGGGCTGAGCGGCCGATGGTCGTACGGAGACGTGCGATCGGGAATTTGTCCGCGTTTCCGCTGGCGTGGTTGACGATCAAATGGGCCATATATTTACACGGAATATTAACGCAAAGTCGCAAAGGAAAGAAAAATTAATTAAAGATACTTCAAAAATTTTCAAAAAAAATATTTTTAACGAAAAGATGCAAAAGAATTGAGAATGTACATTTGAGATTGTATAAATGTAAAAAATTAATTGTTTTCTGCTCTTTCCTTACGTCTTTGCGACTTTGCGTTAAGATTCCCTCTCAACTTGCTTCTTGTTTCCGTGGACGACGACGGTGCCGGCGATAAAATCGTGGAGCGAACGGCCGCTATTATTGACCGCCGAGATTAGGAAACCGATGCCAAGCGTTAAAACCGTCGCGAGATAGCCGACGGTATTTCTCAAAAGCACAGTGCCAATACTGAGGTTAGTGCCGTCAACATTTAGAATCGTCAGACCGGTCAGCATTTTGCCTAGAGTTTGGCCGCGAAATAAAGGTAAAACTAAAAAATTGGCCAGGAAAAAAAGTAACCCGATCACCCAGATCGTTGCACCGATCACGACGGAGCCGCCCTCGCCGAGGATTTTGCCCAGAGCCAGCCAGCCGACCGGGAAAATGAGCAAAATTATATAATCGACTGACAGCGCGGCACAGCGCAACGTAAAAGGCGCTTTAAGCCGCTCCGGGGAAAAGTCAACGATCTTTTCCGCCTGGAATGATTTGGTGGTTGGAACTGCTCGCTTTGCGGCTGAGGCCATAAGGTAAAATTTGTGGAACTAACCCATCAAAAAATGTAATGTCGTATCGCCTAGACGAATGCGGTCGCCGCTGGAGAGCGGGTGCGGCTGACGCGGCTGAAGACGAACCGAATCGCTCATGCCTGCAATCAGGATCGTGCCATTTGACGAGCCAAGGTCCTCGACCAAAAAATTACCGTCCTTACGCCAAATCCGGGCGTGCCGCCTGGAAATTTTTGTCTGCGGATCAAATTTTGAAAGATCGACCTCGGGAAAGATATTTGATTGCGGGTCGCGGCGGCCCAACAGGTTTTCGTTCTTTTCGAGCGAAAAAACGGGTGTATCGAGTTCGCTGGTGCCGTCGATGACCAGCTTGGCCGTCGCAGCGGAACGTGGATAAATCTCGGCATGGACGCCTTGCTGGGCAATTGGCTGCTTGGCCCCGCAAAACGCACAGAACAGATCGGTAGCGACAATTCGCTGGCCGCAGAAGCCGCAGAAAACGCTTTGGTTCGCTAGGCTGACAGCAGCCGGAATCTCGGTGACACCGTGTGTAATCTGGCCAGTTTTAAGGTTCTCAAGGTGCTGTACGAGAGTTTGCCGCAATTCATCGGCCGACGGGAATCGGCTATCGGCATTGTATTCGACCGATCGCATCAGGATGCGTTCCATCTGATCGGATAGCTGTGGATTTAATTGGCGCGGTCGCGGATTCTTTTGAAAATCAAATATCAGCAGCGGATTATTTTGCGGATCGGCCCCGGTCAGCAGGTGAAACATCGTGGAGCCGAGGCTGTAGATATCAGAACGCGGTTCGACCTGGCCTGAGAACAGTTCCGGCGGGGCATATCCCATTGTACCGACCGCGGTAACACCTTTTTCCTCCTGATTTATCGAACGGGCGATACCAAAATCGATCAGCATTACACGACCGCTGTTGCCGTCGAGCATAATATTAGACGGTTTGAGATCGCGATAAACGATTGTCGTCGGCAAGCCGTGAAGGTACGCCAGCACATCGGCAACCTGGACCGCCCATTCGGTGACGGTCTTTTCGTCAAGGCGGCCGCCAGGTGTCGATCTCAGACGGGCCGCGAGGTCGCCGCCTGAGATATATTTCATCACCAGATAAAAACGGCCTTCTAAATGATCGAAAAAATAATCGTAGATAGTCGGTATCGACGGATGATCGAGCGTGGAGAGGATCGTCGATTCGCGCTTAAAATCCTCAACGGCTTTGTTCTGTTGGTCTTCATCGATGCTAGACTGCACCATTTCCTTTACCGCACGCTCGATGCCCCCGAGATTTTGATCGCAGGCGAGATAGACGGCCCCCATGCCGCCGCCGCCGATTTTACGAACTATCTCATAGCGTGAATTGAGCAGCGTGCCTTCGCTTAAAGGCTTTAATCCAGGACTTTTACCGTCAGTCGGTCCGCCGCCGATGGGATGAGAGGTCTCGCCGACAGCAGAGGTCGCTGCAACTGCGGCGACCGCCCCGGAGGCTGAGGTCTGTTTGTCGAAATCGTTTGTATCGATCTTTACTTCAGGTTCTGCAGTAGATTTATATTCTTCTGAAACCTTATCAACAGTTTTGTTATCTGGCTGTAAATTGCCTGAACTCTCTATCTCATCTTGTGAAATCTCAATCTCATCGATTACATCGGACTGATCGGTTTGGGCGATGACATTTTCTTCGGCATCTTCATCAAGCTCTATCTCTATTTGATCATCTTCGGTAGACGCTACTTCTGTATCAGAATCTATCAGATCGGCGGAATATTCGTCAGTGTTCTCGGCCTCAGGTGGTGTTTCAGGGATTTCATCTTCGAGATCAAAGGATTCCTCGGTTGGAAGATCAGAAGTCATTTCATCGAAATTTTCGGCCTCGAGTGGTTCCGCAATCTGCTCAACGGGCGCGGCGACTTGCTGAGCGACACCGCACATCGGGCAGAATGAAGTGTTGTCGGCGACATCGAAGTCGCATTCATGACAGAGGGGCATTTTTTATCTTTTCTATTAAATTAAAAAGAATTCAAAACTAGTGCGTAATTTGAAAACGCAAAAACGTTTTTCCCACAATAACCTCGTCGCCGTCACCCAGCAATTGAGCGTTGCCGGGCAATAACCGTCGTCCGCGATTTACATATGTGCCGTTTGTCGAACCGAGATCTTCGATAAAATATGAACCGTTGTTTCGCACTATTCGGGCGTGACGGCGTGACACTTTGGCATCCGAATCGTGTGCGTCGAGATCTACATCCGGAAAGACCCCGTTGTCCGCGTCCCAGCGGCCGATGGTGGATTCGTCATTTACCAGTCGAAATTCAGTTCCCGGCACATCGCCGCGCTCGATAACCAAAGAGGCGTGAGCGACACCCGATACTGAACTTTTCTCGATAGCAGACGGTTGTACATTCTCGGCTTCAAAATTAACAGGCGGAATACCGAGCGATGTCACACTCACCGGACGCGAGTAAGAACTCGCGGGCGGCGGTACATAGTTGGGCGGCGGTTCGACAGCCGGCGGGGCCACTAATCTGCTTCCGCACTCGTCACAGAAATGGGATGTATCAAGATTTGCCGTTTGGCATGCTGCGCATCTGATCATTGTTTTTTATCGCTCGTCCGTTTGGCCATCTGAGCCGTATATCTCACAAGCAAGTATTTTACATTCTACGCGGTCGTACGTAAATCGTAATTCTACCGCATATTTACGTCAAATGTTTAATGTAGGTTCGTGTGATTTTATGGTAAAGCTAGCTCTTTGCCTAAGTTGAGTATTTATCGTACTCATTTTGAAAAAAAAACTATTTCGAACACCCGATCAGGTTTTATGAAAGTAACTTTTGTGAAACAATGACAAAAAATGCGTCGTAATAGTTATTTGATGCGATGTAACATCGCATTAGTTAGTTATACTACTGATAACACAGACTTTATTCTTGAGAGGAACATTAAAATATGGCATTGAGCCGTAAAACCAAAATAATTATTGGCGCCATCGCGGCCGTCTTGTTGGTGGCAATCATAATCGGAAGTATTTTTGCGACCCGAACGGACACACCGGAGGTTACGGTCGTAAAGGTTGAGATTCGTCCGGAATTGCGCTCGACCGTAACCTCTTCGGGTGAGGTGCGCCCGATTCAGTTTATGAACCTCACGAGTGAAGTTCAGGGGCGGATTGAGGAGATATATGTAAAAGAGGGCGACCAGGTAACACTCGGCCAGCCGCTTGTCCGACTCGACCCCAACCAGCTCCAGTCTAATACGGACGCACAGTTGGCGGCTTTTCAGGGTGCACAGGATGACGTCCGGGTCTCGCAATCGCAAGTAACAGCCGCACAGAATCAGCTTGCACAGTCACAACAGCAATTAAACGTAGCCGAGGTCGCCGTGGACTCCGCCCGTCAGGGAGTTGTAACAGCCCAGACCGATGTAGACCGGGCCCAAGTGGAATTAAATGCGGCAAATCGCGAGTTAAATCGTAATGCCCAACTGCTAGAGAGTGGAGTGCTTTCCAGGGCAGTTTATGATGAGTCGAAAGATCGTGTTGATAACGCAAAAGCGGCGATTGCGACCACCAGAGCAAACCTTGAGTCGCGAAAACTCTCTATCCGTGATGCAACCGCACGTGTTAATCAACAGGCGGTGGCGGTGCGTGATTCGCGTCGAGCGGTCGAGACGGCAAATCTGAGCGTTTCGTCAAGTCAATCCCGGGCAAATCAACAATCTGCAGTATTGCGAGGCCAGCGCAGCCAACGTGACAAGACGATGCAGGTTGCGCCGATTAATGGTGTGATCGCTGAGATCCCATCAAAAGTGGGAACGTTTGCAGTTGCCGGCCTCTCGACGACAGCTCTTTTGACGATTGCCGATATGTCGTCGATAAACGTTGAGGTAAAGGTTGATGAGACCTCAATCGACAAGGTCGAGGTGGGACAAAGGGCCAAGATCAAGGTTGACGCCTTTGGCGACCGTGAGATCGTCGGCGAAGTAATACAAAAAACACCTCTGGCGCTTGGAAAATCACAGACGAGCGGCGGGCTTTCGACAAACATTAATGTCCAGGAAGCAAAGGAGTTCAGAGTCGTTATTAAAATGGTAGATCTGCCTGAGGAGGTTCGAGTCGGACTCCGCCCGGGCATGAGCGCAACTGCGGAAATTACGACCAATACTGTTCAAAACGCTATCGCCATCCCGCTCCAGGCCGTAATCGAAAAGAAACCTGAAGGCCAGCCATCACCGACTCTGCAAGGCGATGCTCCACCTGCGTCTGACAAACCGAAGATGATTACAGGAGTTTTTATACTTGATGGCAATAAAGCTAAATTTGTCGAGGTCGAAACGGGTATCATCGGTGAATCTGACAGACAAATCACCAGCGGCCTGAAAGAGGGCGATGAGGTCATCACAGGGCCCAGCAGAATACTAAACACGATAAAAGACGGCGCGATCGTAAAGAAACAAATAAAGAAAGAAGGCGAAAACGCAGGCAGGACTTAAATTGAGGATTTTTAACGCAAAGACACCAAGGCTCCTAATTGTCTATCTTACATTGAGGGCATATCTAAAAATAGATCATTTAATTACAAGGCACACAAATAAATCATTAAATATCAACACTTTGTGGCCTTTGTGTCTCCCCTTGCGAAGTTTGTGTTAATGGATTAGCGTCTTTGCTTTAAAACTCATTCTCGATCGGTATGTACAGATTTATGGAAGAAGAAAACGGCAATGGCGTCTCGCCGGCAACAGCATCACCAGAACCGGGCGAAGCTCTGATCAGCATGAAAAACATCTGGAAGACTTACCAGATGGGCAATGAGGAACTGCACGCACTTAGGGATGTTTCGTTTGAGGTAAAAAGGAACGAATACCTAGCGATAATTGGCCCGTCGGGTTCCGGTAAGTCGACGTTGATGAATCTCATCGGCTGTCTAGATTCCCCAACGAAGGGCGAATACTGGATCAACGGTAACCTCGTTTCGGATATGTCCGACGACGAACTGGCCCGTATCCGCAACAAGGAAATTGGTTTTGTTTTCCAGACATTCAACCTGCTCGCCCGTGCAACTGCCCTGCATAACGTAGAATTGCCATTGATTTACGCTGGAATGCGGGCCGCTGAGCGTCACGACCGCGCGACTGCGACGCTGGAGTCGGTCGAACTCGGAGACCGGGTTACCCATCGTCCTAACGAACTATCGGGTGGACAGCGACAACGTGTTGCTATCGCCCGTGCCCTCGTAAATAATCCCTCAATTCTCCTGGCTGACGAACCAACCGGTGCTCTCGATTCAAAAACGAGCGTCGAGATAATGCATCTTTTTGAAAAGCTTCATGCCGACGGGAACACGATCATCCTCGTCACCCACGAGCCTGAGATCGCCCAGCGGGCACACCGGATCATCACCATCCGCGATGGGCTGATAGAGAAAGATGAAAGAACCAAATGAGGCATGAAGATCTTGAGCAGCTAATAGACCGTAATAGCAAAATTAAAACGGTCACGACTGAAACCGGAATTGATGCCGGATTGAAATTGGCTGAAATCGCAACAAAATCTAATATTTCATGGGCATTTGCCGGCGGAATGGCAATGCATATTTACGGTTACGTGCGAGCGACGACTGATGTAGATCTCATCGCAACAGATGTACTTGATCTCAAAAGCCAGCGGAAATTATCCTTTGGCGGAGAAAGTTATCTTGTAGAGGTCGGTGAAGATATTATAACGGTCGACTGGATCGTTAGAAACGACGACAATGCAAAATTTTATTCCCACGCGCTGGCTGATGCTATTGAGATCAAAAATGGAATTAGAGTTATCTCTCCTGAGTGGCTTGTGGTCATAAAGCATCTGGCTGGCAGATCAAAAGATCAACTTGATTTGATATGGCTTTTGCAGGAAAGTGATCTCGTCGATCGGGAAAAAGTCATAACAAATATTCAAAATGTTCTTGGTGAATACGCTGTCTATTTGATTAAAGACTTGCAAAATGAATTCGATTACGCTGATGTACTGAGAATGCGAGGCGAGCGCAATAAGTATGAGGATTGAGTGACTTTCAGTTTACTTCCAACATTATTTTTAACTCCACACATCTGACAATTACGATTTACTCTAACCTCTTTCGCCAAACTTTCGTATAATAGCGTAAGCGCGTATGAATCTATCGGAAACATTAAAACTTGCTATGGCGGCAATTTGGTCTCACAAGCTGAGGTCATTTCTGACACTTCTCGGCATGATAATCGGGATGACGGCGTTTATGGTCGTGTTGTCGCTGCTGCAGGGTTTTAATTCGTATGTGGATGAAAAGGTCGCCGGGATCGGGTCGAATACTTTTACAATCCAACGCTTTAATTTCGACGATTTTAAAGACACCGACACAATCGCAGCGGCACAACGGCGTAATACGGAACTTAGCTTTGACGAGCTGAGATTTGTCCGCGAGCATGCACAGTTAATCGAAAGCATCGCCGCAAAGGCCGGCAACACATCCCGCGATGTCCGCCGTGGTTCAGAAACATTAGAGGAAGTTTCGATAACTGGAGCCGAGCCTGCGATACGCGATATAGAAAATCTCGATATAGCTGAGGGACGCTATTTTACTAACGCTGAAAACGACAATTCGATGCGAGTCGCGTATATTGGGCGGGACATTGCAACTAACCTCTTTCCGCAGGGCGATGCTCTTGGCGGCGAGATATCGATTCGCGGCATTCCGTACCGGATCATCGGCATACAAACCGCAAAAGGCACGGTCTTTGGTTTTCCGCAGGATAATTTTGTCCAAGTTCCGATTCAAACTTTTTCCGATAATTTTGGCGGCCTTCGCTGGGGACGTGCTCCACATTTCATCGCGACACCAAAAGAGGGCGTGAGTATAGCGATCGCGGTCGATGAGGTCCGTACGCTGATGCGCATCAAGCGAAAAGTCCCGACAGGCGAAAAGGATAATTTTGGTATAGTCACCCCGGATGCTATCAGTGGTTTGCGCGACAGCCTTTTCGGAACGATTTCAATAGTCATTCTGGTTGTACCTGCGATCGCTCTAATGGTCGGTGCGATTGTCATTATGAATATTATGCTCGTTGCGGTCACCGAACGAACCAAGGAAATTGGGATACGCAAATCGCTCGGGGCCCGGCAGTCCGATATTCTCCGTCAGTTTTTGTTCGAGTCCGGTATGCTTTCGGCACTCGGCGGTCTGATGGGGCTCATTCTCGCTCTTATTATCGGCTATATAATTACGGCATTTGTATTTCCAACACGCATACCGTGGTGGTCCGCCGTTATTGCTATCGGCGTATCGGCGTTCGTTGGCATCCTCGCTGGTCTTTTTCCCGCGTGGAAAGCGGCTCGACTCGATCCAATAGAGGCATTGCGGGCAGATTGATATGAGACTGGTTACCGGCCCATTTTACGAGAATCTGAAGATGGCACTCGCCACGCTGCGGGGCAATAAGCTTCGCTCGTTTTTGACGATAATCGGCGTGGTAGTCGGCGTCATAACCGTGATGCTGATCTCGTCTATCATCAGCGGCATCGGGCTCGCGGTGGAGGAACAGGTAAAAGCATTTGGCACGCGCTCAATATTTATTTATAAACGCGACATCGGCATCAGTTTTGGACGTCCATCGCGTGAGATACGGATGCGGCCTGATCTCACACTTGATGACGCTCTTGCTCTGCGACAGCTTTCAGAGGTCGAAACTTCCGTACCATTTTTGAATGTATCGAGCGGCTTTTTTGGCAACCGTACAATTGTGTCTGCAAAGGGCAAACAGACACAGAATATTCAATTAAGCGGAACGCTGCCTGAAATCGAACTCGCTGGAACTGAGATCCTCATCGAGGGCAGATGGTTTAATCAGGCGGAAAGCGATGCAAAAAGGGATGTCTGCCTGATCGGCGAAACCGTAAAAGAGACATTTTTCCCTTACGAATCGCCGGTTGGTGAAACTCTTGAGATAAATGGCCGAGCCTTTCTGATTATCGGCCATTTGCAAAAAAAGGAACAGCTCTTCGGCGGCGGCGGCGGTAACAACGACGAAAGCAATACCATCTTTTTGCCGTTTCACGCGGCTCAGCGTATCAAGCCAAGGGCTGATGACATTTTTATTCTGGCTATTGCTCGCGAGGGACGGCTGCAAGAGGCGAGGGATCAGATAGAAGATTTGCTTCGGGTCAGACGCCAGGTCGCGTATGGCAAGCCAAATAATTTCGCGACGGCAACCGCCGACAGTATCATCGATCAATTTCAATCAATCACCGCCGGCGTTGCGCTGGCTATGATCGTCATTTCGTCAATCGGCCTGATGATCGGCGGTATCGGCGTGATGAACATTATGCTTGTTTCCGTCACCGAGCGGACTCGTGAAATCGGTATCCGCAAAGCCGTAGGGGCAAAAAAGAGCGATATTTTGCTCCAATTTTTGATCGAGGCGGCGACGCTGACCGGTTTTGGCGGTCTGGTTGGGCTGGCTATCGGCTGGGCTCTCACGCTATTGGTCAGTCTCGTCTTTCCGTCTTACGTTCCCTGGTGGGCTCCAGTCGCGGGATTTTTTGCCAGCGTCGGTATCGGTGTAATTTTCGGAATCTGGCCCGCTTGGAAGGCGGCCCGGCTCGATCCGATCGAATCGTTGAGATACGAATAGATCTAATTTGAATCAAGATTAAGAAAGGATGTACCTTTCGTGAGGGTAATAGTATTTGTTTATCCGTAACTTTTACTCTTGTTTAATTGATCCAGTTACGCATCAGGAATTTTGCTTGCGAAAAGACGCGAATGAGATGATTTTCTCTTTCGCGTCTTTTTCGCGGGCAAAATTATTCTATACAGGTCTAATTCTTAATTCTTTATATACTAGCCCAACTAGCTGATAAAACTCGGAAATAACGCAGTAATTGCGACGCCGAAGATGACCAGGGAAATAAAGACTATAATAGATGCGCTCCATGCAACGGTTCCCGATACCCTTTCACCGGCATTCTTTAATCCGATAGCGTTAAGCCACAGCCAATAAAATCCGAGCACGCTAAATGATGCGAGCAGTGTATATATCGCAGGATTTTCGGACGGTAGAACGAGAAAACTAAGGTTGTCCTGAATAAGTGATTGCTGGCCGAGGATCGGGTGGATTTCGCTCGGATCTTTGATAAACAAAATTATTGTGTTTAGCACAAAGCGTATTATGCTAAATGGCAGAGCAGCATAAACAGCGGCGGCAAACGCCTGCCAAAAATTTATCTTCCCGCCCATCGCCATCGCAAAAAGGAGAAATATTAATGCGAGAAATGCAAAAGCGAATGCCGATCCGGCAAAGCTCGTAACTGCATTTGCTGCTCTCATGACTGGGTTTTTGTTATCGGCGAGAGCTTGTGCACGGCCGTCTTCGACGCCCTGTTTTGCGGCTTCGCTACCGCTGATCATAGGCATCTCAAGTGTTTTGTCGATCGAAAAATTTGCCACCCGATCTGGCCCGAGACGATATTGAAAAAGATTGGAGTAAGTTGCTGAAAGGACTGACATCAAAAGCAGAGCAACCAACCATCGCGGATGCCGGCGAAGATTTTGAAAAACCTCGCTCGGAGCAAAAAAGATATTGCCGAGCGTAGCCGGTGTGGACATTCTCTCGGTTCCCTCGGCATCAGGTTTATCGATAAAACTGAGACCGATGATCAGGCCGCCAAACAGGATCATGATCACTCCGGTTGGTGTCAATCCGCGAACGACCCCCGTGATGCTCAATATAGCGACGATCAGACCGATGGCCGCAACGATGATTCCAGCTATACGATTCATAGTTCCCTCTTTAAGTTTTTGGTTTTCGAATTACAAAATAACCTACGATGACCGATCACGGTTTGTTTCAACTTTAGTGAGAGCGGTTTCGTATCCATTGATTCGAATACACGCTGCGAAATGACCGGACGTGATCTCGCGTAGCTCAGGATCGATTTTTGCACATTCATCGATGGCAATTGGACACCGCGTACGAAAACGGCAACCAGATGGTGGATTGATCGGCGTCGGCACGTCACCCTTTAACACGATCCGTTCGCGCTTGTGTTTCGGATCGGGTATGGGAATCGCTGAAAGTAAAGCCTGTGTGTAGGGATGCAGGGGCTTTTCATACAATTCACCGGCGTCGCAGATCTCGACGATCTTGCCCAGATACATCACCGCAACACGGTCAGAAATATGCTCGACCACCGCCAGACCGTGTGAAATAAAGAGATAAGTCAGGCCGAATTCGTCCTGCAATTCCTGCAGCAGATTGACGACCTGGGCCTGAACCGATACGTCGAGCGCCGATACCGGCTCGTCACAGATTATAAGCTTAGGATTTAACGCCAAAGCCCTCGCAATCCCGATACGCTGCCGCTGTCCGCCTGAGAATTCGTGCGGGTAGCGGTCGGCGTATTTCGGGTCCATCCCGACTTTTTGGAGCAGATCAGCGACCTTCTCGTTCTGCGACGCTTTATTGCCGATGTTATGTATTTTTAGCGGCTCAGTAATGATTGACCGAATGCTGAGGCGAGGATTGAGACTGGCATACGGGTCCTGAAAGATGATCTGCATCTCACGTCTCAGGGCCTGCATTTCTTTGTTTTTCAATCCAACAATGTTCCGGCCCTCAAATATGACTTTCCCGCTCGTCGGCTCGTGCAGACGCAGCAAACATCTACCCACGGTCGATTTGCCACAGCCCGATTCACCGACCAGGCCCAGCGTCTCACCCGAGATAATATCAAACGAAACATCATCGACCGCCTGCACAACGTCATCACTGTTATCGACCGGAAAATGCTTGACGAGATTGCGGACCTCGAGAAGGGTTTCTTTTTGAGTTTTAACCGAGTTTTCCATTATTACTAAACTAAGTGCGGGTCTATGCCTCGGCGGATAATGTTCTCTCTCTCGCGACATTAAACTTTTGGGCCGGATCGTGCAAAACGCAACGCACTTTTACACCGTCGGGTAAGACGGTAAGCGGTATTTCGCCTTCGACGCAGATGTCCATACGGTGTTCGCAACGCGGGGCGAAATGACAACCGTATGGTAGATTTGTCGGGCTTGGCACGGTTCCTTCGATTGTTTGCAGGCGAATAGCTTTTCCCGATCCGGCATCCGTTAACTTCGGCACTGAACGCAGCAGACCGCGAGTATAAGGATGTTTAGGATTCTGGAATAATTCAACTACGCCTGATTCCTCGACGATCTTTCCCGTGTACATCACACAAACGCGATCGGCAACCTCGGCGACAACACCCAGATCGTGCGTAATAAGCAGAACGGCAAGTTTTCGCGAAAGTCGCAATTCGTCAAGCAATTCGAGTATCTGTGCTTGTATTGTCACATCGAGCGCCGTTGTGGGCTCGTCGGCGATCAACAATTCTGGATCGCACGCCAGGGCCATAGCGATCATCACACGCTGCCGCATTCCGCCTGAAAGTTGGTGAGGATAGTCGTTAACACGGCGTTCGGGCGACGGTATAGAGACCTCTTTCATCGCCTGAATTGCCGCTGCCCACGCCTGTTTTTTGTCGAGGTTACGATGCAGTCTTAGGGCCTCGGCAATCTGCTCGCCAACTTTAAAAACCGGATTAAGTGACGTCATCGGGTCCTGAAATATCATCGCGATATCGTTGCCGCGTATATTACGCAGAACATCTTCCGTCGCCGTTGTTATTTCTTCGCCCTTAAATTTAATCGAACCACCTACAATTTTGCCGGGCGGTGAAATCAAACGCATTATCGAAAGCGCCGTTATAGATTTGCCACAGCCCGATTCGCCGACGAGGCCTAGCAATTCCCCCTCTGCGATGCGAAAGCTCACGCCATCGACAGCTTTTACGAGGCCTCCACGAGTCGGGAACTGGGTTCGCAGATTTGTTACTTCAAGCAAATCAGACATCGTTTATTGCTGTGTGTTCCTGATCGGGTCCGCCGGGCGTTTTGGCAGTCTGATCGGTGTCACGATCTTTTTCATCAGCTCGGTGACGGCCCGCTCAAGCTGCGGGTCACCTCCGTTAATGACGGATTTCGGATCGTTATCGACCTCGATATCGGGGTCAACGCCGTAACCTTCGATAATATACTCGCCCTTTGGATTAGCCAAAGCAAATTCGGGTACGTTCACAACGCCGCCGTCTATCAGATTGCCGCGATTTGTGATGCCGACAACGCCGCCCCAACTGCGCTTTCCGACGAGTTGGCCAAAACCAGCCTCGCGAAACATATAGGGAAAATATCGCCGTCAGAGGCCGAATTTTCATTGAGCAACGCGATCATCGGGCCGGGAAAAGCTCCGTCAGGATAGGTCGAGCCATCCTGGTCATGCTGCCGGTAATTTATAGCAAGTACCTTGCGTCGCAGTCGCTCGATAAGCATTCGAGAAACATTGCCACCGCCGTTTGCCCTGACGTCAACCGCTAAACCTTCTTTTCTCAGCTGCGGATAGCGAGAAACAGACAAACCGCCGTCGCGGTCACGATACGAATCAACATCAATCAATTTCCTCCGTTTTTGGATCGGTTAAGATTATCAAAGTTTACCCTAATACTTTACGTGGTAAAAGTATGAGAGTTTCATTCTATGGAGAGTTATAGGCAACTAAATTCGTCGCTTTTTCCTCAAATGGATGTTATTCTTTTTCTGTTGAAATATGGCCAATAAAAGTTTTACCTTGGGAGATCTGACATCTGTGAAGCAAAGCAATACTCGCCTTTTCGCCCTCATAACAATTCTTTTTCTTTCTACCGCCGGATTTGCACAAAGCCCGTCGACCACTGCTAAGATCCAGCCTGATCGTACAGCCGATACGTCTGGCAGGCCCGTCACTGTTGGCGTGATCCAGCGTGAAATGAAGGAAGCCCTCGAAGTAATTGAGAAAAACTACGGCGGCGGAGCTAAGGCACTGGATTACAATGAGGTTGTTAAATCATCGATCGACTCGATGCTACACGCCCTCGATCCTCATTCTAACTACTTTGATGCAAAAGAATTTGAGCAGTTCAAGACCGATCAAAGCTCGAGATATTATGGCATCGGAGCGACGATTGGCGATCTCAGCGACGCTGAGGGTAAGTTTATTGCAACTTATATCAAAGCGACTTTCAACGGAGCACCAGCGAATCGCGGAGGCCTGAGATACGGCGACAAGATCGTCGAGGTCAACGGTGCGTCGATGCTCGGCAAACCATTTAACGTGGTGCGTGATGTTCTTCGCGGTCCTCAGGGGACAACTGCCAAGATTGTTGTCGAACGACTGGCAACAGGCAAACGAGAAACTGTCAATATTATCCGTGGCGCTGTGCCGCAGCCGTCGATCAGCGAAGCTTATATGATCCGGCCGGGCATCGGCTATATCAATATGAATGGCGGTTTTAATCAGACCACATTTGGAGAATTTGTCCAGGCTATGCGCAGCCTGCGTGCCGCCGGGATGCAGCAGATCGTGATCGATCTACGCAATAATGGCGGCGGACTGGTGAGCCAGGCCTATCGTGTTGCAAACGCCTTTTTATCCGAAGGACAGATTGTTTTTTCTCAAAAGGGACGAATGGAAGGGGCAAACGAGCCCGCATATCGCTCGCAGAATCGCACACCTGACCGCTCGCCGATTGTCATACTTGTCAACCGCAATACAGCCTCGGCATCTGAGATACTAGCCGGTGCTATGCAGGATCACGACCGGGCACTGATCGTGGGGGAAGACACGTTTGGTAAAGGACTTGTTCAAAATCCGTTTCCACTTGATCACGGTTCAATGCTGCTTTTGACAATCGCCAAATACGAGACTCCGTCGGGCCGTTTGATCCAGAAAGATTATTCAAATGGTGAGCTGTATAACTATTACACCGAGGGCGGCAGCCTCCGCGATGAGAATGCGGATGCCCCAAAGCCGAAAGGCATCGAAAGCAAAACCGATACCGGACGCAGCGTTTTTAGCGGCGGCGGCATAAACCCCGATGTCGCGATAAAACCTGATACAATCACAAATGAGAGGAGCCGCGTCCAGAGCAAGATCGCCGTTCCGGTGTTTGCATTTGCGCTTGATCTGGTTGTCGGTAAGGTCAAAGGCCTGGAAACATATAAGGTTGAGAAACCAATTGTTTTCGACTATGACCTGAAATCGACCGATTTTCCAATGAGTGAATCGATTTATACTGCTTTTAGGAAATTTGCGAATGAGAAATACAAAATTGCACCGGCCCAGATTGACCGCGAACGTGAATTTATCGAGCGTATACTCCGAACCGAGCTCGTCACTGCCGCATTTGGCACTCAGACATCGTCACAGGTCTTTAATGAATATGATAATCAGCTATTAAAGGCGATCGAACTACTTCCCCAGGCAAGACAGCTTGCACTGCAAGGCGAGCGAGCTAAGGCCGCTATGTCGAGACAGAGAAACCCGGCGAACTAGACCGCTAACGACGATTTATGATCATCTCATCAAAAACACGGGCCGGAGAGAAATCTCCGGTCCGTGTTTTTTCTTATTCTAAATTTTTAGAAAAGCCAGCTAATAAGATAAAAGAAGCCTATCCCGATGCCCGCCAACAAAGCAAGGGCGACGAGTATGAGCCCGGCGATGACGAACTTAAATTTTTTATATCGATTCTCATCCGGCGGCGAAAGCTGATTTTGAGGAAAATATGGCGGTGGTCGGTTTAGCATAAAGTTTCGAATTTCGATTTTCGAGGATAAAACAATCATATCAGTTGCTAAGGAACAAAGAAAGTTGGGTCGCATTTTGAACTATGGACACACAACTCGGAACCAATAAAATTTTATGCAATAATAACATTGAAACAATCATCTAAATTGCAGGAACATTTATGAAACGCATATTTTCAGTATTTGGCTTTGTGATATTGGCGGCATTCGTCGTCTCGGCGCAGCTTACCTTTAATGT
This sequence comes from Pyrinomonadales bacterium, assembly GCA_038257355.1. Taxonomy (GTDB): domain Bacteria; phylum Acidobacteriota; class Blastocatellia; order Pyrinomonadales; family Pyrinomonadaceae; genus OLB17. Next base: position 20,683 of record JBBSJK010000020.1, on the reverse strand, counting down.
TAATGACCTTTTGGGGGTAAAACGGGTTAGCGACCCGCAGCTTTCACCTGACGGCACGACGATAGCGTTTACTATAGGCGTCGTCGATAAAGCGGCGAATCGCGTAGTCAATCAGATCCACACTATTGGCATTGATGGCGGCAATCCGCGTCAGATCACTAACGGTGCGGCGTCCAGCAGCGGGCCGCGATGGTCGCCAGACGGCAGACTTGTCGCATATAGCACCGGCGGCCAGATATGGACGATGAAGCCTGACGGTGACGATAAAGAACAGGTAACACGGATTTCGACGGGAGCTGGCGGGCCGGTTTGGTCGCGTGACGGTAGATGGATAGCATTTTCGTCGGAGGTTTATCCCGAATGTACAACCGACGAATGCAATAAGGCCGAGGATGAAAAGGCTGAAAACAGTAAGGTTAAGGCCCACGTAACCGAGCGTTTGCTCTTCAAACATTGGGCCGAATGGCGTGATCGAAAGCGCTCACACGTATTTGTCGTACCGAGCAGTGGCGGAGCGACCCGTGACGTGACGCCCGGCGATTTTGATTCACCACCGTATGGGGCTTCGACGGGCAACGATTACACATTCTCACCAGACGGCTCAAGCATTATCTATCTGAGAAATCCTGACAAGATCGAAGCTACGTCAACCAACAGCGATATATACATTCTGCCACTTACTGGCGGTAGTGCCAGAAATATCACTGCGGGAATGAATGGCTACGACAACGCCCCGAGTTACACGCCTGACGGCAAATATCTGCTCTTTAAGTCGCAGGCTACGCCAAAATTCGAGGCCGACCGCTGGCGGATAATGCGGTATAACCCGCAGAGCGGCGAGATCGTTGAATTGACCCGTGGTTTTGACCAGCAGGTTAGCGAAATGGTCGTTTCACCCAATAGTCAGACGATTTATTTCACGGCTGGCGAACGCGGTCGCAGCCCGATTTTTTCCGTTCCGGTCGAACCTGATTTTCGCCAACGGATCGCGACCCACGTTAAGAGGCTGCACGTTGGCAGTTATGCCTCTAATTTGAACATATCGGCTGACGGCCGCACACTTGTTTACGCCTCAACCTCAATGACATCGCCGGCAGAGATAATGCGGGCAAATTCCAATGGTACCGGGGTCACGGCTGTAACCTCAGTAAATGCCGCTTCACTTGCTTCGTTCGGCCTGCAAAAAGCAGAGGAAATAGAATGGAGAGGTGCTCTGAGGCAAAATATTCACGGGTTCGTGGTAAAACCTCCACGATTTGATCCTGCCAAAAAATATCCGATGATCGTTCTCATTCATGGCGGGCCGCAGGGTGCATGGAGCGACAACTGGAGTTACCGTTGGAACCCTCAGATCTTTGCAAACCAGGGTTATGTTGTTTTTTTGCCTAATCCGCGCGGATCGACGAGTTACGGACAAAAGTTTGTCGACGAGATATCAGGCGATTGGGGCGGAAAGGTTTTTGTCGATTTGATGAATGGCGTTGCCGAAATGGCCAGGAAACCATATGTCGATAAAAATCGCATCGGAGCGGCGGGTGCAAGTTATGGTGGATATATGGTTGATTGGATACTCGGGCACAATACCGATCCGCGTTTCAAATTTAAAGCCCTTTTATCGCACGCAGGTGTTTATAACCTCGAAAGTATGGCCACCTCAACCGAAGAGATATGGTTTGTAAACTGGGATTTTAAGGGAATGCCGTGGGAAAATCCGGTGAATTATAACCGCTGGTCGCCACATAAATTTGCCAATAATTTTTCAACTCCAACCTTAGTTACCGCCGGAGAACTCGACTACCGCGTCCCGGTTGACCAAAGTTTGCAGCTTTTTACCACATTACAGTTAAAAGGTGTTGAATCGAAACTTGTAATTTTTCCGGACGAAGGCCACTGGATATTAAAGCCGCAAAATTCAGAGTTCTGGCACGGTCAGGTACTGGATTGGTTCAAAAAATATCTGAATCCCTAGATATTCGATTAAACGACCACAGCGTTCTCCGCGTTATTCAGACGCAGAGGACGCTGAGTTATATGCGGTATCAAGATGGAGCGATTTTTCAAGATGAAGTTTTCAATCCTTAGAAATTTATTAATAATAGGCCTGTTTATAGCAAGCACGGCTATATCTGCATTTGGGCAAAGCAATCGAACTGATTTTAACCGGCCGCAGACATTTGATGCCCAGCATTACATAATCCGTGCAAGTTTTGACCGCAGTAAAAAAAAGGTTTTTGGTGATACGACCATCTCGTTAAAACCTTTAACCGCTGGATTTAGGACAGTTGAACTCGATGCCGTCGATCTCGCTTTTGAATCTGTTAAACTCGAACCCTCCGGCTTGGATTTGCCTCATAAAGCGACGGCCCGCACAGTTATTATCACTCTTGACAAGGCTTATAGCCCAAACGATTTCATAACAATTCGCCTCAAATACTCTGCCTCGCCAAATAAGGGTGTGTATTTTGTTGATGCCGAGACGAGATCGCAAGGTGCCAACCATTCGGCTCAGATATGGACGCAGGGCGAACCTGATGAGGCGAGACATTGGTTCCCGGCGTTCGATTTCCCCAGTGACAAGGCTACGACCGAGCAATATCTGACCGTCCAAAAAGGCGAGACAGTAATAGGCAACGGCGAACTTATTGGCAAGGCCGAAAATGCAGATGGTACAGAGACCTGGCACTATAAAATGCCGGTTCCGCATTCAACCTATCTTGTCTCTTTCGTAATCGGCAAATATGTCAAGATCGAGGACAAATACGGGGAAATACCACTCGGGTTTTATGTCTATCCCGGCAGAGAAAATACCGCCAGAAATGCTTTTGGCGACACAAGAAAGATGATGGCGGCATTTGAAGAAATGACCGGTTTCGCGTATCCATTCAATAAATATGATCAGTCAATCGTTTCAAACTTTCAGTTTGGCGGAATGGAGAATATAACCGCAACCACGATGGCCGACACTGAGATATTTTTCTCAGATTTTGATTTTGGCAAAGGGCCGGTTTCAGATCTGGTCGTGCACGAGCTCGCGCATTCCTGGTTCGGCAATATGGTTACCTGCAAAAATTGGGCTGAGCTATGGCTTAACGAAGGTTTTGCGACTTTTATGGAGGCGGCTTATCGCGAAAAAGCGAACGGACGCGGTGATTACCTTCGCAAAATTCGGTCAGATGCGGCTGCTTTTTTGGTGGATGACAGCGTTAACCGCAAACGTCACGCACTGTTCAATCAAAGGGCTGGTGATGTTGGCTCTCTTTTCGACAATCCCTCTACAACCTACAATAAGGGCGGTGCCGTTGTTCATACACTACGCGAACAGGTTGGTTCCGCCGTGTTTTGGAAAGCGGTAAATACCTATCTCAACCGGCATAAATTTGGAAATGTCGAATCGACCGATCTCAAAAATGTAATGGAGGAAACGTCGGGGCAGAATCTCGGGTGGTTTTTTGACCAATGGGTTTACGGGGCAGGAGCACCGAGACTCGACGTAAAACAATCTTACAGGCCGCGTACGCGAACATTGACACTCACGATCTCACAAACTCAAAATATTGATAAGATCACACCTGCCGTATTCCGCCTGCCACTCGATATCCTTATTAAAACGGCATCTGGTGTATCCAGGCAAAAGATCGATATGACGAAGCGGGTACAGACTTTTACTTTCAAGACGACAGAAAGGCCTACTTCGGTTGAGATCGACGAAGCAGAAAAGATCCCGTTAAAAATTTTAAAAATCAGGCCGATGACAACGGTTAGATAAATATTTTGGATTACTTGATTACGTCAGCTTCATCGAGAGCCACAAAATCGACATCCGCGAGGCTTTCGGAGAGGTTAATTGTCCTGGATGTAAAGCGAAAGCGTCGTGATTTGACTGCGATTGAATATGCCTGTTCCGGCACAAGACCCTCGAACCGGTAGCTGCCAAAGCTACCTGTTGTTGCGGTTCTTTGTGTACCAATTGAATTTGTAACTGTAACGATTACATTCCTGATCCCACGGCCGTCTGCCGTCGTCACTCTGCCCGATAATTCGGCCTCGTATGGTACAACGTCTGAGATATTAACGATCCCGTCGATATAGTTTGCCGTGAGCGAGTTACCGAGGGTATCGGAAATAGCCTGGCTTGCAAGCGTGCCGGTAAATCTGACAGGCGTTCCGCCTCTCGGGGCATCCACGGAGACATCAAATGTGATGACAATGAATTGTCTTGCCGAACCGGCTGCGGTCGAATTGGCGGAATCAATTAATATACCGATTCTGCCGTCTTTTACCTCATCGTAGTTTACCGTGAGAATCGAGTTTTCAGGTGCTTCTTTGCCTAATGAGACCCGTGGATTTAGCAGCGTTATTGCATCGAATTCAAGCGTAAAGCTCGCCGCACTCTCATTTCCGTCCGAGTCGATTTCGACTTCGATCGTCCCGCGGCCACCCGGTGATGAGTTCCCTGTTTCAATTCGTATCTCTCGACGGTCAAAGTGGTTGTATAAGTCATCAAACACAGACCAGAGTCCTTTATTTACATTGGCAGCCTCAGTCGGTCCACCTGCATCTTGTATCGGATCAAGTCCGACCACATATCGTCGTGCTTGGGCCGTATCTGCGGCATTAATCTCGCCGTCGCCCTTAGATGAGATCGGTGCTATATCGGCCCGTTGAAACTCATTAGTGCTGCTGGAGGGTACATCCAAGCCGACAATAAAACGCCGCATCTGTACAACATCGTTCGATAGCAAGGCCGAGTCACCATCCGGCCGGGCGGACACATCACTTTCAAGTCCGGTTGGCGTCGGAGTTGGCATAGTGGGCGTTGGCGTTGTGGTTGGAATTACAGTTGGCGTCGGCGTTGGGGTCGGATTTCCTGACGGGTTTGTAAAGATGTACGCCGATCCCTGATCCTGAATTGATTCGTTGTCGTCTAGATATGCGCCAATGATAAACCTGTCACCGCTAATCGCTACGCTGCCGCCGAAATTATCACTTTCAACACTATCGGATCCGGTCAGTTTTTGCAGCTCTGACCAGACGGTCCCAACTCGAGAAAATAAATAGGCCGCTCCCTGATCGGCGGCCATACCGATATCAGATCCATTTGCACCAATAACTGCATTTTCCCCGCTAATCGCGACGCTGGAGCCAAACTTATCGTTCTTTGAGCCGTCAGCCGCAGTGAGTTTTTGCTGTTGACTCCATACAGAACCACTTCTCGTGAAAGTATAAGCCGAACCTCGCAGTTCACCGGATAACTCGTCAAGAACTGAACCGGTAATGACAGTCTCACCGCTGATCGCGACGCTGTACCCAAATTGATCAAATGCTCCTCGATCTGCCGCAGTTAATTTCTGTTGCAGTGTCCATATCGTGTCATTTCTCGTAAACACGTATGCAGAGCCTCTTGCTCCGTCATCCCTATGAGAACCGACAACGGCTGAGTCATTGCTGATGCCTACGCTCCAGCCAAACTCATCATCGTTTATGCCGTCCGTTGCGGTCAGTTTTTGCTGCTGACTCCACACCGAACCGATTCGCGTATAGACATATGCAGCACCTCGAAAACTACCGTCTCCAAAAGCCCCGACTACCAAAGTATCACCGCTGATCGCCACGCTGACCCCAAATTGGTCATTGGCTGCTCCGTCGTCGGCGGTCAGTTTTTGCTGCTCACTCCAGATCGAACCATTTCTCGTAAATACATAAACTGCACCCTTATCCTCGCCGCTATTATCGTGAAGATTTGCGCCGACGACGGCTGTGTCACCGCTGATGGCGACGCTCCAGCCAAAACTGTCTCCTGTGACACTGTCCGATCCGGTCAGCTTTTGCTGCTGCGACCAGTCCGTGCCCGTATGTGCAAAAATATAAGCCCCGCCTCTATAAACGTCATCGCGGTCAGCTCCTGTGATAGCGTAATTGCCGCTGATGGCTACACTGGTTCCAAGCTGAGCATACTCATTCCCATCATCTGCGACTAATTTTTCGGTTTGGCTGAAAACATTGGGAACATGAGCAGATATATCAGATCGATTATTAGTTTTTCTAGTTGTGGGTTGGACTGTAAGATTTACTGAATCATTTGTCTCAGACAAACCTGCTTTACGTATTCCTATTGGGTCAGCTATAAAAAATCCACCCACCAACACGGCCGCGCCCAGCAACATTCGGACCGACAATGAAATAGTTACGATCGCAAAAATGCGCCGAATGGATCTCAGCATAAGATATGAATTCCCAGCGAAATTTCGCTCCCCATATAAACGTCCGTACAAAAGACAACGGTTCATTCAAAATAGCGAACTATATCGATAGTCTGATTCAGGCGATAATCTGTCAAGTGAGGTCCAATTCCATATATATATGGAATTGGCCATACCAGATTTACAATTGGGATCCTCAAAAAAAAAATCCCGCCACTCGTATGGCGGGATTTTTCCCTTTGAGAAGACTGGATGTCATCCACGAATGTTGAAAGAGCAGAGCGGGAAGCACATCTAAAAACCGCGCCATTTAAGGCTTAATCCCTATGCTGTAACTTCTTTGCCACACCTACGAGGTTAGCTGCCGGGCTAGGAACGAAAGATTATCCCCGCGTTTTAATCGAAACGCTTCGCCCCGTTTTAGTAAAAATCTACTAAAATTTGGTTCCCCCGCGTCGTCTCACATAAGACGGCTTCGGTGATCAACTTTTCAACAATGAAATAATATCACCATTGAAATGTAATTTCAAGGTTTTAATGATGTAAAAAGCAAAAATAAATTGATTTTTTTTTGACTATCGACCAGGATAAAACTGATACAAAAGTAAATAGACGATAACACCGGTTGTGGATACGTACAACCAAACGGGAAAGACAAGTCGCGCGAGCTTTACGTGCGAGTCGTACCAACCTTTTAGCCCCCGACGCAGAGTTAAAATTACGAATGGGCCGATCACAGCCGCGAGTATGGTGTGTGAGGTTAGGATAGTAAAATAAATTGGCCGAATGATGCCCTCGCCGGTGAATCGAGTTGGCCCGAGGCCGAAATAGTAAGTCCGGAGAGCGTGATGTGTGAGGTATCCGACAAGAAACAGAGCCGAAACTGAGCTTGCTGCCAACATGCAAAAGCGATGCTGGGCGATGCGCCGTTTCATGATGAAATAAAAACCTGTTATCAAAAACAAGCCGCTCAGGGCATTTAAAATCGCATTTACATGCGGAAATACAGGCAAAAACTCCATTACTTCCAAAAACCAAGCATTACAAAGAGAACTAGCCAGAGAATGCCCATAAAATGCCAATACCAGCCCACAACTTGAGCAATTGTCCGTCGTTTAATGATTTCGTCCAGCCTTTCGGTTGGTCTCAAAGTTCTTAGCAGTATTGAGCCGAGAGCAATAATACCTCCCAAAACGTGTACCACATGAACCGCAGTTAATATGTAGAAAAATCCGGCGTAGGGATTTCCCTGCATATACAGCCCTTGTGCAGTCAGTGTGATCCAGGCCAGTATTTGTGACGAAATGAACGCGGCGCCAAAAATCGTCGTCGCAACAAACCATTTTTTAGCCGACGGCTGGTCGTTGCGGTCGACCGCCAGCTTACCAAAATGAAAGACTAGGCTGCTGATAAAAATAATTAGCGTACTGATCCAAACCTGTATTGGCAGGTCAAACGGCTTCCATTCCGCGACATTATTAGTGGCGATCACAAGGTACGCAGCAATAAGGCCGCCAAAGGTCATGAGAACAACCAGCAAGAGAAAACCGGTCAGAATGCGGGATTTATCCGGAATGAATGGCTCGGGCTCAATTTGATCGTTGTCCACAGGCCCATCACTACCGCCGCCAGGATTATTCCCGCCGCTGCCACCGCCCGAACCACCTGACAGACTCAGCGTTCGCCGTCCTGACTCCTCTAAATCGTCAATAATCTCAGATGTCCCGACTTCCATACATCTAACGTTTGTCAGCGACCATTAAAATGAAAAGCAACGGAAGATAAATAATTGAAACGAGGAGAAGGCGTCTCGCCTTTTCCTTAGTTTTAGCTCGCGCCGACTGGATACTCGCAAATAAAAACCAAATACCCAGCAAACTAGCTCCAGCCAAAAATATTGGACCAGAAAGTCCTAAGAAGAATGGAGCAAGGCTGACAGGCAGCAGCATGATCGCGAACATCACTATCTGGCGGGCGGTTAGCTTCCCTTCCGGTTCGACGACTGGTAGCATTAGTATTCCGGCTTTGGCATACTCCTCGCGATACATCCAGGCGATTGCAAAAAAATGGGGAAACTGCCATAAAAACTGCATCGCAAACAAAGCCCAGGCTCCAAGTGATATTTCATTCGCGGCCGCTGTCCAGCCCATCAACGGCGGCAACGCTCCGGGCAAAGCTCCAACCGCGGTCGATGCTGATGTACGTGTTTTTAAAGGCGTGTAAACAAAAACATATCCGACGATCACGACCAAACCGAGGAAAGCGGTCAACGCATTTACTGCAAGTAATAGATAAACTTCGGCACACACACACAGCGTAGTTCCAAAAACCAGGGCCTCAGTTGCACTCAGTCGTCCGGTCGGCAGCGGTCGAATGGCCGTTCGCTCCATTAATGTGTCGGTATTTCTTTCCCAATATTGGTTGAGAGTTGCCACACCAAAAGCAAGCAGAGTTATGGCGATCATTGAATTTGCAAAAAGTACAACTTCAAATGTGCCCGCAGTACCGAGATAAAAACCAACCGATGAGGTTAAAACGAGCAATAATGCAATGCGCGGTTTGGTTAACTCGGCATAAGCAGAGATCTTTTCCCGCAGGCCTATGATCTTTGGCTCGTTAATTTCGACAGCTAATGTATCCATGATAAAATCGACTTGAAACCGTAAGTGAAAGAATAACGTTTAACAACTGTATTTCAAAGTTTCAACGCATAATAGCCTTTGCTATTTGCCACAAGCGGAACTTATTTTTTTTGGAATGACAAAATAAATTGCTTAAGTTATTCTTTGTGTTATAGATGTCAGCCGCTGAAGATACCATTAATTCACGCCCCGCGACACGGAGACATTCAGCTCCGGTTTTAAACCGCGCTTTGGATTTTCTTAGCTCAGTGCGTTTTGGTGTTGTGCAGCTCTGCATCCTCGTCGTGCTGGCCATGGTGGGTATGCTTGTCTTGCAGCAAAACGTGCAGGGTTTCGACGCTTATTACGTTTCGCTTACACCGGCTGAAAAGCTCGTCTTTGGCCGCCTCGGGCTGTTTGATATTTACCATAGCTGGTACTTTAATCTTATCCTCCTCACGCTGTCGCTTAACCTAATTTTGGCTTCGATAGATCGTTTCCCATCGGCCTGGAGTTATATACGTGAACCCAAACTTACCGCGACCCGCGATTGGCTCCTGAAACAGAAAGATAATGCGGTGTTAAACGTGGCCGGCCGCAGCGAAAAGAATTCTGCCGAAGAAATAAAGACTTTGTTCGAACGAAACGGACTAAAGGCTACGATCACAGAGACCAGCGGAATCGAATACGGTCTAGACAGCGAGGGCCGAAAGGATTTTTCGGTTGTAAAAAACACGACCGGCACAGTTGTCTTTGGGCAAAGCGGCCGGATCAACCGCCTCGGGGCCTATATCGTTCACATCGCCTTGTTGACGCTTTTTCTTGGCCATTTTGTCTCCTTGCAAACCGGTTTTGATGCCGATGTCAGGATGATACCCGGTGCGACTACCGATGAGATTCAAAAGATCGAATATAATCTGGATAAAAAAGAAAAATTTAATGTAAAGATGCCGTTTTCGATGGAGTGTACCGATATTCAGCAGCGTCTGATCGATGAACGCGGTTCGATCGATGTTAATAATACGCTTGACTGGCGTACCCAGATGAAGATCAACGATCCCGAATATGGCGAGTTTATCGCCGACGTGAGTATGAATAAACCGCTTAGCTATCGCGGTTACCGATTTTTTCAGGCCCAGACAATACCCGTCGGCAACGCCCGGACCATCACACTGGATGCTACTCCGCAAGATGGCGGTGAACCGGTCCGTGTCAATCTTGATCGTAACGGCTCTACCCGTCTGCCTGATGGAACTGAGGTGGAATATACTCAGTTCCTGCCCGACTTTACGTTTGGCCCGGATGGTCAGCCCGACACCCGAAGCGGAGACTATAACAACCCGGTCGCGGTTCTCAATGTTACGCCGCCACAGGGTGAACGGACGAGGGTTTTCGCTTTCGCCCAAAAACTCGCCGATAATATGCCAGTCGGAGCGGCCAAAGCTGGTTATAAATGGAAGCTCGCGGAGTTTGAAAAATCCCCTCTGGCCCATATCCTTTCGATCAAATACGATCCGTTCGACGCCGCTTTTATCGCTTGGTATATTGGCGGATTTGGGCTTTGCGGTGCATTGATGTTTGTTTTCTTTTTCTCACATAAACGAGTTTGGGCCCACGTTGAGAAGAATGAAGACGGCACGCTCAACGTTGTAATGGCGGGCGAAGCAAACAGAAATCAGATGGCCTTTAGTGATAAATTTAATAAGATCGCTGATGAGCTTAGAGATAAAGAGCAGTAATTCTTGAGGTATTCATTATGGAAGAATTAGATAGATTGGAAAGCCGAACCTCCTGGACGGCGTATTTGCCTGCGATTTTGGCTATTTCGGGTGGATTTGTAATGCTCGGCCTCAGGATGCAGATCGGCGATGGTTTTATGTCTGACGGCGCCCTGATGATGCTAGCCCTCGCCTGCTATATACTCGCCGCCGTTTTTTATCTGACCAATCTCTACGCTCCCTCGACAATGGCTGAAAAAATTGGTTTTTTTAGCGCCGTGCTCGGAGTATTCTTTAATCTTTCAAGCTGGCTGGTGCGTTGGGTCAATGCCTATGACTATGAAATTGGGATTATGCGCGAAAGCGGAAATATGGCGAACCCTTGGCTATTCCGCTATATACCACTTACTAATTTATATGATTACAGCATCGCGTTTGCATTTGGGGCAGGTATAGCTACGCTATTATTCTCAAGCCGCAAGAGTTTTCGGGTTTTGAGTGCATTTACATTGCCTTTAGCGGCACTGATTCTAGTGCTTGCACGGTTTATTGGCGGCGAGTTCATCAATCTTCCACCCGTTCTGGATTCATATTGGCGGCCCATTCACGTTGGTTGTGCGAGTTTAAGCTATGGTGTAGCGCTTGTCTGTTTTGGCGTTGCCGTCATGTATCTCCTAAAAGATGGTGTTAAAGTGCAGGCGATGGCGATATGGTCAAGCATTTTTGGAATCGCCGTTATTGCGACCATTAGTAAATTTTCTGTTTTTACCGAATTTGTTTACAGGGCCGGCCTTTTTGTGCCAAACGAAGCCGGAGCAAAGCCTTTCTCAGCTCCATTTCGTCTCGAAGTTCCCTATGTTGGCCCCGCTCTCATGGTCGCCGGGTTGCTTTTGGCTGGAACTATCGTTGCGTTTCTCATCTATATTTATAAAAACAACGAATCGGCCAAAACGGCAGGCCAATATTTACTCAAGCTCGCCTTTGTCGCTCAGATCGTTTCTATTGGTTTATTGGTTGTCGGCATCGGGGACAACGCCAATGTTCCACAGAGACTTCAGACTCAGCTTTCGCAGGATTCCGGCCAGTACGTAGTAGCTGGTTTAGCGATGGCTGAGAGGCAACAGTTGAGTTCGGTCGAATTGTCACAGTTGACCACAAAACAGCATGAGCAGATGGGCCGGGCGTATGTACAAGCGAACGGCGATAAGATGTTCATGAGTTTGAACACTAACCCGGTCGAATTTGCGGCCTTGCTCACAGCACTGGTCGCAACTTTATTTGTTATTTTCTTTGGTTTCCGGACGGAAAAGCTGCGTGAGCGTTTACCGAGTCTCGAGTCGCTCGATGGCCTGATGTATAAGACCGCTTGTCTCGCTTTTGCCGGGCTCGCAATTCTGCTAATTACCGGGGCAATCTGGGCCAATGAGTCGTGGGGACGGCCATGGGGATTCGATTCAAAAGAGACTGGAGCACTTGTCGCCTGGTTGACTTACGCCGCATTTCTACATACCCGAATCGCCCGTGGATGGAAGGGACGAAGCTCAGCGTATTTTGCGATAGTCGGTTTTTTATTTGTGATATTTACGTATCTTGGCGTGAGCTACTTACTGGTAGGATTGCACAGTTACGCTTAAACTATTCGATCGTAACTTTAGCTATATTCAGTAATGTAAATCGTGTGGTGGTTCCGTTTTTTAAGGCAATCACTAGGACGCCTTTGTCCACGTTAAATTTGGATACCTCACTCATCGAATGCTCGATAACTCCACCGTCTTTAGTCTGAATCAGTAAACGAATGCTTGCCAGTGGGTCAGAAGTAGATTTAATTGGAGGATCAGATTTACGTACGGTGGTCTTTGGTCTGGCCGGTTTACCAAAAATAGTTGCCGGCGGCAGAGCTCCGACAATAATAACCGGTTTCTTTACTGCTTTTTTCTCAGGTTCTGTTTCAATATTTCCCCTCTCTGCGTCGGCTCTTTTCTGTTCCGGCTCCAAGGCAACCGGTTCTGACCTTTCGCGGGATCTTACCGCTGATATAGGCTTTGGCAGAACTTCAGTTCTCGTTCCGACCGAATTAACTAGAGGCTGGGAGTCGTCAGGGTCAGAACGCTCAAGGGTTGGAGCAGCTTCACTTGTTTGATTTGCAAGGGCTATAAAACTTCCGGCAAATTTGATGCGAAAAGTTGCCGAATCGTCATTCGGCGTTCGGCCTTGAATACGTAGAATGAGACGTTCGGGTTTGCGAAGATAGATTAGTCGCCCTGTTTCGTTGATAGTGGCATCCGCGTAGATAACCATTTTAGTCAATGGTTGGAGACCGCTTTGATTAAAAACGTCAATATCTCCGTTAAAATTCTTAGTGACGACATTTACAAAAATATCGCCCTGTCCACCTTCAAAGGCATAATAAAACGAGGTCAGACGCGAGTCGCCGATATCGCGTGCTTTGATTGTTCCCGATATCTCGTTGGTTGTCACCAGGGACGGGAAATTCTGATCTCTCGATTGCGCTGCTATGGGTAATGAGAGTATTACCGCACAAAACGATGCAGCAGCAAGCTTAAATATTATGGTTTTGAATCTTTTCACTTAGTCGAGCTCTTTCCTAAGATGCACGAGACGCGAAGTTTCGATGTATCCAAGTTGGGTGTGAGCACGCTGACTGACCAAATTATCAATTTCCGCGTCAGACGCCATTTCCGTACAGCCTTTTTGCCGAGCCCATTGCTCCGCGTAGTCGACAAGCTCGCTGCCCATGCCGGAACGCCGGTAACTTTCCTCGACAAACCAGCCCTCGAGATAACCAACGTTATCGGTAGCACAATCCTCGACGTGTGACCTTATGCTGGCTTCGAGAAACCCTGCCAAACGTCCTCCGCCAAGATCAACCACGGCTACAAGCTGCGAATCCGAATGCTCGATAATATCGACCATCTCAGCCTTATGGTCGTCCTCGCCCGACTCGTCCCAGAGCAGCAGCCTGAGCCTCAGCCATTCCGAAAGGTCGCTCTCCGTAAGAGCTCGAACCGTATAATCTGTTTCTGTCATTGAAAACAGATTTTAGCAGTCTTCACGAATCATAACAACATCATTTAAAGACATAAAAAACCGGACACTGATGCCCGGTTTTTTATAAAAATAAATTAATCAGTTATTCACCAGCCGCTTTTGACATAACTTTATCCTGCAAAACTTCCAGAGCCTTCTTTAATTGAATATCTTCTACCATTTTGGGCTGAACCGGTTTAGAGGCCGGGGTCGGTGACACTGTTGGTTGTGGAACTGTACCGTCTGATGGGACATTCAGGCTTTCAACATCAAGTGGCTCAGGCGTGTCGGGCTGTTTGACTTCGATCGATGGTTTGACGCCAGTGGTCGCACGGTCTTCGCTGAGAAAAGGGGTGCCGGTTGGCGATGCCCACTTGGCAACAGTTAGAAGGTAACCGCCGCCACTTGTAAGCGGGAAGAGCTTTTGCTCCGTGCCCGATCCAAAACTGCGTTCACCGATCACTTCGCCGCGTTTCTTGTCCAGAACCGCTGCGGCCACAACTTCTGCGGCTCCGGCTGTGCCCAGATCGGTCAATACCGCGAGGCCGCCATCAAAAATGGCTTTTGCTGGTTCGGCTGTAAATATAGCTTGCACCTTACTTTCGCGTCCGATCACCTTAGCGATCTCGCCGTCTTTAATAAAAAGATTAGCGACCGCTACACCTTCTGCCAGAGTTCCGGCCGATACGCCACGTAAATCGAGCACAATCTTCTGTACGCCCTGTTTAGTTAGGCTTGATACGTTAGTGTTAATATCACCAGCGGCCCCATTTTCGAGACTAAAAACCTTAATAACACCTATCCTACCGGGCTCGACCCGGGATTCGGCTTTGGGGATCGTATAATTACCGCGTGTGACCTTTATCGTCTGGGCCTTTTCACCGGAGCGTAGAATCCTCAATGTGACGACCGTTCCGGGATCGCCATTGACCAGTTGCCGTGCGTCGTAAAGTGAAATATCACGGGATGCCTTGTTATCGATATATTCAATAACATCGCCGGCTTTCAAGCCAGCCTTATCAGCCGGGGATCCCTTGATTGGTGAAATAATATATAGATAACCGGAAATTTGTGAAAACTCAGCCCCTATTCCAACTTGATTTGAAGTTGTGGCGACCTCGTAAGTCTTGACTTGGTCGGCAGTGAGAAATGACGAATACGGATCGAGGCCGCCCGCCAGGCCGCGGAGGGCGCCGAGTCGGACCTTTTCCATATTCGGATCGTCAACGTAATCGTTTTGGATATGTTGGAGCACAGACTCGACAATGCGAAGCTGTGCTGCCGCGTCATTGACCGGCTGCTGGGCCGATGTTGTAAGTAGGCTGCCAACCAGCGGGAGCCCGCCAACGACTGCGTAAACAGCAATAACACCCGAAACCAAAAGAATCCAAAGCTTTCCGCGAAATGACATTCTGATACCTCTATGATAATTCTAAACCCAGTCTTTTACGTGAAACGACAACAATTTGTTTAGCAAATGTCGTCAAATAAATTATCCATTAACGATTAAATCGGTGCAACAAAAAGAAACAACTAATCCAGACATACTTACAGATGTTTTTGATGTGCCCGAAGAGGGGAGGATTGTGGCCATCGACCCCGGCACAAAACGCTGCGGCGTAGCAGTGAGCGACGAACTGCGTATCACCACACGCCCGCTGCCGTTTATCGAGCGTACTAGCTGGAAAAAGCTGCTTTCAAATATCAAACAAATCGTCTCCGAGTATGATGCCAAAGCTCTCGTCATAGGTTTGCCGCTGGAATCCGATGGATCTGAATGCGAAATGTCCCGCGAGGCCCGCTCTATGGCACGTAAATTTGAGATGTCGCTCGATATACCTGTTTTTTTACAAGATGAAAGAACAACATCATACGAGGCCAAATCACGCTTATGGAATCAAGGTGTAAATCTAAAGGAATCACAAAGGCTTGTTGATAGTGAGGCAGCGTCAATAATATTAGCCGATTTCCTTGAAGTTTTGGTTAGCCCGCAACAGTAATCTATCGTGGATTTATAACAACGACTCTTTGCGTCGCTTTTTCGACGGCAGATTTTGTGAACGGAAAGATCATTGCAGTTCCCGTTTGCCAAGCGTCGAATTGGTCTTTGAAATGAGGCGATTGCGGGTCGCCGCTTTGGCCTAGGGGGATAACGTGGCGGGTTGCGTCCCAATTCCCGGGGCTGGCGATGTGTCGCATCGAGACGGCAGAGCCGACGTTTGGGGTGTGGCCGCTGCCATTTATCGGTACGGACGGGATCGCAAATTGCGAACCGATGAGTGGTATGACAGCAAGCGGATGTGGGAAACGCGATAGCCATATCTTGCCCCACAGCCAAGTCGAATCATCCGGCCCGTACCTTTTCGGGTCTGCAAAACCAGCCCGAACCGCGGTATCACACGATCTGATCAATTCACCGTAATCCTTAAATCCGGCGGGAAGCCAGAGAGATGATTTTTCACTAATAATCCGATCCAGAACACGTTCCCGGATCAAATAACCGGGAATGGGCCTGTTCGATTCTGCAATCTTGTTACCGAGACAGACACGGATATCGCTAGCCAGCAGAGCTCCGCGCGACTCCGCCGTCATACGCCCGTCCCAGGCCTTGAGTACAGCGAGCGTCTGAGGCGAAGCGGAACCGAGTTTGACGATCTCTTTGCTGAGATTTGCAGCCGGGATGTTATATGTGTCGTGCTGTGCGTCACGGACATCGTCAAAAGTGATTTTTTTCTTTGCTCCCAGTTCGTCGAAAATGCGTCTCGCCCGCCAGGGGGTAGCCGCGTCGCGAGACATCTGCGAATATCTGTACGATGTACCGACGATACGTTGGTTTGCCGTGACAATAATACCGCTCGGCGGGTTATAGAGATTAGGCAGTTCATTAAATGGAATAAATCCAACCCAATCGCCGTCATTGGTCGAGCCGTCATACGGTATAGCTCCGTCGCCGGTGCGCCGAACAGGTATTTTGCTCGCCGCATACCAGCCGATATTGCCTTTGACATCCGCGTATATAAAGTTCTGGGCCGCACCGCCGTACTTTTTCAATGCATTTTTAAATTCGTCCCAGGTTTTTGCCCGATTCCATTTATAAAACACGTCAAACTCACTATTTGTTGGGTCAAATGCTGTCCATTTTAACGCATATTTCTTTCCGCCGTCTTCAAAAATGATTGGCCCGTTGCGTGTCTCAATTATCTCGAATGTCTCAGCTTCGGTAGCAGGTCTTAGTGGATTTGAACGAACATTTATTGTCTCTTTTCTTGTTACTGGGGTAGCCCAACCACCGGGTGTTTTGTATTCGCCTTTGCTGTTAAATGTTTCGGCGTAAAGGTCCTGAACGTCGGGGCCGACATTGGTTGCTCCCCATGCTATATTTTCATTATGGCCAAGGATAATACCTGGTACGCCCGGGACAGTGACACCCGATACCCGCATCGTCGGTGTCGATAGATGTGTCAGATACCAAATGCCCGGAGCAGTCGGTGCGAGATGCGGATCATTAGCGAGAATCGGATTGCCATCGGCGGTCAGTTTGCCTGAGATCACCCAGTTATTGCTTGCAGCCAAATCTTCGGCGTAAAGCCCGACTCGCTCAAGTGAATTTTTCCTTATTTTTTCAGCCTCGTCAGCACTAGAGATAAGAGTTGGCGAGATTTCAACGAGTGTTTGTTTTTTACTAGTCACGCTGGCGATCTTGTTGTCGCTTCCGAAAAGAATGACATCGTATGGTGTCACCGGATTTGTCAGGTCGGCCAATTTATCCTTAGGGACATTTTGCAGCGATAAACGCAGAATGTCGTTTCGCCATGTTGTGCTTAGAGCATCCGAGAGTATTTTGCCGATGATGATCGTGTCCGATGGACGCCATTCCCGTGGTTTAAATTGCAAAATACGAAACTCAATGGGCAATGTCTTTTCATCAAGCGTCGAGATAAATGCGTTGACACCTCGAGCGTAATTTTCTAATGCTGCACGAAGTTCTGGAGCTAGAAATTGCAGACTTTCCTCTGAAATCTTAGCAAAATTAAACCGGCGCCAGCGTTTATCTTCTTCCAAAGTCTGTTTTCCAAATATCTCTGCCGTTTCGCCCCGAGCAAGCCTACGCATCAGATCCATCTGAAACAGCCGGTCGCTCGCTGTCGTGTAACCCTGTGCGAAATAGACATCGGCGTCGGACTTGGCCTCGATATACGGTATCGAGCGAGAGTCGCGACGAACTGTCACCTGTCCAGAAAGCCCAGAAACTGTTATTTCAACCGTAGTTTGAGCATTTGTGGAAACTAGAAATGCGGAAAAAATGAAAGAAAAAATGAGTAATAACTTCATGTGTGAAAAGATAAATTATTTGCTGTTCATCAGCAAGTGTATTTGCTAATAGTCGCTGTTATTCAGCGTTCAATCAAAGTGAAAGGGTCTGATTAGTAAACGGTCCTGATCAAATTTGCAAATATCGCCACGAGAATCTAAAATCAAAACACAGTGTGCACCCGTAGCTCAGCTGGATAGAGTATCTGACTTCGAATCAGAGGGTCGCAAGTTCGAATCTTGCCGGGTGTACCAATTCTTAAATTGCAGATTTGAAGCTCCAAATGTGTGGATTTTTTGTAAATCTCAAATATCCGGAATCCAGAACGTTCTCCCGGAGTCCTTAACCTCTTTCAATCCCAAGCCAGTAAGTTCACCCTCTGAAACCCCGATATAAGTAAAATGCGGCAGATCTGAGAGCACGGTTTGGTACCAGCCATGTTTAGCCAGGATCGTGCGAACTGTCGCATTATCAAATTCCTTGACATCGAGTGCGAGCATAGAAAGATGCTGCGAAGTTCCGGGCGGTGCGACCGAATAGATTATTGATTTTGAGAGGCTTTTGGCAAAGAATATGCCATCCTGTTCGAGCCGTAGGATCTCAGGGACCTGCTGATAAGGCGACAAGGCTTTGATACGGTTCGCTTCGGCCCCTTTAACGCGTCCTTTGGCGACCCAGTGGTTAAAACCGGGATTTACACGGCTTGCCCATAGAGAAACAGTTTGGTTATAACCGCGCCTAGCCGAATCGGCACCGCGCGGAGAGATGGACAAATTTGCGAGCCTCGCCTCGGAGCGGGCGGCCAGTAAAGCGGTCATTGCGGCGGTCTGGAGCTCAACGCTTTGTCCACCGATTAACTCGTCCGAGCGTTTTAAGGATGATTGGAATGCGATGACTTCGGCTTGGTCTTTGAACACAACCTTTTTTGGCGGCGTCGCCCCGTTTCGAGCTAGAAAAACTGCACCGTACTCACGCAAGAGCAACCGTCCGGCATCATCATGGGGCTGTTCGAAATCCTTTGGCAGGTTGTCAAAAAATCCTTTTTTTTCATTAGATTCAGTCATGTTGGTTTCGTCATTGCTCGTCGGCTCGGCTTTGGAACCGACTGACCAGCATCCAGCGCCGATTAATAATATTGAAATGATCGCAAAGTGTCGCATGTTTTTCATTAAATTTGTTAAATCCGTCTCAATCTTTTTACGCGGGCGGTAATAACTCTATTTCCTGCACGACCTTTCTTGCCGATTCTATATGGACTTTCATATACTCGTCAGCCTCAATAAACGGAATCGTCACGCGGATCGCATCATATAAAGCCTGTGTGCCTACTCCCATACGTTTGTCCATACCTAGAACTTTTTTTCTAAAATCGATGCCTTGAGCGGAACAAAACGCTTCGAGAGCAAGTATTGTCTCGAGGTTATCAGCTACGACGCGCAATTTGAGTGCGGCGGTTGCCCCCATTGATACGTGATCCTCCACATTAGCAGAGCTGGGGATCGTATCGACGCTAGCCGGATGGGCGAGCACCTTGTTCTCGGTGCAGAGAGCGGCCGCGGTGTATTGGACAATCATAAAGCCCGAATTCAGCCCGCCGTGCTCAGTCAAAAATGGCGGTAAAGTGTGGGCGTTTGACGCCTCGTCGGTTAACCGCATTATACGGCGTTCCGAAATATTGCCTAGTTCCGAAAGGGCGATAGTCAAGTAATCAAATGCCAATGCGAGCGGTTCGCCATGAAAATTACCGCCGCTGAGAACTTCGATCGTCGCGGAGACGGGGAGAAGGGGAGACGGGGAGTTCAAATTCTCTGAGTCACTCTTTGACTCCGCGTCACTAATGAAAATAAGCGGATTATCCGTTACCGAATTCAGCTCAAGCTTTATCAGCCATTCGGCGTAGGCGATCGCGTCGCGACAAGCTCCGTGAACCTGCGGCATACAGCGTAGAGTGTAGGCATCCTGCACATTTGCGGGGTCAAAATCACGTACAAACTCGCTCCCGGCAAGTAACTCTCTGAGATTGCGGGCACAATCGACCTGTCGTGGATGCGGCCTGAGAGCATGAATCCGTTCGTCAAATGCCGACACGGTGCCGTGGAGAGCTTCAAGACTGAGACAGCCGGCAATGTCAGCGATTCCGGAGAGGCGTTTAGCTTTAGCTGTTTCGAGCAGGCCGACAGCGGTCATAACGGTTGTGCCGTTGGTCAGAGCCAGGCCTTCTTTGGCCGCAAGTTTGACCGGTGTGAGGCCGGCACGCGATAGAGCCTCAGCACCAGAGATCATTTCACCCTGAAAATCGGCCTCGCCTTCGCCGATCAGGACACAGGCAAAATGAGCGAGCGGTGCGAGGTCGCCACTGGCACCGAGACTTCCTTTTTGCGGAATCGATGGATGGATACCTCGATTGAGACATTCGAGAATCAGTTCGAGTGTTTCGAGCCTTATGCCCGAAAAACCTCGTGCCAATGTATTGGCACGTATCACCATTATCGCTCGAGTGGTTGGAATATCAAACGAATCGCCTACACCCACAGCGTGGCTGACGACGATGTTTCGCTGTAGCAGCTCAACCTCTTGACGACTGATGATTTTATCCTTAAAAGCTCCAAATCCGGTTGTGATGCCATACGCGATCTCACCGCGGTCAATCAGTGTCTGCACCGCTGCCGCCGAGCGGTTGACGCTCGTCATGGCAGTTTCTGACAAAACAACTCGCGGCTCGCCCGGTTTGCCATACGCGATAGCGATGACCTGTTCGAATGTGAGGGTCTCGCCGTCAATTAT
>JBBSJK010000019.1:0-43316 GCA_038257355.1 Pyrinomonadales bacterium | reverse complement strand
CCTCAACAAACGTCACGCGGTTGATCTCGTGCAGCGTTGACATTCCCAGAAAGACCTTCTTCACAGCCGATTCGCGGAGTGATGAAAGTCCCTCTTTCTCGGCTTGTCGTCTGATTTCTGAGCCGGGGCGGCGTTCGATGATCATTTCGCGTATATTGTCGCTCATATCAAGCAGCTCGTGTATCGCGGTTCGTCCGCGATAACCGGTGTGGTTACAGGCATCGCAACCGACGCTGCGGAAAAAAACCTGATCGGCAGGGAACGACTTTAACGTCATTCCCGATTCAGTCAATTCCTCATCTGACGGTTTATATTCACGTTTGCATGTCGGGCAAAGCAGACGAACAAGCCGCTGGGCGAGCACACAGTTGAGGGCCGACACAAAATTGTAGGGCTCGACACCCATGTTGATAAAACGGCCGATAACATCGATCACGTTGTTGGCGTGGACCGTCGTAAAAACAAGGTGACCGGTGAGCGCAGATTGGATGGCGATCTGGGCCGTCTCTTCGTCGCGGATCTCACCGACCATGATCTTGTCAGGGTCGTGACGCAAAATAGAACGCAAGCCGCGGGCAAAGGTCAGGCCTTTTTTCTCATTTACCGGGATTTGGACAATATTGTGGAGCTGGTACTCGACCGGATCTTCGATCGTGATGATTTTATCTTCATCATTTTTGATCTCATTCAGTGCCGCATACAAGGTCGTTGTTTTACCAGAACCAGTCGGGCCGGTGACGAGCACCATGCCATACGGTTCTTTAATATAAAGCCGGAACCGTGAGACGTCCTCAGGGTCAAATCCGACCACATCGAGATCGAGGTTCTTAAAACTTTCGTTGATCTGCTCTTTGTCAAGGATACGAATAACCGCATCTTCGCCAAAAACCGTAGGCATGATCGACACTCGAAAATCGACCGTGCGGCCTTTATATCGCACACGAAAACGTCCGTCTTGCGGGATGCGACGCTCGGCGATGTCGAGCTCGGACATAACCTTAATACGCGAAATCAGAGTTTGATGAAACGAAATGTCGATCGGATCGACCTTAGCATAGAGTGCCCCGTCGATGCGGAATTTGACCTGCACATCGCGTTCGCGCGTCTCGATGTGAATATCTGAGGCACGCGATTCCATCGCGTTATAGAGGATCGTGTCGACCAGTTTGATGATCGGCGACATGTCCGTGTCAGACGCGAGGCGGTCGAGATCGAGGACCTCGTCGCCCTGATCGGTCTCTTTGAGCAGTGAGATCTTAAAGCCCGACGCCGCTTCCTGCAGCACTCTCTGCGTCGAATCCCCTTTCCGCAAAACCACATCTATCGCACCGGCCGTCGCAACATACGGGACTATGCGGACGTTCAGGACGTTTTCAAGCTCGTCGAGGCGTTCGAGGTTGGTCGGATCGGCCATTGCCGCGTGAAGATTGTTACCGTCGCGACGGAGCGGCACGAACTGGTTTCGCAGCATCAAATCGACTGGCAGCTTTGCGAGTTCATCATGATCGACAGGCGACGCCTCCTCAGGCGGCAACAGGTCGATGAACGGCAGGCGATAACGGATCGCAAGCATCTTGGCCTCTTTAACCTCGGGCGGCTCTTTGTCGAGAAAGTCCGCTACGCCGATCATTGGTGCCGCGACAGTTGTTGGTTCTGTCTGAATTTGTTCGCTCATTATTAGCTATTTACCTTTTTCCACCAGCCGGGCCGGACGAGATCATCTGAATGATCGGCAGATAGATCGCCAGCAAAATAGTGACGACGATACCGGCCATAAACAGCAGGATCAGCGGCTCAAGCAGTGTTGTGAATTGTTCGAGGCGGACCTCGGCCTCGGCATCGTAAAACGTTGCGACCTCATCAAGCATCTCTCGCAGGCTGCCTGAACGTTCCCCAATACCGATCATATCGAGGCCGAGTTCCGGCATCCAATTGGCCTTTTCCAGTGCTTCTGTAAAACCGCGGCCTTCGCGAATCATCGCGGAGACGCCCAGGCTGCGGCGGCGCAGTTCCAGATTGTTGATTGATTGTGAAGATATTTCCCACGATTCGGGAACAGTAATACCACCCGACAACAGCGTCGATAGCGACCGTGAAAGCTGGGCGGTCGTCATGTTTCGGATCAATTGCCCTGCGACGGGGATACGAAGTAAAAACTTATGCAGCAGCAGTTTACCGCCCGGTGTTCTGAGCCAGACAAACACTGCGACGCCGACAATGATTGACAGCGGTAAGAGCCAGATGAAGTTGTTTATAACGGTGTTCGAAAACCACAACACGACGAGCGTTACGGTCGGAAGAGCTTTACTGGCACTGAGGCTCTTAAACAGATCAGACATTCGCGGAACGATATAAAGCGTCAAAAACCCGACCATGATCGCCGCCGCGAGCAACAGAAATGCGGGATATGCAAGAGCACCGCGAAGTTTGCGCGAAACGCCTACGCTGCGTTTCAGATACGTGACAAACCGAGCAAGGACATCATCGAGCGCACCGCTCTTCTCACCGGCGAGGATCGAGGCAGTGTAAATTTTGGGGAACATTCCCTGTGCCTCAAAAGCTTCAGAGAGCGGGATGCCGCTTTTAATCTTGTCCTCGACATCGGCCAAAACCACTCGGAGATTGGCTGAGGCGGATCGTGTTTTCAAAAGTCCGATCGCCTGCAATACCGGAATTCCCGCACGCAGCAGCGCAGAAAGCTGTTGATTAAAAAGTAGAAAATCAGCTTGTTTGACTTTACCTTTTTTGTTCCCGCCCAGAGAAAGAACTGCCGAAAGGCCATCCTGTGAGTTTGAGACCGCGAAGACACGAAACCCCTCACTCTCCAGACGACTGCGGGCCTCGGCCGCACCGGCTGCCTCGACCATACGTGTGATTACTTCGCCAGACGGCGTGCCTAAACGGCAAATAAACTCAGTCATAACTTACAAAGACGCAACAAAAACAGCAGGCCTCAACCTATCGATCAGCCATCTGCCCGAATTATAACACGCCTCGAGGCGTCAATTGTTGCGTCAAAATTATATGGGTATTTTTACGTTAATCGAAACAACCCGAACGCACTGTGTTACATCAAAAATTTATCTTGCAGAAGTTGTATTCATTGCTTAAACTGTTCGTGGCATAGGGGTAAATAATGGCCGTTGTACAATTTATGCGTTTCAGTTTTCTTCACGGGCTGATTCGTCTTTGTTTGGTTGTATTATTAGCTGTCTTTTCAGCTTCGGCTATTGCCGCTCAGGACCCGGTTTCGACACCTGTGCCCGATCCCACCGTGGAACCCGTGGAACCAGCGGACGACGATCCCGATTTGCCTGTTCGCATTAAGACCGATCTCGTCACCCTGACATTAACCGTCACCGACAATTATGGCCGCTATGTCTCAGGTTTAAGTAAAGGGGCATTTTCAGTTACCGACAGAGATCAGCCACAGGAAATTACATTTTTTAGCGATAAAGATGCTCCGATCTCGGTCGGTATCTTATTTGATGTCTCAGGATCAATGAGCAGCGACAAGATACAGAAAGCAAAAAAAGCACTCGAGCGATTTATAATGACCAGCCACCCGTCTGACGAGTATTTTTTGATCGCATTTAACAATCGGGCTCAGCTATTGATGGACCGCACACGCGATGGTGATGCTGTCCTCAGAAAGCTGACTCTTGTAAAGCCAAAGAACAATACTGCACTATATGACGCAGTTTATCTCGGTGTCGAACGAGTAACACGAGGTGCCCATAACAAGCGGGCCCTGCTGATAATCAGCGATGGCCAGGACAACGCATCGCGTTACAATTTTGGCGAGGTCCGGCGTTTGATGAAAGAATCAGACGTTGTAACCTATTCCGTCGGCATTCTCAACAATTCGGATGCATCGAGCTCCT
This sequence comes from Pyrinomonadales bacterium, assembly GCA_038257355.1. Taxonomy (GTDB): domain Bacteria; phylum Acidobacteriota; class Blastocatellia; order Pyrinomonadales; family Pyrinomonadaceae; genus OLB17. Next base: position 39,432 of record JBBSJK010000019.1, on the reverse strand, counting down.
TTGGTTTGCAGGGCCAGTCATTTTTAAATGAACTCAGCTCATTGACTGGCGGCAAGGCTTTTTATCCGCAGAGCGACATCGAAATGGACGAAATTTTTGAGCGTATCGCTCTCGAATTGCGGAACCAATACTCGATCGGCTATACACCAACAGATTTCCAGCCTGACGGGAAATGGCGCAAAGTAAAAGTTAAGATAAAACCCCCCAGAGGTTTCCAGCGTCTAACTGTTCGAGCACGCGAGGGTTACTATGCAACCCCAGCAATTAACTTTCAGTAAGATATTCGCAAAATTGAAATGAAAAGAATCGCATTGACAGTCTTAGCCGCCGTTGTCGTCACGGGTTTGTTTATTAGCTCACAAGATTCGGGCATTTCTGCCCAAATACCTAGAGCCGCCGCTACGCCAACCCCTGCTGCTTCTGCTCCGCCGACTTTGGCTACACCCACGCCAGAGGAGATCATCCGTATCGATACCGAACTGGTAAATCTCAACGTCCGCGTCATCGACCGCAACAGCCGCCCGATCAACAATATTCAGGCTAATGAATTTAAGATATTTGAGGATGGCGTGGCGCAGCAAATAGACTTTTTTTCAAAATCAGAAGTACCCACCAATTACGGCATCGTTGTCGATAATTCGGGTTCGATGCGTCAGCAGCTCGACAAAGTTGTCGAGGCCGGAAAGATTTTGATAAATACAAACCGGCCCGATGACGAATCGATGGTTATCAGATTCGTCGGCCGCGACAAGATCGAGATCGAACAGCCTTTCACCTCAAATAAAGCTGACCTTATCGACGCGCTCGATAACCTATACATCGAAGGCGGACAAACGGCGATCATCGATGCAATTTATCTGGCGGTAGAGAATGTGGACGAATATGAAAATGCCAAAAAATCGACCGAAAAGAAACGACGTGCACTGATTCTCGTCTCAGACGGCGAAGACCGTAACAGCTATTATAATGAAAAACAACTGTTCGAGCTGTTGCGTGAGTCGGAGGTCCAGATTTATGTGATTGGTTTTGTTGACGAACTCAGTAAAGACGGTGGATTTATAAGCAAGAGTCCACGCGACAAAGCTAAGACATTTCTCGAACGCATCGCGACCGAAACCGGCGGAAAAGCATACTTCCCTGCTAATGTTTCTGCTCTGCCAGATCTCGCGCGTGAAATCTCAAGCGAGCTGCGAACTCAATATTCGATAGGCTATATTCCGTCAAACGATAGACGCGACGGTACATACCGGAGCATTAAGGTACAGGTCAGCGACGGCCCGAACAGCCAAAAACGGATCGCCGTCTCACGTGCCGGACGAACGGCTGAAGGCGGAGCATCGGTCACGTCTGCCCCTAAAACAGATATCACACCCAAAAAGCCGTAGATAATGTCAGTATCGCCTGCATTAGCGGGCGGGTGGTTAATAAAAGCCGCCCGCAAACGCAGCGGTCACTGATCTTAGTTTTCAGGAACACTCCCCGAAATTTTCTTCCGTGTCGTTTCACCCGTTTTCAAAACAGAAATGCCTTCATCAACTTCGTCGTGAGGCCGTGGAATAACGTGTGTGGCGGTAACGGTTCCTATCCTGCGGGCGGCTGCGGCACCGGCGTCAACGGCTGCTTTAACGGCACCGACCTCGCCGCGGACAATTGCGGTAACGAGTCCGGCATCGATCCTTTCATAACCGACGAGTTCAACATTTGCCGATTTTACCATTGCGTCTGCCGCCTCGATCATCGCGACGAGGCCAAAACATTCGACCATTCCAAGTGCTTGCATAAATTACCTCGAAGTTTGTACATCACACGAACCAGAAAGCCTGTAACTTTATCTCTTATTTCCAATAAACAGTCAAAAATACGATGCCCGCAGCTATCACGGCAACGAGAATTGCGATCAGTGGGAGCAGACGGCTGGGCGATTCGTCATTTGGCTCCCAGACGAATTCTTTGGTTTTACGCGGTATGAATCGTGCTTTTTTTCGCTCCGCTGCGGCCTTGGCCAGCTTTCTGTCTTCAGGCTCGGCATTTTTTAATTTTTCGGCGAGGTCATCGAGAGCTGAACGGGTCTCACCATCAATTTTCTCAACTTCGCCATTTGATTCAGCGACGGGTTCATCCACGATCTCGACTACTGGGCTGCCACAGTTATAGCAAAACAGGGTTTTGTCGCGAACATCAACGCCACATTTCCCGCAAACCGCTTTTTTGACTTTTACCTTCGGCATATCCTAGATTCGGGCAAAAACTTCCTTTTCCTCACCAAGATCACGGGCCGAAGGCGTAAGGATCGTCTTTTTAGAAATATATATTTTCTCGCCGCGTTCAACTGCACGTCGTACATCGTCTTCACTGACAAATTCGACTGCGATGAGCGGTTCGGGTTTTTGCACGGCATTCTCCGGTGTGATCACGTGAACGATGGCTTTCGTCTCTATCTGTGGCGACGGAGCGGGAATTTGAGCCATCTTCTTACTCAAAAAACTGTCGACAATCGCGGATATCTGTTCACGGCTCACTCGTTTTTGCGGCACTGGCGTAGCCTGTGTGAGTACTACATTTGCGGACGAAGTGACCGAAACCGGTTTCGTCTCAAAAGCGACCCGCTTTATATCCATCAGATGTATCGGGGAGATATTGTCAGAAGTCACATTGCCACCCCACGAACCGCATCCTAGCGTCATCGACGGCGGCAGGTCAGTCGAAAAACCGATTGCCCCGTGTGTCGTTGGCGAATTGATAATTACCCGGGCCGCCGGCATTTGCTGGCCGTAATGAATAGCAACAGCACGATCCTGCGTGTGCATTCCCGCCGTGTGGCCCATGCCGCCATATTGAAGTATTTCCTGACAACGATTCGCACCATCCTGGACACCATCAGCGACAAAAAAAGCGAGCGTCGGTGACAATTTCTCGATCGACCAAGGGAAATCACGCCCGACACCTTTGCAATCAGCTAACAGGCACCGAGTCCCCTCCGGTATCGAGACGCCGGCCATGTTTGCGATAAAGGCAGCAGATTTGCCGACAATGCCTGCGTTCAGAGTTCGCTGTGCCGTTAGCAATATCTTTCCAACCGCCTCAGCCTCCGTTGGACTGAGAAAATGACCGCCCTGCCGTTTAAATTGCTCGCGGACCTCACTCTCGACCGGAGCATCGACCACAACCGACTGCTCGGACGCGCAGATCGTGCCGTTATCAAAACATGTGCTCGTCAAAATATCCGACACCGCCTTAGCAATATTTGCTGACCGCTCGATAAAAACTGGCACATTTCCTGGCCCGACGCCAAATGCCGGTTTCCCCGACGAATACGCCGCCCGTACTAAACCCGTTCCGCCGGTTGCAAGAATGACGGCGGTCTTGCGATGCTTCATCAGTGTTTCGGTGCCCTCGATGGTCGAATTTGAAAGGCAGATTATCGCATCGGCCGGCAAACCGGCTTTAATAGCGGCTTCACGCATTACACGGGCCGTTTCGGCTATACAGCCCACGGCAGACGGATGAGGTGAGAGCACGATTGTATTTCGTGATTTTATCGCGATGATTATCTTATATATGGTGGTGGATGTCGGGTTAGTCGAAGGAATGATTGCCGCTACCACGCCGCGAGGACTGGCGATCTCAACAATACTGTCGGTCTCGCTGACCACGCCGACCGTTTTTAGATCGCGGAAATAATTCCACACATCTTCGGCGGCAAAACGATTCTTTTCGCGTTTATCCTCCGCCTTGCCAAAGCCGGTTTCTTCGTTTGCAAGTTTTCCAAGCCGTAAGGCATCGGCGAGGGCTGCACGCGACATCGCTTCGCAGACCTCATCGATCCTGGCCTGATCCAGTTTGCTGACAGACTGAAAGGCAAACGACGCGGCCTCGACCGCGTCGCGTGCTTCCTGTTGTGCTATCAGATCTTTGTCGGACATAGGGGCCAATTACGAATTAAAAATTACGAATTGTAGAAAGCAATATACAACTGCCGTCATTCCTAATTCTAATTTGTAATTTAATTCTTAACTCGTTCTTTGCCTTTGTTGCCCTGAGATGTCTCATCGGCAGCGTTGCCGCCTTCGCCCGAGCTGAGCTGGCGTCCGCCGCCTTGCAGGGCCTTTTCATCGGCACTGTAGCCCACCGATCCGCCCCTCGGCAGAACGCGTTCGACATCGCCGTGAGGACGCGGGATGACATGAACGCTGATCAGCTCGCCGACACGCCGAGCTGCTGCAGCACCCGCATCGGTTGCCGCCTTGACGGCTCCGACGTCTCCCCGTACAAATACGGTCACGTACCCGGCACCGATATATTCTTTGCCGATAAGTTTAACATTTGCAGCCTTTACCATCGCATCTGCGGCCTCTACGGCACCGATAAAACCTTTGGTCTCGACCATTCCTAAAGCTTCTAAACTCATTGATTGTTCCTCTCTACTTGGATTGCTCTACCGATATTATAATAACTCCGCCGCAATACCCAAACGGCGGCACCGACAATACTCTCATCGACATCACACACATCTGAAATCCTTATGAAACAATTGACATTACGCCGATAGGAACGCTATATTTCAATTCAAAGAAGTTAGCGGTTTTTGTTGTGTGCGCCGTCGATCGAAATCAATAAATGTCTTTAACCTTAGGTGAAAAATTGCGACAAGCTCGCGAAGAGCGGGGGTTTACCATTAGCGAGGTGGCTGAGCAGACGCGTATCTCGTCGCTTTATTTAGAGTCGATCGAGAATGACGACTATCGTATCCTGCCCGGCGGCATCTTTAACAAAGGTTTTGTCAAATCGTATGCCAAATTTGTCGGCATTAACGAGGGCGAGGCTTTGGTTGACTACGCTGAGATTATTTCGCAAACAACAACTGACGACGAACTAAAGCTATACAAGCCCGAAGTTTTGACCGACGACAGATCGATGTCGTCGATGCTCCCTACAATCATATTGGCGGTTGTTATCCTTGGCATTATGACGGCCGGAATTTTATTTCTTGTCGATTATATGAAGCAGCCGGATGTAACGGCCGGCTCAAATGTCGCTCCGGCTGCGAATTCGAATACAGTACCTGAAACTGATTCCGACACCAATCCCTCTCCGGCAATCGCCCCTGTAATGGCCAGCTTGAAAGTTGAATTCAAGGCTTTGAGTGTTCCGGTCTCTTTGACTGCCACAAGCGATGGCAAAACGAGCAATAATATAGTAACGGCGGGAACTGCGGCAACCTTCGAGCCAAGAGAAAGTCTAAAACTCAGTTACTCAAGGTCGCTGGCCAACTCGGTCCAGCTTACGATAAATGGCAAGTCTATCAGCCTGCCGGCCCAGCCTCTTACTCCTCGTCGCAACGCAATCGAGTTTGAGATAAATCAAGAAAATCTCGGCGAGATTTGGACCAGCGGAGCGATCTCTAGTGATGGCCCGTCTGCAGAACCTACTATAAATTCGGTAGCGGAAACATTACCTATTAACACGCCGGCTGTGACGACACCGGTCGCAACTCCGCCCAAGCCGACGCCTGCACCAAAACCTACTGCAGCGGCAAATAACACTGCACGGAGCACGCCGGTCAAACCACCGGCCAATACGCCGGTAACAATGCAGTCCAAACCAGTGGTTAACAAACCTTAGGCTTGGGATAGAGGCAATTGAAAACTTTATTAGTTGTTTGTCCGCAATCGATTTGCGGGCATTTTTATTAGAATTAAGAGATGAATATCAACGAAATTAGCGAGGGCTTAACTTTTGACGACGTATTGCTCGTGCCGTCATATTCTGAAGTGTTGCCGGGCGAGGTCGATACAAAAACCCGGTTTTCGAGAAACATCAATCTAAACATACCGCTCTGCTCGTCCGCTATGGACACCGTGACAGAGGCGTCGCTCGCTATCGCTCTTGCACAGCAGGGCGGAATCGGTGTAATTCATAAGAATTTCTCAATCGCCGCCCAAGCCGAAGAGGTCGATAAGGTTAAACGCAGCGAGTCAGGAATGATTGTAGATCCGGTCACTATCGGTCACAGTGCCCTTGTTTCTGAGGCTCTGGCGATAATGAAGCGGTTCAAGATCAGCGGTGTACCGGTCGTCGATGACGAAGGGCTGCTCGTCGGAATTATCACAAACCGCGACCTGCGTTTTGAGACACGGTTTGATATTTCGGTTTCAGAGATAATGACACCGCAACCGCTGGTCACTGTTCCGGTCGGTACGACGCTCGACGAGGCAAAGGTCAAGCTGCAAAAACACCGCATCGAAAAACTGCTCGTCGTTGACGACAATGGACATTTGAAAGGGTTAATCACGGTCAAGGACATTCAAAAGGCCATCAACTTTCCACTAGCCGCAAAAGACGAGTTGGGCCGTCTCAGATGTGCTGCTGCCATCGGTGCGACCGGCGATTTTCTTGAAAGGGCAGCCGCACTGGTCGATGCCCGTGTCGATGCAATTGTTGTTGACACCGCCCACGGTCACAGTTCGAGAGTGATAAATGCTATCAAAAAGATCAAATCACATTTCCCCTCTATCGAGCTTGTTGCCGGAAATGTCGCGACCAGCGAAGCGACAAAAATGCTTATCTCCGCTGGAGTTGACGCCGTTAAGATTGGAATCGGACCCGGATCGATCTGCACGACCCGCGTCGTTACCGGTGCCGGGGTGCCGCAGATTACGGCTATCGTCGAATGTGTCGCCGCCGCAGAAGGGACCGGCGTGCCGATCATTGCCGATGGCGGCGTTAAATTTTCAGGCGATGTCGCCAAGGCCATCGCGTCTGGTGCAGACAGCGTGATGATCGGGTCGCTATTTGCCGGAACCGAAGAAGCTCCGGGCGAGGTCATCTTGTTTCAAGGCCGTAATTTCAAAACCTATCGCGGCATGGGATCAATCGGCGCCATGAAAAAAGGTTCGAGCGACCGTTATTCGCAGGAAGGCACAATAGCCGACTCCAAATATATACCCGAAGGCATCGAGGGCCGCGTCGCCTATAAAGGCACTGTCGCCGAAATGGTCACGCAACTCGTCGGCGGCCTGCGTTCGGGAATGGGCTATACAGGTTGTAAAGACATTGACGAACTGCAAACAAAAGCAAAGTTTGTCCGCATCACCTCAGCCGGCCTTCGCGAATCCCACGTCCACGACGTAATTATTACCAAAGAAGCTCCTAACTACCGTATAGAATCTTGATCACTCGCAGAGACGTATTGCAGAAGCCCGCACGAAGTAAGGGCGCTCTGCGGGAAGAGATGTATTTTTTAGGTTGAAGGCAAATGACCGACCAGCGCCCTTACTCTGTGCGGGCTTCTGCCTTCGTTTGTTTCATGACCGGTTCAGCCAATGGCAGATCGACGATCAGCGGGCTGTGGTCGGAAATACGGTTTTGACCGATTGAATTGACCGCATCTAAAGTACGGCCAAAATGCGGAGCAAAAGCATACGATCCATTGTAATCGGAGGGATCAGATAGACTGGCTGGCTTAACAAAAATCCAATCGAGTTTGTATTTGCCGATAAATTTTACTGGGCGCTCGAGCCGAAACGTGGTGACAAATCCCTTTTTGTCCCGCTGGTTAGAATTGGCCAATGTGTTACGTTTACCGCCCGCCGAGCGAGAGGTTTCGCCGCGAAAATCGAATGCTCCGCCATCGGAAAAACGAAACTCTTTGAGACTCGAAAAAAACTTTCGTTCATGGTTTGGCATAAAGATCGGGATGTGACGAACAGTCGGATCGCCGTGATTACGGCCAAATGTGAGGCTCGCAGCCAGGGCATCCTCAAAAATTCCAAATCCTAACAACAGGTTAATTCCCTGTTTTGCCAACGCCTCGACTTTGCCGAAACGCTTATGCAGTTCACGTTGTACTGACGTCGGGGTCATATCAGTTGTAGATGTATTCATGTCTCCGGCGACGATAACCGGATTCCTGATATTTTTGATGGTGCCGAGTAATTCGTTCAACTGGAGCTGCCTTTTACGTGGCGAAGTGCGGTTTTCGAGATGTGTTGCGACGATGGTTGCTCGGCCCGATGGCAAACGTGAATCGTTGATGTCGGCTATAAGCATTGTGCGTCCGCCCCGGCGGACCTCTCGCAATGCATTTTCCAGAAATATCGTTTTGACGAGCTTTCTTCTCGCTTTTTCGACAAAACTGATGCCTCGCTTCTCATCCGAAAACCAATCATAAGGCTGATGTTTGAATGGTATCAGCCGGACATTTTCAAGCGGAAACCGGCTCAGAATAGCCGAACCATGCAGACCTTTATACCGATCTCCGTCAATTTTGACGAGCTCTAAAATATCCTTGTCCTTCCTTGCGTGGGAAACACTCGTACGGCTTAGGTGAACGGGGCTGAGCTCAACAAATTCAACACCAAATGCATAGTTCATGCCAAGCCGAGCGGCGAGATCCGCCGCGACATTCTGATAGCCGGAACGCTTTAACCCCCAATCGACCTCATTCAAAATTATTATGTCAGCCTCACGCAGCATCCGGGCTTGTTCAAATATCCTTTGCCTGGCATCACTGCCGACTGGGAATTTACTGGAGTCAATCAACCGCACCATTTTCTCTTCGCTTTCAAAAGCGGCAACCAAACCTTCAAATTCGAGGCCGCGCTCGATATTCCAGTGTGCCACGCGTATAAAATCGCCAAGTTTAGGCGAATGGGAAAGCGTACGGTTGATTGTAGTGGTATTACTGACAAACGGGACGTTTAACAAACGGTTGAGTTTGGACCCCAGTTCACCTGATATTTCTAGACTCTCGTAAAGTATCGTAAAATCGGAGATGCCAAAAAATTCCGACGCATCCTTTCGCTCGTTACCTGGTGTTGACGCAATGAAAACCAATCCGAGCATCACGGCAGCAAAGCCTTTCATTGCTAAATGTCGCAAATTAAACATACAGTTTCAATAAACCAGATAGAATCACGAAATTAGCGCGATAACATATGTATTTACAATATCAAATTACTCTGATAGTAACCTTCAATAGTAACTATCAGATCATCTAGAGATAAAATAAAACAGATGGACATTAAAACAAAAGAGATCCAATTTAACTTAGTTTATGGCATTTCGCCTTTATGATTGTACATTGATGTGTACCCATAGGCTGATTATTGGCCCAACTCCTTTGCCGCTCTTTCCCATTCCTCGTAATTAGATTTGATCTGTGCCTCCGTGCCTGAAAGTTTGTTGGTAACCTCGGTGAGTTTTGCATAGTCGGCAGCTATGTTAGGCTCGGACATCTGCTTGGTCAGGACGGCGGCCTCTGCCTCAAGGGTTGGAATTTCACTCTCTATCTGCTTTATTCGTTTTTCGAGTTGATTTCGCTGATTTTTTGAAAGGTTAGACACTCTACTTACGGTTAATGCACCTACGGCTCCAACTCCAGCTTCTTGTGATAACTCGCTAGTTGTTGCTGCGGATTCTGACATTGATGGCTGTGGCAATCGCGACGTTTGAGATACACTCCCGGTTTCGCCTCGTCGCCTCGTCTCTGCGTCTCGTTCGACTTTCCAGTCGTGAAACTCGGTGTAATTACCATCGAAGGCGGCGACCGTTCCGTCGTTTTCGAATGACAGCATCTGGTTAGCGATCTTATCCAGAAAAAAACGATCGTGGCTGACCGCTATGATTGTCCCGTCGTATTCTTCAAGGGCATTTTCGAGCGACTCCCGCGAAGGAATGTCGAGGTGATTGGTTGGTTCGTCGAGAACCAGGACGTTCTTTTGCGAGTAAATCAGCTTGGCAAGGGCGAGCCTTCCCTTCTCGCCGCCGGAGAGCGCCGAGACGGGTTTGAAAACGTCCTCGCCCATGAATAAAAACTTCGCGAGAAAGCCGCGCAGTGTTCCGTTGTCCGCCGACGGGGCGACTCTGCGAAGCTCCTGAATAACTTCGTTACGAGGCTCAAGGCCCTCGAGGTTTTGGGAATAGTAGCCGATATTGACCTTGGTTCCCCAATGAATCTTTCCGTCAAGTTCGCGGATCGAACCGAGGATCGTTTTGACCAGCGTCGTTTTGCCGGTGCCATTGCCGCCAATGATGCCGAGAGCATCTCCGCGATGGAGCGAGAAATTTAGTTTGCTCGCAAGAATCTTCTTCTCGTAGCCGATCGTGAGATCTTCCGCCGTAAGCACATTATTGCCGGTACGCTCGACCTGTCTCAGGCCGAAGTTGCCGCCCGATTTCTCACTCGTCACCGCCTCGATACGGTCCATTCGGGCGAGTAGAGTGCGGCGTGATTTTGCTTGTTTTGTTTTTTGGCCCTCGAGATTTTTGCGGATAAACTCCTGTGTTTTGTTTATCAGCTGCTGCTGATTCTCGTATTCGCGAATCTGCTGCTCACGCCGCAACTCGCGCTCCTCGAGATATTTCGAATAATTGCCCTTATACGTCACGGCTTGACCGCGATCCATCTCGATCACACGGTTTGTCGTCCGATCGAGGAAATACCTGTCGTGGCTGATGACGACGTAGCTTTTCTCTAGGGTCTTTAGAAATTCTTCGAGCCACTCGACCGCATCGACATCCAGGTGGTTTGTCGGCTCATCCAGCAACAGAACATCGGCGGAGGACAACAGCAGGCGGACCATACCCAAACGATTTTTTTGCCCGCCTGAGAGGGTACGAACATCGTCGAGCCACATTCCGGGCGGAAAACCCATTCCGAGAAGGACGGCCTCGGCCTTTGCCGCGTAAGAGAAGCCATCCGCGTGTTCAAAAGCGGTCTGCAAATCAGCGTATCTGTGAAGAATCGCCTCGGAATGGTCCGTCTCCATCTGCTTTTCGAGCAGACGCATTTCGGCTTCCATATCGTGAATTTCCTTGAAGGCCGAGAGTGCCGCGGTATGAACCGTTTCAGCCTCGCCAAAATCGACGTGCTGGTCGAGCAGTCCGAGTTTGAGGCCGTTCATCTTGATCAATTCGCCATCGTCCACACCTTCCTGGCCGGTTATAATCCGGAAAACAGTCGTTTTCCCGGCCCCGTTGCGCCCGACAAGCCCGACCTTTTCGTTCGGGTTGACCTGAAACGAGACGCCCTTGAGTATCTCGGTCCCGCCATACGATTTCCATACATCTGAAAGTCTAAATAGCATAAAAAACAGTAGCCGGTTGTTAGTTATCAGCTGTCAGCAGAGATACCTCGTGACAACAGACATTTTAACAACCGACTACTCCTGTCGATCATCGGCTAGGCCTATCTCGGCCTGTTAGCGTTAGCCGGGGCCGCAGTATTTGCCGCCTGTCTCGCGTTGGCATTTGTATTGGCCGCTGCGTTAGAGTTTGACGCAGAGTTTGAAACATCTGCATTGGCATTTGAACTTGCCGGCGCCGCTGTGTTTGTGTTTGCAGGTGTCATGGCTCCCGCCGGACGCGCACCGCTTAGTTCATTCGGATTATTAACAACCTTTTTCGCAAGAAAATTCTCGATCTTGGCATCATTCATCGCCATAGCCTGATATGAAGCGGCTAACAGCTGCTTGCGATTATCGACCAGCAGTTTGTTGATCTGTGGACGGACATCCGGACTTTCCAGCGTTAAAGTTTCCTCTTTATCGATCCTTTCCTGTAGCTTAAATATATATCCCTTTCCATTAATCGGGACAACATTTGTAATTCGGCCCACCTCAAATTGGGGATTCATAAATCCAGCCACAAGCTGCGGATAATTTTGCTTAAGGTCGTCTTCGCTCAAATAGCCCAGATCACCGCCCTGTAATTTACTTGGGTCTTCGCTGTACTCACGTGCGAGAGCGGCAAAATCACTGGCGGGCTGTGAAACCCTGGCAAGGATTTCTTTTAACTTTTGATCAGCCTCAGCATCGTTTCGCGTAGTGTCGCCCTGGCCGCTGTCGGCCGGATCGACGACGATCGCCGCCAGACGCACGCCGCGTTTCTTGACAAACATTTCTGCGTTGCTGTTAAAGAAGTCGACGATCTCCTTATCCTTTGGAGTTTCAATGCGGGCCGTGACCTTGTCGATCAGCTTTTGAATTGCAAGGCCTTTCCTGGTTGTTTCGCGAAATGATTTATCGTCAAGGCCAACCTGTTTAAGCTGTTTATCAAATTCCTCGACCGACATACGGCTCTCGGTCTTTTTCTTGTTTACTTCACCTGTAATTTCCTCTTCGGTTGGCAGCAATTTTTCGCTTTCCGCCTTTTGAAACATCACTTCCAGTTCAACGAGGCTTTGCAGGACCTGAAGTCTCGCTCCGGCGAGTTCCAGCGGCGAGAGCTTACTCTCTTGTCCCTGGGCCTGCTGCTTGACAGCACGGTCAACATCCTCCATGGTGATGACCTTGCCATTTACCGTGGCGGCTGTTTCATTAGGATCGACGGTTCCAGCCGTCGAGTTATTTGCCGCCGGCCCGCTACCGCAGGCTGTTATAAACGCGGCAAAAAATGCGAGACCCGCGAAGCTGAAAATTCCCTTACTGTTAATTTGCACGTTTGCTTTTACTCCTTTGAACTTATCCATTTGTTTGATATCGGCTTTATCTTTCTAGTTTTACTTCACTTGGTACACTTTGTGTTAAAGATTTAATTTTCGCCACTAACACCCTAAATTACACAAAATTTCCACCACCATCTATTTCACTTACTTGACTATACCTTACGATATTTGTTATAAATCTTGTTTCGAGTTTTTCAATAACTCTTTAACTACCTCGTATCTTTCGAGAGGCAATATTATGGCAAAACGCTGCGACATATGCGGGAAAGGCCCGCAGTTTGGAAATAACGTATCACACGCTAATAACAAGACCCGGAGACGGTTTAACCCGAATCTACAACCGGTGCGTGTTCAACTCCCTGCCGGCGGCAACGGACGTATGAAGGTCTGTACCCGCTGCATTAAGGGCGGCAAAATTATCAAAGCTGCTTAATTTTCTTTGAGACACAGCTAACTCATTTGGTTGCCAAACGCTTGATTTTTTCAAGCGTTTGGTTTTTTTGTTTGATGTCCCGCCCGCAGACAGCCTTTGCACGCTAAAGCGTGAATTCTAAACGACAGCAATACACTCGATCTCAACCTTTGCATCACGCGGCAGCCTCGCCGCCTGGACCGTCGCTCTCGCCGGTTTATTGTCACTAAAGTAACGCCCGTAAACCTCGTTCATCTCGACAAAATCGTTCATATCCGCCAGAAAAACAGTCGTCTTTACCACATTATCGAGGCCCGTGCCCGCGGCCTTGAGAACTTCGCTAAGATTCTTTAAAACCTGCTCTGTCTGCTCGCCAATGAGATGAGACACAAACTCGCCAGTAGCCGGATCGATAGGTATCTGGCCAGAACAAAACACCATGCCGCCAGCTTTAATCGCTTGCGAATAAGGGCCAATTGCTCCTGGCGCGTTGTCGGTAGAAACGATTTCTTTCATGTAAATCCTTATGCCTTATAACTCAAGCAAAACGCGAATTTTAGCAAATTTAGTGGTAAAAGGAAAGTACACTATTGCAATAGAAAGAAGGAATCACAGATAAAGTAGGATGAACACAGATAGGAGAATTAAAAAGTATGATCTATCGAAGTATGTGATTTCAATGCTTACATTCTCACGCATTGACGCGCTCGACCGCGATGACGCCGGGTACGTGTTCTATCGCTCCGACGACTTTGTCCAGATGTTTTTTGTCAAAAACCTCGACAGTCACTTCGATAATGCCAAGATCGTCCTTTGAGACGTTGGCCTTCGCATCGCGTATTCCTGTTTTAATGTCAGCAATAGCGTTTGTTATACCTGCGAGCATGCCGGTGCGGTTCTCGGTCGTGGCGAGCAGATGTACAGACTGTTTCTGTTTCTCATCGCTCTTTGCCCATTCGACATCGACAATGCGGTCTTTGTTGAGCATCAGATGCGAAACGTTTTTGCAGCGTTTGTTATGAACAACAATCCCTTTTTCGAGCGAAATGTAACCGATAATATCTTCGCCTCGCAGCGGATTGCAGCAATTTGCACGGTTTATCAGCAGATTATCGACGCCTTTGACAATTATCGCATCTTCGCTGAGGCCGATAAACTTACGCACGGCCTTCATGCTCGTCTTGAGCCTTGTTTCTTTCTTGTTCTCCGGATCAAGCTCGCTAAATTTTTCGGCCCCGAGAAATTTCGCCATCACATTTCTCGGCAGCGTCTTGCCATAGCCGACCGACGCAAACAGATCGTCCGGACGTCCGAGACCGTATTCGTTGGCGATCCGTTTCATCTCAACTTCGTTGTTTAGAAACTTCTTTGGCGTGATGTGAAATTTCTCTGCTTCCTTTTCGAGAAGTTTACGGCCGATCTCTACGGACTCAGTGCGCTGTGCAAGCGATATCCAATGACGAATGCGATTGCGGGCTTTAGATGTTACAGAATGATTTAGCCAATCGCTCGACGGGTGTGAACTCTGTGTCGTCAGGATCTCAACGACATCACCATTCTGCAGTTCACTGCGAAGCGGGACGATGCGGCTGTTGATCTTTGCACCGGTGCAAGTGTCGCCAACTACGGAATGAATCGCGTACGCGAAATCTATCGGTGTTGAGCCGCGCGGCAATTGGATAACCTTGCCCCTGGGTGTAAACGCGTAAACGTCCTTTGGATAAAGGTCGAGTTTGAGCGTCTCGATAAAATCCTCGGAGTCATCGTTATCCTCGCTTTCTTCGACGAGCGGCAGTAATAGCTTTTCGACAGTTTTGCGCAGTTCGTCGAGGGCATCATCCTCTTCCTGCTTGCCGAGACTATTTTCCTTGTACTTCCAGTGGGCCGCAACGCCCTCTTCAGCGATATGGTGCATTTCCTCGGTGCGGATCTGCACTTCAAAGGGTTGGCCGCCATCGCCGATTACGGACGTGTGGAGCGACTGGTAGAGGTTATCACGCGGTATCGCGATCCAGTCCTTAAACCGCTCAGGAACCGGCGTCCAGGCGTCATGAATGACGCTCAGCGTCAAATAACAGTATTTTCGTTTGTTCTCGGTAATTATACGGGCAGCGATGAGATCGTAAACCTGATTTATCGTGATCTTTTGCTTCTTTAGTTTTTTCCAGAGTGAAAAGAGACGCTTGACGCGGCCCTCGATCGCGACGAATGGAACTTCATTCTCCGTTAATTTCTCAGCGATTGTGGCCTTGATCTTAACGAGAATTGCTTCGAGTTCGGGCCGGCGAGCGTCAACCTCTTTTGCTAGACGTTTGTATTCTTCGGGGTATAGATTTTGAAATGCGAGATCTTCGAGCTCGCTCCTCATTTTACCCATACCGAGCCGGTGGGCTATCGGAGCATAAATATCCAGTGTTTCCTGCGATATGCGGGCCCGCTTTTCGGGTTTGAGGAACTGCATCGTCCGCATATTGTGCAGACGGTCGGCGAGTTTAATGAGGACGACGCGGACATCAGTAATCATCGCGAGAACCATCTTGCGGACGTTCTCGGCCTGTTGTTTCTCCTTTGAGAGGTCGCTGATGTTCGCGATCTTTGTCAGCCCATCGACCAGAAGCACAATTTCGTCGCCAAAGTAGGATTTGATCGTCTCGAGATCGACAAGCGTATCCTCGACGACATCATGTAGCAATCCGGTAGAGACGCTCACCTCGTCAAGTCGCATCTCCGCCAGCAATGCGGCAACCTCAAGCGGGTGAACAAGATACGGTTCACCAGATGCCCGTGTTTGACCCCGGTGATGCAATGCGGAGAACAGGTAAGCACGGCGGATGAGATCGATATCGGCACCCGGCCGGTTTTCCTGAACCTTTGCTATTACATCCTCGATGCGAATCATAATCAGTCGAATTATCAATTACAAATTACGAAAGCGATTTACATTTGCCTTCATTCGTAACTGAAAAAAGTGATGCCCAATCAATTGTAATTGAGCATCACCTGAGTTGGAAAGAAAAAGCTTTCTATTATTAGTTAGCTGGAGCTGATTTATTAGCGTTAGCTCCGGCTGTTTTTGCAGCCGTGCGTTCGTCAACTTCGGCCTGGATGTTTTTGACGACATCGCTCAAATCGAGAAAATTCTTTCGAGCGGCATCTGATTCCAGTTTGAAACGATCTCGGTCAGCAGATCTTTCATCCATTTCCGCAAGCCGCATCGCCTGGACCAATAAACTCGCCTTGTATGATCGTGCCGATTCAAAAACCTTTAGCACGTCCTGATTTTTTACCAGTTGATCGTCTGGCAGGCCCTTTACATCGATTCTCGTCGCGTTTTTAACCTGATCGGGCTCTAACGTAAGTGCCTGATCGATCAATTTAGTTCCCTCATCGATACATTTGACAAGAGCGTTGTAATCCTCCGGTGACGCAGGTTTGACGAATTGAAATGCCTGTTTTCCTTCCTTAGTTACAGTCTTTTTAGTCGCATCCGTATCGGTCAGGTTATTTGCACAGGTATTATTTTTTGCGGCAAGTGACGTCAGGGCCTCAGCCCGTTGTTCTGGGGGAATAGCAGTGTTGTTAGCACGACTAGTAACCCATGCGAGCCACTCATCGGTCATTTGAAGGTTCTCGTACAGACTCGCGATCGCCTTATATGAGCTCTGATCAGTAGCATCCAATGCCAAGGATTTTTTATATTCGGCTATGGCTTCTTCGGCCTTCGACCTATCGGAACGATTGCCGATATACTGTGAGTGGAGGGTTCTGGCAAGAAATAACTGAGCCATTCGCCCTTCAACGAATGTTCCATCTGGATCACGAGAGACCGCGTCCTTAAAAAGCATCGCTGCCTCAGGGAACTTGCGTTCCTTGTAAGCTGTCGAGCCGTCCACCAAATTTTTACGGGCTAAAACCCGATTGTAATACGTGCAGTTTGCCCCTACCAATACGGTTATCGATAAAAAAGCAACAACCCCTAAACGAGAGAATCTCATCATTCTGACTCCATTCACCACCAAAGTCACCAGCCATACGTGGGCTTTAAGTCAGCACCACGCGAAACAAAGCGCTATGGCAAAATTAATCTGTTAAATCATCGATCTGAAGGCCGATCGGCGAAGCTCCCACTGATTTTGCAGCATCAATGACCTTGATCACATCACCATATCTGACTGATCTTGGCGATTTGAGAAAGATGGTCTTTTCGACTTCATTGGTACCCTCGCGAAATACGGCATTATTTTCCCTTTCCTTAAAGATTTCACGCAGTCGATTCGATAATGCCACTGGGTCCGAGACATCGCCAAAAGGTTCGTTGTTAAGCGTGATCGCTTTTGTGTCCTTGTTGATAGCGACAACAAGGGTCAATGGATTGGGCTTAACATTGGCCGTTAACTCGTCTTTTGGTTCGGCCGGAACCTTCGCTTCGAACCGGCTCGGTTTCAAAGGCGTAATAACCATGAAGATAATGATGAGCACAAGGAGCACATCAATCAACGGTGTAACATTAATGCTCGGCTTTGCATCGTCACTTCGGCTAATCTTTGTAATTGGCATATCTTTGTCCTTCCTAATCCACACGCATTCTGCGTAGAGATACTTCTAGTTAGTAGTTGGTTCGCCGCCCTTTTTCTTATCAGCCACAAGTCCAATTTTGTCTATGTCCTGACGGCGAATGGTTTCGATAGCCTGAACAACGCGTCCATAATCGACATCAACACCGCTTTTAATATAGACAATGCGTTTGTCCGGAGTTTTTCCTTCCATTCGCCGTTTTATGACATCGCCCAGAGCTTCGAGCGGGAACTGTTCCTTGCCAATATAAAAATTACTATTGTCAGGAATAGCGATGATTACCGATGTGTCCTTGGCGATGTCTGCATCTTCGTCGGGACTAATCATATCCCGCGGAAGATTTACAGACACCCCCTGTTGAAGTAGCGGTGTGACGATCATAAAAATGATCAGCAGCACCAGCATGACGTCAACCATCGGCGTTACGTTAATATCCGAATTGTATTCGGTAGAGCCACCAACTTGTCCAGCCATAGCAATCTTTCTCCTGATTGGTCAAAAATCCGGCTTTTACGCTTTAAGTTAACCGCGCAGTGCCTTTGACCGTTGCTTGATAAAGTAGTCAACGAGTTCCGAAGCCGAGTTCTCCATTTCCACGCTAAAGCTTGTCACCTTGCTTGTGAAATAGTTAAAGAGCCACACGGCCGGGATAGCTACTAGAATTCCGAATGCCGTCGCAACGAGTGCCTCGGCGATTGCACCGCCAACCGCACCGATACCGGCCGATTCATTCATTTTCAACGCCTGAAAAGCACCGATGATACCGACAACCGTTCCAAACAGTCCGACGAACGGAGCTGTCGAACCGACGGTAGCCAAACCTGAAAGGCCGCGTTTCAACTCAGCTGTTTTGACAGCAATCGCACGCTCGAGGGCACGTTTCGACGCTTCCATTTCATCAGCCGATATGTCGGTATTGCCCTGATGAGCGGCAAATTCCTTCAAACCGGACGAGACGACCATCGCAAGGTGCGAATCTTTATGCTTGTCGCCGATGTTGATAGCTTCGTCGATATTACTGTTCTTAAGTGCCTGGGCAACTTTCGGAGCGTATTGACGCGACTGCTGTTTAGCCTTGCTGTAAGTCAGCCAGCGCTCGATGCCGACGGCTATCAGAAAGACGGACTGTAACAACAGAGTGATGATAACGCCCCAACCCGGAATGGTCAGACTTCTTGCGATATCGTAGATACCGAACGAAACCATTGCGTCGCCGGTAAACATCAAGAAAAGGCCCGAAAAATCCATACCGATCAGGCTGCCTAAAAATATCATTGTTTTTCCTCCAAAAAAATCAAAAAAGTTTAATATCGCGACGGTCTAAAAGGTTGCGGGAGACGACGACAAGGCCGCCTTCCGCAAAACCGTATGTTCCCTACGGAACAAAATTATAAGTGATCACACCCGAAACCTTAACCGGTTCACCGGATAGTAGTGTCGGGCTAAATCTTGCCCCACGTGCCGCACTGGCTGCTGCTGCTCTGAGCAGAGGATGGCCGCTGACGGCACTTGCCGAAATAACAGATCCGGATTCTGATATCACAACCTGAACGGTTACTGAACCTCCGGCTCGAACAGCTCTGGCTGCCGGCGGATAGGCGGGTTTTGGCAAGCTGGTCGCTTTACCATTAAGCACACCCTGTGAAACTGTTCTCGGCGGGGGCTTTGGCGTAGCCTTTGGCGCTGGAGGTGGAGGTGGCGGCGGAGCGTCCATGCCTCCCGTAGGTGAAGTTCCAGTGCCGGTCGAAAGGCCGCCTGTGCCACCACTGTCGACAACCCGGGCCACTCCGGGATCAACCCGAGCGCCTGTATCCGAATCAGTGTTGCCAATCATAGTCAGCCGGTCAGGTCGGACGGCTTTGACCGTATTCTGAACCACACTAACCTTTTCCGGAACTTTTGGCGACGAATCCATATTTTGTATGAGCTCTTTGCGAACGTCAACATCCGGCTGCTTTTGCTGTTCCGGCTCTTTTTCAGGCTCCGGCGGCGGTTCCTCGTCCGGAACAGGAACTGGAGCGACCAGAGTCGTCAAAGCGAGTTCATCGCCGCCCATACCGAAGTCCTTGCCAAATAGGCTCACGGTCCAAACGGTCAGCAAAGTGAAAACTGCCAAAATGCCAATTACCAGGAAAAACTGCCCGCGCCGTTTGTTGTCTATCGAATTACTTTTAGATTCAACTAGTTGATCAAGCATCTTACTATCTCCTCCCTTTTTCCGGTGCCAATTTCTAGGTCAAGGGTTACAAAAACCTTAATATAACATTAGATGATAGAAACGAAATTACAAGTTGTAATCGCTATTTAACCGGCGATTCCCAACCTGAATCTGCTTTACTCGTATTCGTCGTATCATTAAGTGCGGAACTGACAGGCAATTTGACCGGTCGAACACACAAAAGTTCTACAATTCCTTTCCCCGCCTCAAAGGTCAAAGACGGAGAAAAGTAGAAGCAAAGCATTTAATTGACCAGCAACGATTTGAAGTCTAAAAGTTTAACCAATGAAAGTCAAGAATAATTGCCTCGATTTCACGTTAATTTACTGTTTTTTTCTAAAAATATCTTAGTTTTGCAACATCAGAGGCAACACACAGTGCAACAGGCCGCCCACTATCTGGTAACCGGGCGTCGAGTCACAGATCGTCGCGATGATGAAGCAAGTTTTTCACCGATCTGAGGTGCCTGAACCTCTTTCACACGCGAATCGCCCAGCTTGCTCTGCCACCAGATGGCAATCGGGCTGGCGATGGCAATGGTCGAGTAGGTACCCGTTATCGATCCTACAAACAAGGCCAGCGAGAACCCTCGTAGAACTTCGCCGCCAAATAGCACAAGTGCCAAAACCGTTAAGAACACAAGTCCATTTGTCACGATCGTGCGCGACATCGTCTGATTAATCGACGTATTGGCAAGTTTGTAGAGGGATTGGCCACGATTAAGTGTTAGATTTTCTCGGATGCGGTCAAAGATAACGATCGTGTCATTCACCGAAAAACCAACCAGCGTAAGTAGTGCGGCGAGAACCGTCAAACTCATTTCCCATTGAAATACCGAGAAAAAAGCAAGCGTTATCAAAACATCGTGTAAAACAGCTATGACCGCACCGGCGGCATATGTCCAGTCATATCGGAATGCAATAAAGAAAAGAATACCGGCGAGCCCGATTAGGGTGGCGATCACGGCCTGATTTCTAAGCTGTTCGCTCGCTACAGGCCCGACTGAATCGGTACCGACTATCTTGTAGGCAGCCGCTTCGTCCTGCTCGAGGCTGAGCGTCGGGTCAGCTTCCTTGCCAAAAGTATCAAGCGACATCTTTACGGTTGCCCGGCCCTTGTTGACCTGGGTATTTTGGGCCCCGGCAGCAGGTGTCTGGGTGTTGGTATTTGCAGCCGCCGGATCGATAGCAGGCACGGTATTGGCATTTGCATCAACGGCAGGTGCCTCGGGTTGAGATTCCTCGACGCCTTCAAAAAGCGGCACTTTTATCAGAACTTCGTCATTTTTGTCAGTTGAGTCCTGAATGATGGGCCCCTCGACGCCAGCGTTATTTAACGCCGCTCTAATCTCGTCGGCCGAGGGCTTCTGCCTAAACTTTGCTGTGATGACGGTGCCGCCTTGAAAATCGACTCCGAGGTTAAACGCATCGGTACCGCCATCAGTAAACTGCCGTCCAATGGCCGATCCGAGGCCAGCCAGCAAGATCACGATCGAAACTGCGATAAAAGCCTTGCGTTTACCGAGCCAGTCAACATTAATACTAGTGAAAAATTGAAACATTATTTTTTTTAGAGTTCTGATCTAAAAGTTCGAATCCGAAGTTAGAGAATTTAAGTCGATATTTGCAAATCCGAATTCAAAACTAAGAACCAGTAACCTGAACACATTAAATACTAATTGTCTCGGCCTTTGGATTGCGATGCAGTATCCATTTATAAATGGTACGCGACACATAGACGGCCGTAAAAAGGTTGATCATCAGGCCGAGGATCAGCGTCACGGCAAAGCCGCGAATCGGGCCGGAACCGTAGAGATACAAAATTATCGACGAAATGATAATCGTCACATTTGTATCGACAATCGTGATAAACGCCCGATCAAAGCCGATCTCGACGGCATTTGCCACATTCTGACCAGCTCGCAGTTCCTCACGCATCCGTTCAAAGATCAAAACATTAGCGTCGATCGACATACCAAGGCCCAGTATAAGTCCGGCGATTCCGGGTAGAGTAAGCGTCGAATCCATCACGACTAGTGCGGCAACCGTGAGCAGCATATTGAGCATCAGGGCAACAACTGCGTTGATACCTGATCCACGATAGTAGATCATCATAAACAGCAGGATAAATATCAATCCGGCAGCAGAAGCGGTGACACCAGCCCTGATCGAGTCAGCACCGAGGCTCGGCCCGACGGTTCGCTCTTCCTGATACTCGATCTTCGCGGGCAGAGCACCTGATTTTAAAGTAAGGGCGAGATCATCAGCAGATGTTTTAGTAAAACGTCCGGAGATCTGTCCCTGGTCAAATATCTGTCCTTTAATATATGCGGCGGATTTGACCTCATCGTTGAGCACTACGCCCATGTAATTACCGATGTTTCTTCCTGTCCAATCGCCAAAGACCTGCGCTCCGGCGGGCTTTAGTGAAAATGAAATCTGAAAATCCCGGTCGCTGCCGGTCTGGGAAATAGCATTAGCGTCACGAAGCTCACTGCCATCAACAATTGCAGGATACTCAACGACTACAAACTGGGTTGGCAGACTAGGGTCGGGCGTGGCCGTTGTCGCGGCATTTGTCGGCTCGTCACGATCTGAATATGCGATAATACGGCGGTTGGGCGGGACGGTCCCGCCAAGCGATTGAATAGCCGCTTCTTTTGTCGGATAGGTCGCTACCGGTGCCGGGTTAGGCGGGCTAACGATCTTCATTAGCTCAAGGTTAGACTCGGCTCCGATCAAAGATTTAACGCGTTCAGGATCATCAACACCGGGCATCTGCAAAAGGATCTGACCTGACGACTCGGCACCGTGCTTCTGAAGCGTCGGTTCCTTAACGCCAAAAGCGTTTATACGGCTCTCGATTATCTTTAGTGCCTGATCGACGGCTTGCGTTCTCAACAGACCCTGCGCCGCCGCCGGTATCGACCAGGTAATGTTATTGCCGCTTACCGATTCCGTCCAATTAGTAAAATCAACCTTTGCCTTTACCGCGTCTATCACCGCTTGCGACTGGGCCGGATCGGTTAGCACGAGGCCGGCAATGTAGTTCCCGTTTTCGGCAGTGATCGTATTGCCGGTGACCGGCAATTTTGCATCCTGAGCCGCGGTCAAAGCAGCCTGGGCATTGTTCTCGGTCAAAGTCCGCAGATAATCATCCGTCTTGACACGCATAACGAGATGCGAGCCGCCCTTGAGGTCGAGGCCGAGATTGATGTTCTGAGCTAGATTGTCCTTGACGCCCTGATAAGTAAAATCAGTCGTCGTCGGCACTCGCCGCGGGCCAAAGACCAGGTAAATCCCAGCAAGCGTGATGACGATAATGATCGCCGTTCTGATCAATAAACCGGTATTTTTCATTTGTTCATTTAGCCATAGAGGTCACAAAGTAATACTTACTAACTCTCTATGTGCTCTATGGCTTCTTATTCTGCTTTCTTACCTACGATTGCTGCCTTTCCTACTTCAAGAAATGATTTTTCGGCACTTTGAATTATAAAGCTCGTTTCTCTTACTTCTTTGATCGTCCCGATGATGCCGCCGTTGGTAACAACTTCATCATTCATCCGCAGTCCGGCGATCATTTCCTGCAGCTGCTGCTTCTGCTTCTTTTGCGGCAGTATGACCAGAAAGTAAAAAATTCCAAAAATAAATACGAACGGCAATAGCGTCCAAACTATACTGGAGGCACCGCCCTCGCCCTGCATCAGAAAGAGGTAAATATTCATTGTGTTATCCAAGCGCAAACGTAAACAGAAATTATCGCAAAAAGGTGGGCAATTATCAAAGGAGGGTTGCTATTTGGTCAAATTCTTTGCAAATGCGAGATATTCTTTACTAAGAAGGCCAGTCTGCAAATCGGCTAAAACCATCTCCAAGTCGTCTGTTAACATAGCCGTGATGTTCAATCTCATACCCGCAAACACTTTACTTTCCACAATTCCCTCTTTATTAGGCTCTAACTTTGGGATCATTTTTACTCAATTTGTCCAAAAACTCACGTCTAAACTCTGCAAACCGGGAGAGTTTTATCGCCGCTCTCGCATTTCTCATTGTATCTAAAAAAAACGCCACATTATGATGCGAGATCATGATCGACGCCGTCATCTCGCCTGCCTGATATAGATGACGCAGGTATCCGAGCGAGTAGCGTCGACATACAGAGCAGCCGCACTCAGGGTCGAGCGGCCGGTCGTCAACTGCAAATTTAGCATTGCGTATATTGAGTTTTCCCTGCGATGTAAACGCGCTGCCCGTACGGCCATTGCGTGTCGGAATAACGCAATCAAACATATCGATGCCGCAATTTACAGCTTCGATCAAATCTTCTGGTGTACCGACCCCCATCAAATACCTTGGAGCATCTTGCGGCATCTGCGGGGCTAAATAATCGAGCACCTCGTACATCACAGATTTTTCCTCGCCGACACTAAGCCCCCCAATGGCATATCCGTCAAAACCGATGTCGATAGTTCTGTCCAGGCTTTCTTTTCTCAGGTCGAGGTGCCCTGCACCTTGAATTATGCCAAAAAGAGATTGTCGTCCACTCAAGCTAGAAGTGGGAGCGGTTGCTGCTCGGTGATTTTCGGGATTTAAGAATCCGGTGTCCATTCCCGTTTCCTGCATTTCGCCAAACCGCAGTTTTGAACGCACCGCCCATCTCGCCGTCATCTCAAGACTTGTCTTCGTGGCATCAAATCCGGCATCGCCCGGTGTGCATTCATCAAAGACCATGACTATCTCCGACCCAAGCGCCGCCTGTATCTCCATCGAAACCTCAGGAGATAAAAAGTGCTTACTGCCGTCGAGATGCGAACGAAATTCAACGCCATCCTCTGTAAGCTTGCGCAGATCGGTCAGCGAAAAGACCTGAAAGCCGCCGGAGTCGGTCAGGAATGAGCGGTTCCAGGAGGTAAATTTGTGCAAACCGCCGAGTTTGCGGATAGTATCGACACCGGGACGCAAAAACAGATGGTATGTATTACCGAGAATGATGCGGGCATCGAGCTCATTTTCGAGCCATTCAAAACGAATGCCTTTGACCGTTCCCTGGGTCCCGACAGGCATAAAAACAGGCGTCTCTATAACAGAGCGCCTGGTTTTGAGGATTCCTGCACGTGCATTGCCATCACTTGCGGTAACTGTCCATTCGATCGGACTATTCATCATAAAAATTTGTTTGCCGGAAAGAGGCACTGAAAACGCAAAAAAAAAGAGCAGGAAATTTATTTGCGATTTGCGATTTGGCTATTTTTGCGTATTTTTTCGGCTATACTTTCTTCCCTACCAGCGACCAGATATTTGGCGCACCGGTAGCGGTTTCTGAAACAATTTTGCCGTCTTCGTTTACCAGAACTGCGGATGGCGTACCGAACATACCAAATCCTGCCGATGTTTTATGTCCCAGATCCAAAACGATTGGCGAACGCAGTTCAAACTCTTCGAGTGACTCTATGTCACCATCCGAAAATACCACGAGTGCTGGGTCGTCCGCTCCTTTTGCGTTGTCCCACGCCTTAAGTTCATCCATCATACTCACACAATGCGGACAGGTAAGGCTCCAAAATGTAACGAGCGTCTGTTTACCAATAAAATAATCGCTATTGATTTCCTGCCCCTTAATATCTTGGAGTGCAAATTGAGGAATGCTGCTGCCGATTTTGTTTTGAATATGCGAATGTTCGTGTCCGTTTGTAAAATAAGTAAATTCCTGACCCAAATCTTCCGTCCTGATTTGTTCGACTAGCTCGCGTATCGCCGTGTCACCGGCTGTCGCGTGACTTGCCAGTCTGCCGCTGGCATCCATCAGAATTGCTGTTGGCGTCCATTGTGCTTTGACAGATTCGGCAACCTCTCGATTCTTTTGAAGTAAGATTTGTTTTCCGGCCTCGCCGCCAAATTTTTCCAGATTATCCTCAGCCTTACCATTGCTGATAAATACAAATTTCACCTTTTCAGCCAAATCCTTTTGCCATTGTTCGAACTCCGGGACGAGCGCCTTGCACGGATTGCATGTCGGTGCGACAAAAAGAAACAACACGGGTTTTGCATCGGCCCTGATGACGGGCAGTGAAACAATATTTCCGTTAAGATCCAAAAGTTCAAAATCCGGAAATTGAGCGCCGATTGGCAGGCCTTCGTGCGGATGACCGGCGTCTTCGCGCTCGACTGTTCCGCCATCGCGGGCGACGAGCTCCATCAATTCGATCCGCCGCATTATCTGTGTCTGCTGTTCCGATATCTTTTTTAGAAAAAATACAACCGCCGCAAGCAGCCCAATTACAGTAAAACCAATTAAATACTGCATAAAATCCTGATTTGAATTAAAGAGATTAAACCCTTGATTTGATTGACCGGCAATCAATAAAACCAGGGCAAGAACAAGCAACG
Organism: Pyrinomonadales bacterium; assembly: GCA_038257355.1. Lineage (GTDB taxonomy): Bacteria > Acidobacteriota > Blastocatellia > Pyrinomonadales > Pyrinomonadaceae > OLB17. The sequence goes on along the minus strand of JBBSJK010000019.1, from coordinate 13,393 downwards.
TTATGTTTCTTAAAACGCTGGTCACGCCAACCGGTTCGCTATGGATTTGGCCAAAACAATGACAATCGGGTGCATTTCCCTTAGCCATCTGGTAAAGCATCCCCACCGTAAAGATAAAAAATAGACCGGCCGCTCCGATCGCCCCGAACCACGAGACCTCAACAAACAACAAGGAAATAGCGATCAATATCTCGGCTATCGGCAGCAAATAGACCAACGACTTGGCGATCACCTTTGGCACACCAAAATCCGCAAAAGCCTTTTCAGAACCTTCGCGGTCGAGTAGTTTTGAAACCCCAGCGACGGCAAAAACTCCCGACAAGAGAAGTCTGACAATCAGTAAACCTATTTCCATAAACAATAAGCCGCTTTCTGCAGATCTCCGGCGTATAAATTCATTTTCCCTTAGTCTTGTGCCTCTCAACTAATCTGATCGGCGTAGCAAAAAACGAAAACTCTTCACGCAATTGATTTTCGATATATCGCAAGTATGAGAAATGCAGCCCAGCTTTACCGCCGGACGTAAACAGAATAAACAATGGCGGCCGCATTCCGGCCTGGGTTAAAAACTGAATCTTCAGCCGTGAAACACCGCCTTTCACTGGTGCGGGTGTACCTCCGCCTTTTGGTTGTGAAATAGCGTCCTCAAAAAATTTGTTGAGCCTCGAAGTCTGAATACGTTCATTGCGAGCCTCGCTCGCCTGTTTAACTAAGGGCAGAATTTTTGCTACTCGCTGGCCTGAAAGAGCCGAAATAGTGACGATCGGCGCCCAATCGAGAAACTTCATGGCCATCCGCAAAGTGCGTTCAAATTCGTAAATAGTGTTCGTCTCTTTTTCTTCGAGAGCGTCCCATTTATTGACGACTATAATAACTGAACAGCCGGAATCCACTGCATATCCGGCAATATTTGCATCAAGGTTAGTCACGCCCTCGACAGCGTCAATTACAAGAATTGCGACATCGGCGCGTTCAAGGGCTTTTCTAGCCATGATGACCGATAGCTTTTCGGCCATCTCAACAGTTTTGCCTTTTCGACGGATACCGGCGGTATCTATGAGCGTATAGTCCTGGCCATCAACAGTGAGATGTGTGTCGATTGAGTCTCTGGTAGTTCCTGCAATTGGTGAGACAATGACGCGTTCCTCACCAAGTATTTTATTGAGCAGCGACGATTTACCGACATTCGGCCGGCCAATTATCGCGAGTTTTATATCAGACGATTTCTCTTCCTCAACGTCATCCTCAAACTCGAGATGCTCAAATACCATATCGAGCAGATCACCGATACCGGTACCGTGTTCGGCAGAAATCGGCGACATCTCAAACCCAAACTGGTGAAATTCCCCTGCCTCATTCTCGACTGTTTTTGACTCGACCTTATTTGCGGCAATGATAACCGGTTTGCCCGTGTTTCGAAGTAAAACGCCAAGTTCCTCGTCAAGCGGTATCACGCCGGCCCGCGAATCCAGGACCCAAATGATAGCGACCGATTCGTCAATCGCAAACGAGGCCTGCTTAAAAATATTAGACGGAATTATAGCCTCGTCGTCGGGCACGATCCCGCCGGTATCGACGAGGCGAAAAGTCCTGGCTTTCCATTCAACATCACCAAACATACGGTCGCGCGTAATGCCCGGCTGGTCGCCGACGATAGCCTTGCGACTGCCGGTGAGGCGGTTAAACAGCGTGGATTTACCGACATTCGGCCGGCCGATGATGGCTACAAGCGGAGCTTTCATTCTTTACAGAGTAGTAAATATTCTCACATCTTGCACATTCAGACAGTAAAGCCGTCTGATTAGTCAGTACAATGTAAAAAAGGCTGTCCGAAAATCCTTGTTTTCGGACAGCCGCTTATTGTAGTGAGACGTTCTCTTAGAAGAGTGCAATATCCAGTATCGTCCCTATTATGTTTCCTAGCAGCGAATACTTGCCATTAGAATATGAACCATATTGATTATTGCCATAAAAGCCGTCCTCGTATCCGCGTCTGAATCCCTCGCGGAAATAGTAATTGTATTCGTCGTAGCTGATATGATAGCTGTCATATCCTATTGCTGCATCCTGATAACCGTATGAGTTTCGGTAATCGTTGGTCCATCGGTCGTTACGGTCAGCCTGTCCGGCGTAGAAACCCTCCTGGTAACCATTGTTTATAGCCTGCTGGAGCATCTGTGCTCCGTACTGGCTGGTGTAATAATATTGACCACCGCGGTTATAGCGATAATTGTTATAGACATTATCGTAGTAACGGGCCTGCTGCAGTCGCTGTTGGTCGAGTCTCAAACGAATCCAATATTGTTGTTGATATTGCAGATACGCATTGCGTCGCTGCTGCAATAGAAACTGCTGTCGCTGTCGCTGCAGATTCTGCACATTACGCCAACGCTGGTTATATTGGATAGCTCGTTGTCTCTGAAAAGCAACCTGTTGCTCGCGGCTAATCTTCTCTCTGCGGGCATTGTTTTGACGAATGTTCTGCTGCTGGGCCCGTATCAGCTGTTGCTGATTCTGGCGGTTCTGAGCATCCCGTTGCCGCTGCACGTTTTGCTGCCGAATACGTTCCTGCTGCTGCTGTCTAACCCCATTCTGCTGTTGAAGTGCCCGATCCTCACGACTTCGCTGATCCTGTTGCTGCTGCCGAATTCGGTTCTGCTGCTGGCGAATTTGATCCTCACGGCTGCGCTGATCCTGTTGCTGCTGTCGAACTCGGTTCTGCTGCTGATACGTTTGATCCTGGCGATTCCGTTGTTCTTGTTGCTGCTGTCGAATCCGATTCTGCTGCTGCTGACGGGCCTGATCCTGACCGCTATGTTGTTCCTGTTGCTGTTTTGCCCGGTTCTGCTGTTGATTGCGAACCTGTTCCTGCCGCTCCACATTCTGGCGTTGTTGCTTTTGCTGTCGGGCCTGCGGTTGATTCTGGGGCCTTGCCGGCCTTGCAGATTGTTTCTCGGTTGGTTGATCCTCAGCACGTTCGCGCTGAGCATTCACATCAGCGATCAAAAAAACCGATACCGCCCCGAGCGAGAGCAACGAAATTGTCAGACTTTTTTTTATATCGTATTTCATAAACCTCTCCCTTTTAATTCTAAGGCGAACATTTGTTCCTTCCTGACTTAATAAGTGCAATTTGCATACCACACACTTTACAGAGGGTTTTTGGGGGGGTAGAGTATAATTAAATTGAAGCGGGATACTATATAGTGAAAGGAGTTAACTATTTAGTGTGAAAATCAATCGGCTGAAAACTGAAGAACGTCAGAGCCGATGAATTCCCGGTCTGTCATCCTTTCAAAAATTCATAATCGACGCGGATATTTAAAAGGCCGTTACTGATCTCAGGACGAATCTTACGTGCTTTCATATGCAGATTGCCAATTTTTTGTATAGGAAATCCAAACGAGACTTTGTCCAAACTCATTATTTCTAATGGATTGATTTTTTTGTCAATCGACGACTGGATCAATTTGGCAATGAGCGTGCCGCCGATACCGCCACTCCCGTTCAGATTTACATTTAGTACCCGCGCTCGTCCGACGAGTTTTTGCGAATTTTGATCGAACTCCAGATCGATATTTGTCTCGGCCACACCCGCAAACTCAACGCACCCTATAAACGGTGGCGAATAGCTGCCAACAAAGGCAAGCGGCACCACGATCTTGCCATCTCTAAACCGGACAGATGTCCGGACACCATTCATCTCACGCAGAATCTTGACAGTTTCGATGCAACCCGGATTGTTCCCGGCGAGACGTTGAGTATTAGCAAATGAAGAAACGCGCTGTGTATTTGACGTCAAAACAGAATGGCCAGCATTATTTAACCGATCCCCTTGGTCTTTGCCGTTAAAATTCCCGGCTATCGGAAACTCCGGCGGTGCGAAATTATTAAATACCGAATCCAATAGTGCATCAAAGAATGCCTCATTCAGGCTGATAGTGACCTCAGCTTTCTGTGCGCTTGCTGCCGAAATAAACAAAAAAACCGCTATACCAGCGGCAAAGGCTCGTTTGTAGATCATTTTTTATTCGCCGTCCTTGAAAAATCGTCCGCGAACGTTTTTCCGTACATTTTATTTATGAATTCCCGTTTGCGATCGTTTTCGGAAAGGTCGGGAGGTAGTGATTGAAGAATCGACGCTCTGGCGGCCATGTACATCTCGCAGGCCAACTCTATCCTTTTATGCGAGCCCAGATTCATCATCATTTCAAACTGCAACCTCTCGATTTCGGGTGAAGTGTCCTTCATATTTGAATCTCGCGTCGGAGTCAATCGTAAGTAACCCTTAGGTCAAGATTGTCTATCCATGGTTCGATGTACTCAAGCTCAAGAGGGTTTCTCATCAAATTTTTATATCAGCAAACTGTCTGTCAGATTTTGAATCAGTAATTGGGCATGTCGCGATTGTAGTTCCATGACTATATCGACATCGGCGGTCATCCTATAAACCGCGTATTGAAACATTGCCATACTACCGGTCAGCATGTAAGAAATTTTCATTTTCTCCAGCCGACCCGCAAAAATCATGAAATATCCTGATTGGCAACTGGCTTGCTGCATCCATATTACAACCCGCTCTTCACAACATCATGTAACCTTAAAAGCCCAACACAGCCGCCGTCGGCATCCGTCACCGGTAGGACAGATATCTGTGACGGACGATCCTCCATCAGTCTGAGGGCGTCAAACGCTAGCATTTCAGGCGTGGCGGTAATTGGCGAGGGAGTCATCATGTCACGGGCGTTCAATGTCGACAATGCCTCAGATTGCGTCCGTTCAATTGTTCGCCGTAGATCACCATCCGTGACGATACCGAGAAGAATAGCGTTGTCGTCAATCACATTTACGGCGCCGAGAGCATGATTTGAAATGGATTTTACAACGTCGAGCCACCCGGCAGACGGCGAAATGCTGGGGCTGGCGTGCATCAGATCGGCAACTCTGAGTGTCAGACGCTTGCCCAGACGCCCGGCCGGATGATTGACCGCAAAATCCTCGGGGGTCAGATTTTTTGATTCCATGACCGCCATGGCTAGGGCGTCGCCGATCGCCAGTGCAACGGTAGTCGAGGCGGTCGGGGCAAGATTTAGCGGACACGCCTCTTTATCGACGGAGGCGTCGAGGACAACGTCAGCGTGGCGCCCAAGCGTCGATTCAGCATTGCCGACAATTGCTATCACCGCCACATTTCTTTGACGGAATGTAGGCATAATCGCGAGTATCTCGTCGGTTTCGCCGGAGTTGCTCAGAGCGATCACAACATCACCGGACTCGATCACACCGAGGCCGCCGTGCATCGCATCCGACGGATGCAGAAACACGGCCATTGTGCCTGTGCTGGTCATCGTCTGAGCAATTTTTTCAGCGATCACACCAGATTTGCCGACACCGGTAACAATGATCTTGCCGCCGCAGCCGGTAATAAGGTGAAGAGCCGCGTCAATATCTTTAGTAGACAGCCGAGCGGCCGCACACTCGATGGCAGCGGCCTCGAGCCGGAGTATTTCGATTACCTTGTCAGCGTTTGAGTGGGATTGTTTTGGATTTGGCTGCATTTTTACTATTTAATTTAGCTGATTTGTTTTTTTTGATATAGGTACAACAATGTCAGCAACGATCATCCATTTATTGTTTCGCAGTTTCCATACCTGGACAAAATTGCCGTGCTCTATTTCGGTTCCGGATTTATCGCTAACGGTATAGTGGCTATGTACATAGGCAAGATCCGCAGCTTCGAGAAAGGATTTGCTCTTTGCAAACCTGAACTGCCCTTTTTGCCGGCTGATAAAATCAATCGCCTCACGTTTGCCAATAAATGGCTTCATTCCGTCCCGCATCAGAATTGCGTCGTCAGCCAAATACGATTTAAATGCTTTTGACACGCCGCTCTCCTCCGCCATCTGGTAGAATCCGGTGGACGAATCGGAAGCCGACAACTGCCTTTGGTTCTTTTCCGTACCGTAACCTGCCGGAGATCGCCAATCGCGAGAAACGGATAATGGTGATTCGTGCGTAATACCGGTGTCGAGGACAGCCCGATATTCGCCGCTCGGTTGCCTAACCCATATTGAAATATAATGTCCTGCAAATGCGTTAGTATCGTCTTTGCCCTTTGGCCTGTAGATCGAGTTGCTGATGCTGTAGGCAAGTGCGTGGTTGGACGAAACATCTATGAGAACTGGATTCCATGTCAACGAAGCCAGCGAAGCCTCCCGTGCTTTCCAGGTTTCCCTGCCGTTTGCGGCATCGGGAAAAAACATTATTCCGTCAGGGGTAAGATACTCGATAAATGCCGCTTTCATCCCACGTTCGGCGACCATCTTTTCAAATGCACGTTCGGTATCATATATCTTTTGAGCTGGATTTTGAGCGACGAGCGACAAAGCCGTGAACGAAATTAATACAAGCAAAAGCAAGGTTCGCATTCTTCGGATTTTACCACAAGAGATATGTGCGATCGTCTGATCGGAATAAAGAATGCAGAAGCCCGCCCACAGAGTAAGGACGTTTTGAATGTTTTTGAATGTTCGCAAGCTTACGTTAACTCCAAAGTCATCGTGTAAACTTGTGTAATGAAGAAAGGATCGCTTATCTCTCTGACACCGAGAGGTTTGTATTGCAGACAAGGTGATTTTTACATTGATCCGTGGCTGCCGGTGGATAAAGCTGTTGTAACACACGCACATGCCGATCACGCCTATCGCGGGAGTAAAAATTATCTGGTCGCGACTGAGGGCGAATCGCTTGCACGAATTCGCCTCGATCCGGAATCAACAATATCTACCCAAAAATATGGCGACGCCAGCGAAATAAATGGTGTAAAACTGTCATTCCACCCTGCTGGCCACATTCTCGGCTCGGCGCAAGTGCGGGTCGAATACAAAGGCGAGGTTTGGGTCGCCTCTGGCGATTATAAACTCACACCCGACGCCACATGCGCTCCTTTCGATCCGGTAAAATGTCATTATTTTATAACTGAGGCTACATTCGGTCTGCCGATCTACACATGGCCTTCGACTGAGACTGTTTTTGCGGAGATTGATGGGTGGTGGCGTCGAAATCAGGAACGCGGAAAATCGTCGGTGATTTTCGCTTATTCTTTAGGCAAAGCCCAACGTGTGCTGAACGGAGTCGACCGCACTATCGGGCCGATCTTTACGCATGGCGCAGTCGAGCGTCTCACACAAGCGTATCGCGAAGCCGGGATCGATCTCCCTGACACCACTTATGTAGGAAACGTGACCAACAAAAAGGAATTTGCCGGCTCGCTGATCGTCGCACCGCCATCGGCTCAAATGTCCACGTGGATGAAGCGTTTTGGACCGCAGTCAACTGGCTTTGCCTCAGGCTGGATGATGGTTCGCGGCGCGCGGCGCCGCAGGGCGGTCGATCGCGGTTTTGTATTGAGCGACCACGCCGACTGGCCCGAATTGCTGACGGCAATCAGAGCGACTGAGGCAGAAACGGTCTATGTTACGCACGGCTTTTCCGAGGAAGTCGTCCGCTATCTCAACGAAACCGGCACAAACGCCCTTCCGTTAAAAACTCGTTTTATCGGTGACGATGATGCACGAGATATGATCGACGAGGAGGGCGAACCTCATTAAATGAAGCTATTTACCGAACTCTACGTCGAACTCGATCAAACCAACAAGACCAACGAAAAGGTTGAGGCGATGAGATTTTATTTCGAGCGGGCAGCAAAACACGACGCGGCGTGGGCTTTATATTTTTTATCGGGCCGCAAGCCGCGCCAGATCGTGCCTTCAAAAATGCTCCGAGAATGGTCGCTGGAGTTGTCCGGTATTCCGGAGTGGCTGTTCCAGGAATCACGCGACACTGTGGGCGACAGCGCCGAGACGATGGCCCTGTTGCTGCCAAATAACAGCGAGATTGACATCACGCCGCTCCATAATTTAGTCGAAGAAAAACTCTTGCCGCTGCTCGGCTCGGATCAGGAAACTCAGAAGGCAGCCGTTACAAACGCATGGTCTCAGATGAATTATTCACAGCGTCTCGTATATAACAAGTTGATAACGGGGGCGTTTCGCGTCGGTGTCTCACAACTTTTGGTCATGAGAGCTTTATCTCAGCTTTCAGAACTGCCGACCGATGTCATAGCGATGCGTCTGATGGGCAAGTGGACTCCGACCGCCGACTTTATTACTGACCTCTTAAATCCCGATCTGGACTCGGACGAAACGCCTATTGCCCGCCCATACCCGTTTCATCTTGCCCACCAGGCTGACTTCCCTATCAAAGATCTGGGCAAAATATCAGAATGGCAGGCTGAATGGAAATGGGACGGCATCCGAGCACAGGTCATAAAACGCCAGGACGAAGTTTTTATCTGGTCACGCGGCGAAGACCTGATGACTGAACGGTTTCCGGAGATCGAGCAAGCCGCTCGCAATCTGCCAAATGGCACGGTTGTCGATGGCGAAATTCTCCCATGGCTCGATGGCCGCGTGCTACCGTTTAACGAATTGCAAAAACGGATAGGCCGCAAAAACCTGTCCGCCAAAATTCTCAACGAGGTGCCGGTCATTTTGCAATGTTACGATATTCTGGAACACGAAGGCCGCGATATTCGACTTTTTGAGTTCAAAGTCAGGCGAGAATTTCTCGAAACCATAGTTTCCGATTTAACTGTTAGCGGCATCGAAGCATTGCGACTAACCGAATCAGTGGATGCAGCCAATTGGACGGACCTAGCTAAAATACGTGAGCAGAGCCGAAGTTTGGGCGTAGAAGGGTTTATGCTAAAGCAACGCATTTCACCTTATCGCGTCGGCCGTCATCGCGGCGACTGGTGGAAATGGAAAATCGATCCGCTGACCATCGACGCCGTTCTAATCTATGCCCAGAAGGGGTCGGGTAAACGGTCTAACCTTTTTACCGACTATACTTTCGCGGTGTGGAAGGGCGATGAGCTCGTTCCCTTCGCAAAAGCCTATTCCGGGCTGACCGATGCGGAGATCCGCAAAGTGGACCGCTTTATTCGTGACAACACCATCGAAACTTTCGGCCCGGTTCGGAGCGTGAAACCGGAACTCGTATTCGAACTAGCCTTCGAAGCGATCCAGAAATCTAGTCGTCACAAATCTGGCGTAGCCGTCCGCTTTCCACGAATCTCGCGGTGGCGTGATGATAAGAGCATCAAGGATGCAGATTCGCTCGCGACGATATACGAGATGCTGGATTCGTTTCAGATGCAGAAGCCCGCTCGTTAGCAAGGAAATCCTTCAATTTGCTCAATTCGCACGTGCTCCACGCGCGTGTGTATGCATCCGACCGATTATGAAAAACGACCGCCCCGTCAACGACATCACGGACCTCGCCGGCAATCGCTACCCGCATCTGAAACTGACGACTGAGCGTTTCCCGAGACTGCTTGCAACGCGGCGAGTCGAGGACGACGGTCACGAATACTTCGGCGCCTTTCTGACTAAGACTTCGGTTCGAATACTGATCGATCTCTTGAATAAAACCTTCCGCCTCAGAAGCTGCGAACTCGCTATCGACGGTAGCTTCGATATGCCGTGTACACAATTCTACCGACGACGATGCGTGGCTCCGTGCGTTGAAAAATTGTGTACTGGAGAAGAATATTCGCGACTGGTCGCGTTAGTGAGATTTGTGCTGACAGACGATCAGGGAGCCTTTCGGAAACTAATCCATCAGATGATCGAAGAACGCTCCGTCGAACTCGATTTCGAGGCCGCCGCGAAGTATCGCGACATCCTTCTCACGATCGAAAACTGGTGGAACAATGACCGTATCCAAGTCTGGCTCGACGACACGGTTGACACATTTGCGGTGGAAGACACGCCGCAGGGAACGGCGATTTTTCTCGTATCACATCGCAACCGTCGCGTGCTCGCCCGCAAGGTTTTTGCCATTGAGCGAGAAGATTACGCGACCTCGGACGAAGCCTTGTCGCGGATAATCGATTCATTCTATCTCTTTCACCTGCCCCGCGAAATTCGCGTATCCCGCGATTTCCACGGCCGAAAAACTCTCGAACAAAAGCTCACGAACCGCATCGGCCGTCAGGCAAAAATATCGGTCGTAAACCCACGCACCAAGGGGATTAACGCCTATCGCGGCCTCCTCCTGAGCCATGACGAGCATGAACTGGACAAAGCCAAACCGCTCGCCTCGGCAGAGATCATCTCGGCAAAACTTCGCCGGATATTCAATCTCGATACGCGGCCCGTGCGGATCGAGGCGTTTGATGTGGCTCACATTTCGGGAACCGGTTTCGTGGCGGCTTCGGCGGTATGGATGAATGGGCGGTTTGTTTCCGAAGAATATCTGACAGTGGTATCTGATCCAAACGCCAAGAATAGCGAACTCACCGCCTTATCTAACGCAGTTCTTCTTCGGCTTTCTGATCCAGATCTTCCGACACCCGACATGATTTTACTTGACGGAGGAAGACCGCAACTGAATGCGGTTAGAAAAGCACATGATCAAAGCAATTGCTTGGACGTTCCGATAATTGCGGCCGTCAAACCACCCGGCAAGCATTCCTCGATCGCCGCTTTCCTGACCGAAGACGGCGGATCGATCACATTCGACGTCGATTCCCCTGCCCACGCGATGCTCCAACTCCTGCGCGACGAGGCCCACAATCTCGCAAATCGAATTCACCGCGATTACCGCGAGATGAAGCCATTCTACGAAGCTGCAGGCCACGAAGAACCCCTAATTGTCCCCATCCGCCTCCACGCCCAAAACGGCGGTGCTGAGGATCTGATACCGATCGAGGCGCGCTAGGCCGCTAGAGGCATTTCGACGGGGCGAGCATGCACTAATTCGTGCCTTTGTATACTTCTGACCTGATAAGCGTCAACCGTGATGACCGCCATCGTTTCGCCATCGAGTGCTACAAATTCAACCTCAAATCCTTTGCCACCCTGGTGAACCAACACGACGACTCCGACATCACCGGCTCTAAGGCCATCGTCTGGAAAATCTTCGCTAAGTATCACTCTGTCCAGTTCTTTTATCATTATGCTTACTTCCTCCCCGGATAGGCGGTTATCAATCTTGGTCTGGAGTTATTATCGATCGACCATACTGCTTTAACAACAGGCCGCCTGCCATCCGGCGTCTCCAATTCGCCTATTACAATATACCGCAATCCAAATTTAGTGGAACTGATTTATCTACCTCATGTTCTCCTGCGTGCCGGATCAATGCCTCGGCCAGAGTTTCCCATTCGGCGGCCGTGAACCCGAATCGACTAAAAAATACCGCCTTAGGACAACCTTCCTCATGCGAAAAACACATCAAATAATCAACCACTTTCTCTCGCGAAACAAGTGCATTTTCCCAGTTCGGAAGTTTCATATCCGCATTATCAACTCCGCGTCCTCAGCGATCTTTGCGTTAAAAAAATGATCCGAACGCAGAGTCCGCCGAGGAAGCAGCGAGAAGTGAACTATTCCACCCTTACAAAATCTGTTCCCGTCCGTCCGAACGTCTCCGGATGATACATTTCCTCGGCCTTTGCCGGGGGCACGACGAAAACGCCTGGTGTTGTGGCTCGTGTGACGTATGAATAGTTGTAAACACCTTCCCACAGCAACCCCGTGAATGCCTCGGCACGTTCGTCGCGGAAGTTTTGGTGCTCAAACCAGTTTTGCCGCCACCAATAATAGTTTCGGCCCATCGAGCGGCTGCCGACCTCTAGTACGCTTGTATTGCCGCCCGGGTCAGCAGGAATCGCCTCGGTGACGGCAAGTCCCGGATTTAGTATTTCTAGTCCGGCGGGCAGATTATCGACGAGAGCGACGTGATAACGGCGTGCCTGTGCGACCATCGTCAGGCGAACGCGGACACGGGCTCCCGATTTGATCGTCCAGCTGCCGTCGGCATTCAGTCTTACATCGGCGGTGTCGTCGACGGCCTCATATTTACGAAGCACGGTAAAGCCGTAATCAGCCGGTTCGAGTTTGAGATTACGCGGAGCGTATTTCATGCCAATGCGGTAATAAAGCCGTCCGGCTCCCTGTTTATCGATTATCAGATTTGAGGTGCCGCCCTGATCGACGAGATACGACATCGGAATATTTAGCTCCTTTGACTCGATCGAGCGTCCCTTAAATGTTTCCTCGCCCGCGTATGTGTTTCCAAGCCAGACTCTCGTTACGAAATCAGGCGTCACCTTCTCGAAAGCATTGAAATACTTGTCGAGGGCGAGCAGGATAAAGACATTTTCCTGCGTATTTGACCACGCACCTTTTTTGCGGTGAGCGAGCAGGCCGCGGACGAGCTTTGGAATCAGATCGTTTTTGGGGTCAGCCTTTATCATCGCCTCGAGCAAAACACCGTCTGCACGGCGGTTTGAGTACATTATGAGCCAAGCTCCGTCGCCATAGTTGGTGACAAAATTAGCCGTCGCGGCAGTCTCGGTCGTGCGGTTCATCAGATGACGAATGATGGCCTCAACCTCGACCGTAGAACCAGCATCGTTTGCCAGCACAGACAAAATCCAGCCTAATGCTTCAAACGGCATTTTCTCGATTGTCGCCTCGGCGAGCAGCTTTTTGGTTTTCGCCACGTCTTTATCGCCCATCATATCTCGGATGTAAAGGGCATAAGCCGAGATCGTCCAACGAACTTCTGGCGAATTCTTGTACCATTCGTCAAAATGTTTCTCGACGTCCTTCAGATATGGCTTTGTCTTGTTAAGCATATCGTCAGGTACCTTGTAGCCCTTCGATTTTGCGAGTGCCAGAGCGTGTGCGACGTGGATCGTCAGGAACGGATATTCGTAACGCTCCTTGTCCTTCTTCCAAAGGCCAAAGCTTCCATCACTTCTCTGGCGGGATTGCAGGATTTGAATGTCGTTAGCGAACTGAGCCTCCAGTTGTGCGGCAGTCGGCATTTCCTTAGCCTTAAATGCAGACAGAACGTCGCGCATCGCGGCGATTGAGATCATTCGCGATGCAATCTGCTCGGAGCAGCCGTATGGATAATTTGTCAGATATAGGAACGCATCTGTCAGTTCCTGCAACTGGGTCGAAGATGTCGTTACATCAAGCCCGCCAAATTGCGGGAACACATCGCCCGGCGTCTGAACAGGTTGAATGATAGCGCCATTTTGATCGGTCGAGCCATAAGTCGCAAAAGCCTCGGTCGTCGCCGGAGTCCAAACTGGCAAAGAGATCTCAGCCGCGTCAGTAAAACCTCCTGACGAAACCGCAAACTGAAACCTGGCCGTCCCCGCCTTCACAGCCGAAACCGGGAATCGAACCTCGGCACGGTCGTTTGCCTTGACCATGACTCGCTTGCCATCCGTATTACTGTCCTTACTTACCTGCGAGCTTCTGACTCCTAGCGAAGCGTTCGTCGCTCGGATCACGACATCGACCGCCAT
>JBBSJK010000018.1:0-46200 GCA_038257355.1 Pyrinomonadales bacterium | reverse complement strand
GGTTGGTTTTTAGCTCCGTCGGTACAAACAGAGTTCACAGATTTGACCGATCAACTGCCAGCCGTTTATGAAAAGGCGCAGAGGCAATTGTCGAGGTACCCTCTCGGACGCAAAATTGTTGAAAATATGCCGACGGCGCAACAATTTGTTTTTGAAGTAAAATCAACCAACGTATTCAGCCGGGTAACTGGAATGTTCTCGACGGTTTTCGATGTCGTCGTAAATATTTTGATAATTCTGATGACCTCCGTTTATTTCGCCTTCAGCGCGAATACATATAAGGAAGGCATTCTCAAACTCGTCCCTAAAAAGCGCGAACAAAGGGCGCGGGAAATTCTCTCCGTCATTCATTACACGCTGAAAAGTTTTCTGGTCGGCATTTCCGGTTCGATGACGATTAACGGAATTCTGACCTTTTTGGGTTTGTGGTTTTTAGGCATTCCGTTTGCGATTCCGCTCGCCATCATCGCCGGGCTGTTGAGTTTTATCCCGAACATCGGACCGTACATCGCCGCCGCACCCGCCGTGATAATCGCTTTGGCGCAGAGCCCGACACAGGCTCTTTACGTTCTAATTATTTATCTCGCCGTACAAAATCTCGATGGCTTCATAGTTACGCCGCTGATCCAAAAACAAGCCGTCGCAATTCCACCGGTGCTAATCATCGCCTCTCAACTAATGCTGGCAGTAATTTTCGGTTTTCTCGGTTTATTGTTGGCGGTTCCTCTCGTCGCCATTGTATTTGTAATGGTTAAAATGATCTACGTCGAAGATATTTTGGGCAGAAGAGTCAAAGTAAAGGGCGAACCAGAGGCTAAAAAAGAAGTCGTTTCGGAGGTAACGAACAATGAATGATTCGCACGCGGCGCGTTCGCTGATAGCGATATTGTTCGCGTTTCTTTTTAATGGCGAAGAATCTCTCAGGATATCCGTCGAAAGCGCTCTTGAAGATATAGACTGAATCAATTTAAGGCATTTGCTCACTTTCAGCCGAGGGTTTCGCGGCGCGGTGCGCAGCGGCGATCGACTTATCAACTTCTTCGATCAACTCCTCATAAACCTGGTCGGAAATCATCCCGCTGCTGAGCATTTGACCCAGCGCGGCTCGCTGTGCGCGCAGGCCTTCGAGAATCGCGTCCTCACGCTCTTCGGTCTTTAAGTCGGGGTGCTCTTCGAGCAACTCAACTTGCGCGGCGTTCGCGTCGGAAACCTGTTTTTGAAGTTCGAGTTCGATTTCTTCCCACGTCGACAGCGACAGCATGCTTCGATCATGCATCTCGCTGACGCGACTGAGCGCGGCTTGCGCCGCAAGCAAACGCCCATGTCGGCGCTCGTATTCCAGTTCGAGCGCGGGCGCCACTCCGAGTCCCAAAAACCGCATCAAAAACTGCATTGTCGTTCCCTGCGCCAAAAGGGTAAATAGAACCACGCCGAAAGTCATCACACGCAAAAGTTCCCTATCGGCAAGCGCCAGCGGCAGACTTAGTGCCAATGCCAGACTTATGGCACCACGCAGGCCGCCCCAGAAGAGAACGTGACGATAGGCGACCGGAACTCTGTTATTCGACAACAGATTCGTTAAAGCCGTCAAGCCGTAGACGACCAGCGCCCGGCTCAAAAGAACCGCGCCGAGTGCGATCGAGATCGGCACTATGTGGGTCCAGATCTCGCGAAGGTTTACGTCCAGTCCGATCAACAAAAAAACTAGCGAGTTGGCGACAAAGGCGAGAAATTCCCAGAAATTAAAGAGCACGATCCGGGTCGTCGGCGACATTCCCTTTAGGCCGATGTTTCCCGTGATAATGCCGGCCGCGACCACCGCCAGCACGCCTGAAACATGAAATCTTTC
The DNA here is from genome assembly GCA_038257355.1 of Pyrinomonadales bacterium. GTDB lineage: Bacteria > Acidobacteriota > Blastocatellia > Pyrinomonadales > Pyrinomonadaceae > OLB17. The sequence goes on along the minus strand of JBBSJK010000018.1, from coordinate 44,351 downwards.
GGCAACCAGATACGCCCCGAAGGCGAGCACGGTGGTGAGCATTGTCTCGATCAGGTAGTCGTCCACCCGAGCGATGATCTGAGCGATAACCCATCCAAGACCGATCCCGACGAGTAGGCCGCCCGCCGAAACGCGAACGAAATCAACCGTAGCCGTCAAGAGGTTAAACGATGGGGCACCATCGCCCGAAGTCGCTACCGCCGCTGATAAAGCCAACGCGAGCAGCAGCTTGAAGATGACGATCGCCGTTCCGTCATTAAAAAGGCTTTCGCTTTCGACAAGCGTGGTAAGTCGTTTCGGGGCGCCCAACGCCTTGAACAATGAAACGACCGCTACCGGATCGCTCGCGGCGATCAACGCCCCAAAAACTAGAGCGCTCGACAACGAAATGCCGACGCCCCACGAAACGATCGCGCCGACAATTAAAGTAGTCACCAACACGCCCGGAATCGCCAGTCCGACAATCGGCAACCAATTGGCCCGGAGTGATTTGAACTCAAGATGAAACGCCGCTTCAAAAACGAGGGGCGGAATAAAAAGCGATAAGATAAGTTCCGGTGTCAGGTCAATTTCCAGCGGCTGCTGAAAGGTTATAAGCAGTCCGACGACGACCAGCGCCACAGTATACGGAATTCGCAAACGACGAACCGCAAGCGCAACCAACGAAATAATGAGCAGCAGCTCGATTATCAGCGTCTCGGTTGCAAGAAATTGTTCCACGTGAATCTTGTGACGGAGCGTTCAGCCGCGGGTCTTTCGTCGTAATAAGAATTAGACCATTTTGCGTACCCAAAGAAAACTGCCCCGCAGGCGGCCTCTGCAACTCTTTTCGGTATTTCCGGGCGGCTTTTGAAACGGGTCCAATGGACCGGAGTAAAGGATCTTTCACTGATCTCAAATCAAACGCACCGAAAACTGGCACAATCTACGCGCCCGTTTCCTGCGTTTTGACGATGATTTTTCTAATTTGCGTATTGTTTGACCGAAGCGGAAAATTTCTGAAAATCAGCCAATAAATTCGTAATGCTCACACCAGCTGGTTTTTCTAAAACCTCGCCGGTTTTCATTTTGTAAATATGGTTTGTTGATGCTGTTGTCGGCGGTCAAAACCGCGCCGCCGATCGACGCTCCGCTGCTGCTTGAATATATCAGAATGCCAGCGTCGACGGTTCTGCCGATTGGTCCGGAGGCAAAGCTCAGATCCCCTGTAAATTCGAGTTTATCGTCCAAAAGGTCGCGAAGCGCACCTTCGTTCATAAACAGCATTATTATTCGGTTTTCTTCGCTCCTATCTGTGCTCCAAAGCTCGCACCGCCGAATATTGTAGAAAACCACCGGCACGCTCCACCCTTACGCCGTGCGGCCAGAACTATCGCCAGCGCGGTTAGTGCCCATTGTTGAATGTCGTTTTATAATTCCCCTTGTTTGTTGCACGTCGAAACTTTTTCATCTTTATTTTTTACCCGGCTCGGGAGTGTTCTTTATCTGCATAAAGTTGAAATAAAGATCCGTTAGACGGTCAACGGCCGCCGCGTCGTTTCGCGCAAGTTGCGTAATCGTTTCATCTCGCTGTGCCAGGATCGGTTGTGCGGCTGAGCGCTGTTGAGCGCTAAATGCACTCGTTTCGCGTTCCATTTCAGCGCGCAGTTCCGTGAAAAAATCACTCGTCTGCTGTCGCGCCTGTTCAAATTCGCCCCGACGGGCATTGAGTGCCGCTGTCCCCAGAGTGTTCTGCAAAACGCTCGGACGCAGAGTTTTAACCGCCGCGTCGCGCTCATTTTCGTGCGTACGAGCCGAAAGCCACATCGGGACGAAACCCAGCAGAAACGCCACAAGAGCGACTGCTCCGACAATTCCTGCTTTCTTCAACATTTCGTTGTTCCCGTCTCCCGCGAGGGTTTCGCCGTCTGTTTTCCGAGCTTCCCGCTCGACATCTGCTTCTTTTTCTTTCATTTCGATTTCTCCTTCAACTTTCAGGCCCGTGTTTTACATTAAGCCGCACTGCGGCCGGTCACGAATTTGACGACCAACACCACGGCGGCCGCAACCAGAAACAGGTGAATCAAACCTCCGGCGACATCAGCGATAAATCCAAAAACCCACAAAAGTAATAAAATAACCAAAACTGCCCAAATCATTCTTTTTCTCCTTTTTCCTCAATTGCCTCGTCGCACGCGATCGAGAAACTCAACCCGTGTCAATCGGCTTTTACTTCCCGCTACGCTTTCGCTCTACGTTTCCATTTGATTTCTATCTCGATTTCGCCCGCTCCATCGCCGTCCACTTGCATCTCGATTTCGATGTCGCAGTCGGTCGGAACGCGTAGGCGATTGCCCGCAACCTGCAGGCGAAAAGATTTGCCCGATTCGATCGCGTCGGCGATCCGTCTTAATTTGTCGGCGGTTTGCGCGGGCGTGTAACTGCGCTCGACATCAATTTCCCTTCCCTGAATCTCATTTTCACTCATTTGTTTGTCCATCAGTTATTTGCATTTTATTGAATTGTACATTTTTGTTACATGATCGGCACCGGCATATTTACTCAAACTGGCTAAGTGTTTATACCTAGCCTTATAACGCAGTCTTCGTTTTCAGTTGTAGATTCGTGACCGATTGGCACGGGCGGGCGTGTCAACGGCCCACGGTAATTCAAGCAAGCCCAGTTTCCGTTTGGACCGCAATGAATCATCGGAAATGGTTATTCAATTGATTCTATGAGCAATCAGCAGGTTCACGGTGAATTTCGCGCCGCGCCGCGATTTCTGAACCTTGGGAAAGCTGAAAGCGATTTTTCATGCTCCGAAGTTTCATTAAATCTTGTAACGCAGTAAAGCTCCGACGCCGTCCATCGACGCAAATTTCTCGTGATTTTCAACCATTTCGACATTCGCACCCGTGGTTGAGGCAAGGCGGATCAATTCTTCGCGCGTTTCGCTGTCGAGATTTTCTGTGTCTGGATCAATCAAAAGTGTTTCGACTTGACCATTTTCCAATGCTTGTTTGGTTGGATTAACGCCGGAAACGCCCAAACCTTTACCGCGAACCGCGCCGACTAATTTATCGGCTTGCGAATGCGCGTCCGCCTGTTCGATTTCTTCGAGAAGTTCCCGCACTTCTTCCTTGATGTCGAGGCGCGGCGTTTTCATATCGAGGCGCAAAACTTCGTCGTGCAAAATTTCCAGCGTCTTCTGCGAAAGGTTGTTTTGCAAAAGCGTCGCAGCGATTTCGTCGCCCGCGATAATCAGATTTTTCGCGCCCGTCTTTTCAATCAATTTTTCCAAATCTTTTACGATTACTTCTGAAAAATCATCGCGGTTGTTATCAATGTTGCGCTGGTATTTCGTCTGTTTCCATCCGCCCATCGCACGCTTGCGAAACATTTTCGTGTTCGGGTCGTCGGGAGCGTCCACTTCTTTTAGTTTGCCAAAGCGCGTGACGAAAAACCGCGCCGTGTTCGTATCAACGACGGCGACAACCGCCGTGTCGTGTTCGTCGAGCATTTTAGCAAGTTGAAAAAGCGACGGCACTTTGTCAACCGTTACTTCGTTTTCGAGTTCCGCGCCGACTTCGATTTCCTCCCACAAGTTTTTCGCCGAACATGCGAAAATTATCAAACCGCTGGTCGCGGGCGACATTTCCCGATTAAAGAATTCTTCGATTTTCTCGCGGTCAACCAGAAACGAATCCAAATCTTCGCCGCGCGGACGATACGTTTTTTCGATTTCGTGTAAACGGTCTTTGAGAACGATCTCACCCGAACGAATGCCCGGACTTCCGCCCGTAGCCTGCGGACGAGCATCCAGATAAACGCTCAAGACGGGCATTTCCGTCGGCTCGAATTCCGCTAATTCTCTCATTAAATCTTCGTGCATTTTATTTATTATCCTCTTGAATTTTATTAACCGCCGATCTAAACCTTTGATTACCCGCCGCCGTTATTCGCTCGTTTTCTCCGGCATGGATTCGATGACAGGATTGAAAACGTCTTCCTCGGTCGTCGCTATATCTTCATCTTTGTTTTGCAGTTCTTCGCCGCGTTCGCGCATCTCTTCGGCGGTGTAATAATCGTTCACTTCGACGTCGGTGCGCCCGTTCGGTTCGTTTCCGCCGGATGCGCCATCAACTTTGCTGGTCGCCGGAATCGGTCCGAAACCGTGTCTCGACGAATCCCTTTTTTGCGCTGTGGATTGTTTTCCGCGCGTGTGTGATTGCTGTTTGCTCATAAATCTTTCTCCTCAATATAATGAATCATTTGTTGCTGGACGAATTGGCGGAGTCGGTGGCTTGTCCGCTGTCCGAGTCCATATCCTTGACCGGCGTTTCGTTAATCACGGGCCCGCCGCCGCCGGGAATAAATTTTGAGCCGCCTTCATTGTTCTGCAAACGCTGCTCGGTCTGCGACTGTGTATATTTCTGTTTATTAATTTCCTGATTGATGTCCTGACCGGGACGCTCGCGCCCCTCTTCTTTGTAGTGGTTTGGATTGACGTTGTTTTTTGTGCCCATTTTTTTTCTCCTCCAATTGATTTGATGTCTACAGATAACTTGTCCAATTATCGCACCCGTGCATTAAAAAAGGTGTATGAAACATTACAAATTGATTCTGAATCGAAGCTTGGACAACATCTATAATGGATTCCGTCAGTTATCTCACTCCGGGATTTATGACCAGCGAGGGTGCTTCACTATACTTTCGATGACGTGGTAAAAGCGGTCGAGCTCGCTTTACTTTTGTGAAGATATTGGCCGTGATGCGGATGCCGGGAAATTCTTAGTGAACTATCGGGGCCGCGTTTATCTTGTGCTTTGCCCTTGCCGGTGATGTGACCTATTTCTACGACAATCTGACAAATGCCTAAGGAAAACTGAAAAAGGTTACAAGCAGTGTCTCGACAACCGAATACACGGGCTTTGACATCTTAGGTAGAGTGACGGGGCATAAGCAGACAACTGACAGTACCGACTACACGACCGCGTACGTTTATAATCTCGGCGGCGCGTTGATCGAAGAAACCTATCCGTCTGGTAGCGTCGTCAAGAACACTTTGGACAGCACGGGCGATCTCGCGATGGTGCAGTCGAAGAAGAACACAGCGAGCGGTTACTGGAGCTACGCAGACAGTTTTACCTACAACGCCGCTGGTGCTGTGACCTCGATGCAACTAGGTAATGGCAGTGGGAAAGCACGGTATTCAATTCAAGGCTACAGCCGACGCAGATTGCTTTGGGGACGGTTCAAGGCGGGACTGATAAACTCAAACTGAATTACACCTACGGAACCACTGCGAATAATGGCAATGTTCTTACGCAGACGATAACGGTTCCGACGGTCGGGACTAACACGGGCTTTGCGGCGGTGCAGACATATACGTATGACTCGCCTAATCGCCTGTCGGATGCGACCGAGAACGTGACTCCGAACGGCGGCAGTTCGTCTCAATCGTGGCGGCAGGCGTTTACCTTTGACAGATACGGGAACCGCAACTTTAACCAATCGCTGACGACCATGCCGGCATCGTTCGCAACCCCGGCGATTACGAATCCGACGATCAGCACTACGACGAACCGGATAACTTCGAGCGGCTGGACGTATGACTCTGCGGGTAACACGCTGACCGACGCGGGCGGCCAGAGCTACACTTATGACGGTGAGAATAAACAAACGCAAGTCAAAAACTCGTCGAGCGTTTCGCTTGGACAGTATTGGTACGACGGAGACGGCAAGCGCATCAAGAAATATGTTCCCGCGTCGGGCGAAACTACAATCTTTGTTTACGACGCGGCGGGAAAACAGATCGCGGAGTATTCAACGATAGTGGAAGGCTCATCCACGGCAAAGGTCAACTATCTGACGAACGACCACCTCGGCTCACCGCGCATCAATACCGACCAAAACGGAGCGATCATAGCCCGCCACGACTACCACCCCTTCGGCGAAGAGATCGACGGCACGGGCGGCCGCACTACCGGCCTAAACTACGGCGATGACACCGTCCGAAAACAATTCCTCGCGAACGCCTTCGGCGATCATGTCTAGTCGTGCCCTCGGTGATGGTCAGATCGTCCGACAGATCCATTCCCTCGCCGCTGCTAACAAGAATAATCCGGCAATTGAAAACATCTTTTTTGAATCTACTAAGGCAATAGCTCCACATGACAAAAAGGCAGCGCTTGGAGTGTACCTATATTACATTCATCATGATATCCAATCTATTAAGTTCGACAACCGAAAACTACCAAAGAACGTGCAGAAGAGCCCCATTTTCTAACTCTTGAACTTTAATAAAGTTTAGATTATTTGAAATGACTAACTGTAAACTTTTTGACCATCCACACCAGCAATAAAATGCTGTGGACAAATCCTATTAACATATACAACCAAAAATTTCCGCCTCCGATTAAGACATCAAATCCTTGATACGCCCAAAAGGTCGGGAAAATTGCCAAGACAAAAGCGAATGTTGCCGGAACAAAAAAAGCCGTAATCGGCAGATAAAGAGGAATGTTGAGGAGTTTTTGCCAAGTCATCGCTTCGATTTTGTTTTTGGAAAGGATTGCGACGAATAAAATCATCAAAGGCGCGACAAGTCCGGCGAGTGCCGAAAAGACGAGATTAGAAATCACGGGCAAATTATAAAAAGGTTCAAAGAGAAAAAGTAATACGGTTGCCAATGTTGCCAGAAAAAACGGCGGAATCAACCGAAAAACGACAAACCAGAATTTAGAAACGGGCAAAATTCCGTAAACTTTTGCGACATTCGTATCTTTTTCATCAACCAGCACCATCGAATAAATAAACCCGAAAGCAATCGAACCCTGCATGGTCGCAAACATTAAAATTATAGGGATATTATCCCGCACAAATTCATAAACTCCCGCTACGTAAGGCAAACCGTAGCGGATGACAAGCAGATTGAAAAGCGGCAACGCGAGAAAAAGTTTCAGCGAATTGTCCCGAAAAACGAGTCTGAAATCATTAACGGCGACCTTGATTAGCGTTTTCATAGATTCAGATTCTGACAATCTTTGAAATAAAAATTCGATAGACGGTCCAATACAATAACGGAATCCAGACAACAATTAGGATATAGCCGGAAATCAATTCACCCAAAATCGGCGACTCCCGATAAGAATTGACCATTAAATTCAAACCGCCTTGCACGGGAAAGAGCTTGAGAAAACTCAGGTTCGTTAATTCAAAGTAATTAAGTAGCGGCAAACTCATTAAAATCGCAAGTGGAACGCCGCGAAGCAGAAAGTGCAAGATTTCGGTCGTGTGACTGACGATAAAAATTCCTAACAAACAAAATAAAACGCAGGTTGAAAATGCTCCGACCGAAAAATGCAAAAGGTTAATTGAAGTTCCCTTTGCCGCCAACACCATTGCCAAAGCCCCAAGAAAACCGAGGGTCGAAAGCGTTATTATCCGCGAAATTAAATAAGTATGAGGATTTAGTGGCGTAACGAATAAAGCGGGTAGAACTTCCTGATCTTTGTCCAGGATTATTGAAATGCCGATGAAAATAAAACCGATTACCGCCGGATCATTATAAATCAAAAGAGTTATTAATTTTTCAACGTTTCCGACATCCTTCAAAAAATAAATCAGCAAAACGTAAACTCCGGTCATTCCGGCTATCATGGAAATCAAATTATTTCGCTGAAAAATCAGAAACTGCCATTTTATCTGTTTGAAAAGTTCGCTCATTCCGTTAATTTCGTGCCGGTGATCTTGATAAAAACTTCCTCCAAAGTTGCTTCCTGCGTATTGATTCGCAGAATCTCACTTTGAGAAATAAATTCCAAAAATTTTGGATTACTGCCAAGTTCTTTTAGCGGGAAATCCGCCGTTTGCCGGTTTTCTAATTCAACTCTAACTGAGTGTTTTCCGTGTGTGTTCTTCAAAACCGACGGCTTTTCAGTCAGACGTATTTCGCCGTCGGCAATAAACGAAACGCGGTTGCAAAGTTCATCGGCGGTAGTCATGTCGTGCGTCGTAACGAAAATTGTTTTGCCTTCATTTTTTAGTTTAGTGATATACCGTTTAATTTTTTGAGCGTTTATCGGGTCAAGTCCCGATGTCGGCTCGTCAAGAAAAAGAATATCTGGATTGTGCATTATCGCGCGGATAAAATTCAGACGCATTTTCATCCCCTTGGAAAATTCTTCAACTCTCTTGTTACGGCTGTCCGAGAGTCCGAAAATTTCAAAAAGCGCGTCAAAATCCTGCAAATGTTTCTGCGGATAAAAAGAAGCGAAAAGTTTCAGATTTTCCTTGGCAGTCAGCTTCAGATAATGATTCGGGAGTTCAAAACCGACTCCGATTTTTTCAAAATATTCGTTTCCCCAGTCTTTCAGCGACTTGTCGTTTATCGAGATTTCGCCGGTAAAATTGTGAAGTATCTTATAGAGAACTTTTTGAGCTGTGCTTTTCCCCGCGCCCGAAGGTCCCAAAAAACCGAAAATTTCGCCTTCGTTGATCTCAAAGTTCAAATTTTTCAAAACAATTTCTTTCGATTTCGGATATGAATAGGAAAGATTATTTACTTTAATCATTATTTTCGCAGGCAGAAAATATTCTTAGTGTCCTCAAAGAAGGGTCGCAATCCAACCTGTCAAGACTATTTTCCAGAACTGAACTCCGGCTCTTAAAAAAAATCTTCTAAAACCGAACGATGATTTCGCCACGACGCCCAACGCTGGAATTGAGCGGCTGCCCGCCCGCTAAAAACAACTTCAAAGAACCCACACGAGGTTGAAGAAAGGCAAGCAGGCGGGCAGTCCGCTCGAACGACTTTTTCGGCGCGGCTATGACTGTAACCACCCTTCTAGATAAGGCATTTTCCTATTTCTCAAACTTAACACATTTAACCTGTCAAAGAATTACGCTCCGCAAATAGCATTTTAAAATTCTTGACAATATCAATTACAAATCCGCTTATCATCGCAACACCGCCGAGCAGCGATGCCAGAAACGTGATTTGCCAGATTTTTGTGCCGTCAGGCAACAAACCGCGCAGCTCGCACGTCAACATTATACCCGCGACGGCTAAAACCCAATATCCTAGTTTGCTGACAATGCTGCTCGAAGGCTGAATCCTTGCCGAAATGTTTTGCTCTTTGACGACACTAAAATCAGGAAACGGTATCAGTGGTTTCACTTTGTCATAGTCCCAGCAAACAAGAAAAAGGCTGCCAAGAAACATCAAGCCGGTAACAATCGGCGTGCCGACGCCGAATGGAACTGAAATCGTCACCACGAACACATTTAGCGTGATTAGAAAAAACAACAAAGCACCCAGTGTCGAGGTGCGGCGGAAAAGGACAAGTATCGCCGCCAAAACCTGAGCCGCGCCGATAAAACGATAATAAAAGCCGGTTTGATAAAGCGCGTCGAAGAAACTGCCAACCGGATGGTCAAGCGCCAATGTTGTAAACGGGAGACCCATCAATTTATTTAGTCCCGGCGCGAAGAATCCAACTGCTAATAAAACCCGCGTAAAATCCGCGAACTTTTGAAGCACAACGCTGCGGACAACCCTCGCGTGAAAACGGTCAAATATACTTTCGATTTGCATACTTTCAATTCGGTCTTTGGTCGATTTCAGCCGACGATTGATTTGGACGGCACATTATTGATACGAAATTGATACGAATCGCTTCGGATGAATGTTCTCGTTCTTGCCGTTCTTAAACTTTATTTCGAGTGGCAATCAGAATAGCCGCCCAACGCGTGAGTTAGGCCACACCCGCGTTACAGGCGCGACCAAACCTGCCTCAGGCCGATGAGATGAACCACCCCAAAGGCAAGGCAGATGGCCGAGCTCCAGAACCAAAACGAGGTGCTGTTGCCGGGGAAATATCCCATCAGTGGTATGGAAGCGATGCCACGCAGCAAGTACACGCCAGTAATGGCACAGAGAGCCGGACGAACAAGCGGAAGTTTGCGAATGACCCCGGCGCCCGAGAGTGCATACAGCGACCATGCGACCAGGATGGACGAAATTACCAGAGTGGCCACCGTGGGGTACCAATGGCCCGCCAAGTCCATCTGCGCCATTTGCTCCCCGGCCCCAAGGAAGCGATACCAAGGAGCACCGAAAGCGATGCAACCCAAATGCAGCAGCACAGCAGATGCGCTGAGTGCTGCGCCCACTATGAGGAAAGAGTTGCGAGTGTTGTCCATTGTGTCCTGTGCTGCCCAACGAAATTTGGGCTCCACTTTCCCTCCACTTTAGGTGCGAATAGTGCGATATATGCGACATATGCAAACATTGTTGAATTGCTAAGTCGTTGTAAATAAGCTATTTATTGGAAACAAAGGACTTACAAAAGAGATATGTGGTACCGAGGGTCGGAGTCGAACCGACATGGGCGTTAAGCCCGCTAGATTTTGAGTCTAGTGCGTATACCAATTTCGCCACCCCGGCTTACGAACTTAAGATGATAAATCTCTGCAGACAATAGGTCAAGACCTGGCTATTACCAGATTTGTAGAGTGATTAAAAGGGTCTCTATATTTCACTCAGGTGTTGGACGACTGTTAGGTTAGGAAGAATCGCCACTAATACACAAATAAATTTGCCCGGCGGGGTTAATTGATTCATTTGTGACGGTTTCAAACGGCAATTAAAATCTCGATTCGGACGCGGCGTTTGGTTTCGTCAAGAAATCTTTCGATGGCTGCGGCGACTTTTTGACGGGTTAGGATTTGGTTTATCTCCGCTCGTTTTTCTTCCAAACCGGGCAGAATCAGGTTAGGCGATCTCCGGCGAAATTCGGGGACGTAAATATCGCGATAATATCTCGTTTCTTCGTCGGCGGTAACGACGACAAACGATTCGAAGCGGAAATCGATATATTTTTCGATCGCAACGCGCCGGGCGATGAGTGCTTCAAAATTGTCGTCGCGAACCGAGTCAAAGCCGACCTGCTTCAAACGCGTCTCAAAAGCGGCGGTCGTTGGGAAAAAGGTCAGTGTTTCGGCTATCTTGTCGGCGATCTCATTTTCGGTCAAAGGCGGGCGCGGCAGACGCTCGGCCTCGAGAGCAAAAATACGTTGGTTTATAAGGAGTTGCAGAGCCCGATTAAGATCCTCGGAGCGTGGCGGATCGAGCGGTATGCCGGGCTGTAGAGCGAGCTGCCAAACTACATCTGAGTATGTAATTAACTGTGTCCGGGCACCGTCGGTGACCACCGCGACCGTCTTATCGACGATCTCCTGGGCTCGTACGGTAAAAGCCATCAGAAAGACAATGATCGCTATAGAGCCGAACAAGTTGAGCCTTGATTTTTTTGACGAATAATTCATCTTACCTAAACTAAATTTTAACTTCTTTCTGCTTCCTGTTCAATTAATTATCAAATGAATCTGGGTTAACTCTTAATATTCCATTAAATTAAGTTTTCGGTGCGGGATCGCACATACACTCACTTACTTTTTAAGGTATCTTGTGATTGCACAGAAAGTAATATCCAAAACAGAGGCAAACATAACTATGGCCGTTAACATACAATCCAAATCTATTTGCGATCAATGCCAAACGCCTGCGCAGAAACGAGTGAGTTTTGGCCTGCTCATCAGTGACGCTTTATCAGAAAGCGGACGAATTTCTGAAATGCCATATACAAACCTCCACCTTAATCTATGCGAAAAGCACCTTATCGAAAAAAGTGCGCAGTACGTCCACTTTTCACAGCATGATATCGCTGAAAGCATCACAGCTTAAAAAACCACGACTTTTATTTTCAATGAGTTACAAAGTTAGTACTTGAAATTCATCTTATTCTAACTTCCATCTCCGCTCTTACACCTATGGTTGGTGTGTCTTAATTAGATGTTGCGGGCTTTTTCTTCTGCGTCTTACTCAACGAACTTCCTAAAAACCGATTTTGACTAAGATTCACATAATTTCCACGCTGAGCTCGCTGAGGCGGAAGCTGAGATCGCTAGAGATGACTAAGTCAAGGATTATTGGGCTTATTTATTCAAGCTGACAAAGCACCTTTCTGTTTAACTTGTTGACATTCTGTTAAAGATTGTTTTTAATTAGAAAGGAAGTTTCTGTTTACTTCCAAGGTTCAATTAAATCTCCTACACGGCCGACAATTCACACTGATTAACCCGGCCGCTATCAATCAAAATGCAAACTTCTACGTCGCCAAAAAAGGACGCGAGCAATATCTCCGTGGCAGCACCGACCGACGACAATTCCAATGAGCTCAAGTTCATCTCCGAGCTGGGGCGGAGCCTGTTGTTTACGGTACACCCGAAAAAAGTGGCGAGTCGTGTCGCCGAGGCCATCCTCAATGGTGTAGATGCGGCCACCTGCGTGTTTGTTGCCGAGCTCGACAGCATCGGGCTTATTACCTGTGAAATGGGGCGTGACGGCGAGATGGAGGAGGGGTTGCTGCGACGGGAAAAGCTTGAAAAATGGTTGAGCTTTATGCCGCCGCAGATCGGTTATTCGGAAATCGATGCAAACGAATTTATGTTGGACGGCGGTGAACACGCCTGCGAATACATTTCGCCGCTGCATATAAACGGCGTAATTCGCGGAGCGATAATCGTCGGTTTTGAGACGGAACAGGAATTTACAGACCGCAAAACCAGGCTGATCGAGGCCGCGACCCAAATGGCCGCGATGAGCGTAAATCTCTCGGCGCATTATGAAATGGCGCTGCATAATTCGATAAACGAGGCCCGTGAGGAGCATCGCAAGTTTACCGAGGCGGTCCTCGATGCCTTGCCGGTTTCGCTCTACGTGGTCGACCGCGACTATCGCATAGTCACCTGGAACCGGCACCGCGAGGTCGGTGCACAGGGCATACCAAGAGATATGGCCATCGGCCGTAATGTTTTTGACGTCCTCGACAAATATCCGCAGGGGCGTGTGCGCGAGGAATTTGAGCGGGCATTTCGCACCGGCCGGATCGAGCGGATCGAGCAGCAGACGGTGGCGGACGACGGTTCGACACGGCACTGGATGGTCAGCAAGGTGCCTATGAAAAACTCTGATAACGGTGATGTCACCCATGTAATAACCGTCGGCGAAGACGTAACGGTGCGGGTTGAGGCGATACATGCGATCAACCGGGCAGAAAAACTGGCGGCTGTCGGTCGCCTCGCGGCCGGTGTCGTGCACGAGATCAACAATCCGCTGGCAACAATTGCGGCCTGTGCTGAGGCCCTCGAACAGCGAATTGACGAAGGTGAATTTGATATGTCCGAATCGGCCGACGACTTGACCGAGTATCTGGGGCTTATCAAAAGTGAGGCGTTTCGCTGTAAAACAATTACAACCGACCTGCTCGATTTTAGCCGTATCCGTGCCGGCGAACGGACGGCTCTCGACGCGGGAGACATTGTCCGCTCCGCCGCAAATCTAATTTCGCATCAAAAACGCGGGGAGGGCATTTCGCACGAGATAAAGATTGAGCCCGATCTGCCTAACGTTTCGGCTGACGGAGGCCAGATCCAACAGGCGGTCATCGCCCTCGCGACAAACGCGATCGACGCGATGCCTGACGGCGGGAAGCTCAAATTCCGCGCTTTTGCAAAAGGCAATCGCGTTGTCATCGAGGTCGAGGACAACGGTGCCGGCATTCCGCAGGATAATATGTCAAAGATTTTCGAGCCGTTTTTTACCACCAAAGAGGTCGGCAAAGGAACTGGCCTCGGCCTCGCGGTCTGCTACGGCATCATCTCTGAACACGGCGGCCGCCTCAGCGTTCGTTCTACTATCGGAAAAGGAACAACCTTTTCAATTTTTCTGCCGGCGGTTAGTGGAGAGTAAAGAGTGGAGAGGAGAATATGAGTGGTTTTAGGAGATTTGAGGAAATACAGGCTTGGCAGAAAGTACGGATAGCGACCAGACGCATAAATGAAATAACCAGTGACGGGCGATTCTCCAAAGATTTTAGTTTACGAGGTCAGATTCAGCGTTCAGCTGTATCGATCATGGCAAACATTGCTGAAGGACAGGGTCGATTTTCAAATAAAGAATTTGCAAACTTTCTAAACATGGCTTACGGGTCAGCTGCTGAGACTAAATCACATCTTTACTTCGCCAGTAACCTGGAATATATCAATCCCGCCAATTTCTCCGAACCCTACGATCTTGTGTGCGAAGTCTCAAGAATGACAGTGGGTTTAATAAAACACCTGAGGGCCAGTTAATAGCACTTCCCATCTCTTCTCTTTCCGCTCTCACTCTCTACACTGTACTTAAATAAAATGGCAAAACTATTAGTAGTCGATGACGAAAAAAACTTGCAGCTAGTCGTTCAAAAAGAGATGGCCCGCCAGGGCCATGAGGTCGAGTGTGCCTCCGATGGCGAGGCTGCGTGGGAGATGCTCGAGGAGCAGGATTTTGACGTGTTGCTCTGCGATATAAATATGCCGCGGCTTGATGGAATGGGCTTGCTTCGCCGTACCCGCGAACGCAGCCAAAACCCGCCCGAGGTCATAATGTTGACGGGTCAGGCGACGGTCGAGTCGGCTATCCAGGCGATGAAGCTCGGCGCCTACGACTATCTGACAAAGCCATACCGCATAGGCGAACTCTCGGCGCTCGTCACGGCCGCCGCTGAAAAGCAGCAGCTAAAGGTGGATAATCAACGCCTGCGTGCCCAGATCGCCCGGACCCATCAATCACTGCCCGAGATTGTTGCCGAATCGCCCCAGATGAAAGAAGCTCTTCGCCTAGTCCATCGCGTCGCTCCGTCTGACACGTCGGTTATGATTTCGGGTGAATCTGGTGTCGGTAAAGAGTTGATCGCCCAGGCGATACATCGTCTGAGCAAACGTGCCGACAAGCCGTTTATCGATCTCAACTGTGCTGCCTTGCAGGACACGTTGCTCGAAAGCGAGCTGTTTGGCCACGAGGCGGGGGCATTCTCAGGTGCTCGCGTGCGTAAATTAGGTCTGTTTGAGATCGCCGATGGCGGCACAATATTTCTTGACGAGGTGATGGAAATGCCGATGCAGCTGCAGTCAAAGCTGCTGCGGGCGCTCGAAACACGCTCGTTTTTCCGCGTTGGCGGCGTGAAAAAGGTCGAGGTCGATGTGCGTTTGGTTGCGGCGACCAATCGAAATAAGGAACAGGCGATAGCGGACGGCATCTTTCGCGCCGATCTGATGTACCGCATCAACAGCTTTGAGATCGTCATCCCGCCCCTTCGCGAACGCCGCGAGGACATCGAACCGCTCGCCCGCCATCTGCTCCACAAACTCGCCGGTGCGACCGCCCCCGAAATGTCGCCGCTGACAATCGAGGCCCTCGCCGCATTTGACTGGACCGGCAATGTCCGCCAGCTCCGCAACTGTCTCGAACGCGCCGTACTGCTCTCTGACAACGACATGATCACGCCAAAAGAACTGCCGCCGGAGATCGCTTTTCGCACGGAAATGCCAAGCGTTTCAGTCAGCTACAGTGCCCAGCACTCAAGCAGCGTTGGCTCGTTTCAAAACGCCACCTCAAACAACCTCCGAGACGTCGAACGCCAACAAATAATCGGCGCCCTCGAAAAAACCGGCTGGCACCGCGGCAAAACCGCCGAATTGCTGGGGATATCGCCCTCGACGTTGTATCGACGATTGAGGGAATATGATTTGGATGTACGATAAGCGAAATCGATCTATTGTTATCAACATCTGTCATCTGAAAATTGACCTCTAAGAAAGGGAATAGTTTCGGTATTTACCGGTCAGAACCGCAGAAATCAATTGAGGAAAGTATTTTTTTCTATTGGCCTGATGTTGCTGCCTGCTCGTGGAAACATCCCCTTGCTCTTAGCGTTTGTTGTCAGTTTCATGCCCGGAGTCTCTACACAATTCAACAAATTATAAGCGTCACTGTTTTGTGAAAACCCAGCTTTTACAGGCTTTGTAAGGTATGGACAACACAAACCAAAATGACTATCCTTGTAAGCAGTTGACTTTTCGACCAACGTCGGGACATTAGTGTAAGAAGACATAAAAATGAACATAACTACAGACGGCCATGATTTCCTGGCGAGCGTCGATCATTACTTCAATAAAGCGGCGGCTTTGACAGACCACAACGAAGGGCTTTTGAACCAGATAAAGGTTTGTAACAGCGTTTATTCGTTTAACTTTCCGGTCAAAATTGATGACGGTTTCACCGTGATCCGGGCGTGGCGGGCGCAGCACAGCCATCATAAATTGCCGGTAAAGGGCGGCATACGCTTTTCGGCGGATGCGAATGAGGATGAGGTCGTCGCGCTGGCGACGCTGATGACCTATAAATGCGCGGTCGTTGACGTCCCTTTCGGCGGAGCGAAGGGTGCGATAAAGATCGACCCGAAGGATTTCAGCATTGACCAGTTGCAGAGTATCACCCGCCGCTACACCGCCGAGCTTATCAAAAAGAATTTTATCGGCCCGGCACTCGACGTTCCGGCGCCTGATTTTGGAACCGGCGCGAGAGAAATGGCCTGGATCGCCGATACATATCTCGCGTTTCACCCCGAACAGATCGATGCGCTCGGCTGCGTGACTGGCAAGTCGGTCAGCCACGGCGGCATACGCGGACGTACGGAGGCGACGGGCCTCGGCGTTTTTTACGGCACACGAGAGATCTGTGAGAATTCGGGCGATATGGCGGAACTCGGAATGGCAACGGGGATCGAAAATAAGACGTTTGTCATACAGGGCCTCGGAAATGTGGGCTTTCACACCGCAAAGTTTTTTACCGAAGCCGGGGCAAAGCTCATCGCTGTTTCGGAATATGAAGGTGCGATTTACAATGACCGCGGCCTGGACCTCACCGACCTGATGGTCCACCGCACTGAGACCGGGTCGATATTAAATTTTCCTGGTGCCGTAAATCTTCCCACTCGCGAAGCCGGCCTCGAAATCGAATGCGACATTCTCATACCCGCCGCGCTGGAAAATCAGATCACTGAGGAAAATGCTCCGCGAATAAATGCCAAAATGATCGTCGAGGCGGCAAACGGCCCGGTCACATCAGGCGCCGAGGCGATACTCACGCAGAAAAATATAATGGTCGTCCCGGACATTTACATAAATGCGGGCGGTGTCACCGTTTCTTATTTCGAATGGCTTAAAAATCTGTCCCGCGTACGTTTCGGCCGAATCGAAAAGCGGTTTGAGCAAGCATCCTTCGAACGACTTTTGACGATAGTTGAGAAAGAGTCGGGAAGAATCCTAAGTGGCGACGAGCGTAAAATGGTCGTTCACGGTGCGGACGAGGCCGATCTCGTCTATTCGGGCCTCGAGGAGACAATGATAACGTCCTATCAACAGATACGCGAGGCCTCTATGCGCGACGGCGTGGACAATTTAAGAACCGCAGCCTTCTTAAGCGCCATCGACAAGATCGCCGTCAGCTATACGGAAATGGGGATCTTTCCGTAAGAATTTACGTAGTTAACGCTATAACCTCAGCAACCATGGATTCAACTTCCGCTCTTATCGTTGCGAGTGACTCAACGGTTTTCGCCTCGAACCGCAGAACCAAAATAGCCTGAGTGTTGGATGCACGCACCAATCCCCAACCTTTGTCGAAAAGAATTCTTGCGCCATCAATTGTAATTACTTCGTGATTACGAGAAAACAAACGGGCAATCTCTCGTACTATTTCGAATTTAATCTCATCGGGACAATCGACCCGAATTTCCGGAGTCGAAAAAGTTTTCGGGAGGTCAACGAACAGTTCTGAAAGCTTTTTGCCGGATTTGGACAACAGCTCCAACACTCTTGCCCCCGAGTAAGTCGCGTCGTCGAAGCCGTAGAATCTGTCGGCGAAGAAGATGTGGCCGCTCATTTCGCCGGCCAATATCGCGCCGGTTTCTTTCATTTTGGCTTTTATTATTGAGTGGCCGGCCTTCCACATAATGGCTGTGCCGCCGTGAGACCCGATGTCGTCAAAGAGGCTTTGTGAGCATTTGACCTCGGCGATAATAGTCGCGCTGGGATTTTCGGCAAGGACCGAACGGGAGAACAAGACCATCAGTTCGTCGCCCCAGATGATGCGGCCGTTTTCGTCCACAACGCCGATGCGGTCGCCGTCGCCGTCGAAGGCGATGCCGATGTCGGCTTTGTTCTCGCGTACGGCCATGATCAGGTATTGCAGGTTTTCCTCGACGGTCGGGTCGGCGTGATGGTTTGGAAATGTCGAGTCCGGTTCGGTAAAAAGCTCGATCAGCTCGACGCCGAGTTCACGATAAACGGGGACGGCCGTTACGCCGCCCATACCGTTGCCGCCGTCGATCACGGCCTTTAGCTTTCGCGATGAAAAGGGGATTCCTGTTTCGTCCTTCGCTAGATCGATGCGCGAGACGATGTCGCGGCAGTATTCATCGAGAACCTCGATGGTCTCGACCGACCCGGAACCAATCTCAAACTTTCCTGCTAACGCTAAATCCTTTATTTCCTGTATTTGCGATCCAAACAGCGTGTCAGTGCCGAGGCAAATCTTAAATCCGTTGTGATCGGGCGGGTTGTGCGAACCGGTAATCATCACGCCGCCATCGACGTCTTTGGTAAATGTCGTATGATACAAAACCGGCGTCGGCACCATGCCAATTAAAACGACATCGCAGCCAGTCTGGTTAAAGCCCTGTGTTAATAATTCGCAGAAAATCGGCGAGCTCGCACGGGCGTCGTAACCGATCGCAATCCGCTTTGCTCCGTGCTGCCGAAAGAAAGTGCCGATCGCTCTTGCGAGTACAGCGACCGTCTCTTCGGCAAGATGTTCACCGACGATACCGCGAATGTCATATTCTCTGAAAATGTTTAGATTCATAGCCCTGACCCAAGTTAATTCTTACGCACAAAGATTCGGTACGCAAAGCCGGATGAAGCGTTCGAGTGAATCAGAAGCCGATTTTTGCTATACTCACGAATTGCACTAGGGCAACATAGGCCCCCAATTCGGCATCGAATTCATGCATCTATTTATTAGGTCAGGACCTCAATTTATGAAGAGACCGTCAAATTTTAATTCGCTCCATTTTTTTGTATTGTCGCTTGTTCTTGCTGCGGGCTTATCGGCCCAGACGCCGGTTCCGGCTACTACGCCGACACCTGCCGTTGACGATCCGGGTGCTACCAAGGTTTTTGAGGTTCGCCTCCCGGTGACCGTCACGCAAAAGAAAAATCTGATCAGCGGACTCACACGCGGCGACTTTCTCGTTTTTGAGGACGGTGTGCAGCAGGAAGTTACATTTTTTTCCGACGCAAAATCAAACCCGGCTGTTTATGTCGGGGTGTTGATGGATACGTCGCCGTCAGCGGCGGGAAAGATCAAATTTTCAAAAGAAGCAGCAAAGAATTTTATTTTTACTGTCACGCGGCTTCGTAAAGACAAGGCCGCTTTTATGACCTTTGATCACGAAGTCATTTTGCAGCAGGATTTTACTGACAAGCTCGACCTGCTCGACCGGGCCGTTGACAAGGTTAAAAAGCCCGGTTCGCAGACCGCTCTTTACGACGCTGTTTGGCAGTTTTCTGATGAAAAGCTGCGAAATGTCCCTGGCCGCCGGGTCATCGTCATCATCACCGACGGCGACGACACGTTTAGCCGAGCTGAACTGCGAGATGCTATCGACATTGCCCAGCGAACCGAAACTACTATTTTTGGCATCTCTACGAAAGCCGGTTTTCTTGGTACCGTGCCGGGCGTCGAAGCCGGAACTGTTAAAGATAAAGGTGATAAGTTTTTGACGCAGCTGTGCGAGGATACCGGCGGCCAGGCGTTTTTCACTGGAGATATGCTTGAACTCGAACGTGCATTCAAGCGAATCTCCGAGGAGCTGCAGTCGCAATATCTGATCACATACAAACCTGCGGATCAGAACTACGACGGACGCTTACGAAAGATCGAGGTGAAACTGGCTGATAATGAGAAAGCTGGCAAGTATAAGATTCGCACCAAATCGAGCTATAGGCAGGTCCAGGACAGCTTGAAGTAGGAGTTACAAATGTTTTTGAAAAATAGTTTATTGGTATCGCTGGTATCGGCAGTTTTGCTCGCTGGATTGATCGGATCTGTCGTGGCGGGTGCCCAGCAAATACTGCCAAATCCTATTGCTAATCCCGTGTCGCCTACACCGACCGCAACGCCGCCAATCATCGATGACGACGAGGTGATCAAAGTCGATTCAGATGTAACAAACGTGCTTTTTACTGCTCAGGACCGCAACCGGCGATTGCTGACCAATCTCACCCAGCAGGATATCAAAATCATAGAAAATGGTGAGGTTCAGGAAGTAATAGCTTTTTCAAGACAGGTGGATTTACCCCTAAGTCTTGCAATTCTTATCGATGTCAGCGTCTCACAGCAACGCACTTTGCCCGAAGAAAAATCAGCCGCGACATCGTTTTTAGAAACCGTGATCCGGCCCTCAAAAGATGAGGTTTCGATCCTTTCTTTCACGGGAGAAACCACCCTCGAACAAGGTATGACGAATAATCTGCCGCGGTTGCGGCGGGCAATCGAACGAGTTCAGTTTGTTCCGCCCTCCGGCTATATCGGTGGCGGTGTCATCGCAGGGACTCCGCCGATCTCAGGTGACAATCAGGCTATCCAGGGTTCCACCGCGATATGGGATGCAATTTGGGTAACCTCGGACGAGATACTCGGCCCAGCACCCGAACGAACGCGAAGAGCAATTATTCTGCTCAGTGACGGCGTCAATACATTTGGTAAGAAAAAACTCGACGAGGCCGTTCAGTCTGCTCTGCGAGCCGAAGCGATTATCTACTCCATTGGTATCGGCGACAATTTCTACAGCGGCGTTGATAAGTCATCGCTCAATAAAATATCAGAACGCACTGGCGGACGGGCATACTATCCACGCGACGAGCGCGAACTGCGTGATGCCTTCAAACAGATTCAGGACGAAATGCGGTCGCAATATCTGATCGCCTACGAGCCGACCAATCAGAACCGCGACGGTTCATACCGCAAGATTGAGATCCAGGTCGTCAATCCGACATTAAAAAATGAGAAGCTCAAGGTCACGCACCGGCAGGGCTATTTTGCGAAGTCGGGGCAGAAAAATTAGGACTCAATTTGCTTTAGTCTGGGATTGCCAAAACTTAAATTAATTCAGTTGGCGATCCCGCGTCCAATGCCCAGAAAAAACGGACAAACGGGGCAAGTAGCGGCGGCTGTTCGAATACCTGATATAGCATTTTTCGGCTAATCTTTCCAGCCCCACGGAGCTGGTGGTGCGGCGATTTCCTTCTTAATATCGAATTTAACGGTAAACAGCCGGTCGCCTCCTAAACGGCGAAGGTTGTAGGAATAATGCTGGCCCGGCACAAGTTCGATCCACCAGATATTTGCGGCGGCCGACGGAGCATCACCAGCCGGTGGAGCGACCACCTTTGTCGTTTGTTCGTCTGCTGGGAAAAACTGGCGGATCGCTTCACCTGCGTTGTTGGTGGTTCCGCCGTACATCGTTACTTTATCGGGTTTACCATCCCCGTGCCGGTGATCGTGTTTTAGCTCGATGCGGTCGCCTTTTCTGGTCAGCACCCAGGTTCGCGAACGGTCGTCGCCGACAAAAAACGGGATTCTGATCCGATCCTTTTCACACGATCGGACGTGCATCACCAAAGCCTTGCCCGCAAAATCAGGACTGCTGCTCGTATCCGCCGCGATCGACCCGGCAAATGCCTTACCGCAGAGTTTATTTAGCTCGGTCCAAAAGACCGTATTACCCGCTGGCGCGGGGGCCTGAGCGGCGGCGGTAAAACCCGAAACGACAATGAAGAACGCCACTAAAATAGTGGCGGATAGCGAGGATCGGTTAAATTTATACATAGTGTAAGTTTAACGAAGGTCAGTATCAATCCTCAAATCTTTAATCCCGGAATCTAAAACTTAATAGGTTGACCGGTGAATTAGTATGTAAATACCTCGACTCTAGTCAGCACTCCCTTCTTCATTCGAATCACCCAAAAAATTCCATATTCAGATTCGAGCAGTGGCCTGAAAACTTCTTTTTTTGCCAGCAGATTGGCGAGTAATGGGATCGTATTGCTGTGGCCGACGATGAAATAACGTTTTGTATTGCTAACCATTATCTTTTCGACCAACTCGCTATGTTTTTGCGGATTGTAGGTCTGCACTGCGATCTTGCGCCGTGTAGCGATTGGCTCTGCGGTCGAGAGCGTCCGCTTGAGGCCCGTCGAAAATATCTCATGCGGCTTGTATTTCTTTATCGCATGCATCAACCTAACCGCCCGCTCTCGTCCCTCCACGGACAATTCCGGGTCCATTTTGTCAGCCGAAGGCGAGGAGTCTTTTTCGGTATGGCGAACGAGGACGATCAGCTTCTCCGAAGATTGAGGAAAAACCTCAATACCGATAAAAGCGAAAACAGATAAGAAGCAAAACAATGAGGCTGCGATATTCATAGGATGTCAATTGTAGGTTTGGCCGCGAATAAAACTCAATAGCCGCCGATCGAATACGCCAAGGATCGAAAACCTCTAGTTATCTGCAAACCATATGGATCAATCATAAGGTAATTCGAAAGTCATCGAGATTCACAATCTTAACCGACTCATATTTTCCCAAAATAACCCAATAAAATAATAAGTTCAAATATCTTCCACTCAAACAAACATCTTCCCCGGATTCAGAATGCCGTTAGGGTCAAAGACTTTCTTGAGGCCTTTCATAATTTCGAGTGTTGGTTTGTCGATAGCGTAGTGCATATACTGGGATTTGACATAGCCGATGCCGTGTTCACCTGAGATAGTGCCGCCGAGGGCGACGGAGAGTTGAAAGGTTTCGGCGACGCATTCGCGAGCACGGGCAATCGCGTCGGGGTCGTCGCGGTCAACGACGAAATTGACGTGAATATTGCCATCGCCGGCGTGGCCAAAATTAGCGACAAAGGTGTCGTGCCGTTTGCCGATCTGCTCGACCCCGGCGACTAGCTCCGGCACCTTTGAGCGTGGGACGACGACATCCTCGTTGATCTTGAGCGTGCCATATTTCATCAGGCTCGGAGAGATCGCACGGCGAACGTCCCAGAGTTTGTCTTCCTCGTCTTTTGTCTTCGCACGGAGAATATCAAAGCCTCCATTTTCGCCGATGACTTGTTCAATCGTGATCGCATTTTTCTCGACCTCTTCGCTCGAACCGTCAACCGCAACGAGCAAGATCGCCTCGGCATCTTTCGACAATCCAAAGGCGAAATTCTCCTCGACAGCCGCGACGCAGAATTTATCGAGGACCTCCATCGCCATTGGCAGCAGCCCGTGCGGGGTAAATTTTGTCAGCACCTTGCAGGCAGCCTCCATCGAATGAAAATTAGCACGCACGGTCGATGTCGCCTCGGGCATCGGGAGCAGTTTGAGTGTTGCTTCGGTAATGATGCCGAGCATTCCCTCTGAGCCGCACATCAGGCCCGTCAGGTCAAAACCGACGACGTTTTTAACCGTTTTCCCGCCTGTCCGAATAATCTCGCCGGTCGCGGTCACAACCTCGAGGCCCAACACGTGATGCTTGGTCACACCGTATTTCGGGGTTCGCATTCCGCCCGCGTTTTCGGCAATATTGCCGCCGATAAATGAATCTTTGTATGACGCCGGGTCGGGTGCAAACATCAATCCCTTTTCGATCACCGCTTGCTGCAACTCAAACGTCGTTAATCCCGGCTGGCAGATTACATAGAGATCATCGACGTTTATCTCGACAATCTTTTTCATCCGGTCGGTACCTATGACAATGCCGCCGTCAACCGGAACCGCCCCGCCCGTATATCCAACCCCGCCGCCGCGTGCGGTCACCGGAAACATATACTTATTCGCAAGTTTTAAAATTGCTGCAATTTGCTCAGTCGATTCGGGAAAAACGACGGCCTCGGGCGGGAATTTCTCTTTGACCGCATCGGCGCCGTACGGCTCGACCTTCGCGGGATCGACGACGACCTGCTCATCGCCGACGATGGTTCTGAGTTTCTCAATAACTTCGGGCTTTGACGCACTGGTCGTCTTGCGGCCAGTTGATGTGAAATGAATTGATCTAAACATCATCGAACTTGCTGGTTAACTTCCAACTTTGACATAGGGCCCAGACAAACTGTAAATTCCCTGGACGACCCGACCAATTTACCAAATTTCCTATATTTCTGCTAAACTCTGAAACCGACTCTTTTAACAAAATTCATTCTCAAAAATAAAGTGTGACCAAACTATGGCTGAACAAGACAAAGATCATATACCGTCTGACGAATACGAATACGAACGCGAATTAACAACCGACCTTGATGACGACACACCTGACAAACCGAAGGGTATGTTGCTCCACAACAAGATATTTATCGGCCTGGCGGTAGGTGTTTTTGGTGGTTTGGCAGTCAATTGGACAATGGGTGGGAGCGATGCAAATGTCGTTTGGTTTGTAAATAATTTTACACGGCCGATCGGCCAGCTGTTTCTGAATTTGCTTTTGATGATCGTCGTCCCACTTGTCTTTGCATCGCTGGTGGTTGGAATTGCCGGAATCGGCGACATTCGTAAACTTGGGCGTATTGGCTTTAAAGCCTTTGCCTATACACTAGTAATTTCGGCGATTTCGGTGGTGATCGGTCTGGGACTCGCCAATATGATTAGGCCCGGAGAAAGGATCAGCCCGGAAACAGCGGCGCAGCTCAAGGAAAGATTTAGTTCCGACGCTGGATCGCGTGTCGCGACCGCGGCAAAATCAACGGATACTGACAGCGCACTAATGCAGGGAGTAAAGACGATTGTGCCTAGTAACCCGTTTAACTCGATTTCGGGAGCGAGTCCGAACATGCTGCACATCATGTTCTTTGCTCTTATTATTGGAATCGCAATAACGCTATTGCCAGCACCAGTTTCGGCTCCGTTTGTCGGCGTGATGGAATCGATCTTTGCCGTTACGACCAAGATTATCGATATTGTGATGAAGTTTGCGCCGTACGCGGTCGCATGTCTGCTGTTTAATAATATTGCCGAATTCGGCCTTGATCTGCTGCGGTCACTCGGCTGGTTTGTACTCACCGTCATGCTCGGGCTTTCGCTGCACTTTTTCGGTGTTTATTCGCTGTCGTTGTGGTTCCTGTCTAAGATCAACCCGATTGATTTTTTCAGACGGGTGCAAACCGTCATCCTTACGGCATTTTCCACCTCGTCATCAAATGCGACACTGCCCACGGCTCTTCGCGTTTCGCATGAGAATCTCGGTGTACCAAAAGAGATTAACAGTTTCGTTCTGACCGTCGGAGCGACCGCAAACCAAAACGGGACCGCACTTTACGAGGGCGTGACCGTTCTGTTTCTTGCCCAGCTTGCTGGCGTCGATCTGACGATCTCGCTGCAATTGATGGTCGTGTATCTCGCGATCCTCGGCGGCATTGGCACGGCCGGCGTTCCGTCCGGCTCGATACCGTTTATCATTGGCATTCTGTTTATGATCGGAATTGACCCGGCCTTGATCGCGATCATTCTCGGCGTGGACCGCATCCTCGATATGTGCCGCACGACCTTAAATGTGGTCGGTGACCTCACAGCCGCAACATTTGTCGCGAGAAGTGAGGGATTTGAGCTTTTGAAGACGCCGGTAAAGTGATTTTTACTCTAACGTAATGTTCCCAATTGGCGACGACAATTCAGATCGAATCAGAACGCCCTTCGTAAATTACATATTTATGGGGGTCAACATTCTCGTCTTTTTGCTTCTCCAGCAGATCGGTGGGAACGATGAGTTTTCGTACGCTTATTCGCTGGTTCCCAAAGAGATAATGACCGGCGTCGATATTACGGGTGTTCAAGTGATTAGCGATTCACTTGGCAACACGGGTCAGGTTGTGCATTATGCGACGCAGCTGCCGGTTTATTTCAATTTCCTGAGTTCGATGTTTATGCACGGCGATATCATGCATATCTTTGGGAATATGATGTTTCTTTTTGTCTTTGGCGACAATCTGGAGAATCTGCTCGGGCATATCCGCTATGCGGCGTTTTATATTGTTTGTGGTCTGGCTGCGGCGGCCGCACAGATATTGATGGACACAGGTTCGATCATCCCGATGCTCGGGGCGTCAGGTGCGATATCGGGCGTTTTGGGGGGCTATATTTTGCTATTTCCACAGCGTAAGGTAAGAGCGATCATCTTTAGTTTTCTGACGACCGTTCCCGCTTTTGTCGCTTTAGGTATTTGGATCGCATATCAGCTTATTACCGGTTACCTGACACCCGCCGGCACGGGCGGCGTGGCTTACGCGGCCCATATCGGCGGATTTTTTGCCGGATTAGCTCTGGTGAAAGTGTTTGCGATCGGTCGGCGGGTATAAGTCAATCGCATGCGTTAGCTGGGTTTACTGCCGCTGAAATTCCGGTGTTCCCAGCACAAGACTCACAACCTTAAACACCTCGGCGTTGCCAGTTGGATTGAGCAGACGGGCCTGACGGTTTCGTCCTCCTTGTTGGCCTGGTGGTCTCATCTCTGCCATATCCAGGTCGTCGTCGTCCAATTCCTTTCCGGCCTTTACCTCGGGTAGTGGCTGCTGCAATTGCTTTAGCAGATTTGCCTTCGTCGCCGGTGAGATCTCTCCGTCGAGTATCTCTAAAATTGCCCGGTCGAGAATCTTTGATTTATCAACAGCTGAATAGCCTTTTAGATCCACTCGAGTTCCCGGTATGCGATTGCTGGCGATAGCGACCGCAAAATTGAGCCTTTCGAGTAGAGCACCCGTATTTACCCAGTCTTCGGCCGTGTCCGGATAACCCGTCGGGGCCTGATAACCATATGGAACCTCGCCCAGTTTATTTAACATTGCAACAAAGGCCGGGCTGGCATTCGTGTCCGCTCCCAATGTCCGGATCGAGCTGACGGCAAGCTCAATCGGCGACTTGATTTTGGCACGATAATTCTCCGGTGCAAAGAATTCCTTGTCGGTAAATAAAGCTTTTAATGTCGTCTTGATGTCGCCCTTCGATTTCTGAAACGCGCTGGCAACACGCCCTACGAGAGCCTCGCTGGGATTATCGCTGACGAATTTTACCGCCAGCTTTCGGGCGATAAACTTGGCGGTTGACGGATGTGCGACGAGGATGTCGATGACCTTGAGGCCATCTTTGACGCCGCCCTCGTTAATCGTCTGGCCGAGAACCGTTTTCGGGCTGGAATCGTGCCAACGCGGATTAAAGTAAAATTCGCCGCTGTCCACCTCATCCGGCACACCCTGTTGCCGCTGCATGCGGTTGATTCGCTGATTCTCGGTTCCCTGGATCGTCGCTGCGGCGGCACGCCGGTAACCTCTCGGGTCGGCGATCGTCCAGCCGGTAAAGGCCTTTGCGACTTCGACAATGTCTTTTTGTGTATATCCGCCGTCAACGCCGAGCGTGTGGAGTTCCATCAATTCGCGTGCGTAATTCTCGTTTATACCACGCCTCGCCCGCTGTTGCTGTGCAACAGGCGGCTTGCCCTTCATTTCTTTCAGACGCTGATCGAGTTGGGCTTCTGTGACGCCATACTGCCGTGCCAGGCGTTCCCGTGCCCTTAGCGGGAGCGGGCGTCCGTTTTGGATCATCTGTTGAATACGCTGGGCACCCGGATTGCCAGCGGGCGTCTGAACGTTTGGCGAAACAGACTCGAAATTATCCAGAAAGAACAGCATCGCCGGATGCTGGCCGGTGCCGACGACGAGGTCTTTGAAATTGCCGAGAGCATTTTGGCGAAGCACATCGCGTTCATAGCTGGGAATGTACCAGCGTACCGCAGCTTTTTGCGAATAGACGTTAAAATGATTTTGCCAAAAATCGACCATCACTTCCTGTAGTTGACGTTCCGAATAGACAGCTCTGAGAACACGGTTGGCCACGACCTGAGGTACGATTTGAGCGGCGGGTTTGAGATCGTATTTGGCGTAAAGCTGCTGTATCTTTCCGCGACGCTCACGCTGTTCGGCCTGAGTCATCGCTTCTGTATCTAGCTGGGCCGGGGCCGGTTGGCCGTTCTTAGATGGCTGTGCGGCCATTTGGTCTGCGGCTCTCGCCTGTGCTGTTCGTCCGCCCTCAAGCTGTCGAAGCAGGGCACCGGGATTTGGATATTTTGCAAAAAGCTCAGCAGTCGACATTCCAAAAACGTCGAGTCTCTTCACCTTATTTTCCGCTGCTGTGTCATCAATCAATGCCGCGTTTAGCTGCTGATCGATGTATTTTTGGACGCCCATCGCCCTCACTTTTTCAACATCGCCGGGCCGTGCGCCAAAACCGAGCCGGTTGAGCACATGCATTATTCTTTGATCGTCGCTGAGCGGTTTTGCAGCCGGTTTGGTGTCCGCTCTGAGTACCATCACAGGTGCAAATATTGTAAAGATCGCCGCTGCCGCCGTAATTTTATGTACTAAAGAAATGCTTTTTTTCATTGTTTACCCCGGAATTATTTCTATGTTCCTGCTAACTTAGACGCTGTTGAGACAGCAAAAGGCGAAGTAATTATTGCCAGTCATAATTTGATGTGAAAATGTGAGCAGACAACAATTGACGGCCTATGCACATCTATTAACAATATTTAGTGAAATTAGGCTAATATAATTGGTGTGTCATTGAGAGCTTTGAATAAAATGAAATTAAACAAATTCTCGTGCGTTTTGTTAATGGCAGCAGTTATTTTGACAGCGGCCTCGGCCCATGCTCAAAATGATCTGTTTAGCGACCCCAACGTCGATTACGCCTTCACTCTGCCTGAGGCGAAATGGAAAATGACGGTCAAACCGTCCGCCACCAGTCCAAATGTCGAATACGTTTACGGCGACCGTTTTGACGGCCATTTTGAGGTCCGCAAGCTCACCGTTCCCAAAGATTCGATATTGACCGACATCGTCCAGGACGAAGAGCAGAGATTACAGTTTCGTCCGGGATTCGTGTCTTCAAGGGAAGAAAATTTCTCAGGCAAACTGAGGGGTGCGATCTATAATTTTGAGTATGTTGCCGCCGGCCGCGTAATGGGCGGCAGATTTTATTTTCTTAAGGCTAACGACACGACGGTCTATGTACTCCGATTTTCCGGACAGAAAGACTCTCTCCGTTCGCTCCGCAACCAGACCGACTCAATCGCCCGGACATTCGGCGTTAAGATGTAACAGACACGGCGGTTTTTGCTCCGTTTGGCAATATATAAGCGGTTGACTTAAAGGCCTCGATCAACGCTTTAAATTGTGCGGTGTCAATCTGTTTGAGCCGCATTTTTTCAACTGCGGACTGGTCTAAACTCGTCACGATCCTGATATCAAATCTCTCAGCTTTCCTTAATAAACTCCACGCCGTTTGCCCATTAACCTGATACTTATCGCACAGCATATTAGCTAGTGCTCTGTTGTTGTCCGCCGCGAACCATTTCAAAAAATCGTCTCGTCCCAAACCATCTGCACACTCCGCCAAGAAAACGATCGTCCCGCCATCATTGCACGCGTGCGATGCTGCCTCGAGAGATTTGTGGGCCTGGATCATATTGATGTCGTGCGGATAGCCGCCGCAGCTGACGATCACAAGAGCACGTTTTTCTTTAATTGTAACCGTGTGATCGGCCGCATAAACGTCACAGGCCAAGCGGTGGGACGATCTCCAGTCTCCGCAGAAGAGCCCGATGGCCTCGCCCGCGTCGTTAACAACGGTGGTGACGGCAAAGGCCGGATTAACTTTCGCCACAATCTCCATAAAGGCGTCGTTTACCGCATTTCCGTCAAGCAGACCGGTATCGACCCCGTCGCGTCGCGATTTGGTCGTGCAGTCAAAGGCAAGTTTGTGTGTCTCAGAAACTGTCCGGGCCGATGCGAGGCCCGGGCAAATGAGCTTTCGCCCGCCCGTAAATCCTGCAAAATAGTGAAACGAGACGCCGCCGATAATAATAACCCGATTGTGTTCGACAACGGCCCGGTTTAGTTCGATGGGTATGCCGCCCGATGTTTCGCCGAGCCGTATCAACTGCATCAGATCACGCGGATCGTGATCGAGCGTTTTGATCCTCTGCACAATAAATGGCGTCAGAATCAATGCTTTTTCGTCCTCAGTCACTTTGCGGTGGATGCCGGTCGCAAAGATTATGCGGATATCGTGCGGCGCCGTTCCGTTGGCGATCAGGCGGCGGACGACAAGGTTGACGATCTGCCCACAGGCTGTCTGCCGCGTTGCATCGGGAACGACGATAAGGACAGACTCGCCAGTTTGTATGATTTCTTCGAGCGGTGCAGAATTTACCGGGTTATCAAGCCGCTGGCCGATCTCAGCATCCGAAAGCGCTGATTTTAAAACCGTATTGCCTAAAATCTCAAAACGGTCCTTATCATATTCAAACGATACTGCCGAGCGGCCATATTTGAGGTGAATTCGGGACATCAGATTTGTTTTGCGGGCTCAAAACATTTGGTTCCGGTCTGGCACACATAGACGGCCTCTGCTTCGAGATCGATCGTTTCCATTTGGATCGTTAAATGATCGATGCCAAAGCGGTCGTGTAGACGCACGCGGACTTTAACCAGAAGCTCAGAATGTAAAATTGAATCTTCATGGCTGATATGTGCCGAGAGGGCCTCGATCCCGGACGAGATCGTCCAGACATGCAGGTCATGGACACCGGCTACGCCTTCGGTCTCGAGAATGGTGCTTTCGACCGCCGAAAGATTGATGTGGGCCGGCGTTCCCTCGAGTAGAACATTGACAGAGTCCACGATCAGCCGCCACGAGCCAAAGATGATTATCAGGCTGATCAAAATGCTGCACACCGGATCGGCCCAGAGCCATCCAAAGGCAGCGATCAGAATACCGGCCGTGATCGCCGTTACCGAGCCGAGCAGATCGCCCATAACATGCAGCCACGCCCCGCGCATATTCAGATCGTGTTTGTGACCGGCATGGAGCAGTTTCGCGGCGATAATATTTACCAGCAGTCCGCCGCCGGCGATAAGAGTTAAACTCGTCCCGTCAATTGCGGGCGGTGATTGCCAACGCTGAATCGCCTCATAGATCACCCAGAACGAAAGCAAAACCAACGCGATGCCATTTACAAACGCGGCCAAAATCTCAAGGCGATAATAGCCAAATGTCTTCTTCGCCGTTGCCGGGCGTGCCCCAAACCAGATCGCTCCGAGCGTCAGGCTGAGGGCGGCAACATCGGTCAGCATGTGTCCGGCATCTGCGATCAGAGCCAGCGAATTGGTCAGCCAACCGCCTATCGCCTCGACAAACATATACACAAATGTCAGAACGAGCGCGATTTTTAACCGGCCCGTTCGGGTAAGTGACGTTTGGTTGTGTTGATGTTGATGAGCCATGGATGGCCTTTATATACTTGTGTTCCGCTTTTTTCCGGGCTGTGCCCCGTCTATTAGCGAGGCTGTTTGAACAATCCCTCTTTCGCCGCACTGCGGCAAAGTCACAACACTAATACCGCCGCAAAACATTGCCGTTTCGCAGTGAAATAATAAACCCCGTTCGGTTGCCGCGGTCATCGCCGATCTCGACCGCCGTCTCGAGCGAGGCGGATGAAATCTGCAGCCGAAATGCCCCGTCTGCACCCGAATTCGTCTCGCGTCCCTGCGACCTGACCGTCACGCCCGGCCGCGTCAGGCCGCTCAGCAGGTAAACGTTCCCGCCGACGCGTTCGACCTTCCACTCCGACGCGTCGATAGCGACGCTTTCGCCGCCCCTGACGACCATAAATTTCCAGGCATCGTTCCAATTGGTTGTCTGTCCGGAACGCCCCATCGCCTTGACCCGCCAGTAATACGTTCCCGGTGAGAGACCGGCCAGGCGGTACTCGCGGGCTGTTACCCCGCTGCGGTCAACCATTAACGCATCCGACGCAAAGGTCGGCGACCTAGAGATTTGGAGATGATAGTTTGCCGCCGGGTTGCCCTCCGCGTCCTGCCAGCTAAATCCGACACCTACGCCGCCGCCGGAATCTACGATCTGCGCCGAATTACCCGGCGACTGCGGCCTCGGCGGCACCATTAATTTTTCGCGGGCTGACAGCTTACCGCCATCGACTGACGCAAATTCGCCCTCGCCGATCAATGTTTTCTCGCCGCCGATTGTCGTTTCGACACCGCCGCGGCTGATGCGAATCTCGCCGCCGTTCGTCGCGGAATCAGCGTCAAAGCTGGCGTCAGTATTGGACAGCAGCCGGTTTTCAGAATCGGCGACCTCGACGATATTGTTAGTATCCCCCGGCTGGTCGTCGGTCCGGACATTGAGTTGGCCGTCATCGACCGTCACGCGGACGTCCTTGCTGCCGAGGAATGTCGTGGAATCTTTGATAACGATAGTTGTGTTTGGCCGCATCTGGTAACGCGAACCGTCGATCATCTGGATGAGGGCGCGACCGTCATCCTGAGTTTGGACAGTATCACCGGCCGCAACATAGGTCGCCTTGGTGACGAGTATCGTATCGCGTGTGGCCGCACGGATAATCCTTACTTGACCCTCAAAGGACAGTATTCGGGCCGCATCTTTTGGAAAGTCGACATTCTCATCAGCCAAAAACCAGTTGTTTCTCGACGCCCAGTTAAAGCCAAATACCAGTGCAACGCCCAGCACGACGACCGCGACCATTACGTAAATGGTGCTTTTACGTATGTTCCACCAATCGACGTAAAATTTGCTGTATTTCTTATCGTCCATTAAGGGCGGCTGAAATTTCAGATTTCAGATTTCTGACTTTGTCCTTTGTGCTAATTCGTTTTCACAGTGTGATTTCGTTTATACAACGCAGTAATAGGCATTTTGTTTCTTGAGTGAATAATAAGATCGGCCCTGCGTAATCCGGGTTAATTGAAATTATGATTCGCATTTGTATCAATCTCCTTAACTTTTTCGGCGGGAGGAAAGATCATCGAAATAATAAT
Organism: Pyrinomonadales bacterium; assembly: GCA_038257355.1. Taxonomy (GTDB): domain Bacteria; phylum Acidobacteriota; class Blastocatellia; order Pyrinomonadales; family Pyrinomonadaceae; genus OLB17. The sequence goes on along the minus strand of JBBSJK010000018.1, from coordinate 11,475 downwards.
CGAGAGAGCTATCGCACCTGCGACCGTGCCCAGCGACAGATTGATCACTTCCTGTTTAAATTCACCATCCAAATAACGCTGTAAGAAAACTGCAAATCCAGATGTGCTTCCCTCGCCAACGACCATCATCACCCCGTGGGCGATCAGCGGCAAGAGCATTTTAACTCCGATAAATGTCAGAACAAACGCTAACCCGTATTTAAGATAATGAAAACGGCTTGCTATGTCAGCGAGCAGAAAATAGAAGGTGCGAAGCCCAAGGATCGCAAAAATATTTGACGTGTAAATGAGAAACGGGTCAGTGGTAATGCCCATAATCGCAGGGATCGAATCCACCGCAAAGATGAGATCTGTAAATTCGACAACGATCAAAACCAGCAACAGCAGCGTTCCCGTCCGGACGCCGTCAATTTTGGTAAAAAATTTATCGCCCTCGTAATGCTTGCTGATACGGATGTATTTTGTCGTCAGCTTGACGATCGCACTCTCATGCGGCTCAAAATTATCATCCGTGTTCTGAAACATTTTTAGCCCCGTGTAAACAAGAAATGCTCCAAAAACATAGATCACCCAGTGAAATTGGTTTACCAGCTGAACGCCGGCAAAGATCATTATCATGCGCATTACGAGCGCACCCATGATGCCCCAAAACAGGACGCGGTGCTGAAACTCTTTTGGCACCTTAAAAAATGTAAAGATCAGCAGAAAAACAAACAGATTATCGACCGAGAGCGAAAGCTCGATCAGGTAACCGGTCAAAAACAGCGTTGCTGTCGGCAGACCGAACTGAAAGTAAATAAATACATTAAAGCCGAGAGCCAGCGATATCCAGACGCAGCTCCAAATTATTGTTTCCTTGCGGGTTGGCGCGTGAGCCTTGCGGTTTACAATGCCGATATCGACAAAGAGCGCCGTCAAAACAACCGCAAAAAACATTATCCAAACCCAATACGGGTATTCAATACCATTCATATTTCAATCTATACAAGTTCTAAATAAATCTGCTTAAAATTTTAACGATACGTCCCAGCCCGTCCGCATCCGTCACCGTAAAATCGTCTTGCTTATCGCTATCGACGTCCAAAACGCCGGCAATCTCGCCTGCCCGGTCAAAAACAGGCACGACGATCTCTGACCTCGAGGCTGAGGCACAGGCGATGTGGCCAGGAAATTCATCCACATCCGGGACGATCACAGTTTCCCTCAAAGTGTAGGAGTGGCCGCAGACGCCTTGATCAAAATTTATCCGTGTACACGCTAGCGGCCCCTGAAAAGGCCCGAGTACAAGCTGGCCTTCTTTTTTCAGATAAAATCCGACCCAGAAAAATCCGAACACTTCCTTCAAGACCGCTGTGATGTTGGCGAGATTTGCGATCAGATCAGTTTCACCAACCAACAGCGCCTCGATCTGCGGCACGATCTCATCATATAGCCTCTGGCGGTCAGATGTATTGGAAACCTCAATCGATTCTGCCATAAACCTTAAGTTTAGCCTGTCCGCGTCTATGCACGCAATGATAAAGGTAAGAGGTAATGCCTAATTTAATGTAGCTCGGAACTCGGTAAGGAGTTCCGCTCTGTGATCTTTGAGTCTTCCCTTTGTGTTCGCTGTGTTCACGTTCTTAATTCAATACAAAGGACACGGAAAGAAGACACAAAGTGTACGAAGAATAAGCGGGCAATATCTATTCAAGACCCGACTGGTAAGACGGATGTATCTAATTTTAAATTGCTTGAAGCACTCAGTTTTCTCTTTCGAACTTTGTGAGTTTCGCTTAAGGCAACTCTGTCGGCAATAGGGTAAAGATTTAGTTGAAGAGGATTTAAAGCGATGCAAATTAGTGACAGTTATTTGAGCTCCTCGCACCTTTGACCTAACTGGCAAAATAACTGTACCAAAGTGGCAGATAAAAATGATTGGGAAATATTTATTTGGGGGTGATTCACAGCCGTTTTGTCTGCTAAATTGGAAGCAGAGGTTGTAGAGGATCAGTAAATATGGGCATTCCTCGACCTCAGTTGTTTAAATTGTGGCACGTGCCACATTTAAAACTGCTTCAGAAAGTTCGAAATCCGGCATAAGTTTGGCGCGCAAAAAAAATCACCCCCAAAACTAACTCTCAGCGGGTCGCTGACGATGTATAATTGCCACAATGGACACCGGTTTAAAAATATTCTCTGTTGCCATTGGTGGCGCTTTTGGCGCAGTGGCCCGGTATCTGATCAATATCTCGCCGCTCGCAGGTATCTTTGACAAATTCCCCTTCCCGACATTCCTGATAAATATCACTGGGTCATTTTTGATCGGATTTTTGATTATTATTTTTGCCGATAGATTTGTGGTGAGCGAAAATCTTAGGTTGGCCCTGATCGTCGGGTTTCTCGGGGCGTTTACGACATTTTCGGCATTCGAGTTTGAATTATTTGAATTGACGCGTGAACGGCAGCTATTAACCGCCTTCCTATATATGGGTCTAACTGTGCTGGCAGGCTTAGCCGCCGTCCTTGCAGGCGTGGCCCTGGGCCGTCGGTTCTAACCGCGATCTTGCTTCTTTGACTATCCGGACGGCTTCGGCCGCAGTGTCTGCCATTGCTGTCAAATGCCCCATCTTTCGGCCTTTTCGAGGGTCGATCTTGCCGTATAGATGAAGTTTGGTATTCGGCACCTCTAACGCCGCCGCCCATTTTGGCTCACCGTTTAACCATACATCGCCCAGCAAATTTGCCATCGCCGCCGGCCGGTAAAACTCAGTCGAACCGAGTGGCAGACCGCATACGGCACGAAGCTGCTGCTCAAATTGCGATGTCAGACAGGCGTCAAATGTCAGATGCCCCGAATTATGCGGCCGTGGAGCGAGTTCGTTGACCAACAGTTTTTCGTCATTGGTCAGGAAAAATTCAACGCATAACGTTCCCACATAATCGAGCTTGTCCGCGATATTACGCGCTATATCAACCGCCTCGATAAAGACTTTTTCGGAGACGATAGCAGGTGCAAAAGATACATCTAGGATATGATTAGTGTGTTCATTCTCGATCACGCCGAAATGGGCAAAATTGCCGCTTTTGTCGCGGGCACAGACGACCGACACTTCCTTTTCAAACGCCACAAATGCTTCGAGCACCGCCTCTGCGCCCTTTAAGTTTGTGAATGCGGTTTCGATGTCCTCAATCGAATTAATCTTAGATTGTCCTTTACCGTCATAACCAAAACCGGCGGTTTTCAAAACGCAGGGCAGGCCGAGATCGTGGGTAGCGGTTTGCAGATCGTACAGTGTTTTAATATGCCGAAAAGGCGTAACCGGAAAGCAGTTGCCGGAAAGAAAAGTCTTTTCGCGCAGCCTGTTCTGCGTCGTATGCAGAATCTCGCCCTTTGGAAAAACATCGACGTATTGAGCAGCCGCATCAACCGCCTCCGAAGGCACATTTTCAAATTCAAACGTTACAACATCGACGCTTTTGGCAAATCGCCTCACCGCATCGAGATCATCATATTGTGCCGATGTCTCAATATCGGCAACTTGCCCCGTCGGCGTATCGCTCTCCGGCGAAAAAGTATGCACCCGATAGCCCAGCTTACGGGCCTCGATCGCAAACATCCGGCCCAATTGCCCGCTGCCGAAAACGCCGATTGTGGTATTAGGATAAATGATCGTCATCTGGGCAGACACTGTACGTGGGGGTATTCTAGAATAGCGGAATCCGCCGTCATCAGCGGAGCGTGGTGAATTTGGGCTGTGGCCATTATCATTTTAAGTGGTTCCCACTCCTCGAGCGAGATCAACGGCCAAGCTTATCTTCACCATTTCCCCTGACTCGAACGGAAGATCGTCAATCACGATAATCCCATTTGGAAAAACTGGTTTCTGAATTGATGCAATTCCAGTCACTTCTTTTCCAGTTCGGATAACAGCACGGTTTTCGTCTGTCTGAAACGGAAATCATGAAGCTTTTTTCGTAGTTCGGGCCGGGAATTCGCGAGTATCGAGATCGCAAGCAAAGCCGCGTTTTTCGCTCCTGCATGCCCGATTGCGAGAGTTCCGACCGGAACACCGGCCGGCATTTGAGCGATCGACAGGAGCGAGTCGAGGCCTTTCAAAGGTTTGCTCTCGACGGGCACTCCCAGCACCGGCAAAACTGTTTGGGAGGCGCACATTCCGGGTAGATGTGCTGCACCGCCCGCCCCGGCTATGATGACCTCGATGCCGCGGGATTCGGCTGTTTTTGCAAATTCGAACAAAAGGTCCGGCGTGCGATGTGCCGATACGACCTTGCTCTCGTGAGCGACGGCAAATTCGTCAAGCGTCTCCGAGGCGACCTGCATCGTCGGCCAGTCAGATTTGCTGCCCATGATGATCGAGACTATCGGCGCAGGTGTTTTCTCAGCTTTCTTCGCCATGAGGTTGAATCACGATTCCGCCGAGATGAGCCTCATCGGCCCTGCATTTTACTCCGTCAATATAGCAAATGTGGCTTTCCCGCTCTTCGTGAGTGTCGCTGTAGATTGCCGCAAACCCTCCGGAAAGCGAGACGTTTGAGAACCGCAGCGAACGCCCCTCTTCGTCAGTCGCTCTGAGAAAGCATTCGTCGCAAACATAATTTGGATACCGTTCCGAGACGGCAACCTCGGTCGAACATATTGGGCATTTTTGTACTTGGTCCATAATTTCTCGTGAAAAAGCTAAAGTATTTAGGCCGAATAACCTTTCTCTCCGTTAAAAGTGTAGAGATTCTCTGTCTTTATTACATCGAGTTTGTGTACCTGTAGCCGTTCGAGCAGGGCAATGATCTGATCGTACGTGACGGCTTTTCCCTCGCCATCCTCGGCGACAAAGCGGCACCGCCAATGATCGACTGTAAACGTGTCGGGCTGCCCGCCGGGATAGACTTTGACGCCGCGATTGGCGATTGTTTGCAGCTTGAGCCCAAAGCCGTTTACAACTTCGACAGCGGCACCGAGGTCGTCGGCAACGCCGTAAAACACGCCTTTCCACCAGTCGAGAAAGATGTCCACGCCGACAAGTTCCTTCTGTTGGGGAACGGGGGACGAGAAAATCGGTTTTGGATCTGCGTCAATTACGTTTGCGGCATAGGTCACAGCTTTGAGAGTTTCCGGTTTTTGCCCGATGCGTGACACAACCGCGTCCGCAAACTCCCTAGTCCCAACCTTTTCCTTTGAGACTCCGTCCTTAAACATATCGTATGTATGCACACCATCCTCGATGGTACGGAGCCAGGCGTTGTGGGCGAGCTCGGCGACATCGGGTTGATTGATATGAACAAGCATCAGGATCGAACCGAGAAAAAGACCTGACGGATTAGCCAAATTTTGGCCCGCCCGACGCGGCGCACTGCCGTGGATCGCCTCAAACATCGAGACGTTTTCTCCGATATTCGACGAACCGGCCAGTCCAACCGATCCCGCGATCTGTGCTGCCACGTCCGAAAGCACGTCACCATACAGATTCGGCATCACGATCACGTCAAAATTCTCAGGCGTATCAGCCATCTTAGCTGCACCAATATCGACGATCCAGTGATCGGCCTCGATGTCGGGATATTCCGGTGCTATCTCGTCAAAGACACGATGAAACAGGCCGTCGGTCCGCTTCATAATATTGTCTTTTATAAAGCAGGTCACCTTTTTGCGGCCAAACTTTTTGGCGTATTCAAAGGCGTATCGGACAATCTTTTCCGATCCGGGACGTGAGATTAGCTTGAGACATTCCTCGACCTGCTGCGTTTGGCGGTACTCGATCCCGGCGTATGTGTCCTCCTCGTTTTCGCGGACTATGACGACATCCATCACCGGGTGCTTTGTGCTGACAAAGGGATGATACGAAACGCACGGCCGGACATTAGCGTAAAGGCCCAAAGTCTTGCGCACCGCTACATTTAACGAACTGTAACCGCCGCCCTGCGGCGTCGTTATAGGAGCTTTCAGGAAAACTTTTGTACGGCGCAGCGATTCCCACGATTCCGGTGCGATGCCCGCCGAATTGCCCGATAAATAAATCTTTTCGCCTATCTCGATTTCCTCGATCTCAATACGCGCACCAGCCTCTCGCAAAATATGCAGCGTCGCGGCCATGATCTCGGGCCCAATCCCATCACCATGTGCAACCGTTATAGGTACATTCGACATAAACCTCTTATAATCCTTTTGTTTAATCTGACTTTGTAGACTTAACCTAGATTTTATCGGAAAGTTGCGTGGTTAGCAAAGAGACATCGGGGAGCCGTCAACACTCATAAAAGATCAATCTTTGCTGCAAGAGAGATGTCCACATCGGTAATGCCGCCGCGGTCGTGGGTAGTCAAAGTCAGGTCGGCGTAGCCCCAGCCAAAGGTTATGTCCGGGTGATGATCTGCGGCCTCAGCCAGCTCGCCGATTTGATTTACGAAGGCGAGAGCGGCGGCGAAGTTTTCAAATTTGAAGTATTTTTTTAATTTTTTACCATCGTTGATCCAGCCGTCGAGCGTTATTATGGCTTTGGATAGTTGATCGGGTGTTAGGATATCGCGTTTCATATTTTTAGCCCTGCATTCACCCGTCCGCTAGCGACGGCCTTACTGAGTAGTTTCAAAAATTCTATGTGCTCTTCGTGTTTGGCGTCTTGTTTTTAGGCTATACTTAAGGTTTTGAATGCTTTGTTATAAGGTATCCGTAAAATGCGTATTTGGTCAACAATTCTGATATTTACACTTGCTGCATATATGGCTGCGTGCAGCCCACAAAAGCCGGCGACGCCGAGGCAGACTTTTGAGACTTACATCCGGGCACTGCAGCAAAAGGATTATACGACGATGAAACTGCTCCTCTCGACTGCGACTATTAAGATGCACGAGCAGGAAGCTAAGGCTCAGGGCCTGACGGTGGATGATATCGTAAAAAGGGAGACTCTGTTTAGCGAGGGCCAGAAAACCGTTGAGCTTCGCGATGAAAAAATCGATGGTGATAAGGCAAGTATGCAAGTAAAGACTAATTACGGATCATGGGAAACAGTCCCCTTTGTGCGTGAAGACGGCGTGTGGAAACTCGACAAGCAGGGTTATGCGGACCAAATAATAGAGGACGTCGAGGATAGCGAGAAGCGGTGGGACGAATTGATAAACGGCAACACTTCACCGAATTAAATTAGTGAAGCGATTTTAACACTGTCGATTGGGGAGTTAGGAGTAATTAGTGGCAATAATCAGGCCTTTTCGAGCATTACGACCGCCAATGGGTAAGGCGGCAGCGGTGGCGTGTGTACCTTACGACGTTATTTACGACGATGAGGTGCGTCAGTTGATCGAAGACAACTCATTGAGTTTTTTGCGTGTAACACGGCCTGAGGGCGAGTATCCCGAATCTGAGGTGCCGTCCAGCGAGACCACATTTGAGCGGGCGCGGCAAAATTTGGAAGAGTTTATAAGGGATGGAGTCCTATTTTACGATGAGCGGCCTGCTGTTTACGTTTATCAACTCGGCGCTGGCGACCACACGCAAACAGGTGTCGTTGCTTGTTGTTCAATCACCGATTACGACGCTGGCATTATCAAAAAACATGAGAAGACACGGCCTGACAAGGTTGCTGACCGCACCGGGCATATGCTGGCTGTCGGGGCGCAGACTGGGCTGATATTTCTGGCGTTTCGCAATACCAACCTGATACGCGACCTCATCGCTTGTGCTGTCCGGGGCGAGCCGATCTATAATTTCATTTGTCCGGCAGGCGTCGCTCAAAAGGTTTGGTGTGAGACAAATACACAGGCGTGGGTCGATGCATTTGCGGAGCTTCCGGCGATATACGTCGCCGATGGCCATCACCGCGCCGAGAGTGCCAAGCTTGCCCGCGACCGGAAGCGTGAGGCAAACGAGCATCACACAGGCGAGGAAGAATACAATTTTGTTGTCGCTGGAATGTTCCCGTCAGAAGATTTACATATTCTGCCGTACAACCGTATTGTAAAAGACCTGAACGGACTCGATCGTGATAATTTTTTTGCACGGATACGAAAAAATTTCATCCTGGTCGATTCGGTCGAACAGATGCCGACGCATCAGGGCGAGATCTGTATGTATTTTGAGGGCGAATGGTTTAAGCTTCGCTCGAATATGCAGTACGTCCGTCAGCCCGACCCGATCGAGAGTCTGGACGTCAGTATATTGCAGGATTATCTTTTGACCCCGGTCCTAGGCATCGGCGACCCGCGAACCGACACCCGCATAACCTTTGTCGGCGGTGCCCGCGGCACAACCGAGTTAATGCGGTTGGTGGATGAGGGCGAGGCAAAGGTTGCTTTCTCGATGTTTCCGACGACGATGGACGATCTTTTCACCGTCTCCGACATGGGCGAAATAATGCCGCCAAAATCAACCTGGTTCGAGCCAAAGCTAAAAGATGGTTTGCTGGTGCATCAGATCTAATGTAGCTTGTTCCAATTATGGACAGAAAAGAGCTAGCCGATCTTCGCAGGGATTTCTCGTCTGAAGGGCTGTTTGAGTCCTCGGTCGCGGCCGATCCGTTCGAACAATTCGCATTGTGGATGGACGACGCATTAACGGCTGATGTTATCGACCCGAATGCGATGACTTTATCGACTGTTGGCCCCGACAATCGGCCGTCTGCCCGTGTGGTACTCCTCAAGTATTTCGGCGAGGAAGGGTTCGCATTCTTTACTAATTACGAAAGCAAGAAAGGCACCGACCTGATCGCAAACCCGTTTACCGTACTGCATTTTTTCTGGCCGCAACTCGACCGTCAGATCGCCGTTTATGGCCCAGTTGAAAAGACCTCTCTCGAAGAATCGGAAAAGTATTTCAACTCGCGTCCCATTGATAGCCGTATCGGTGCGTGGGTATCGAATCAAAGTCGAGTAATCGAATCGCGGGAGGTTCTCGACAATCGATTTGCAGAATTTCAAGATAAATTTGGCCCGAATGTGCCTTTGCCACCCTTTTGGGGCGGATTTCGCCTGATACCCGATAAGTTTGAATTTTGGCAGGGCAGACAGAACCGTTTGCATGACAGGATTGTCTATAAACTTGAGGGCCATGTGTGGCAGATTGCAAGGCTTTCGCCTTGACTTCAATCTCGACGCATACTGCAATAGCTGAAAACAAGCCCGGCCACAGATGGTTTTAAATAAGCTGAATGTTTCGTACAGCATACATCACTCCGTCCGGGCGCTTTTCAAGCTTGACTATCGGATTAAACCCGCCCCGTTTGCCCGCCATTTCTCGTTCGCGTTGAGAGATAAATTTATCGCCTTCAAATAGTATTGAGTCGATCCAGTCTTCCCTGCGATCAAGGCCGGTGATGGTCATGTGTATGTGCGCTGCAAATGTCGTGTTTGGGTACGATGCAGGTCTGATCGAACGGAATTCGTAACGACCTTGCTTATCGGTCAGCATCCAGCCGCGAAACTTGCCGTGTTTGTGCTCGCCGCGTTTGCCATAGATTCCATACAAATCGGTATGATAGAGATAAATCAGCGTGTTTGGCGCAGTGGTCTTGCCGTCGGGTGCGTAGACGGTGCCCGAGATCAACATCGGCTCGCCCTCGTCTCTGGCGGTTGCCAAAATAGTTTTCCAAGAGACGTTGGCGGGCGTATCTATCGCTCCGCTCCATTCGCCGCCCAGCGGAAGTGCGTTTTTCTTTATCAAACTCAAAACATCTGATTCGGCACCTCGGGCGATATAGTTACCTTTACAACTAATAAGTAAAGGAACGGCAAAAGCAGTCATTGATGCTCTTTTTATAAAATCTCTTCGGTTTTCGGTCAAATGATACATAATATTTTGTCCTTTTTGGTTAATTTGTCGATAATTAAAGGAGCCACATTTATTGCCGCCATCTTTTTTACGTATGATCGAGACAAAAAGATTAGTAATTAAAAAAATAGAGCCTGGCGATCTGCCGTGGCTCATCGAAATGCGCTCACAAGATGCCGTCAATCGATATATGGGCGGGCGGGAAATGCAAAACGCGGAAGCGCTCACCGCGCGGATGCCATTCTATATTGAATGTCATGAGAAATTTGGTTTTGGCTTTTGCACAATGACCTTAAAAGAGACTGGCGAACGGATCGGCACCAGCGGTCTGCAGCCGCTCGAGGATACAGGAGAGATCGAGGTCGGGTACAATCTCGCAGAAAAACATTGGCGGCAGGGCTACGGCTATGAATGTGCATTGGCGTGGCTGAAGTACGGATTCGAAACCGCCGGTCTTGAGCGTATCGTCGCCGTGGCCGATCCGGCCAACACGGGATCATGGCGTATAATGGAAAAATGCGGTATGCGGTACGAAAGAACCGAAGAGCACTACGGTATGGATTGCTTTTTTTACGCGATCTCAAAGAGCGAGTTCAGAGTACCGCCTTTAGATGCTTCCCGCGAGAGTTGAACCGCTGAAGGCGGAACCTTAACTTTATTTATGCGGCCAAATATTCCAAAACTGATCTTCGCCCTCCTGATGAGCATCTATTTTGTGTGGATCGCCTATGATCCGATGCAGGGAAGCTTTTTGGATCTGGTCGACTTGCCGATCCATGAAACGGGGCATTTGCTCTTTGGGCCGTTCGGCCAATTTATGTCGGTCGCGGGCGGTTCGCTGCTGCAGGTCATCTTTCCGGTGGCGTTTGTCGGATATTTTCTCTGGAAATGGCAGCCGTATTCGGCCGCGATCGTGGCCCTTTGGGTCGGGCAGAGCATTTTGAATGTCTATGTATATGCCGCCGACGCACAGGTAATGCAGATCGTTCTCTTAGGCGGCCTGACGGGCTCCGAAGGCAGCTTTCACGACTGGAATTACCTTCTGACCGAGACCGGGCTGTTAAATTCGACTAAGACCGTCGCGGGCATTATCCGTTTGGCGGGCACATTAACTATAATTACAGCAAGCGTCGCGGCCATTTACTATTCTTTCCAAGAGCCGGATCATGATTTATGAAGGCAACTCTCATAACCGGAGCGTCAAGCGGCATCGGTGAAGCCTTTGCCCGCCGGCTCGCCGCCGAAAAGCACGATCTGATACTTGTTGCCCGCCGCGAAAAGGCGCTCCATGAGCTTTGCGATGAGCTGATGTTGAAGCATAAGATAATGGCCCATTATGTTGTGCTCGACCTGGCCGAACTCGATGTGGACCGCAAATTAATGGCCGAGACCGACAGACACGGTTACGAGATCGACTTTCTGATCAATAACGCTGGATTTGGGTCGGCAGGTGACTTTGCCAAGCTGGACATCGACCACGAGCTGCAGATGATCGAGCTTAATATCTCGGCACTCGTAGCCATAACCCACTGTTATCTGCAGCAAATGCGAAAGAACGGAAAGGGAACGATCATCAATGTATCGTCCGCCGCCGGCTTTCAGCCGATACCATTTATGGCGACCTATGCAGCCACCAAGGCCTTTGTAACATCATTCTCCGAGGCAATCGCCGAAGAGAATCGCCCCTTCGGCATACAGGTACTCGCCCTCTGCCC
>JBBSJK010000017.1:0-47514 GCA_038257355.1 Pyrinomonadales bacterium | reverse complement strand
TCCGGTTTCATCGTTTGCGGGTTCCCATTGGCTGTTGGTCGTGTTGAATTTCAAAACCTGGCCGCTATTGGGCTGCGTTGGTGCCACATTTCGGCCTCGAAGCCGTGCGACCGTTGTCGAAGCCTGCGTTCCCGTGACATCGCCAGCGAGGTTTCCTGTGAACGTGTCGGCTGTCGCGGCCGTTGTTGCGTTCGTTGCGTTCGTAGCATTGGCCGCGTTCGCGGCATTGACCGCATTAGTCGCGTTTTCAGCGTTCAAACTCTTGACCGCATAAGGCGAACTGTCGATCTTTTGCCTCGGACTGAGCATCGTAAAGCCCGCACCGCCGGATGAGCGGACCGCAATTTCGAGATAGCGGTTCGACCCCGGAAAGGCGTTGCCGAAATCGAGCTTGACAGAGAAAGTACCATCCGCGACACTCACGCCTGAGCGCGATATAGTCGACCCAAGCTGGCTTCCACCTCCCCCAGAGTCGTATAACCGAAACTCAAAATCATAACTCCCGGTCGCCGCCGAGGCCCCGTCTTTGAGACTGCCCTGATAGGTGAACTCCGTATCCTGTGCAACCGCGAGGACTGCCAAAATATTCATTAAAAGTGCGAAAATCGTAATTTTCTTTCTCATGTTACTTCTCCTTGCATGTATCAACGTCTTTGATGAAACGAGCACCCATGTTTTAGGCTGTCGATCTCAAAGAGCGGTCTCATCTGCTCATGGCAGCATGGCTGAGAATAGCACGTTGTTAGAGGTCAAGCCATTTCGGAACGTAACGACCCCGAACATGACAGGGTTAAGGCTGCGAGCTGCTAGAACCGGTCGAGGAATTGGCCGTCAGGCAGTAGAAGCCTGGAAAAGTCTCCCTGCTCGACGGCGACCTATCCGGCCAACCCGGCGGCGCCATGGACAGCCGATGGGTTAACCATCGACCACGATAATTCCGCCCCTGAGTGTGGTTTGAAAGGTGCCTTCGCGTACAGAGCCGTCGCCGAGCACGATCGTTATCTGGCCGTCGAGTGCCGTAGGTTGGACTGGGTCGGGCGGACTTGCCAGCACGGCGGTGAGTATCGAATGCCCGGCGGTGGCTTGGTGGCCGATGATCACGACGCGACCGTCGGCACTGTTCGTGCCAAGGAGCTGAAACACATGGATTTCGTCATCCAGAGTGATCTCCATGGTCCCACCAAAGCTGGTCGGACGCATTGGATCACTTAGTCGGATGTTGATCTCACCGCCGCCGCTCAGTGTGCCGAGATAGCTTCCGACGGGATTAGGCACGACCGAGCCGTCGCCCGCAAATGAGCGCAACTCGAGCACACATGGAATGATGAATCTGTCGTCGTTGGTCTGAATTTTCTGAGTGCCGTTAAGTATAGCGGCTCCGCCCTCAAACTCGTGCAACTCGGTCCGGCCGATTATATGGGTACTGGCTGACCGCCCCTGGTAAATGACGTTCCCGCTCGCCGAAACCACGCCCTCGATCACGTGTGGGCCGCTAGCGTCGACAATCCCGCTGAACCTACGGTTGTGCTGTTCAGTGATCTCCGTTCGAATAAGCTCGACCGGATTGTCGCCCTCCTGAATAAATCCATTAAAAACCCCGCGCATATCCTGGACGTGCGGGCCCGCCGAAACGCCATCTAGTGTTGTCAGGACAGCCGTGAAAGCGAGCAGCGCGACCGCCCCGATCCGAAATCGAATTGAATAGTTTCTCATTGTCTTGTTCCTCCTGGTTCTTGACTCGTCGTTAACGTAATTCATGGTTTGATTGTGGTCGTATGGTCGGCTGAGATCTGCCAGCGGCCGTCGCGCCAAACCCAGGTGGTCGTGTAGCGCTCCTTTTCGTCAAACTGCTTGCCGCTTTTGTCCGTGCCTTTGTAGCGGACGAGTCCGGTTTCGATCGCTGAACCGTTGCCGATAACGCGCACTTTCTGGTCGGTCATTTCAACCAATTCTACCTTGTATTGGCTGTTTTTTATTTCATCTAGAACTTCTGCTTTAGTTCGGACTTTTCCGCTTGTGTTTATGAAAACCGCGTCATCCGCCGTAAGGCGACCCAGTCCTGAATAGTCTTTGTTCTTATAAATGTTGGCAGCATCCTGGCTTATTTTAAGAACTTGAGCTTCCATCAATTTGCGGTCGTGCTGTGCCTCAGAAACATGTTCGGCGAGGACGATCCATTTCCCGTTTCGCTTTTCGAGAACGGCAGTGTAGCGGCCGCGATCGGTGTGGGGTTCGGCTTGGGCATCGGTCGCTGACATAGAGGTCCCGATCCAGTCCCCGGTCAAGATCGCCATGTTGCCCATTACCTTGGCCTTTACGTTCTCGCTTTTTACCGAGACCATCTTGTAGGTCGGCTTCTCTTTTTCGTTGCGGATCCAAGCTATCGCTTTTGCTTTATCTTCGACCTCCGCCGTCGGGCCCGAAAAGGTGTAATCATCGGCAAATACCCGTTCGAAGTAAGCGACGTCCCGGTTGATCTGAGCCTGTTCGAACTCGGAATTAAACTTAAGTACTTCCTGTTCCGCTTTACTCTGTGCAAATGTTGAAAGTACCGATGCGGTGATAAAAATTGTGATAGTGATTAGTTTTCTCATTGTTTTGGCTCCTTTTGTGTTTTAGTTTTCTATGTATCGGATCTCTTGCTTAAAATATGCGGCCAGCGAATTTCCGCAAAGATGATCGTCGTCTGCGGGGTGAACTTGGCCGTTCCCGGTAATAAGTGCGAGCGTGCCGGTATCGATTCTGAAAACAAGTGACGCATTCGCATCTGTAAATACCGGTACTGCCATGCCGCAATGCCTGCAATTAACCAAATCTGTTTTGCTGCTGCCGGTTCGGATGATCGTCACACTCCGTGTTTCTATAGTTATCTCGATCCGGCGTTTTTTCGATTCGGTCATTGGAAAAAAATCTCTTTATTGTCTCAACCAGTTTCTGATATCATTTACATAAACGGCAGACATGATCATTATTCTTCGTACACACAGTCTGACGCGGAGATTTACAAACCGTCCTTAATTTCGTGGCTAATATTTCCTAAAGTTTGCTAATCTGTGGTTGAGCTGAGCTAAATCGATGATAAAAATGGCATTTGGCATTTTTCGTACCCTTGAGTTTTTTCGATGAGAGTTTTTTCACGCGAGGCTATTTGTTTCGATCAGTTCGAGATCGATCTCGACCGGCGGCTGGTTTTGCGCTTTGGCGAGCCGCTTTCGCTCAACCCCAAGGCGCTGGATGTGCTGATTGCTCTAGTCGAGAAGCGAGGTTCGGTGTTGTCAAAAGAATATCTGCTCGAACGCATCTGGCCGGGCCAGTTTGTCGAGGAAAATAATCTGACCGTGCATATCGCCGCAGTGAGAAAGCTGCTCGGCGAGCGAAAAGGCGAGCATCGATTTATCATCACGGTGCCTGGGCGCGGCTATAAATTTGTCGGCGAGATTAGGGAAGCCGACACGGAAATCGTCATCGAACAGCACAAACTAGAGCGGATCGTGATAGAGGAAGAAGGCGGTATGACGGATGTCGCTGTTATCGATTCGCAAGCTCCGTTGGCCGTTCGATTTCGTACAATAATGTCGCGGGCAAATCTTATTTTGCCTATTACCGCTTTACTGGTTGCGACGGCTTTCGGCGGTTGGCTTTACCTTTCGCGACCAAACGCTTCCAGAACTGCGGCATCAGAGGTAAACGCAGAGAAATTGAAGGCAAGGATTTTTACGACTTCGGGCGGCATTCCGCATCGGGTAGCCATTTCGCCGAGCGGAAAATTGATTGCTTATGCTCAGCGCTACCAAGGCCTAGATACTATCTGGCTCGGCGATACGGAAAGTAACAACAGCATACAAATTACTCCTGAGTCGGGTCGCATTCACAACTATGTCGGCTTTTCGCCTGAAGAGCGGCAAATTTATTTCACGGCCCGCGATGATAATCATTTGATTTGGACTCTGATGCGTGTTTCGATTTACGGCGGGGCCGTACAAAGCCTTACTACAGGTGTTCACAGTTCGATTTCCTTTTCGCCGGACGGAAAAAAGTTTGCGTTTATTAGAAGAGATGATGCTCGTACGGACCAAACTTTCCTCATTGTTGCCGATGCCGATACGGGAAAGAACGAGCAAATTTTGCTACAGACGGAAAAACCTCAAAGAATCTTCAGCATGGGATCTGCGTGGTCGCCGGACGGCTCCGAGATTGTCGTCGGCATATCGGATACACAAGGGGAAAATTGCGAAATTACTGCGGTTAACGTCAAGGACGGCTCGCTAAGCAAAATAGGGGAAAAGGCGTGTCTCCAAAATTCAAATCTTGCATGGCTTCACGACGGAAGCGGTATTGTCGTCACCGGTGACGTGGGTGACGAAACCGGAAACAACCAAATTAAGCTGATTTCCTATCCGGCGGGCGAAGTGCGGCGGATCACCAATGATACTCTTAACTACGGCAATTACAGTTTAAGCGTTTCGGCCGATCACCGCGTAGCCGTTTTGCAGACACGCGAGGACCCCAAAATTTGGCTGGGCGACGCAACTGAAAGCGCCCGCAACATTCTCGAGGGTTCGCGTGTACGGAGCGAGGGAATGCATGGTCTGGACATTGCGCCGGACGGAAAACTTCTTTATACGGTCAGCGCGGGCGATAGCCGCACCATCTGGGAAATGGAAGAGGACGGCACAAATCAGCGACAGTTGACGCCGTCACAAAAAGATTCAAATGACACTCAGATCAGCGCGACGGCGGACAATCGTTTTATAGTTTTTGCAGCGAACCGCTCCGGTGAATCCGAAATCTGGCGGAGCAGCCGAGAAGGCAGCAATCTGACGCAGTTGACACACGGCGGCGGTAATTCGGAACCGACGCTCACGCCGGACGGTTTGCAGATAATTTACACGGCGAGGCGCGATGGTAAATCATCGCTTTGGCGTGTGTCCATTGAAGGCAGCAAACCGACGCAAATTATAAATGAAGAAGCATCCTGGGCGGCGGTCTCGCCGGACGGCAAATATATCGCTTGCTCTTATGGAAAGGCCTTTGACGCTGTGGATAAACGCATCGCAATTTTCCCGGTTGACGGTGGCAAACCGCTAAAAATTCTCAATATCGACAAAAATGGCGTGATGTTTAATCGTCTGCGCTGGTCGCCTGATAGCCGAGCAATTGTTTATAAAGACCTGGTGCAGGGCCTTTGGCGGCAAGAATTAGACGCAGCCAAACCCATGCGCTTGCCGGTTCCAGATAATTATCGCGTGATACATTTCGATTACTCAGCAGTCGGGAAACTCGTCTATTCAGGCGTCGTCCAGATGCGCGAAATAGTCATTCTGAGTAATTTTCGTTAGGTCGTCTCTATAGGCTCGCTCATATCTCAGCATGATGTCGCAATGCTCATAGAAACCAAGGGGTTGAATCACTATTGTCAGATCGTCGACCAGGTGAGCGTAAATGCGGGCGGCATATTTTTAAGAATCAAAGGGCTGCGGAGAGCTTTGCCATAGCGTTTCTTCAAAAACTCCCTGAGTTTGATCGCGGGCGGCAGATAGTATCCGTGGGCATACTGAAATATGCGCAACTCACAGCCTTCGTCCATAAATTTCTGAATCTCGATGAGTACATTTTCACTTATTTCTTTTGGCAGCGAAACAAATGGGAGGCAGCAAATCAGATATCGAACCTTTCCCAGTCCCGATTCTTGATGAATCGCATAGGCAATGGCGGCGTTGCCGCAAATGATATTCATATCCGGGTAGTTTTGATTGAGCGTGATGACTAGTTCAGAGTCGAGCTCGAGACCGAGATAGGAATCTTTACTCGGCACGATGTCGCGAAGAAATCGGGTAATTGCACCCGTGCCTACGCCCAATTCAAGCACAATATTGTGGTCGTCCGGCTGTATTCCCTGTAGCATCTCGGCAGCAAGCTCAGGCGAGCTTGGAGCGATGGCGCCGACCTTAGCGGGGTTTTTCAGGAAGGCCTGCAGGAACTGGAGATTCTCTTTCATCGGGCAAATGGCCTATGCCGCAACTGTGCTGTCCGTTTTACTATCAGATGCATTGTCTGCGCTATCGACAGTTAGTTTATAATCACAACCCTCATTTTGGCAATAGCGGACAGTGCCATCCCAGTAAACGGCGTCACATTTTGGATAGTTCGAGTCCGAACATTTTCATCATCTACCATTCTTCTTCGCAGTTTTCTTGGCAGGTGCCTTTTTAGCTGCCGGCCTCGTCTTCTTTGCAAACGCTCCCGGCACTTCGGCTTCAATGAGTTTTTTTACCTGTTCCAGCGTTAGAGCTGCTGCCTCGTCCGCAGTGGAGCGTGTGCCATCGACTTTTCTTGGCATTGAAATAATCTTTTTACCGAATTTGATGACCGGGCCCCAACGGGCATTCTCCACCGATATTTTTTCATCCTCCCAGCGTTGTATGTAACGGTTTGCTTCTTTGCTGACCTTTGCTTCGATAAGTTCGTTCATCTCGGCTTGGGTCAGATTCTGAAGGTCAAACCGGCGGGGTACGTTGATGAACAAACCGTCCCATTTTATAAAAGGCCCGAAACGTCCCGTTCCTTTTTGGATCGGTTTACCGTCATACTCACCGACAGGAGCGTCCGCCTCCTGTTTAGCTTTTATAAAGCCGATCGCTTTTTCCTCGTCCACCGTCGCAAGGTCGGTGCCGCGGGGTATGGAGACAAATTCGTCACCCCATTTTACATAAGGCCCGAAGCGGCCAATGCTCACGGACAATTCTTTGCCGTCATACATACCCATCGCGTCCTGCAATTTGAACAGGGTTAAGGCTTCCTCAAACGTTATGGTTTCAATGCTCTGTCCGGTTGGGACCTTTGCAAATCTCGGCTTATCCTCTTCAGAGACGCTGCCAATCTGGATGATCGGACCATAACGCGCCATGCGGGCAACCACCGGTTTACCGCTTTCGGGATCGGTGCCCAGTATCCTTTCGCCTTTTACACGCTCCGCATTTTCGATGGTGTTGTCGACGTGTTTTTTGAAGGGGCCGTAAAACTCATCGATCATTTCATTCCACTTCAGCTTGCCGTCGGCTACCTCATCGAACTCTCCCTCGATCTTGGCAGTGAAGCCATAATCCATGATGTCGTCAAAATGCTGTTTCAGAAAATCCGTCACCACTAGCCCAAGATCGGTTGGGAACAATTTTGCTTTTTCTGCACCGCTATTTTCAGATTCTTCCCTTTTACTGATGGAATCGTCTTTTAATACCAATATCCTGTAAGCCCTCGGCCTGCCGTCTTTATCTCTTTTTTCTACGTATTCTCGTTTCTGGATCGTAGAAATTGTTGGTGCATAGGTGGACGGGCGGCCGATGCCCAGCTCTTCTAATTTTTTTACCAAGGATGCTTCGGTATATCTCGGCAGGGCACGGCTGAACCGTTCCGTTGCTCTGAGTTCAGACAGCGGCAATGACTGCCCCACCGTCATCGGCGGCAATAGACCTTCGGATGATTCTTCCACTTCATCTTCATCCTTATCTTCTTGATACACCTTCAGAAATCCGTCGAATTTCAACACCTCTCCAGAAGCGGTTAATTCTTCTTTGTTCGTGGAAATTTCTATTTTGACTGTAGTTTTTTCTAACTCAGCATCGGCCATTTGCGAGGCCATAGTTCGCTTCCAGATCAATTCATATAGCTTTTGCCATTCCTCTTCCTTAATCTGCGCGGCACTGGTGTAGGTTGGGCGAATAGCTTCGTGAGCTTCCTGTGCAGATTCGTTTTTATTTTTGAATTTGCGGAACTGTTGATATTTTTCCCCAAAAAGGCTGCTCACCGTCTGCGTAATGTCGGCTAGAGCCGTCGCGCTCAGGCTTACGCTATCCGTACGCATATAGGTAATATGACCGTTTTCATAAAGCTTCTGAGCGATCTGCATCGTTCTTGCCACACCGTAACCCAGTTTTCTCGATGCTTCCTGTTGTAGCGTTGAGGTGGTAAATGGCGGGGCCGGAGAACGTTTACCGGGTTTCACCCGTATATCAGTGACCTTATAGTAAGCGCCGGTACATCCCTTCAAAAACGTTTCGGCATCTTCAGCACTGTCCCGTTTTTTTCCCTCGGCTTTGAAAGTTACTTGTTTTCCGGTGATATCATCGGCAAAAAATAGTCCTTCAATTTTGAAATGGCTTTCTTGTTGAAAGGCGTTGATCTCGCGTTCCCGGTCGGCGATAAGGCGTACCGCGACGCTCTGCACACGGCCCGCACTCAGGTTTTTATTGCTCGTACTGATCTTGCGCCATAGGACAGGGCTCAATTCAAACCCGACTATGCGATCCAGCACGCGACGCGCCTGTTGCGCCATTACCAGGTTCATATTCACTGTTCGTGGGTTGTTTACAGCAGCTTCGATCGCAGGTTTGGTGATCTCATGAAACACGATCCGTTTGGTCGTTATCGGGTCGAGACCCAGCACTTCGCATAGATGCCAGCTTATAGCTTCTCCTTCACGGTCTTCGTCTGTCGCGAGCCAGACTTCATCTGACTTTTTTGCCAAAGATTTCAGTTCATTCACGACCCTTTTCTTATCTTCAGGGACGATATAACTGGGTAGAAAATCATTTTCGATGTCAATACCCATGCCGGCCTTTTCAAGGTCGCGGATATGGCCATAGCAGCTATTTACCTGAAAATCTTTGCCAAGGATCTTTTCAATGGTCTTTGCTTTTGCAGGGCTTTCTACTATTAACAGGTTCTTTGACATATTTCAGTGTGGTATTTAGTAAGGTTCTGATGAAGTGTCGATATATATGTGCCCGAAATGTTTCAGGTGTTTTGCCTCACTAGATACTCAAAGCCAGATACTCTTTAGTTGCTTTCGCCTTTACGGGCGATTCTACTATTACTAGCTTTTACCCATTATTAAAAAAAATACGTCAGACACATCCTTTAGTGCTGACGTTTAAGACAAGTAACACCTCGCTCGCAACCTTGTCAATGCGAGGCTTGAGCATATCGGAAATTTAGCTATTTCAAAATGCTCTTCTTAGTGGCCGCCGTGTCTTCTCTTAAGAGGGAAGACATAAAGATTCACAAAGGAGATTTACGTCCGCCTAGCGTAGTTTTTTCCCGGCAAAACGCGTATCAGATCGCGTATGTCGAGCGCGACAAGGACGGTGTTTAGATCGCCAAATGACAGGCCGCTCGATTCCAGCAAAAAATCGATGTGCATCGATTCGTCCAGCGTTAACATTGTCCAGACTATTCGCTCATTGGTCGTCATATCAGCCGGGATCAAGTCCGGTTTGCGTTCAGATACATCCTGTGCGGCCTTGTCGATCTTTGGCGGTAGTATAGCTGCTGCGATTTCGCTGGGTAACTCGGCGACGACATCCTGCCACTGCTGAACCAATTTTGCACCACTCTTAATAAGATAATTAGTCCCGAACGAGTTACCGGATGTGATATTTCCGGGAACCGCCATCACCTCGCGGTTCTGTTCCATCGCGAGCCTCGCAGTTATCAGAGACCCGCTTCGTTCCGACGCTTCAACAATCAAAACTCCTAAGCTAAGCCCGCTTATGATTCGATTGCGATACGGGAAGTTGTCTTTTAAAGGAGGAGTGCCCAGCGGAAACTGCGTGACAAGGCATCCGCCATTTTCGAGAATTTCGCGGACGAGCCCGTTATTCTCTTTTGGATAAACATTGTCAATCCCGGTTCCCATAACGGCAACCGTCCTGCCTTGACCCCTTAATGCCCCGCGATGGCCCGCCGTGTCGATACCGCGTGCGAGACCCGAGACAACCGTGATTCCGCGCGAAGCCAGATCACGCGACAGCATCTCCGACGCATTCTCGCCGTACGTCGAACACTTCCTGGAACCGATCACACCGACACATGGCTGTTCAAAACAAGCTTGCCAATCACCCTTTACATACAAAACTGGAGGCGGATCATCAATCTCGCGGAGCAACGCAGGATAACTGCCGTCATCCAGGATCAAAACATCGCCGCCAAGGTCTTTAACACGTTGCAACTCGGTCTCAGCTTTTTCAAAAAACTCGCGTTTAATCAGGCTTTCAATCGTCTCGGGCCTGATCCGCAGCGATTCGAGCTCAGCCCGCCGCGCATGAAAGATCGCCGACGCCGACCCAAAGCGTTCCAATAGCTTAGTCGCCGCCCTCGGCCCCACACCAGGCGTCATGTTAAGCGCTATCCATTCAATCATTCTTCATCTTTCTGACTACTGACTACTGACAACCGACCACTGAAAGTGGCGGAGGCGTGTGGGAGTCGAACCCACTTGAGCACGCTCTCGCGCCCTCACAACGGTTTTGAAGACCGCGCCCATCACCGGACAAGTTGCGCCTCCGTTAAATTACAGATCTCAGATTTAGTTTGACTGGCATTATCATTAGCAAGTGAGTAATTAATGTCGCCCGCCGAGCAATATCGCTCAACAATATATACTCATTTAAAGTATGAGCCCCCGAACCCGCGATGCCCAACCCATCTAATACCGGGATGCCGAGAGCCGCAACGAAATTGCCGTCCGACGCTCCGCCGACCTGTGTTTCGTCGAGGTCATAGTCAAAGCTTGCGGCCAAATTTCGAGCATTTTCAAATAGAGCAATTACGGCGGGCGTCCGTTCCATCGGAGGGCGGTTGACGCCGCCTGACAATTCGAGCGTGACTCTCTGATCGAACGGCGTCAAAGCGCGAACGGCCGTATCGACACGCTCGGCTTCCGCCATCGAGCTAAAACGTACGTCGAGGGAGCATTCTGCATGTTCGGGAATCACGTTTGAGGTCGTGCCGCCCTTGATCTTGGTTACATTCACGGTTGTACCGACAGGGGACCTTGCAAGCTCTCCCAGTTTTTCGATTTGGCGTGACAACTCGACAATCGCATTCGCGCCCTTTTCTGGTTCGAGTCCCGCGTGGGCAGGTATGCCGTGGGCGTGAAGCGTAAACATACCGGTTCCTTTACGACCCGTTTTGACCCTGCCGTCCGCCGACGGTTCGAGGACAAAGCATTTATCCGCATCGGCAGCCACGCGTTCGAGCAGAGGCCGTCCTGTAAAACTGCCGACCTCTTCGTCACAGGACAAAAAAATTGTGATTGGCTGCGCCGGTTTGAGATTGTGAGTAGCAAGATAGCGGAGAGCTTCGAACATCAATACGATATTCGCCTTCATGTCGAAAATGCCGCAGCCGTAAAATCTGTCGCCCTCGATACGAGTCGGATTTTGAATGTTTGTGCCTACAGGATGGACGGTGTCGGTGTGGCCGAGCAGCATTATGGGCCGGCCCTCTGACGGAAAAGCTCTGATCACAATATGATCGCCGTCCGCTACCGTAAAACGCTCTACCGCAATTTCAGCACCGGTTGCGAGGGCCTGCTCCTCGATCCAATCGACCACTTCGCGGCTGCGCACAGCATCGTGGGAAGGCGATTCGATATCGACGACATCCCGTATCGACTGAATAATCGCGGCCTGACGATCACGATAGTATTCGAGTATATTATGTGCGTTCATATGAGAGAGCAAAATCTTTTAGTCAAAAATTATCATAAATCGACGAGAACCTTAAAACCCCCGTAAACCATTCGCTTGTAGTCAAATGGCGGTTTTTCCGGCATTCCCTCACTCAATTCCGGATCGGCAAATATCGCTTTCATTGTCTTGTTGCGATGCGATTCTGAACTGAACTCAACCGCGGCATAGACGAGAGTTTCGCCCTCATTTAGCTTAATGCGTTTTGGAAATGGAACCACGTTCTCGACATCCAGATCAGATGCGACATATTCACGATATCTGAGAGCTCCGTTTTTAATAAACAATTTACCGGCCTTGGTAGCAAGTTTTTTATAGGCCGGGATATTCTCCTCAGGTATGGGAAGCAGGTAAACATCTACGTATTTTGACATATAATTTCCCCTAAGCTGTCGCTGCACCTTTTCTGCCCCACGCGACAAATACACATAAAAGACCCGTAATTGCAGGTATAACCGCCATCGGAACTGATCCCATCGCTGTAATGACAGTCGCTCCGATCATTATTATAAACAACAGAATAGCGGCAAGCGATGTCAGAGTCGGCTTAATACCAGTTAGCCACGGCACGATCACGCCTATACCACCCAATATCTCGCAAACGCCGATAAATAGAAAAAAGGCGTGGGGGAGTACGACCGGCGCGTCCTTAATCATATCGGCATAAGGCATTACAAATTTCATTGTTCCTGAGAACATAAAAAGCAATCCCAGCAGAATTTGAATTATCCACAGTAAAATATTCATAACAGGTTTCAGGCAATATTGTACGGTTTATGGTGTTGATGTCTCAACAATCGGTTTCATCTGGGCAAGACCTTTCTCAAAATCGTCGCCGATCATTTTGTCCATATTTATAACAAGGCTAAACGCCTTTGACATAAAATTATATTTGCCCGACATTGTCCATATCACGTTTGTCCCGTCGCTTTCCGGCTTAAATGTAAACTCAGTCACGCTTATTCCGGCAAAAGGCTGAATGAATTCGAGGTCGATTTTTACCAGATCGCTCGGCCGGCTCTCTGTGATGGTCATCTTTCCCTCGCCGACCTCGCTATTGCCGACCCAGGCATAGGTCGAGCCGACTCCTGTGGGAGGGCCTGAAAAGGTGGTTTTCATAGCAGGATCAATTTTGGCCCAAGGCGACCATGCGTCCCATTTACGAAAATCATTGACCTGCTCAAATACTTTCTCCGGCGGAGCATTATACGTGGCTGACCGAGTAACCTTATACCCTTCAGGCTGCATCGCGATGATTGCTCCCAGAATTACAACGCCCACGACAATCAAGACCAGTATGCCCAGAATCGCTTTTTTCAACATAAGTTTTCTCCTTTTGAGCGACTTTAAACCATTTCGTCGTTGCGTCCAAATGAAATTGAGTGTTATGGCTATAGATCTCTGAGAGATATTCATAAGGAATTTAAACCTTATAGCCAATCATCGCAACGGCATATCACTAAGATAAATTTTAAAAAGTGAAAGGGTGCGGACTTTTTGGAAAGCCGCACCCGGTAGGTTTCATTTGGTAGGTATAAATGAAGGGTATTTATGAATTCGCTCTGTTACGGTCGAGGCGGCACCGACTAGGGATAATAAAATGTCCCCAATGTCTTAAAGTTACTGGTATCAAACTGTGTACGTGCTCCACAATCGGTACATACACGATACGAACTCCTAATATCTGTAAACGGGCGGCTCAATTCCTTGTGCCAGCATCCAAATAATTTAACCATTAAACCGATCTTAGTTCCGGGCGAATCATCTGTTCTATCAACTACACGCTCAACTGTCAAATTTTGTTCCAGAATTCCTTGCATATTTTTTTCCTCTTGTCACATCGTTATTTGTATAACCGTCTCAAACAACTAATTACGAGACCCGGGGAAAGGTTTTGCATATTTAAGATGAAAGCCTCGCTTAAAAGGTTTGTCTTATTTTTTATACAGACCTCTTACTTTCACTTATGCTTTTAATTCGCTAAAATCTTCCAAAAAGATTAAGGAATGTAACTATGTTAAAACAAACTACCCATATCTTTCTGTGCGCTGGCATACTTATGCTGTTAAGTATTCCTGCACTCGCATGGGATGAAACAGGCCATAAGATAACTTCGTATATCGCGTGGCAGCAGATGACGCCTGATGTCCGAGAACGCGTGGTAAAGATCTTGCTGGCCGCACCTGAGGATTCTCAGATCGGAACTTTTTATTTGCCATACGGTTCTCGCAGCGAAGAAACGCGAAAGCGTGAGTTTTTTATGCTGATGGCGACGTGGGGTGATATTATACGCGATCGTAATTTTGCAGTTCGATACAAGAAATATCATAAGGAGGACTGGCATTATGCCGATGGCCTTTGGACCTCGAAAAGCGGACGAATCGAAAATTTAATGCCACCCGTAAACGGCGGCAAGGCCGTAGTCAAGATGGCCGAACTCGATAAACTGATACGAGGCAATGCCCCTGACGCCCAAAAAGCTGTTGCCATAGCCTGGCTCGAGCACCTGATAGGCGATATCCACCAACCTCTGCACTCGTCGTCACGGGTCACCGACCTGGAACCCGAAGGCGACCGGGGCGGAAACTCGTTTTTACTCACTCCTCAGGGAACCGAGCGGAATAGTCAGGTGAATCTGCATTCCTATTGGGATGGTATCGTCAGTCGCAACAAGCCAAACAGCAATAGCGATTGCGACGCTGAATACATTGACCCGATTGCTAAAAAGATAATGAAAAAACACCCGTTTGATAAGATGCGGGGCCGTCTTGCAACAGGAAACTACACTGGCTGGGCCCAAGAGAGCCAATTGGCGTCGCAAACGGACGTTTTCTCACCCGATCTGATACGGTTTCAGATGCCCTCGGATAAATATAAGAAAAAGGCCTTAAAACTTGCCGAAGAAAGGCTGGCCCTCGCTGGTTACCGGATGGGTGAACTATTAAATCAGGCATTTGGCCCTTCACCGGCTAATTAAACTTGCTGTATAAGGATTTAAATCCAGATATCTGTCTAAAGAAACTAAGTATTACAAGGGGCAAATTTTTGTCAGTAATGTAGGAAAATAACCCGTCATGTTCGACATCCGTATATTGCGGTGTATCCTGTAAGTTCAATTGAATATACCGCTAAATGACGGAAAGCGAAATACTAGAACCTGGCGAGGTGGCCTCTGTAACCGAACCTCCCAAAACATCACGTTACGACCGCTCAATAGTCGAAGGGCCGCTTTCGAGCGCCGTTTGGAAGCTCGCCTGGCCGACGATGCTTACCAATATGATCGCCGGCCTGCAAGGCATGGTTGATCACGTGCTGGTCGGCAACCTTGTCGGTTACAAGGCGAACGCCGCAATCGGTATCAGCTTTCAGATATTTCTCGTCGTCATCGTATTTATCGCGTCGCTGTTTACAGGGATGAGCGTGCTCGTTGCCCGGTTTGCAGGTGCCCACAACGAAGAAAAAGTAAACCGCAGCGTCTATCAGGCCTTTCTAACCGCCGCTTTTATCGCGGTTGGTATAATGGCCCCCGTCGGATATTTTGTTGCCCCATATTTGCTTGATTTTGTAAGCTCAGATGCGGGTGTCAAGGCCGAGGCATTGCCGTTTTTGCGGATCACGTTTGTATTTAGTTTTGGGCTGCTGATCTATTTTATGACAAGCGGAGCCCTGCGCTCGGCCGGAGATGCAAAAACTCCGATGATCCTCGGAATCGTCATGACGATTCTCAATCTATTGCTAAATATAGTGTTTATTAGCGGTCTCGGCCCAATTCCGGCATATGGGACCGCCGGTGCTGCAATCGGGACGAGCATCGCCACCGGCGTTGTCGGAATTTACTCGATCTACAAAATGTGGAGCGGCGGCTGGGTCGTTGGTTTCCCCCGCGGCATGGGTTGGGGCCCTGACTGGAAGGTGATCCGCCAGCTTTTCAAATTTGGCCTACCAACCGGTATTCAGGGCATTGCAATGAATATCGGCGGTGTTCTGATGCTCTATTTCATCGGTTCGCTGGCCCAGAGTGCTGCCGCACAGGCCGCATTTGCCGTCTCGTACACACAGCTTTTCTCGCTCGTCACATGGACATCGGTCGGCCTGATGGGGGCAGCAGCAGCCGTCGCCGGGCAGAATATCGGGGCCGGCCATCCTGACCGGGCGTTTGCCGCCGTCAATACGGCCGCCCGATTTGGCCTAGTTGGTTCGGCCTTTCTCGGCATTTTCTTCTTTTTCTTTCCTCAACAGCTACTGGCGATATTTGGCATGACCGATCCGGACGCGGTGGCGATCGGTGTTCAATTGCTGCAGGTGCTCGCGTTTTCAGGCCTATTTATCTCGGTCGCATTGACATACACCGGCGGCTTGCAGGGCACGGGCGATACCAAAAGCCCGCTCTACATCTCGATCATTTCGCAGGTCGCGATCCCGCTCGGCATCTGTCTGACCATCCAACAATTTGGCACCCTGCAACCGATCCACATCTGGCTGGCTATCTTTTCCGGACATGTCGTCAGGTGTATTCTCAGCGTCTTCAAATTTCTACAGGGAAAATGGCGAAATATCGCCGTCGACATCGAGACGACCGTGGCCTAAACCTCAAAACACTGCATATCGTCCGGGAATTTTTAGATTTTTTACTAATTTTTTTCTGTTGAATTTTTTGCGCATGAAAAATTCACTGTTTGTGACAATATAAACGTATGTTTTAAATGTGGCACGTGCCACATTTTTTCTCAAAACAGCTAAAATACTAGCTTTTTGCTGTCGTCATCACGGTTCACAGCAATAATAACACCCCTGGATTGGTGACAGGTAAATGTGCACTAAGTGGTCGATTTTAGTGTGTTTGGTACAGTTAAATACGAGTTAGGTGAAAGTTATTTTTACCAAATGAACCGGTACCAATTTACGTATTTTGGGTCCATAGATACTCGTTTTAATTTTTGACGATTTGCCGCTTGACAAAGATTAGACTTAGAATTATTCTAAGTCTAATCTTGATTCCACAGACATTCGAGTCGCAAATGATTGCGACAAGCTTTATGAATTTAAATAAAATACAAGATATGGGTTTGACGAGGCAGCGTGAGGTTGTCTTGCAGGTGATCCGCGAGAGCGAGGGACATCTGACGGCCAACGAGGTTTTTGCGGATGCAAAGTCCCTGTTGCCGAGCATCAGTTTTGCGACGGTTTATAATTCGCTGCGGTTTTTGAAAGAAGCGGGTCACATTTCCGAGATACAGTTTGGCAACGGTGCGAGCCGCTTTGACCGGATGACCTCGCGACACGATCACGCGATCTGCACGGTTTGCGGCAAGCTGGTCGATATCGAGATGGAACACCCGAAAGAACTAGTCGAGCGGGCGGCGGCCATCTCTAATTTTAAGCCTGAATTTTTGGAATTTACTTTAAAGGGCATCTGCCCGGATTGCGTAGGAAATTAAAGATTTTCTCAGCGGTCACTGCGATCTCTGCGTTAAAATTAGAATTTAAGGAGACAAACATAATAATGTCAACAGCTACAGGAACAGCTTCTGAATTAACACCGGCAACGATCGCCAAGGTCGGCCAGAGTGCGCCGGACTTTAACCTGCCTTCGACTAAAAATATCGAAACGTTAAAAGACAACGTAAAGCTCGCGGACTATAAGGGTAAATGGCTCATCATGCTCTTTTACCCGCTGGATTTCACGGGTGTCTGCTCTACTGACCTCACTCATTTTTCGGAAAGGTTCGGCGAGATCGAGGGGCTCGGTGCCGACGTTTTGGGTGTCTCGACCGACTCGGTCCACTCGCACCGGGCGTGGCTACGAATGCCGAAGGAAAATAACGGACTTGGCGAAATCAAGTACCCTATCGCATCGGATGCGGGCGGCAAGTTGGCGCGTCAATACAACATCCTTATCGAAGAAGCGAATATCGCTCTCCGCGGCCTTTTCATCATCGATCCTGAGGGCGTGCTGCAATATTCGGTCGTTAATACACCGAGTATCGGCCGTTCAGTCGATGAAACGCTCCGCGTGCTACAGGCCCTGCAGACCGGGGGATTTTGTGCCGCCGATTGGAAGCCCGGGCAGAAAACCTTGTAGGTTAAACTCGAACGGTAAACTCTGCGTAAATCTCAGCGTTCTCTGCGTTTAAAATATTTTTAACGCAGAGTGCGCTGAGAGGGACGCCGAGTTCGCTGAGAAAGATTCGGGGATTTTATTGAGTTTTTCAAAGATCACTATTTAGAAGTCCGGGTAATATATTCCGAACAAAAATCCAAAATAAAAGGTAAAACACAATGGGAAATGATACAGAAAATGGTAATGGCAGCAAATGCCCGTTTACGGGCGGAGCGATAGGGTTTACGACCGAGAGTATCCGGTCGAACCGTGATTGGTGGCCGAAGATGTTGAATTTGAACATACTTCGTCAGCACTCCGATAAGTCCGATCCGATGGGCGAGGATTTTGACTATGCAAAAGAGTTTATGACTCTCGATTACGCGGCCCTTAAGAAGGACCTTGCCGACCTGATGACGGACTCACAGGACTGGTGGCCGGCGGACTTTGGGCATTATGGCGGACTTTTTATCCGTATGACCTGGCACAGCGCCGGAACGTATCGCATCGGTGACGGCCGCGGCGGCGGCGGTCGCGGTCAGCAGCGTTTTGCACCGCTAAACAGTTGGCCGGACAATGTTAGCCTTGACAAAGCTCGCCGTCTCTTGTGGCCTATCAAGCAGAAATATGGACGTAAGATCTCGTGGGCTGACCTGATGATCCTCACGGGCAATGTCGCTTTGGAAACGATGGGCTTTAAGACGTTTGGCTTTGGCGGCGGGCGCGAGGACGTGTGGGAGGCGGATCAGGACGTTTATTGGGGTGCCGAAACGACGTGGCTTGGCGGTGACATACGTTACAAACACGGTTCCGAGGGAGTTGAAGGTGAAGGCGTGCTCGTGTCGGATGACGATGCGGACGGCGACGTGCACAGCCGCAAGCTTGAAAATCCGCTGGGCGCGGTTCAGATGGGCCTTATTTACGTTAATCCGGAGGGGCCGGATGGCAATCCTGATCCGCTGCTTGCGGCGGCCGACATTAAAGATACCTTTGGCCGGATGGCGATGGACTTGGAAGAGACGGTTGCGCTGATCGCTGGCGGACACACGTTTGGCAAGACGCATGGTGCGGCTCCGTCCGATCACGTCGATGTCGAGCCGGAAGGGGCGGGCATTGATGCACAGGGCTTTGGCTGGCACAACAGTTATGGCACCGGAAAGGGGCCTGACACGATCACCAGCGGCCTCGAGGTAACCTGGACCACCACGCCGACGAAGTGGGGCAACAACTATTTCGAAAATCTGTTCGGCTTCGAATATGAACTCACAAAGAGTCCGGCTGGTGCCCAACAGTGGGTGGCGAAGGATGCTGATGAGATCATTCCCGACGCATACGATCCCAACAAAAAACATAAACCGACGATGCTCACGACGGACCTCTCGCTTAGGTTCGACCCGGAATTTGAGGTGATCTCGAGACGCTTTCTGGAGAATCCTGATCAGTTCGCCGACGCATTTGCCCGGGCGTGGTTTAAGCTGACGCACCGCGACATGGGGCCGCGCGCACGTTATCTCGGACCGGAGGTGCCGGAAGAAGTACTAATTTGGCAGGATCCGATACCCACGGTTGACCATAAGTTGATCGACGACGGGGATGTTGCTGCATTGAGAGCAAAGATCCTTGATTCAGGACTGAGCGTAACCCAACTCGTATCGACGGCGTGGGCATCTGCCTCGACGTTTCGCAACGGCGACAAGCGCGGCGGTGCCAATGGCTCCCGTATCCGCCTCGAGCCGCAGCGGAGTTGGGAGGTCAACAATCCATTCCAGCTCGGATCGGTTCTATCCACGCTGGAAGGCATCCAGAGAGAGTTTAATGACGGGCGATGGGGCAGTAAGAAGGTGTCGCTTGCCGACCTGATCGTTCTAGGCGGTTGCGCCGGCGTCGAAAAGGCCGCTAAGGATGGCGGACATGACGTTACGGTTCCTTTCACTCCCGGACGCGCTGATGCGTCGCAGGAGCAGACCGAGGTCGAATCATTCCGTTACCTCGAACCGCAGGCCGACGGATTCCGCAACTACAAAAGAGGCCATCACCGAACACCGGCTGAGGAAATGCTGGTCGATAAGGCTCAGCAGTTGACGCTGACCGCACCTGAGATGACCGTTCTCGTCGGCGGTATGCGCGTCCTCGGCACAAACTTTGACGGGTCCCAACACGGTGTTTTAACCAACCGTCCGGGTACCCTGACCAATGACTTTTTTGTCAATCTGCTCGATTTTGGAACGTCTTGGAAGTCAACCTCAGACGCACAGGACGCTTTCGTCGGCAGTGACCGCAATACCGGCGAGGCCAAATGGACCGGAACGCGGGCCGATCTTGTCTTTGGTTCAAATTCCGAGTTGCGGGCCCTCGCAGAGGTTTACGGGTCCGCTGATTCTCACAAAAAGTTTGTCAACGATTTTGTCGCGGCGTGGAACAAGGTGATGAATCTTGACCGCTTCGATTAATATTAGGTTTCCATAACTTTTGCAGAAGCCCGCACGAAGTAAGGGCGTCTTCATCTAATAAAGACGCCCTTACTTCGTGCGGGCTTCTGCAAAACGCGCCCTTTGTGCGGGCTTCTGCAAGACGCGCCCTTTGTGCGGGCTTCTTCATTAGATCAGTGGCTTGCTGGTGAAGATGTAGTAGAGAATTGAAACGCTCGCGATGATCGAGCCGATCAGCAAAAGGATCAAAAACCCGATAATTCCGACTACAAAGATATAATCGCTCGTTGTGCCGACATCCTTTCCGGTCGCACGCTCGCGGATGAGTTCCATATTCCGCTTGTTTGATTTCCAGAAAAAATCGAAGGCGTCCCCGAGGAACGGTATCGCCCCGACGAGATAATCGATCCCGATATTAAATGCCATGCGGAGTAGCGTAATCTTTGGCACGCCGTATCGGACACCGGCGATGAGTATGTAAAACGACGCAAATGACGTGATCGTATCGCCGACATTCGGGATCAATCCGATGAGCGAATCGAGCCCAAACCGCCACGTCGTACCCGGAACGCGAAAAAGCCCATCTAAATAATGCGCCAAATTATCGAGACTTTCCTCGACCTCGATCTTTTTGCGGGTATCAATGTCTGCCATACGCTTTTAGCTATAGAGGCCCGGAGAAAAGCATTCTTTTTATTCTTCATCGCCTGGGTTCGCGGCTTATTTTGGTTTTTCTACGCCGCGATGCGCCAGCCTTTGCCTTGATTATGGAGCAAGATCAGCTGATCCTCGCGAAGAGCAAATTCCGCATAGGTCTCGCCATCGTTGTCACTAAACTCGACTTCAAATACATCTGCGCCAAGTAATTCAACGACAGTCCCAACCTCACCCTTCTGCAATCTGCGCTGCGGAAGATCCTCGGTCAAAGCAACGGTATCAAGCAATTCTATTTTCTTTTCATTCATTTTTGCTTTTTTTCATTCCTGACAAAACACGTGGTCAACCGTGGAAATTTTTCGCCGCGGCGGATGATCCACCCAGTCCTGACAGTCGCCTCGCCAATACCTGTTTTTATTTTACAATCGACCCTATATCTTTGACCATAAAAATCTAATTCGCGAGCAACACATTCGGTTGTAAGCACAGCTCTCAACAAAGCAGTTTTTAATTCCTCGGCATTTTCGATCGTGACTCCGAGTGCCGCTGCCATGACTTTGGCCTTGTGCTGGCCTCGGACATTATTTGCATCAAGCACATATCCGGTCAATTTGTGAAGATCGATAATGGCGTTCTCAGCATTCGGCAAATGCATAATCGTTTATCGACCCTTTCTCCGTAGGCGCGGTGTACTTGGAGGCGAACTACCCTGCACTATCTTCACGCTGATTATCTTATCACCGCGCACGATGTTATCTACGACTTTCATACCGGTTTCGTTCACCTGGCCAAAGACGGTGTAGCCGCCGTCGAGATGCGGCTGTGGGGCGTGGGTGACGAACCATTGCGAGCCGCCGGTGTCTTTGCCTGAGAGTGCCATGCCGACGGCGCCGCGGCCGTATTCGAGCATATTTACCTCGCAGCGGATCGACCAGCCGGGGCCTCCGTTGCCATCGCCGCGCGGGTCGCCGTCCTGCATAACAAAATTAGGCACGACGCGATGCACCTCGAGGCCGTTAAAATAATTCGCCCGAGCGAGCTTTATAAAATTATCAACAGTGAGCGGCGCTTCCTCGGGCAAAAAGTCGATGGTGAACACGCCTTTTTCCGTCGTAAAGACGGCTTTTGTAGTGCCATTTTTTCGGCCTATTGCACGTCGGTAGTCGGCATCGGAGTTGAGTATCTGGCCAAGTTTGGAGCCCGATACATAGCGTTTTAAATGAAGCTTCTTTGGATCAACAGCCCCTTCGACAGCGACATTGGCCAACGCAGGATCCAACTGTGTTTCCTTCAAATACTCAATGGCCCTCTTTCTGAGCAAATAATCAGGAGCGTTTGAAGCGATCCACATCAGCGGAATGGCTTCGCGTTTGTTAAGTTTGAAAAGGGCATCCAGACTGGCAAGCTGTGCGTCGTTTTCAAGTTTGTCAGAGGCCATTGCCATTGAAAATGCTTTTTTTAGTGCCTCGATATTTTCTTTGGACGGCGGCAGATCGCCGAGCAGACTGGCGGCCGTCGCTCGAATCTGGACGTCTTTATTCTCAATCGCTTCACGGAGCAACTCGGCAAGATCGGCCGTCTTAAAACGTGCAAACGCGCGTAGCGTGTCGGGAGCGGCCAGGATAACCGCGGCATCTGTCTTTGAGTCGAGCTTATCTGAGAGAAAAGTTTTTGCTAGTGGACGGAGTATATCCGGTGCCTCAGCCTTCCTTTTCCTGTCTTCGTCGTTTGTCGGTTCGAGGCTTGCAAATTCGCCGACGATCTGGGAAATGGTGCTGTATTGCCGCCAGTGAGTCAGATCGGGTGGCTCGGTGTTGTCGCCGCGACCGGGCGACACCCGTAAACGTGCTATGTAAACCTCAGCCGAGTGGCCTTTATCGATTTTGCCGAATTCACGGAATAGATTTACCGCACGCTCATTACGTGTATTGGTCAAAAGGCGTCCGAGCGTAACGGCGACCTCGATAAATTCGCTCAGCTCGTTTGGAATGAAGGTCGGCTTCTTGGTCTGTCGGTAAGCCGTCAGCAGCATCTCGCCATGTTCCAAGAGCGGTTCAGCGGCGGCAATGTCCTTCATGGCTGCCAACGACCGGATGGCCGAGACGCGAACGCGGGAATCGTCGTCCTCGGTCGCCGCGTTTAGCAATAGATTAAACGCCGTTTTATCAACCGCCGCGCCGAGGGCACGGGCCGCATTTGCCCTCGCGTTTGGGTCGTTGTCGGTCAGGAGCATCGCTCGCAAGGCGTCGTTCGCATTTTTGGCCTGTACGCGGGCCAGCGTGTTGGCCGCGTCGGAACGGATGCGCGGATCAAGATTTGTCAGGAATTTGGCGACCACAAAGTCTGTCTCGGCAGGCCGGGCACGCAGGGCGGCGGTGATGGCGAACCGGACGACCTCGCGGTTTTGTTTGGCGCCGCGTTTGTCCTCGGTTTGGAGCGTGTCAAGGATCGCTTCGCCGAATGTTTTGTATTGCTCACTTTTTGGATTTGCGGCGGCGATCTTTCCCGCTGCTTCAACCAATCGCGCACGGACGGCATCTGGCGTTTTCTGATCTCTTAGCGCACTTAAAATTGCGTCCGCAGCTTTTACAGATTCGATCTCGCCGAGGGCAAACGCGGCCATCGTGCGCACCTGTGAGGATGCGTCGCTGGCAAGCAGCGAAATAAGCGTGGGGATCGCGGCGTCATTTCCTATCCGCCCTGCGGCAAGCGCCGCACGCGTCTTTATGACTGGATCTAGAGATTTCAACAGATCATCGAGCGATTTGTCATACACCCGGGCGTCTTCAGACTTGACGATCTTTACCAATGTCGCAGTCGGAATCTGCGCGGATGAAAAAGAACAAACGAAGATGCCAGCGATAATTGCAAAAATAAACTTTTTCATAATAAACGGCGCCCCTTACTCCGTCCGCGCTTCTGCATTTTGTCGACTACGCTTCGATAATTTCAAAGCTCGTCGTGATCTCGGCGGTCGGGCGGACGGTGGCGGCGACGGAGCAGTATGTTGTGTCGGAGAGCCTGATCGCGTCGGCGACGGCTTTGTCTGAAACGTTGCGGCCATGCACGATATGGTGGATGCGAAACGCCGTAAATTTACGCGGGTGCTCGGCAAATCGCACGCCCTCGATCTCAACTTTATAGTCCGTCACATCCTGTCGTTTCTTTAGCAAAATAGATATTACATCTGCCGCTGTACAGGCGGCAACCGAGACGAGCAGCATTTCGAGCGGTGTCGCAGCGGCGTGCCTATCGCCTTTTGCATCAATCACTTGAGCGTGGCCGCTGGGCGGCGTACCGATAAAAAATTCGTCGCCCGCGTAAGCGACGGTTGCCTTGTAGGTATTTTCGGACATAGATTTCCTAGACGATATAACTAGATTTTACCACATCAATAAAGGTTAAAAGGCCCAGTCTCAAACAACCATTGGCACGAAAAATGCTTCATACAACGGCGTAGGGTTTTGTGCGCTGATAGAATGGTGCTGAGTGAGGAAAAAATGAAAAAAATCAGAAACATGTTTTCGCTTTCGATTGTGGTTATCTCGTTGGCTTTAGGACTCGCGGGGCCAGCCGATGCACAGCGGCGCAGCGACCGCGATATCCGTGACGCAGTCCGCAGCCTCAATTCTAATATCGAGGATTTTGAGATAAACCTTAGATATCAGATGCAGAGTACATCGGACAATAACGGTATAGTCTCGGATGTTACTGACCAGATCCGTTTGCTGAGAAACACCATCCAGCGTTTTCAGGACAATTACGACCGCAAACGCGAAAACCGTGACGACGTCAATGCAATCGCCGATGCCGCCCGCCGTGTGAATGAGTTTATGAGGACAAATCCACAAAACCGGCGTGTCGAGGACGATTGGGCAGGCGTTCGCCGACAGATCGATCGTCTCGGTAGGAATTACGGCCTCACCACAAACTGGAACGATAGTTATAACAATCAATCCGGTGTGACCGATTATCCATCTATTCCGGTTAAGACGATCAGCATCGGCCTATCCGGCACCTACGATCTCGACACCGCACGAAGTGAGAGCGTCGATGACATAATGGCCGAAACGCAGCTCGGCACACAGCAACACGAAGATTTGAAAGAAAAACTGCTCGCTCCGGCACAGATCGCGATTGACGTTCGCGGTACACAGGTGACTCTTGCGACCTCCAATGCACAGCCCGTCACATTTACGGCCGATGGCCGCGACAAGACTGAGCAGTTAGCCTCGGGTAAGACTATTCGCCTGCGGGCGACACTGAGCGGAGATACGCTGACAGTCTCGAGCCTCGGCGGCGAGACCGATTATACGGTCATATTTACCTCGGTCAGCGATGGCCAAACGATGAAGGTCTCGCGCCGCATCACTACCGAATATCTCAGTCAGACCGTTTTGGCTGAGAGTATTTATAACAAAACCAATTCGGTCGCAGGGCTTGGCATCAAAGGCGGTTCGATAATATCCGACCCGGTCGGCGGTTATTCCGACAATGATCAGACCGGCAGCATTTCAAATGGCGGAGCGACGCGTTCAACTGGTTTTCCGTCAACAGTTACCTCACGTTCGGGTAATTATACAGTACCAAACGGCGTCGTTATCACCGGTATTTTAGACAACGATATCAACACCAAAGTTTCGCAAAATAATGATCGTTTTCGCATGACGGTGCAGTCGCCTGACGAGTTTCGCGGGGCAACGGTCGAGGGATATGTCACGGGCATTAACCGTTCAGGAAAAGTTCTGGGTCAGCCAAATCTGACGCTTAACTTTGAAAAAATCACCCTCCGAGGCGGCCAAACCTTCGATTTTGCCGGCAATCTGCAATCAGTGCAGGCCATCAATGGTAAGGACATAACCGTCGATAACGAGGGAACCATCAAGGGCGAGAGCCAGACCAAACAGACCGCCAAACGCGGCGGCGTCGGTGCCGGCATCGGTGCCATTATCGGAGCCATCGCCGGTGGTGCCAAGGGTGCAGCAATCGGTGCCATAATCGGGGCCGGCGGCGGTGCGGGTTCGGTCGCAGTCCAGGGCCGAAACGATATTCATCTCCAGCAGGGATCGACTGTCACCGTTGTGTCCTCGTCACCGCTACAGAGAGATCGTTAACTACTGGGAAAGTCATAACAAAACTCTATTCGTTAGGAGACGAGTGATCGTATAGATTGCTCGTCCTTTTCTTTTTGTCTATCATTTCTTATCCGCGTTATCAGCGAAATTTTATGCGTGAACTGCCCGAAGAGATCGAACAATACCGCGACCGCAAATGGTGTCGCGAAGAGCTGCTAAAGATCGACTCTGCCGAGGAGGTCGAGGCGATGGTCGGCGATCTCGGATTTTGCCTCGGCCTGACAGATATTCGCAAAGATTTGCCATCGGTGTATATCGCCGTCTGCGGCCGCCGCGACGCACACATGCCGCGCAATGTCCAAAAAGATTACGAGGCCAGTCGGGCGTGGGTGTTAAAAGATGAGGTTATCGCCCGCGGTAACGTCTATTACGGCAAGCTCATTAAAGGAAACTCATGGTTCCTGGCGCCTCGGATGATCCCGGTTTTTAACTCGATCTGGGGTGTTTCAAAAAAAGCGGAAAAGGACGAGCTGTCAGACAATGCCCGCAAAGTGTTGAAACTGCTGCGAAAAGAATGGGAAATGGCGACCGCCGATCTCCGTAAGGAATGTGGATTTGCTGACAAATCCGACCTGACCAAAGCCATGGACGAACTTCAAAAGCGAATGAAGGTCGTGCCGCAAGAGGTCGTCTATGTTCCAAAATTCACATACATCTGGACACTCTCCGAGGCCCGTTTTCCCTCCGAGATGGCGGTCAAGATTCCACGCGACGAAGCTGTCTTTGAACTCGCCCGTGCTTTTTTGCAGCTAAACGGAATGACCCTGCTTGGCGATCTCTCGAAAAAGTTTGGATTTTATAGGTGGGAATCTGGCCGGGCGAATCATCAGCTCGTCGATGAGGGATTCGCGGAACGTCTGGCGACTGGGGTTTATAAGCTTTCAATCCTGTGAAAAGCATTCGGCACGATTCCCGCCAATACATTCTTTCGTAACGAAGCATTCTGCGGGAAACTAAGAAACCTACGATCCTTTCTATACGTACTAAGCATCAAATCATTACTGAATCCAGTTTAATTCAACAAAGGAGTAAATAAAATAAAGATGTTCCGACAAAAAAGCACCGCTTTACTATTCTTCGCGGCCCTGCTAACGCCGGGTTTAGCCCTCGCTCAAAAGCCTGCTGCCGCACCCGACCCACTTGCCAAAATTAAGGACGAAGGTATGAACCGCTCGCAGGCGATGGCGACTATTCGCTACCTCACTGATGTAATTGGGCCGCGGCTGACAAATTCGCCCGGTCAGAGACGGGCGAATCAATGGACTAAACAGCAACTCGAAAAATGGGGCCTGCAAAACGCGATGGTCGATCCATGGGGCGAATTTGGCCGCGGCTGGGAGCTAAAAAACTTTACTGCGATGGTGACGGCGGGTGATCAGCCTACAGCATTTCGTGCATATCCAAAGGCATGGTCGCCATCTACCAATGGCCCGGTCACCTCGGATGTAGTTTATTTTGATGCGACGGATGACGCTGGGCTGGAACGTTTTAAGGGGAAGCTGAAAGGAGCGATAGTGCTCGTAGCACCGGAACGCCAGGTTGCCGACATATTCAAACCGACCGCCACGCGACAGTCAGACGCAGCTCTGGCAAACATGGAAACCGCTAAACCTGCGATGCCTCAGCCACAGCCGTCACCAAACGATGAGATGAGGGCAGCACAGCAATTTAATTATCGACGGATGAAGCTGCTCTTTGACGAGGGAGCGGCTGTTTTGATCGATTCGGGCTTTGGCGTCGATGGCGGAGCGATCCGCGTGATGGGAGCGAGCTTGCCGCCGGTTGCACCGGGAACGCCGCCGAGTTTCGGCCTGCGTGTCGCGTCTAAGAACGCTCCCGCGACGATCCCGCAACTCGTCGCTGAGGTCGAGCAGTACAACCGCCTAGTCCGCCTCATTAAGCAGGGCGTACCGGTCAAGATGACGGTCGATCTGGCGGTTCAATTTTACGACGACGATCTGCAGGGATATAACACGATCGCTGAGATACCGGGCACTGATCTCAAGGACGAGATCGTGATGGTCGGAGCTCATCTCGATTCGTGGCATGCCGGAACCGGTGCGACGGACAACGGTGCAGGCGTCACCGTCGTTATGGAGGCGTTGCGATTAATTCAGGCGTCAGGGTTAAGGCCGCGACGGACTATCAAAATCGGTTTATGGACGGGTGAGGAGCAGGGACTGCTCGGTTCACGCGGCTATGTTGCCAAAAATTTGGGTACCATCGGCGATGGCTCTGATGCCGTAGCATTTGCGGCGTTTGGCGGTAGGAAGGTAATGGTCAACAAAAAACCCGCCCACGACAAATTCGCTGCATACTATAATCTTGATAACGGGACCGGCCAAATTCGCGGCATCTATCTACAGGGCCATGAGCAGCTGCGGACGACCTTTAAAGACTGGTTAGGCGGTTTTAATGACTGGAAAGCATCGACCGTAACCATCAATACCACGGGCGGAACCGATCACCTCGCCTTTGACGCTGTCGGTCTACCGGGGTTCCAATTTATCCAGGACCCGATCGAGTACTCCACCCGAACGTGGCACACGACACAGGACGTACCTGACCGCATTCTCGAGGAAGACCTCAAACGCTCGGCTGTTATCATGGCAACATTTGCCTACAACTCTGCCATGACCGACCAAAAGCTGCCGAGAAGAGAGACCTCGATAGCATCGGTGATCCCGGGCTTTAATTTCCGCGATCACATGGACGAAATTGCCTTTCGCAATTCGGGCATGGACTTCTCAGTCTGCGGCCACCCGATTGAACACTTCGAACTCCCGGCCAGCTTCCCAGGCATTTATGCATTGGATACGCGAGATCACACTCACGCGGAATAGCTGGGGTTTTAAGTTAGTCAAAAGAAAAGGCCGGGCAGCGTTGTTGACGCTGCCCGGCCTATCTTTTTTCAACCGAAACGATTTTTATAATTTTGAAGGTTCCGGGCCGTTTCGGGTAACTTTCACTTCTTTACCGGAAGCGTCAAAAAACTTGCCGTCGCTTTCGCCGTTCTTGAAAACAAATTTGCCGTGCTGCTTGCCTTTGTCGTCGGTGTAAATGAATGCGGTCTCTTTTTCATCACCGTCGGGCGAATACAATTTGAAACCGTCCTGCCCTTCGCATGTAACGCGATAGAACAAGCGATTCATTGTCGGCATTACATCGCATGTCATCGCTCCGACAGTATAGCCGCCCTTAAACGTTTGATCATCGTCATAGTCTTTCATGTACGCAGCGTCCGTTGAATACCGCATGATCGAAGAGAGATCTTCGCCGTCGCTGTAATCGATGTTGTCGATCTTCCAGATTTTGTTCGCTTCGCGGCGTAGGTTAAAACCAACCGACTCGGCTTGTCCGAAATTTTTAAAAGTAACTTTCAAATAAACATTATCCGGGCCGCCATCTGCTTTCGGTTTGCCGACGACAAAACCGGTGATTTGTATGTCTTGCGCATTATAAAGCGGATCCATATTCCAACCGGTTTCCGATGCGTTGGTCTTCCAAATCAGAT
The DNA here is from genome assembly GCA_038257355.1 of Pyrinomonadales bacterium. Classification (GTDB taxonomy): domain Bacteria; phylum Acidobacteriota; class Blastocatellia; order Pyrinomonadales; family Pyrinomonadaceae; genus OLB17. The sequence continues at coordinate 18,151 of JBBSJK010000017.1, read as the reverse complement.
CGGCGAAGTCTTTGGTAAAATATTTATTAACCAGAGAGCGATTTTTTGTTTGGGCAAAAGGATTGGTTTTCTCTGTCTTTTGCGCAGCGTACAAATTTTTAACTACTTGGTCGGGGGTCGCCGCAGATGTTTTTCTCGTTTGAGCAAAGCCGATTGAGCCGAACGCCAAAAGGCACATTGCCAGCAGAACAATTTTGATTTTCATGTGATTTATTACGGTCCTTTAGAGTTTGATTCAGTGAAAGCTGGTTACACAATAAACTCAGTGTTCAAAACACCAGCATTGATAATGCAATGCCAACTTTTACGCAGGGGGCGAGGGGAAAAAGCAGATAATGCTTAGGGAGCGTAGCACGGAACAAACTGCACGAGCAAGAACGATATGCTGTATCTATTTAACGAACGAATGCTGCCGCCGACAGCTATGGTCTCAACGTCCTTGATGCCGGAGATAACCTCAAAGGCGGATGCAGATGTAGATCTGCACCCGCAATCCCTGTTGCAATCAAAGAGCAGGCTGGTTGAGTATCTCAGCCAAAGCTTTCAGTCGGGCTGAATCTGCACCGTTTTTAGCTGCTCCAGCACTCTTCTGCAGATCCGACGCAAGGCTCTTCATTTTCGCGGCATCCGTTTTTTGGATCGCTTGTCTCAGGCCGGCAATCTTATCGGCAGGCAATGCGGCAGATCGTTCGAGTTGATCTACATACGCTTTGGCAACCGCCAGATTTCTGGGCCAACGGGTCATTTCTTGGGTCTGGACGTTTAACTGAGCGACATTTACAGCTTTCGCAGCGTCGATCTCGTTCTGCGTCAAAAATTTTGTCGGGGTCAGCTCAAAGATGTCGAGGCCGCGAGCGATCTCGGACGAGTAGATCTTGCCGTTGTACCAGTAGGCCGACCATGAGCCGCCCATGATGAGCATTTTTGCATCTATCGGGCCTCGGTCGAAATAACCGATCTCCATCGGATTGGCGGGATCAGTAAAGTCCATGATAGAAATGCCGCCCTGATACCAGGCCTGCACCTTGATGTCGCGTCCGGGAACCGGGATGAGCGAACCGTTATGAGCTACGCAATTCTCACTCTCGCTCTGTGCGGCCGACAATTTGTAGTAGTTTGCAAAGCTTAGTTTATTGCCTGAGAGATTAAAGATCGCGTTTGCTCCCCATTTGTTCGGGTCGTTTTCGCGGCATCGGGCGCCCGTACCGCCGCCCCATTCGTCGGTAAATACGACCTTTTTGCCGTCATTCGAGAAGGATGCCGAGTGCCAATAGGCGTAGTTCGGATCGTTTACGGAATCGATGCGCTTCGGATTCGCGGGGTCTTTGATATCGAGGAGAATGCCATTGCCCGAGCAAGCTCCGGCGGCGAGGCCAAGTTCGGGATAAGCCGTAATGTCGTGGCAGTGGTTGGTATCCTCGACACGGCCCTTGTTATCGTGCGAGCCACCGTCGTTGAGGGCGTTGATCTTGCCTGCCACTGCGAAGAGCCTGGGGCTTGCGACGATCTTCGCATCCTGCGGCGATGCCAGAGGAACCTTAATGATGTCGATGCTGAAGAGCGAAGTCGTTGGGTCCTTGTCCGCCGGTTCGTTCGAGCAGCCAGCAAGTTCAGCGTCCGGCCGCACAAATGAAGCTCCGGAGTTGTAGAGGTAAACGTTCGCCGCGTCCTTCGGATCGGTCACCAGCGTATGCGTGTGCGAACCACGACAGGTTTGGACCGCTGCTACCTGCTTCGGATTGCGAATATCCGATATGTCAAAGATTCTGATTCCGCGAAATCTATCCTTCTCAGCTGACGGTGCACCGGGCTGAGTCGCTGGCGGAAATCCCTGTTCGCCGCAATCGAGCCTTCCGTTTGGCATCTCGACAGACATAAACAGAAGGTTTTTATGCACAGTGACGTCGCCCTGGCCGCCCGGACACAGCAGTGATGTTACGAGTTTTGTCTTTGCCGGATCAGAAACGTCGTATATGTTGATGCCGTAAAAATTGCCGAGAAAGAGGTGATTGCCCTGAAATGCCATGTCCGAATTGGCAAGGGCCAGCCCGCCAAGCACCATTTTCATCGCCGGCGGTATCGGTGCGCCCTTAGGAACGCCCATCGCACCGAGAGCCTTGTCCACCTTGGGATCGTTTGGATCGGTACCGAGGTCAAACGCGGCGGGTTTTTTGAGCAATAACAAGTGTTTTATGCCCATAGATGTTTCACCGGCGTCGTACATACCGGGCGATAATTTCGAACGCGGATCGCTGGCATTTGAACCGGTCATACCGGTCGGCAGCGGCGGCGCCATTTTGAGGCCGAAAGGATTGTCGGCTGGCGGTGCCGGCGGTGCCGGAGTCGGGGTGGCGGTTTGGGCCACAACACTCACGGCGAGCAACACAGAAAACGTAGTGACAATTAAAAGACGATAGGCAACAGTTTGAATTCGGTTCATAATTACTATTTTACGTTTGTTTCACGCAACATGTTTCGCATTAGATTAATTTCGGCCCGCTGGCCGGTGTCAACATCGGTCGCAAAATTAAACAGTTCGGCATCCTGGCCCGCTCCGGCCGTGTCAAATAGATCCTTTACCATCACTAACGCACCGTCGTGGTGCTGGATCATTCCGGTCAAAAATAATTTATCAAACTCGGCTCCCTTCGCTTTTTTCAATGCATCCATTTGCGTTGCTGATAGCATTCCGGGCATTTGATGCGATACGGATTGTTTTGAATGGTGGCCGTGAGAATGTGAACCGGCCGTATCCGGCTTCGCCATAGCCATCTCAACCGATTCGCCCCTCGCCTCGAGCCACCGCCGCATAAACTTCATCTCCTCGACCTGTGAGTGGCTAATGCGCTCTCCGAGCGAGCGGACCACCTTATTCTCAGTCCGCTCCGTGATCATATCCGTCATCTCGACCGCCTGAGCATGATGCATTATCATCCCCTGCATAAAGTCAGTATCCTTAGCCGAATGCATCAGCAGCGTTACACGTATCGAATCGGGAAGTTTTCGAGTGGCCTGGCCCGGCGCACCGGGCCGAACAACAACCGGCACGTTACTATCGCTCTGTTGTCCCAAAATAGGCAACGCAGAGAAGCCGATGAGAACGGCCAGCAAGGCACCGCCCACTAAGCGGATAAAAAATGCATTAAATAAAAAAATCGACTGGGGCATTAGTATATTTTACCACATTAACGGAAGGCGTTTACAGGGCCCGCTAGTGTTGCAATTGGCCAGTGTTACCCGATTCGCCGTGTCCAGTCGACAAGATTCTGGAGAAGCTGGCGGATAAACTCTTTTGTCTTTTCATCCGTCAAATTCCCTTGCTCGTCAAATTTGTCGGCGCAGTTGCCGATCATAACCTCCGGCTGGTTTATGGGAAACATATTTAGAAAGACCATCATCTGCCGCAGATGATATTGTGCCCGAGCCGTGGCAATTGCTCCGACCGACGCGCCCATGATCGCTGTCGGTTTGCCGTCCCACGCGCTGTCGCCGTATGGACGCGAAGCCCAGTCGATCGCGTTCTTCAAAACGCCGGGAACGGAGTAATTGTATTCGGGCGTAACGAATAAAATAGCGTCCGCCTCGCGAATCTTTCGTTTGAGCTCAGCCACCTTTTCGGGCGGGCTCTTTTCGTCGTCCTGATTAAAGCCGGGTATGCCGTCAAGCTCAAAGATTTCAATTGTTGATCCCTCCGGCACGAGTTCCGTAGCAGCCATAAGCGCTCCACGATTGTATGACGCCTTCCTGAGGCTTCCGGCAATGCCGAGTATGCTAATTGGGTTATTCATGTTATTCGTCCCCTTGGTCATATAAATTCAGACTCTAAGCGAGCCCCGGAATGCTCTGGCTCCGTAGTATGAGTCGGCACCGTTGTGAAATACGAAGACTGTTTCGTAGCGGCGGTCGCAGAAGAGGGCTCCGCCGAGTTTTCTAATATTTGATGGTGTTTCGATCCAACTCGATGTTTTTAAATCGAACTCGCCAAGTTTCTGCAGCTCGCGATATTCTTCTTCCGTTAAAAGCTCAATGCCCATTTCGGCCGCCATATCGATTACGCTATTTTGCGGTTTATGTTCTTTCCTTGCGTCCAACGCCTCGCGGTCGTAACAGAGGCTTCGGCGGCCTTTCGGGCTTTCCGGGGAGCAGTCATAAAAAATATATTCGCCTGTCGCCTTATCAAGCCCGATAACATCCGGCTCACCGCCGGTTCTTTCCATTTCACTGAGAGACAACAGTTTTTCAGTATTCGCTTCCAATTTGGCGCTCACCTTAGCCCATTCGAGACCTTTATGGCGGTTTATGTTTTTTTCAAAACGGGTCTTCAATGCACTGAATAGTTCTTCACGATGATCTGGTGATAAGTCGGTTTTCATGGGTTAGTCCTTGGTAGCGTTGCCCATACTTACGGGCGGGCTGCAGACACTGTGCGGGCTAGAGACACTGTGCGAGCTACTGATAGGCCGTATCATCAATATTTCATCAATTCCTGCACAGCCTTTTCGACATCGTCTGACTGAGGGAGGATAAAATCCTCAACCTGCGGGGCGTAGGCGACGAACGTGTCGGTGGCGCCGACGCGGCGGACGGGGGCGTCGAGGTATTCGAACAGCTCATCCGAGATGCGGGCGGCGAGCTCGGCGCCGTAACCGTATGAGATCGGGTCTTCGTGGGCCACGAGGACGCGTGAGGTCTTTTTGACGGACTCGGCGATGGCCTCCCAGTCGTAGGGGACGAGCGTACGCAGGTCGATGAGATCTACGGTTATGCCCTGTTGTTCGAGGCGTTTGGCGGCCTGATTTGAGCGTTCGACGAGGGCTCCGTAGGTGACGATCGTGACATCGCTGCCCTCGCGGACCTTTCGGGCTTTGCCAAACGGGATGAGGAACTCGCTCGACGGATATTGCGATTTGTTATAGACCTGGCGGTAGAGATGCTTGTGCTCGAGGAACATTACGGGATCGTCGCAGCGGATCGAGGTTCTTAATAAACCATTGGCATCCAGCGCGGTCGAAGGGTAAACGATCATCAATCCCGGCGTGTGCGAAAAGAGCGTCGTGCCTGACTGTGAATGGTAAACCGCGCCGCCTTTCAAATATCCGCCGACCGGAACACGCATCACCATCGGGCATTTTGTGTCGCCGTCAGAGCGCCAACGCGTGACGGCAACCTCATTGCGGATCTGATGAAACGCGGGAAAGATATAGTCAAAAAACTGTATTTCGACAACCGGCTTGACATTGCGTAGCGCCATGCCAACCGCTCGTCCCACGATATTTGCCTCGGCTAGCGGGGAATTAAAAACGCGGGCCGAGCCAAATTTTCGCTGCAGATTGGCTGTCACCTTAAACACGCCGCCCTTGCCCTTGACCTGATCGATATATTCCTCGCGCGAAACGTCGGCGACATCCTGGCCAAAGACTACGATCCGCACGTCGCGCTCCATCTCTTCGTGCATGCAGCGGTTTATGAGATCGACCATCGTGCCGGCATTACCCGACAATTCGGCCCCGTCCTCGGTGTCAAAAAGCTGCCGATCGGTCGGATCGACATCCGGCGAAAACACATTCCGAAGCGCCGTCTCAGGTGCGGGCTGCGGAGTATCGATAGCGATGTCCGACGCCGCAGTGACCTCTGCATCGACCTCTTTTCTGAGCGCTTCGAGCTCCTCTGACGACGCGATTCCATCTGTCATCAGAAACTCGGCAAACTTTTTGATCGGATCGGTCGCGGCATCGGCCTCGAGCTCCTCGGCTGGGCGATAGAGCTTTTCGTCGTCCGAGAGTGAGTGAGAATACGGGCGGACGACCTTTGCGTGGATAAACGCCGGGCCTTTTCGCTTACGGCAATACTCGACTGCTTTTTTGAAAACGGCGTAGCTCTCGAGCACATCCGTACCGTCGCATTTTTGGATGTACAGATCAGGAAAACCGGAAACTAGCTTTGAAATATCACCGCCCGCCGTGCCGACCTCGACCGGAGTAGAAATGGCATAACCGTTATCCTCGACGAGAAAGATCACGGGCAGCTTGAGGTTGGCGGCGGTGTTGAGTGCTTCCCACCATTCGCCCTCGCTGGTCGTGCCGTCGCCGACCGACATATAGACGATCTCGTCGCCCTTAAAGCCGGTGATTTTTTCTTTTAATCCCTCGACCAGACCCGCCCGATAGCTCGCCTCGGCCGCCCCGACCGCGTGCAAAGCCTGCGAACCGGTACACGACGATTGTGACGGGACATTCAGCTCCTTGTGGCCCCAATGCGAAGGCATCTGGCGCCCATGCGAATTAGGATCAGGCTCGGCGCCGACCGCCGACCAAAGCATCTCCTGCGCCGTCATCCCAAGCCCGAGCATCAATGCCCGGTCGCGATAATACGGGAAAAACCAATCATACGCCGGCTTCATCGTCAGCGCGGCGGCGGCCAAAATTGCCTCGTGACCGGCACCAGAGATCTGGAAAAATATCTTGTTCTGCCCCTTAAGCTGTATCTCTTTGTCGTCGATCCGCCGCGACATATACATCGTGCGGTAAAGGCCGACCAGGGTCTTGGCATCAAGCCCTTGATGGCTCTCGCTCTCGCCGCCCGAAGCTTTTACGGATTTCGGCGTTTGCTCTTTTGCGGTCTTTTGCGTTTTGTCCGCATCAATATAGCCATCTGCCTGCTCCGTATCTTCCTTTTCGGCTACGATCGTTTTTCCATTCTTCGCCGCAGGCTCTTTGCCCGCTTTTGTATTTATCTTCTTAGTTCCAGTCGACATTCTATAAGTCCTTTTTATAACTATTATTAATAGACAGGTAACTAATTAAGATACCAAATCGGAGGATTGGGAGCAATTTGCAGAATGTAAGCGGATTCTAATCAATGCGCTCGTGCCATTTCATCGGATCGCGGCTAGTATGAAAAACTGATAGAACCGTAGTGAGCTGCTCACTGACCTCAAAGCTAGCCCGACCGCATGTTTGCGTTGCTTTAATAATTAAAAAACTGAGGTACGTATGTATGAAACTCGTCTCGTGCCCCGGGATTGTCCGATACGCCGATCGGATCCCAAAGGTAGTGGATAACCTCATCGACGCGCTGGTAAAGTTCATTCTCCCGATCTGACAATTTTCGGAATTTCGGCATGTGTTTTACCGATTTGACCCGCCAAAACTATGGCTGGCGTCCAAGCAGAAATTAGGCAGCTAATAAATATTTGCTTAGTCCCTCAAGCAACCTACTATGGCGTAACGGTGAGATTGAACTGATTTTGCCAGTCACTTTATTCACTGGAACCGTTATAAGGTATCCGAGGCGGATGAGCGAGGTCGAGGTCAATTTACTGGATGCGAAATCGGCGTCTTCGGGAGAAATGATCTCGTCAAATCCCGAAACCTCATGCCGAAGTTGCGTGCTGATAACGCAAATAAGTAAATCCCCATATGGTCTAACTTCACGCAAGAAAACACCAGGACGATTTTTTCGTATTCCATCAGCCTGCTGGATTGAGGCAACGACGATATCACCTTCTTTCATATAACGGATTGACCTCAATTAAATTTTCAAAACCATATTCCGGCTCATCATCACCGAATGCGGAATTGAAATGCTCCGCAGAGAAAATAAACCACTCCTCAGATTCGGTGTCAGTACCGTTCGGTAGCACCACGACAAGTAATTTCATATCCTTTTCCAACACCGCAGGTTCGTCGAGCACCACCTCCGTACCGTTGAAATGAGCCTTAATCGTCAATGATTCCATAGGATTTCCTTAAACTTTATTCTACACAAACCGCCCGTGCGGGGAAAGAACTTATTGTGCCTTCAAAACCCAGCCCTTAGGATCGATAACGGGTGAGTTGCCGGGAAGTTCAACGCGGCCTTTACCGTCTTTCATTTCGACGCGCTGGATTTTGCCGTCGATCTCGATGTCCAGTGGCATTGGGAAAGGCAGATTGTTCGGGGTTTCCCAAGCTAATGAAAGGCCTTTGGAATTTGGTCCGTTGATATGACCTTGGACTAGTTTCGGTAACTTCGGCTGTCGCAAATACATCTCAAAAAACCAATCCAGTTCCATTTTGGATTCCTGCTCGGCGATGGCCAGGAAATCGTCTGTGTTGACGAGTCTCGTCTGGCGGCCGTCGTTTAGGGCTTCCATTTCTTTGGTGGGGTAGGACATGCGGCGGAGCGAGCGGAAGAAAGCGTCGTCGCCGATCAGGTAGCGGAGCGTGTGTAGTACGACGGCGCCCTTACCGTAGATGTCGCCGTCGCTCTTTATATAATCGGGGGCGGCGAGATATACCTGATAGGCGATCTTTGGTTCGCGGGGAGCGACCGGCTGCATATTGCGCGTGTTTTTGGCGCGCGTTCGCATCGCCTCGAAATAGGCATCTTTTTTGCCGATGTGTTCGAGATAGAGCGTGTCCATAAAGGACTGAAATCCCTCGTGTATCCAAAAATCGCGCCAGTCCGAGGCGGTGACGAGATTGGCCCACCATTCGTGGCCGAATTCGTGCAGCTGCAGCCAATCGAAGCCGTCGGCGTTGTACTGAAACTTATTGCCATAGGCGAGCGCCGTCGAATGCTCCATGCCGAGATGCGGGGTTTCGACGATGCCGAGTTTTTGCGAACGAAAGGGAAACGGGCCGAGGTATTTTTCAAAAAATGCGTTGTACTTTTTGGTTTCCTCGATCAGTTTTGCGCCTTTGTCGTAGCTCTCGGGCAGGATATAAAACACGATCGGGATCATCTCGCCCGTGATGCTTTTGACACTGTCCTCTATTATGCGATACGGCGCGGCGTTAAAAACTATCGAATAATTCGGGATCGGGTGATTCATTATCCAGTTGTAGGTGGATGTGCCGTTCGCGTTCTTTTTTACGCTTTCGAGCTTGCCGGGGCCGGCAGCAACGAGCGGGTCGGGCACGGTTATACGCATCGCTACGCGCTCGGCCTTATCCGACGGATGATCTTTCACTGGGAACAAAAGGTCGGCACCGTCATTTTGCAACGCGACCGAAACCCAGTCCGCACCGCTCGGCGTTTTTTCCCACATGATACCGCCGACCCACGGTGCTCGGGGAGCGACGCGCATCACGCCGGCATAATTGATAGTCGTCTTTATTTCATCACCGACCTGTTTTGTCTGCGGAAACCATATCCGGATCTGAGTGTCAGTCCGCTCAAATTTAAGATCGGAGCCGTTTGCCCCCATAACCTTACTCACCGTGTACGGCGTATCAAGATCGAGCAGGATAACGTTGGTCGGTATCACTGTGCGGGCGATCATCGTCGTCGCTCCGGAAATACTTTTTGTGCCCGGCGAAACGTTGAGGTTGATATCATAAGATTGCACGTCAAAAACAGCCTGCTCAAACTTTAGCGGCCCGCCGGTCTCGGTCGGACGCACACCTAACTCGCGCTGGGCGGTCAGACCACCGGCACAGAATAGACAGATCAATATAAGAATAAAGGAACGGTTTTTCATATTTTTTATTTAAACTTGCAACAAGCTATCAACAGCACACAATAGCCAATATAGCGCATAATCTGTCCGCCGGGAACGGGCGCCCGGCCTTTACACACTACCCGCTTTTGCGGAAAATGTCCGTATGCTTGGACGCCTGATGTTTATAATTATGTTTGCCGCTTTTTTTGCGGTTGGTACAGCGGTCGGACAGGTTGCACCTCCCCCGACCCCGCCAAAGATCGAACCCGCTAAAACTAACACGCGCCCCGCCGCCACGCCCGCAGCCGAGCCTTTTGACAAAGCCGATGTCAAAGCGATGGCCGCCAAATGCGTCAAACTCGAGACTGAGGCCGGCGATATCGAGATTGAAATGTACCCTGAGAGCGGCCCGGAATCAGTTCGCAATTTTTTGAATCTCACAGCGACAGGAGCGCTCGATACAACAGCATTTACGCGTGTCGTTCCGGGTTTTGTGGTGCAGGGCGGCAATCTTTATTCTCGCGAAGGAACCATGACAAACGCATTGGGGATGCGGGCCCGCAAGGTGGTCCCGGATGAGCCAAATAGGATCCTGCACGAACGCGGCGTACTCTCGATGGCCCGTGGCGACGAGCCAAATACGGCGACGACGAATTTTTTTATCCTAGTCTCGTCCGGGTCGCACCTCGATGGCAAATTCGCCGCATTTGGGCGTGTGATAAAAGGAATGGAGGTGGCCGATGCGATCAACAAGGCCCCGGTCACCGACGAAAAACCTGACAAACCTGTGCGGATAAAAAAGGCCAGCATTACGGCGTGTCGTCCGAACCCGCCTGAGTAACCGGAACGCAAATACATAACGGCTTTATTTTATCCGCGATTCTGGATTGAGAGGTTTTCTTAAAATAACTGCCGGTTTTCCCATAGTCATCCGGCCATTTACAACACTTCCGGGTTCGACTTCAGTATCTGGCCTGATCCCGCCTTGAATCTCAGAATGCTTATCAACTTTTTGAAAGATCGCACCCGTAGTTTGTATTTCCATAACCCCAACTATGTCAGGTTCCCGGGTTGTCAGATTAAAGGCAGCAATGCCACCAAACAAACCTGCGATCAACGAAAACGCGGCCGTAGCGACGCGTGAGACACGCCGCTTTACCGCCTGCCAGCCGACCGGACAGTTCTTTGTTATAACGGTACCGTCCGCCCGGCGAAAAAATCTGACGCAAAGGCGGCCCTCTGAGTTGATTATCAGATTTTCGGCCTCGCGGCGGGTCATGTTTGAGAGGTTATAGACGTTTAGCTTGCAATCGCCGCAGTGGCGTTTGCGCTGGTCGCCAAACATTTCGTCCCAGTTTGCACTACATGGTGAAGCTACGTGAATGTTATCGAGCGGATTGTTAAATTTTCTCATTGGGTCTCCGGTTTATTAGACGCGAATACGCGTGCTTTGTTCCAGAAGAACGATGTCGTTTCTGTTTTTTGCACGGACTGGTATCAATGACGTTTGGAGTAAGGAGCCTCAATCAGTTGGTGGCTTATGTGAAAGGGCTTTAGCAGTCGCAGTTGGCGAAACTACGGCACAAATTCTGTCCAATTTCCCTTCCAATCAAAAATTTCTAAAGCAACAAATTTTTTCTTGTAATCGTAATAAGATTCGCCCTCGTATGCGTAGCCGTGATAATAGAATATTTTGCCGTTTTCGATGGCAAATTCGATCACTTTTAGCATCGTAAAAATCCCGAGGCTTCGCGAGGTTTCATCCGGGTCAAACATGCCGTAGATAGCTGAAACGCTATTTACGCCAACGTCAAAAAAACTGGCAGCAAGCAGCTTGCCGTGACGGCGGACGGTGATCTCATGGCCCGCAGTCGGCAAAGTTGAAGGGTTATGTGAAAGAAAATCGTAGATCGTGTCTGGAACGCCGCTTCTAAATCGTCGTTTGTGACGGTCAAACAGATCGTGAGTTTCGGGTGTGATATCAATTGGCTGTATTACGGTTTCCAGATCGCTGTTTCGACGCAGAACGCGGCGTTGGCTTTTGGACGGTTTGAAATCGGCGGTGCGAATCCTTAGCGGTATCACTCGTCTGATCTCGTTCTGATAAACTCCGAAATTGTACCGGAAAAATTGTGGCCCGAAATGCCGCCACGACTCGGCGAGCAGTATGTCGAACATCGCCGGTTCGACCGCCTCGGCGTAAAACTCTTCGTTAATAATTTCGAGCCGGTCAAGTATCATTGAATCAAGAAATTTGAACCACTAAAATACACGGAAAAAAGCAGTTCGTGTTATTTCGTGGTTCCCTCTTTTATAACCCGGAATACCAATCGTAACCATATTCCGCCCAGAAATCTTTTGGACGCTCATTTGTAAACTCGATGCGGCCGATGCGTTTTATTTGTTTGATTCCGTATTTTGTGGCCGAGGCGAGTCGCAGCGGAGCGCCGTTTTCTGGTCTGAGCGGTTGGCCGTTCATCTCGTATGCCAGCAACGTCTGCGGATGCAGAATGCTCGGCATATCCCAGCCTACGTAGTATTTTTCGTCGGGCGTGTTGAGAGAAACGTACTCGACAAGGTCATGCGGACTTCCCGCGACATCAGGCGGTGCGCCGCTGCGTGTTTTTGGCGGGTATGCGGCGGCAAAATCGGAAAAAAGAACTCCAGTCCAGTGGACAATCGTGCTCCAGCCCTCGATACACTTAAATTCGGTGACCAGATCGGCTCGCGGCATTTTTTTTATGTCGTCCAGGGTTAGGATCAGATCGTCAACGCGGCCCGCGAGGCCGCCGACAGCGAGAGTCCATTTAGCAGGATCAATCTCGCCCTCGAGCCCCTCGTAGCCGTTTGTGCGTATCGGTGTAACGCTCGACAATGGAAACTCTTTTGCGAGTTGCGACGGACGAAAAAAGGCACGGCTGAGACTTTCATTAAATTCAAAACTGCTGCGATATAACGCCGTCTTTGTCTCGCTGCTAATCCAGCTCCAGCCTAAAATACCGGCTACAGCCGCCGCTCCGGCAGTTAAAAAGCTGCGCCGCGATCGGATAAAGATCCTTTTTGCGGCCTCGCCGTCGGTGAGTGGCTCGCTCAAATATCGATGTTCCTTTAGCATCGATGCTGTGTTGTTAGGATCGTCAGGATAAGAATCGACAGTATGTCCCGTTCGCTCCTCAAACTCCCGTACTTTTTCTGCCAATACCTCTTTATTTTCGCTCATGTAGCCGCATCCTCCCCTGACTGGATAGGTAACTCTTTCGTATCGACGGGCACATCGACAACATCGTAGCCAGTTATCATCGAGTTAAAATTGCGCCAGCCAGCCATTGCCACCTGTAAGACATGAACCAAAAAGAACAGTACAAAACTTATCGTCAGCCAAAAATGGATCCAACGCGCCCATTCGTAACCGCCAAAAAGAGCCGTCAGCCATGAGAGTTGCAGTGGTTTGTAGATCGCGAGACCCGTCAACACCGACCCAGCACCCATCAGAATGACGCTAGTATACGAGAGGCGTTGGGCGTCGTTATATTTGCCTTGCGGAGGTGCTTTTTTGATTATGTGGGCATCGTGCAGAGCGACGTACGGTGCCCGTTTAAGCGAACCAGGCACTGGCACGATCGCCCGCCACTCGCCAGATACAATGGTGTAAATAACATATACAACACCATTTATGGCGAACAGCCACATGAAAAAGAAATGGATCTGCATGCCCTCGGCGAGACGCTGCGGAACGCTTAGAGCGTCATAAAACCCCTGCGGGAAAAACTTAAAAAGCTCGTACCCGAAGAGGCGTATGCCGTAAACAGGATTAGCCCAGTAAATAAGCAGGCCGCTCCAGATCATCAAGGCGAGCAGCGGAAAATTTATCCAGTGCAGCCAGCGGATCGCAAGCGGATGCTTTTTTTCAAGTTGTTTGGGCATACAATTTTGTATTCGTTGGAATTATGCACCCGGTTTCTCGACATGTAAACGCATCGCCGGTGCGACGGCTTTTGCCAGCGTTACATTATCGCCATCGGCGAGCTGAGACACAATAAATACGGCGTGTTCGCCGACCTGAAAACCAGCCGAGTTCATTGCCCTGTCAAATTTTGCTGTCTGAATTGCGAGGTTTCCGGCAGGCACAACGGTCTCGGTCACGAGCAGCGAAACCATTTTCCCCTTGTGCCTGACGACAATATGAGCAAAACGGCGGCCTTCGTACACGCAAGAATGTGACTCAATGAACTCGGTATCGGCTGATACGAGGGTGCTCGGATCAGCCTTAAATGCCGCCATCATCACCTTATCGAGGTCCTTATTATAAGCTCCGTGGTTTATTGCCGCTTCGTCGAGAGTTATCGGAACTTCTTTGAGGTGAAATTCAACTGCGCAGTTCTCGTGGTCACCGACGGCCTGTGTCGTCAACTCTGACCACGAAACGCGAACAGCCTTTGCCAGATCAACATTTGTGTTAGTGTTCTGAATTTCTGTGTTAAGTGCAGACATTGGGGGCTGATATAGCCATATCACTCCGCCCAGAACAAGAACGAGAATGCAAGCAAAACTGACGGCGACAGTCCGCACATTCAGAAAGCGGCCGTCACCGGTCAATCGGGTCCAGGCACCCGGACGCAGAGCCAGGTCACGAAGATTTGTCGTCATTCGTGCGGCAAATATAGGGTCGATCTGAGTTTCAGCCGCACCTCTGAAGGTCTGTCGTAGCCTCATTTTCAATTCCCGTCGATCAGACATCTCATTACGGCAACCGGGACAATTCTCGAGATGCCGCAGCACGTCATGATTGGTCTCGATCAGCAATTCGTCGCTGATATACGAGTCCATCATTGCTTTTAGTTCTTTACAATCCATAACAATTCCTTAGCGATCGGCGGCAATACGGCCCAGCACGTTAAACCCAGTCAACTGCTGCCTGAGCAGTCGCCGACCGCGATGGAGCCGTGACATGACCGTTCCGATCGGCACTTGCAAAAGGTCGGCGGCTTCCTTATAGGAAAAATCCTCGACATCGGTCAAAAGCACTACCTGTGCAAATTTTGGCGGCACACGCTCGATTGCCTGCAAAATATCTTCGTCGGTCAGGCCTTGCGGTATCGGCGGTTCGAACGCAACGGTCTGAGCTATCTGCTCCTCTGTGTCCTCGACGAGTTTTAGCTGGCCGAGCTTCATCCGGCGTTTGCCATTTAAGCGATATAAGATCGTGATCAGCCAGGCACGGCAATTTGTGTTGGGCGAGTAGCGGTGAAAGGATTTTAGAGCTTGAACGAATGTTTCCTGAGTCAGATCCTCGGCCGTTTCCCTGTCGCGCACCAGCCAGTGCGCGACGCGGAATACGTCAGTCATCAGCGGCAATGCCTCAGACTCAAACGCTGCCCACTCTTTTTCTCGCTCTCTGCCTAATCCAAACATGTCTATCGCTTAATTTGCTTAGCCGCTCAGCACAAAATATATAATGTTCTCAAAAAGTAATATTATTCCCGTATGCTTACTATAAAAGCTTCTTCAACTGACGGCGATCTGAATCCGGAATATTTAGCCCGCCGAATTGAATAGTAATAGTTGAGCAGCAATTTATGTTGCCGCATTAATTTAATATCATGAAATATAATAATATTTTCGCATCAACACTCATTTTTATTGCAGTTGTAGTCATAGCGGCCGCCGCATGCACGAGTTCAACGTCGTCACAGCCCGTTGAGAACGCATTGATGACGGCGGCATCAACACCAATACCCGCGAGGTCTGACCCTAAAACTGCATCAGACGACGAATTTAACGGTGTAATGGTCGTCAAAACCGAGGACGAGTGGCGACAGCTGCTGACGCCTGCCGCGTTTACTGTACTCAGAGATGAAGGTACGGAGCGGCCTTATACCGGTGAACATGACAAAAACTATGCCGCCGGGGATTATCACTGTGCCGCATGCAACCTTAAACTCTTTAGTTCAAAGACAAAGTTTGATTCAGAAACCGGTTGGCCCAGCTTTTACCAGCCTATAAATAAAAAGAATGTGATTGAGAAAGTGGATCGGAGTCACGGCGAGACACGCACCGAGATCGAATGTGCCCGGTGTCACAGTCATCTCGGACACGTCTTTGACGACGGGCCGAAGCCGACGGGTTTGAGATATTGTATTAACTCGGTCGCGTTAAAGTTTGAAAAGGCGGTGAAATAGTCAGAAATCGGCACCCAAGGCTGAAAGTGGACAGTTTAGTAATAATTCTCAAACTATCAATTTATCCACTTTCAACTCGTTACCAGTTTACTTTCCCTTCTTTCGAGGTGTCGATCTGAGTGATCTCGACTCCCTCGTTATAAAAGAAAATATTCATATTGTCGAAGAGAAACTGGTGCGAATCAGGATTTGATACGTCCAAGCCAAAATGGTTGATAAGCTGCTTTTGCTTCTCTTGCCACTCTTTCCAGCAATCCTTACACATTTCCGCACCGATCTTTTGACCGAGCTCGGTCGGGATCGGAGCAAAACCGAGCGGCTCATTCTTTTGTCCGCAGCGACCGCACTTAAATTTTTCGCCAAATATAGCCATAGCGAGATTTTATCACAAAGCCGGGAACACAGGTGCCCACGCCTGCAAGCGTCCTGATTTGAGGACGCTAACGAACATGGTTGTGATGAAAGTTGAATACACCACGATATCTTCACGCCGGAGGACCGGCTCCCGCAGGCGAGGACGCCTGCGTTCCAGTCAGTAACCTTTCGCCAGAAGAATAGCGGCAAGCACATCATCATCCGACGGTTTGAAAAGACTAACGGCCTGAACCTTGTGATAAGCAATCTTGCCTTTGCCGTTGATGACTACCACACCGCGCGCCGATCGGCCGGGGAGCCAGGATTTCATATCGTACATCTCCGAAACGTTGCGGTCCGCATCGGACAATAGCCGCAGCGGCAACTGGTTCTTCTCAGCAAATCCCTTATGCGACTCAACCGTGTCGGTCGAGATCCCGACAACTTCCGCCCCGGTCGCCTGATACTCCGACCAATGATCCCGCACCGAACATAGCTGCGCCGTACAAACCGGCGTGTTGTCGCCCGGATAAAAGAGCAGCACGACGGCCTTACCGCGATGATCGCTAAGCGACCAATCGTTTCCATCGCCATCCTTTAATGTAAAAGCGGGTGCATGATCTCCAATTTTCATTTCGAACTCATAATAGTACAGAAATTTTGAAACGCAAACTTTTCGATCAGATACTTCGAACGCCAATTTGCCTATTGAGAAGCAGGTTTTGGATAACGGTAAATGGAATTGTAGTTCGGGACAATTGAAATTAGGCCCTCCAATTCCTCTAACTCCGATTCGGTTATTTCTTCCTTGTACAACTCGTTCACTTGCCAGAGTCCACTCTCCCTGATTTTCTGTTTGGTTGAATGTCGACCTAACCAGGTCGGGGAAGAATTAGGTTCCGTAGATCTCGAAAGCGTAGAGACGATCTTGCTTTCCCAACGCAGTCTCTCTTCCTTTGCATCAATCTTAAAAATACAAAAAGAAAGTTTTGTTTGAATGTATGTGCTGATTCTTTTCTCGAGTTCACGCTCGAAGTCAAAATCGATGATTGCTGAGACACGTTCTCTCTCGGCTCTTGATGTAGTATCGATTTCCCATACAGACAAATAGTCACTCTTTTCTTTATTGAGGATGCATCTGCCAATATTCTTTCTGAAGATGCTTCGGTTCTTATTTGCTTTTAGAAAATGCTGATTCAAGCGCGGAAGTAATTGATTTTTTCCTGTATGGGTCCCACCCGAACAATTCGTCCATTTCACAAAACTTTTCGCCATTTTCGAAAATTAGATAAATTCCATTCTTTGGGATATCGCCGACATCTTGTCCGAATGGAAACGTGAATCGCGGCTGCGAACTAAAAAGTTCGTGAAGTCGAATCGCTAGATTACTCATCTGGTTTGATCTTGTAGAAACTTGACTCGCTTGCCTTGACCAAGCCCTTTAAGCGGTTCCACTATATTTGATAATCCATTCTTAATCGGCTCAATGTATTGTTTTCCCGCCAGAATAATGAACTCGTCGTTTTTTTTTTCTGCCAATTTACCCAATTGATCTAAGACTTTCTCTCCCCATAATCTGACTTCTGGCTTCCTAAGCACCTTAAGATTGGGTTTCTTTGCCCTGTTTTTTGGCGATACATATGACAGTGTAACGTCATATGGTTCTATTTCTTGATTCAGTTCCACAACGTGGTAAAGTGCTGAGAGAATTAGGATTTTGTCCGGTCTTAATGAATTGGCGAATGCTAAGCTGTTTGTGAAGAGAGGCCCCTTATACAAGTCCCTTGCTAGAGCTTTTTCACTTCCTTTTCTTGCCACACAGGAAATCAAAATAATTTTATTTGAAGTCATCTTAATCACCTTTCAAAATCCCGAACATCTTTAAACGGTTCTGCGGCGTCGGTGAAATCCGGCCGGTAATAATGTGACGCCGATTCGTATTCCTGCATAAAGCCTTCTTCCATGCCGAGATCTTCCAAAAGAGAAACTGCCGAAAGCCACTCACCCTCGCTAATGCGGCGAGAGAGCAAAATATACCGCTCGTCGGTGGCGGCTTTGTTGGTGGCGTAGTATTGGGCCATGAGCGAAATGGCGGTTTTGGGGCCGAGTTCGTCGAGTATCCATCTCAGATTCTCTTCGATTCCGGCGATGTCGTTTGGCAGGACGAGCAGGCGGATCATCAGGCCGCGTTTTA
>JBBSJK010000016.1:0-47989 GCA_038257355.1 Pyrinomonadales bacterium | reverse complement strand
GTTCTAACGTGGCTTTTGAAGAAAGTAAAAGATTTAAGCTCATTTTCCGTCCGCCAGGCGCTCAACTCGCTTTACCGTCCTGGCAACCAGACGCGAATCATACTGCTCGCGGTCGGTCTTGGGGCGTTTGTCGTCATTACGGTCCAGATAATGCAGGTAAATCTCGTTCGCGAGTTCGATTTCACCCGCAACAGGCGTTTGCCGAGTCTAATATTTGTAGATATTCAAAAGAGCCAGATCGCTGAATTGTCTCGCTTGATTCAACAGCGAACCGGCGAAAAGCCTGAAGAAACACCGACCGTGCGTGCCCGCATATCTTTTGTCAACGGAGAACCGATAAACTACCAAAACACCGAGGTGCGGCAACGGCAGGGTCAGATCGGGCGCGAATTTGCGATCACCTATCGTGAAAATTTTGAGGAAAACGAGACCGTTATCGCCGGCAGATGGTGGCAAACCGGCGGACCGACCGACACCCCCGAGGTTTCGGTTGAAACGTCGATGGCCGAAAGGCTCAAGGTTTCGCCGGGCGACTCGATCACATTCGACATTTCGGGGCGAAAGATAACAGCCCGCGTCGCCAATATCAGAGAGATTGACGTCCGTAATTCGCGCACGGCGTTTGTCTTCGTCTTCAAGCCCGGAACGCTCGAAAATGCACCGCAAAGCTTCGCCGTCACGACGCTAAATCACATTCCAGCCACCGATCGCCAGCGGCTACAGCGTGAGATACTCGACTTGTTTCCGAACGTGCAGATATTTGACGTTGCAGATATAATCGACGCCGTCAATCGGCTGGTAAATAATTTTGTGATCGCGATCTCGTTTGTCGGCAGCTATGTGCTTTTGAGCGGCATTCTCATTCTCATCGGCTCGGTCGCTCTGACCAAATCACAGCGAATCTACGAGAATGCCATCCTAAAAACGCTGGGTGCCAAACGCCGCGTCCTCGCCACCATTCTTTTTGCCGAATACGGCATCCTGGGCCTGCTCGCCGGTATTATCGCCACTTCGTTTGCGGTCATTTTGTCGTATGTCGTCGCGAGATTTCTGATGAATATCAATTGGGAGTTCGATCCGGTCGTTGCGATGTTAGGCGTTATGGTAACGACATTTCTGGTCACCGTGGTAGGCGTGGCGGCGAGCTTTGACGTACTATTCCGCAAACCGCTAAACACATTACGGGGTCAGTAAGAAAACTATCGCAAAGTGACAAAGCTTTAAGGAAAATATCCAACGATCCATAATCCACAATCGAATTCTTTCAAGCTTCGCTTTTTTGCAGCTTTGCTTCTTTTTGGTTAAAAATCACTCTTTACCCACAAGAGGGTGTTTTTCGAGAACGGCGCGGAGATTGACCTGGCCGAATAGCGTTTCGAGATAGGCTCCAAACCGGTGCAATATCGGCACCAGGTCCTTGTTTTGTTTTGTGATGAGGATCTCTTCGACAAACCGTTCGACCGTTTCGGTATCTTTGTAGAACAGAAAACGCACTGTGCCTTTCATAAATTCGCGTAACTCAGCATGCATCTTATCTATCTGCCGCTTATCAGGATTGGCCTCAGCCGTCTGCACAACCTGCACAATCTCGCGAAGTTCCTGCCGCAAAACTATTGATTGTTCCAGCTTTATCGGGAAATTTGGGAAGAGATGAAAAACATCGGTCTCCGGATCAAGAATCTTGGCAAATCCGGCAAGGATCTGTTGAAATCCTTCGTTTAATAGTGAATGTGCCGTTTCCATCCGGGCATAGATCGATGGCGAAGGCCGCATTCGTGCAATACCCGCAAGTTCTTGTGAATAAACTTTTTTCAACTCGATTGAAGCGGTATAGGATGCCGCGTCGAGCGACGAGAACAATTCGGCCTCTTCGTTTGGAAATCGTTCCAAACGGTTATTGATATAGCTTGTCAGTTCAAAAATTTGTTCGTTGATCCGAGAAAAGATCAGCAACGCCGGTTTGAGCGGCTCGTCCGTTTCGAGCATCTTTCCGACAACGCTCAACCATTTCAGAATCTTGCCAAAACGCGGCAGTATGAGTGCAAGCTCTGCATGTTCCGCACTTAGAAATCCGCGTCTCGTCGCCAAATCATTAAGCGGACCCGGCAGATATGTTTTGCCTGTCTCCTCGGCAAAACGTATAAGTTTTGTAAAGGCGGGCAGAGATTTAAAGCGGTGCGAGAGCAGATTGCTCCATGCCTTCCATTCCCCGGAGCCGAGCGAATTTGAATGGATCATGCCTTCGCTCAAAAGAGTTGTGTCGCGAAGAATCGCCGCAAGATCGCGAATCTCTTCCAACTTGATATCTCTGTTGATCGCAGCCTCTGTACCGGCTCCCATAGAGCTCAGGAGCCTGGTGTTGAGCAACGAGCATCTTTGCAATGTCGAGTGGATGAGGCGAAACTCTTTGGTCGAATCCGGCAAAGCCCTCGTGTCACGCGAATCCGCAAACGAATGATGTCCTGACGCGAGAAAACTTTCGAGGCCCGAAAGCCATATGCCAAGCTCGACAATGATCTCGTCAACGTCAACCCGCGTAGCAGCATAGCGTGGGCGCACCTCAACGAACGTATCATTATCGGAGCGAACTTCTACTTGATCTTCTACAAACACGGCTGACAAAATGGGGATTTCCTCACAGGAGCTAGGTGACGATAGGGAAAAATGCGGGAAAACCGCTAATAAAGTTATACCTTTATTTTGCACCACTTGGCAATAAAAAAAGTCGGTTTGGCAGTCTCCTCATTTTTTTTACCTGAAGAACAACGCCGAAACAGCAGGAAACATCGCGAAAGTTAAGTCATTTTTTATAGTTATCGTGTATTTTCTCTAATAAACTGTGTGTCGCAGCCACAAGGGGTGCGGCTCCCTGAGTCTTTTTTCACTCCGCGCCTTGTGCGGTCAAAACGGCTAAATTACACTCTTTTTATGGCTGAAAATGAACTCAAGAAAACTCCGCTCAATGCTGTTCATCGCGAGCTTGGCGGGCGGATGGTCGATTTTGGCGGATGGGACATGCCAGTGCAGTATCCGGCTGGCGTGATCGAGGAGCATATGCGGTGCCGGACGCGGTGCGCACTTTTTGATGTGTCGCATATGGGCGAGATCTGGGTTACCGGTCCGGATGCGATCGCGTTTGTAAACCGTCTGACCACCAATGATGTATCAAAGCTGGTGGATGGACAGGCGCATTACTCGGCTTTGACGCGAGAGAACGGCGGTGTTGTGGACGATCTGCTGGTTTACCGGTTTGGGCCAGAAAAGCTACTGTTGGTTGTTAATGCCGGGACGACTGAGAAGGATTGGGATTGGGTCGCGTCACATCTCTCTGCAGAAACGGAAGCGGGAACCTCCGGGCTCGTCGAATCAAAACCAGATGTCACGCTAACTAACGCCAGTGCAGACTTTTGCCAGATTGCTGTGCAGGGACCGGACGCTTTTAATATCGTTCAGGCGCTGACCGAGACCGATCTCGAGGCGATTAAGTATTACCATTTTGAAGAAGGCGAGGTTGACGGCGTGGCGGCGATAATTTCCCGGACTGGTTACACGGGCGAGGATGGTTTTGAGGTTTATGCTGCCCCGCAATTTGCCGTGCAGCTTTGGAATAAATTTTTAGAGATTGGCAAATATGGCGAAGCGGAAGGTATACTTCCCTGCGGTTTGGCAGCGAGAAACACTTTGCGTCTGGAATCCGCTATGTCGCTCTATGGTCACGAGCTCGATGATGACATTACACCTCTCGAGGCTGGCCTCGGCTGGATCACAAAATTACAAAAGGGTGATTTTATCGGCTCGGCCGCACTCGCGATGCAAAAAGAATCGGGGGTAAGGCGCAAGATCGCTGGTTTTGAAATGACCGAGCCCGGCATCGCCCGCGACGGCTACGACGTCTATGTCAGCGGCGAAAAGATTGGCGTGGTCACGAGCGGCAGCCCGGCACCATATTTAAAAAAGAATATAGGCCTCGCGTTTCTGCCGCCTGAGTTTGCAAATGTCGGACAAGAAATTAAAATTGATGTAAGAGGCAAACATTTAAAGGCCCAAGTCGTGCCGACACCTTTTTACAAGCGGCAGAAATAGCTTTGAATTCAAATACTTTTTGAGGCTTCATTTATAAAAACTATGTCAAATATTCCGGAGAATTTGCGTTACAGCAAAGACCACGAATGGGTTGCAGTCGTGGGCGATTTTGCCACTATTGGTATCACTGACTACGCGCAGCATTCGCTTGGCGATGTTGTTTATATTGATATGCCGCGCGTCGGCGACAAGCTTAGTTCGCACGAGGCGTTTGGCTCTGTCGAATCGGTAAAAGCCGTGTCCGAGATATTTGTGCCAATTGCAGGGGAGATCTCCGAGGTGAATGACGGTCTCAATGACACCCCCGAGGCGGTCAATAACGACCCTTACAACGCCGGTTGGATGATAAAGATCAAAATGGACAACCCGCTCGAAGCCGACGCAATGCTCTCGGCGGTTGAATACGAAGAATATCTTGAAGCGAGCGCATAAATTCAAAACGGAAAATGGAAATATCCGGCTCTACGATTTCCATTTTCCATTTTCAATTAAATGAGATACATACCAAATTCACCCGAAGAACGTGACGAAATGCTCGCCGTCGTTGGCCTTTCAAAGGCTAAGGAGCTTTTTCGCTCAATTCCCGAAGATGTCCAGTTAAACCGGGCGTTAAAAGTGACTGACCCGCTTGCGGAATCAGAGGTCATCGCCGTGATGGAGGCAATGTCCGCAAAGAATACGGCCGCAACCAAGCCATCGTTCTTAGGTGCAGGCGTTTATTCGCATTTTTCTCCGACCATCGTTGATCATTTAATACAGCGGTCGGAATTTTTTACATCTTATACGCCCTATCAGCCCGAGATATCGCAGGGTACCCTCCAATACATCTTCGAATTCCAGACGCTGGTGTGCCAATTGACCGGTTTGGAGGTCGCCAACGCATCAATGTATGATGGCTCGACCGCAATGGCCGAGGCGTATCTAATGACACAGCGCGTAACACGTCGTGATAAGATCGTCGTCGCAACGAGCGTTCATCCCGAATATCGAGAGGTTGCCCGCACATACACGCAGCACGGTACGGCTGAGATAGTTGAGATCGGATTTGACGAAAACACGGGGCGCGTTGGCGATCTTTCCGCACTCGATGACAAAACAGCGGCGTTGGTCGTCCAATCACCAAATTTCTTTGGCTGCGTTGAGGATTTGAAAGCATTGGCGGATGCGGCACACGCGGTCGGGGCTTTGTTTGTCGTCGTCGTTACCGAAGCGATCTCGTTTGGCCTGCTCAAATCGCCTGGCTCGTGCGGTGCCGACATCGTCGTCGGCGAGGGACAGTCTTTTGGAATCCCAATGGGATTCGGCGGCCCGCATCTCGGGCTGTTTGCCACGCAGGAAAAATTCGTCAGGCAGATGCCCGGACGCCTGTGCGGCGTCGCGTATGATAAGAACGGCAACCGAGGTTTCGTCCTAACTTTATCAACCCGCGAACAACACATCCGCCGCGAAAAAGCGACGTCAAACATCTGCACAAACCAAGGTCTCATCGCCCTCGCAGCGACAATTTACATGGAAACGATGGGCAAAAAGGGTTTGCAGGAAGTGGCCACGCAAAATATACAGAAAGCTGCCTATGCTGCGAAGCAGATCGCAGCACTTGAAGGATTTTCGATTCCTTTCTCCGCACCGACATTTAATGAATTCGTCGTTCGCGGACCCCGACCAGCAGCCGAGGTGCTTGAAACGCTTCGGACCAAAAACGAACTTATTGGTGGTCTGGCTCTATCGAAATATTATAATGGGCATGAAAATGACTTCCTCGTTTGTGTAACTGAAACAAATAGCAAGGCACAGATCGACAATCTAATTGACGGAATCAAAGTTAGCATGAATGCCTGAAGGATATACCACATTTGATTACTTTTCTTGAGTGTTGCACTCTACGCAATCTTAATTTTTGTCGAGGCTTTTCTGTTGTTTCTTTACTATGGACTCCCTTTAACAGTTGTTTACGTGGGATTTCGCGTCTTTAAAAGAGAAACGATCCCCTCGTGGTAAAACTAATTGATTCAAGGTATTTAGCATGCAACTTCGCAACAACGTCGATCGCCGGACATTCCTTTCCCTCGCCGGTAAAGGCCTCGGCCTGGCGGCATTGTCGTCAGCGACGGTAGCTTCTCTATACAATGAGGTCAAAGCTGCGAGCAAGTTCATCGATCATCTCTCGCCTTTACAAGTCGCAACAGACGAAGATTATTGGGCAGCGATTCAGCAGGCGTTTTCCGTGACCCGCGGCATCGTCAATCTCAATAACGGTGGTGTCAGCCCGAGTCCGCGGATGGTGACCGAGGCGTTTGTCCGTTACACATGGCAACAGGAGGATGCGACCGCGTACACTATGTGGCAGCTGCTCGAGCCCCAGTCGGAAACGATACGGACGGGCCTTGCCGAGATATTTGGCTGCTCCCCCGAGGAAATCGCGATAACTCGAAATGCCAGCGAATCGCTTGAGATCCTGCTGATGGGCATGGATTTCAAAGCGGGCGATGAGATTCTGGCAACGACGCAGGATTATCCGCGTATGCTGACGACGCTTCGTCAACGCGAACTTCGCGAAGGC
Source organism: Pyrinomonadales bacterium (assembly GCA_038257355.1). Classification (GTDB taxonomy): domain Bacteria; phylum Acidobacteriota; class Blastocatellia; order Pyrinomonadales; family Pyrinomonadaceae; genus OLB17. Next base: position 41,346 of record JBBSJK010000016.1, on the reverse strand, counting down.
ATAAAACTTAAACTGATAAAAATTCCTCTCGCCCCAAAGGATGCACACGAGATCGCTTTCGCCTATGAACGGGCAATCACGCCAAAAACTAAACTAATACTCGTCTCGCATCAGATCAATCTCACCGGGCAAATCACACCGGTCAAGAAAATCTGCGAAATTGCCCGTTCACGCGGCATCGAGACAATAGTTGACGGTGCCCATTCGTTTGCACAAATCGATTTCAAACGTGACGATCTTGGCTGCGATTACTTTGGCACTTCCCTTCACAAATGGATTTACGCACCAAAGGGAACGGGAATGCTTTATGTGAAAAAGGATAAGATCGCCAGAATTTGGGCTTTGATGGCGTCCGAGGACAAAAACAGGAATGACATCCGCAAATTCGAAGAGATTGGCACCCATTCCGCCGCGATGCGGCTCGCTATCGGAGAAGCGATCCTCTTTCACAACGCCATAGGCGGCAAGCGAAAGGAAGAGCGTTTGCGATACCTCTCACGATATTGGATGAATAAGATCAGAGATATTCCAAAGGTCGGCTTTAACACATCATTCGACCCAAAACAGTCGTGTGCTATCGCCAATTTCAAGATTGACGGTATTGATCCGGTGGCCATCGGCAGTTACCTTATGTCAAAGCACAAAATATTCACCACTCCGATCGTTCACGACGAATTTACTGGCATCCGGATTACGCCGAATGTTTATACGACTTTGTGGGAACTCGACCGTTTTTGCGAGATTGTAGGTTCGATCGCGAAAAACGGCTTGCCAAAAGCATAGTGATTCGCCGCAGCAGTTTGATGATCTAGTGGAGATTCATTTAATTAAATTGACACAATAAGGCACATAGGTTGCTACGGAAACGGTTCTGCCGGAAAAACCGAACCTAAAGGTCGCTTCGTTCATCAAACTGTGAAGATGGATACGGTAAAGAAATTAACTCAGAAAAAACTTTTGGCGTCCGCCGGCAACGGTCTTGGGCTGATGGCCCTACTGGCTCCGGCCGTCGCGGCACACCTTGAAACCGTACAGTCCGCAGGCCGTCTGGTCGATCATCTATCTCCTCAGCAGGCTGCAACCGACGAAGAATACTGGAAAGCGATCGGGCAGTCATTCGCAATTTCACGTGGCATTATTAATTTAAATAACGGCGGCGCCAGCCCGAGTCCCCGTTTAGTTACCGAAGCATTTATTCGTTATAAACACCAGGAAGATGCTACCGCCTACACAATGTGGCAGATGCTCGAGCCACAGGCGGAAACGATACGGGCCGGGCTGGCAAAGCTTTTTGGCTGCGAGCCGGATGAGATTGCAATCACCCGAAACGCTTCCGAATCGCTCCAGATTCTGCTGCTGGGTATCGACCTTAGATCGGGTGACGAGGTAATTACGACGACCCAGGATTATCCGCGAATGTTGACTGCCCTGCGACAGCGGGAATTGCGTGACGGGCCTAAACTGAAGCTCATCAAGATACCTCTCGCACCTTTGAGCACCGATGAAATCGTGGCGGCATTCGAATCTGCGATAACAGCCGATACCAAGCTAATCCTTATTTCCCATCAGATCAACATTACCGGCCAGATAATGCCAGTGCGCAAGATTTGCGACATGGCACGTGCCAGAGGCATCGAGACTGTTGTGGACGGTGCACATTCATATGCTCAGCTCGATTTCAAACGCGACGATCTCCAGTGCGACTATTTCGGCAGTTCGCTGCATAAGTGGCTCTATGCACCAAAGGGTGCTGGCCTGCTCTATGTGCGAAAAGATAAAATACGCAATGTTTGGGCGTTAATGGCATCTGAGGACAAGAACAGACATGATATTCGCAAATTTGAGGAGATTGGTACGCATTCGTCGGCGACCCGGCTCTCTATCGGCGAAGCTCTCCTATACCATGAAGCAATAGGTGCCAAACGCAAGGAGGAACGGCTCCGCTATCTCTCAAGTTACTGGATGAACAGGCTTAAATCATTAGATAGGATCGGCTTTAACACTTCTTTCGATCCGGACCAATTTTGCGCGATTGCAAATTTTAAGATCGACGGTATTGATCCTGAAACAATCACCCAGCATCTAATGGCCAAACATAAAATAATCGCTACACCTATTATCCACGACGAGTTTACAGGCGTTCGCATTACACCCAATATCTTCACCAGCCTCGGTGAACTTGACCGCTTCTGTGCTGTGATCGAAAATATGGTAAAGAAAGGTCTTTCAAAGGCACAATATTTATGAGCATTACAAAGGTTACACAGCATCCCTCACAGAATGAGTCTCTGATATTCGAACGCTCACAGACGGGCCGCATCGGTTATCGGCTGCCAAAACTCGATGTGGAGGAGATCGATATCGACAGTATTCTGCCTGCCGATCTCCGCCGTGACGACGATCTCGATGGCATTCCGGAGGTTTCGGAAGTTGATGTTGTAAGACACTTTACTCGGATTTCGACATGGAATTACTCAATTGATCTCGGTATGTACCCGCTTGGTTCGTGCACGATGAAATACAATTCGCGGCTCAATGAAAAGGTCGCGCGGATAGCTGGGTTTGCAGGGTTGCATCCGCTCGCACCAGAAGAAGAGACACAGGGAGCACTCGAACTCATCTACCATCTACAGAAAGATCTGTGTGAGATCACAGGTTTGCCGGGCATCTCGCTCCAGCCAGCTGCCGGAGCTCAGGGCGAAATGACGGGTGTGATGCTTATCCGGGCGTTTCTCGACCAGAGAGATGGAGAGGAATCGAAAAATCGCCGCGTGATGCTAATTCCAGATTCTGCACACGGCACAAATCCCGCGTCGGCGGCGATGTCAGGCTTTACAGTTAAGACAATCCGCTCAACTTCTCAGGGTTTGACCGATATGGAGCATTTGCACGAGCTTTGCGATCAGGGGGGCGTTGCCGGGCTAATGCTCACGAATCCTAATACGGTCGGCATTTTCGAGACAAATATTCGTGAGATTTGTGACACTATCCACTCGGCCGGCGGACTCGTCTATATGGACGGTGCGAATATGAATGCCCTCGTCGGCATCGCTCGTCCAGGAGATATGGGCGTCGACGTCATCCATCTCAATTTGCACAAAACATTTTCAACCCCACACGGCGGCGGCGGACCAGGCTGTGGACCATGTCTCTGTTCAGCGGAACTAGCTCCTTTTCTGCCCACCCCGCGAATCGAGGCAGAAACACGATCCGTAGGGAGTGTGCCTGACGCTGGCACAAAATATCGTCTGAACTACGATTATCCCACCTCCATAGGCCGCGTAAAGGCATTTTACGGCAACTTCGGCATGATGGTGCGTGCACTCTCATACATCTACACACATGGGGCCGATGGCCTCAAAGAAGCGACCGAGACCGCTGTGTTGAATGCCCGTTACGTTTCTCATGAACTCGAAGACACCTACGACAAACCGTTTGAGTCAGACTGTATGCACGAGGCAATCTTTTCTCACAAAAAGCAGTCAAAAAAAGGTGTTGTCACCCTCGACATTGCAAAACGGCTGATCGATTACGGCTTTCATCCGATGACGATTTACTTCCCGCTCGTCGTTGAGGGAGCGATGCTCATCGAACCGACCGAATCGGTTGGACGCCAGGACCTCGACGCCTTTGTCGAAGCGATGAAGGACATTGACCGCGAGGTGCTCGAAAATCCGCAGTTGGTGATCGACGCCCCGCACTCAACGCGTATCGGCCGTCTGGACGAAGCCGCCGCCGCCCGAAGACCGGTTTTGCGTTGGAAGAAGGATATGGAGATTTTGTCAAAAACCGCGTAAGCTTCTCTGGATATTTTTAGACCGAACCGTTTTACAGGTCTTGAGTAACCTTTTTCCATGCCGTACGCGTGGCCTGAAACATTCTAAAATGCCGGCGTACATTCCGATGATACCGCTGCAATTCGGTATTGATCTGCTCGAACTGTTGTGTCTCGAAGTATTGGCAGAGTTTAGGAACCGACGAATCTAGTTTGCGGGTCATCTCTTCGATTATCGATTCGTAATTTTCCGGCTGGGTAATAAAAGTGAGCAGCGGCTTATATCTTATCCACCCGATCGCAGCTCTGATAAATCTTTGGCGAACCGATGGCAAAGACGCGTCAATGCCCGTAAGCTCGGTGGGCAAAACGCCGTTTAATAGGTGTTTATATTCGAGAAATGCGTCGTGAAAAGTAAAACATGGCACTTTGACGACTTTGTAGTCAGCGAGAGTCGTGCTCATAAATGCGTCTTCACCACGGGCGTCAGGCGGATTATAAAAAGTCGGCAGGCTGTTCAGCCGTTCGAGATTAAAACAGAGATTTGCCCCGGAAATAAACTTCATTCCCATGACCTCATCTACCTCTGAGGTTCTCCGGTGGTTGACGATTTCAGCATCGGCATAGGTTACGCCGTTGTTTCCGATGATCGTTTTCTTAACACTGTCCCAGGTGATAATGTCGTTGCTTGTCGCATCGATAAAATCTCTAAAATCGTCTTCGGCAAGCACATCGTTAAACGCTATTTTGGGTATCGGGGAGATGTACCCGCAGTGATGTCCGTGGGTAATATCGGCATCTGAGCCGTATTTCAGATGGGTGCCGAGCACGCTCTGTCCCATCCAAACCAGGTTGTCCCACTCATTCCTGACAACGGCAAGCGGATACTCATCGTCATCCACAAACAGAAGCCTGTCCATTCTCATCTTGGCGGCAAAATATAATGCGGCGTTTCTCTTCTTGGCATAGCCTTCGCCAAAGATGAGGTCGCCTTCTGATTCGAGGATAGTTCCCTGTTTGATCAACTTTTGACGTTCTTCCTTAAGTGAGTTTCGACCATAGAAATTGATCGAGTCGACCATGTCGGACAATTCGCGCGGAATTTTCTTGTAATCGTTTGGTTTGGTGTTGAAATAGTTGACGTCGTACACCACAAAAAGGTGCAGGCGAATACTTTTATCCTCGATAAGACCGTGTTCGAGCCAATTGTTTATGTAGGAACGAATTACATTTTGGAAATGTTTCCGCCCGGTCACGAATGCGATACCCACATTTTTTGGCATGTGACATGATAGCACAGCGATTTCCTTTGGGGTTCTATTTGCTACTTGGTCTATGGCTCTAAGACATACGCATGCAGTTTTTGATTTTGGAGTCAGTCGGGTATATAATTCCGCTCATAATTTCCCATCCGTTTAACTTTCTTTCCCACGCTGCATTTCCGAGGAGGTATTATGGCTCAACGCATCATTCCATGAAAAACCCGATAAAATATATTGCACATTTTTTTTAAATTGTCGGTAATTTTGGAGAGAGTCTTAGCCATATATTGGCTGGCTTCGCGGGTCGTAACCTTCCTGTAAGTCTGTAGGAGGACAATGATGACTAAAATATTTATTTTTTTGTTTATAATCGCTTTGAGCGTCGTTTCATTTGGATTTACTCGAACATCAGCAAAATTCGTTAAGAATGCATTCGCCGCTCCGGCGCCAACCCCTGTAAAAGGCAAGCCGCCGTATTCCGAGTACAGAGGCGTGACCATTGGACTTACAATGAACGAAGCGAGAGCCAAATTAGGCGATGCAAAGGACAAGTCTGACACCCAGGAATACTATGTTTTTTCGGATAACGAATCAGCCCAAATTTATTATAATGAAGCAAAAACAGTAACAGCCGTAACCATCACTTTCACAGGCAAATTGGACGCTGCTCCAACGGCATTGGCCGTTTTTGGTGAAGAAGTGGAGGTGAAGCCAGATGGCGGTATATTCAAAATGATCCAATATCCAAAGCTTGGTTTTTGGATCTCATACAACAAGATTACAGGTGACGACCCGCTAATAATTATCGCAATGCAGAAAATGTGACACTAATAAGTTATCGCTTTTCTGGACGGCACTAATGCGATGCTCCCTGTTTGTCTGATAAACTTAGGTTTATTAGAATATTGAACGGCTTCCCCCGTTTGGCAGTCAGCCGTTCGTTTCGAAAAGCAAAAATCAATGACTAAGATCGGTATTCCAAAAGAAATCCATCCGGGCGAAAAGCGCGTTGCGGCGACGCCGCAGACTATTATGCGTCTACGTAAACTCGGTTTTGAAGTCCAGATCGAGTCGCATTCCGGACACGGCATCAATTGTATCGACAGCGAATACCGCGAAGCTGGTGCGACGATAATTGATGACACTAAAGAACTTTGGGCCACTTCCGATGTTATCCTAAAAGTTCGCCCACCCGAGCAAAACACCGAACTCAGAACCCACGAGGCTGAGCTTATCAGAGAAGGCGGTTGGCTGATCGGATTTATGTGGCCGGCACAAAATGGTGAACTGCTGGACCGCCTGGCGACCAGAAACGCCACTGTTTTCGGTATGGACTGCATTCCTCGTATCACCCGAGCGCAGAAGATGGACACGCTCTCGGCGATGGCAAATATTGCCGGTTATCGCGCGATCATTGAGGCGGCAAATAATTTTCCGCGTTTTTTTGGAGGTCAGATAACCGCCGCCGGACGGATCGATCCAGCCAAGGTGATGGTTATCGGTGCGGGCGTTGCCGGATTGTCGGCCATTGGAGCCGCACGTGCTCTGGGGGCGATTGTGCGGGCGTTTGATCCGCGTTCGGCGACAAAAGAACAGGTCGCGAGCATGGGCGCCGAGTTTCTCGAAGTAAACATCGAGGAAGAAGGCGAGGGCAAAGGCGGTTATGCCAAGGTAATGTCCGATGAGTTTATAAAAGCCGAAATGGCCCTGTTTGCCCAACAGGCGATGCAGGTCGACATCATTGTCACAACCGCTCTGATTCCGGGCAAACCCGCTCCAAAACTTATCACGCAGGGCATGGTCGAATCGATGAAACCCGGCTCGGTGATCGTCGATCTAGCCGCCGAACAAGGCGGCAACTGCGTCCTGACCGACCCCGGCAAGATCGTTCATCACAAAGGTGTCACGATCATCGGCTACACCGACCTGCCATCGCGAATGGCGAGTATGTCGAGCCAGCTTTACGGCTCAACGATCGTCGCTCTGATAGAGGATCTATGCAAAAGTCCGCAAGGTGTCAGTCCGCAGAGTGTCGGTAGCCTGACCGTGAGAGAGGGCGCCGTTGCGGATGAAGCCGACACCTATTTAACCCCGCGCCTCAACGTCAACCTTGACGACGAAGTCGTCCGCGGTGCCATAGTCCTGCACGAAGGCAAAATTATGTGGCCGCCGCCCGCACCGCCAACTCCGCCGGAGCCGCCTGAACCCGGAGTTCCGACAAAAAGCGAGGCGAGCGTCGCCGTTGCAACAGCCGCAGGAAAGAATGCCCATGGCGAAGGCACGGGCATCAACCCGCTAATTCTCGCCGGTGTTGGGGCCGTATTGCTCGGCATCGGCCTCCTTGTGCCAACCGAGGCCCGCACTGAGGGTGGCGACACGCTTAGCCACCTAACTGTATTTATCCTTGCGTGCTTCGTTGGCTTCCAAGTCGTCTGGAGTGTCAAACCCGCCCTACACACCCCTCTCATGAGCGTCACCAACGCCATTAGTGGCATCATCCTCGTCGGCGGAATGGTCCAACTAGTCGGCACTGATCTAAACGCGACAACGATTTTGGGGGGTATCGCTGTTTTAATAGCAGCAATAAATATTGCGGGTGGATTTTTGGTGACCAATAGGATGTTGGCGATGTTTAGGAAATAGATGACGTTGTTTGAACCCCATCATCAATTCGATATACGAGGCATCTCGTTTAATGAATTTGTCTATTTCCTTTTTGAGCACGAAATCCCTCCGGATACCGATTGGAACGGAATTCAGCCTAATTTCTGATAAGAAAAATTCTTTTGGCTTTGGTCCAATGAACTCGCGGGCTAAAGTCCTAAGAATTTATTAGAAACTTGTACCTCCAGCTAAATTGAGACGATTTAGACTAAGAGATTAGTAATCATTTAAAATGCAGCAATCATTGATCACAATCGCCTACATCGCCGCGAGTGCGTTGTTTATTTTGAGCCTTGGCGGGTTGTCGCAACAGTCGACGGCGCGGCGGGGGAATTTATACGGCATCTTGGGGATGCTGATCGCACTTGTTGCGACGGCGGCGGGGATGCAGGTCGGCGGGCTGCCTGTTTTAGCGGCGGCTTTGGTTCCGGGGCTTGTAATCGGTGCAATACTGGCGGCTCGGGTGCAGATGACGTCGATGCCGCAGCTTGTGGCGATATTGCACAGCTTTGTTGGACTGGCGGCGGTTTTAGTGGCGATCGCTACTTATTTAGGACCGCACAAGGCGATGTCGGCGGGTGAGACAACTTTGCATCATGTTGAGATATTTATCGGCGTTGTAATTGGTTCAGTGACGTTTACAGGGTCGGTTGTTGCGTTTCTCAAACTCCAGGGAACGGTCGGCGGCAAGCCCCTGCTCCTGCCGGGCCGTCATCTTATAAACATCATCATGCTGCTCATGACTATAGGGATTGGCGCTGCTTTCCTTATCTCACCTGATACTGGCACGGGACAGATGCCGTTGATCGTTGCAGCTATCCTGACGGGAGTTCTCGGCGTGCATTTTGTAATGGCCATTGGCGGGGCTGATATGCCGGTGGTTGTTTCGATGCTCAACAGCTATTCGGGCTGGGCGGCTGCGGCGGCGGGCTTTATGCTGGGCAACGATCTGCTGATTATCACCGGTGCATTGGTAGGATCAAGCGGTGCAATTCTTAGCTATATTATGTGTCAAGGGATGAACCGCTCGTTCGTGAGCGTAATGCTTGGCGGCTTTGGCACTGAGAGCGGCACTACATCCAGTTCGTCTGAGGCCCCTGCCGGCGAGGTCCATCCTATCGAGGCCTCCGGTGCAGCAGATCTCCTCCAGCAGGCACGCAAGTTAATCATCATCCCCGGCTACGGCCTGGCGGTGGCCCAAGCCCAGCATTCGCTGGCAGAGGTCGTGAAACTGCTGAAAGCAAAGAACATCGACGTGAAATTCGCAATCCATCCGGTCGCCGGCCGACTGCCGGGTCACATGAACGTCCTTCTCGCCGAGGCAAATATTCCCTACGACATCGTCTTCGAAATGGAAGAGGTCAACGACGAGTTCAGCTCGACCGACGTCGCCTGGGTTATCGGTGCCAACGACATCGTCAACCCCTCCGCCATGGACGACCCCGGCTCGCCCATCGCCGGTATGCCCGTCCTCCACGTCTGGAAGGCCCGCGACACCATCGTAATGAAACGCGGCATGGCATCCGGCTACGCCGGCGTCGACAACCCATTGTTCTACAAAGACAACACACTTATGCTGTTTGGCGATGCAAAGAAGGTTGTGGATGAGATTTTGGGAGTGATGCGGGGATAAGAATTCACATCTGCTAAAGAGTAGATGATTGATCCCCTATGTTTACGCCGAAGGTTTTGACATTTTGATCAGTGCCAGCCGCTCCACCACATTCCCCTTTTCCAAATGCTCCTCGATGATCTCGGTCACATCCTCAGGTTGAACCTGTGCATACCAGACGCCTTCGGGATAGACGAGGACGGCGGGGCCGATGGAGCAGAAGCCGACGGAGCCGCAATCGGTGAGGACGATCTCGCCCATCGGGTTACGGCCTTTTGTTTCTTTGCCTTGGCGGAGGCCCTTTGATTCAAGTTGTTTCTCGAACTGGGCTTTGACATCGGCGCTGCCAACGGCTGCGCAGGATTTGCCGTTACAGACAAAGACCTGGCGTTTGATCGGGGCCTTGAGCATTGGGGCTAGCTTTTCAAGCTGTTCTCGGTCGCTGATAAATTTAGCTTTGGCCATAATAAATTTTAACCGCACGTAAAAACGTAACTTCCGAGTCGGTGCGAGACATATTGCTTACGTAAATGCTTGTGCACAGGTAATATTTTGCCACGCCGCGTCAAAAATTGACATCTTACCCCTTTATGTTTGTGTTAGAATTTCACGGGCGAAACAACTTTTAATACCATGGCAGTCGGCATTATCATCCACATCACGGTCGGCACCGAAAAACGCACCGAATTCTTCTCTCAGGAGCGGATTCGGATCGGTTCGGATGACACCTGTGACCTGCAAATACACGCTCCGCAACTGGAAGGCGGCGGAGCGTGGTTTGATCTCGAGAATGCCGACGGAGTGTATCGAATCGTTGAGTTTAACGATCTGCTGTCAATAAAAATCAATCAAAGCCCGATCCGGCGTTTTATCGCGATCGCCGACGGTGACGTGATCGAGCTTCCGGGCTCCGATATTTCGTTCTCTTTCTTTTCGCTCGAAAATAAATCTTCACTAATTACGACCAATCGCGATCAGCCGCATATTTCGCGGTTTATCGAGGATGCCGCACTCGAATCGGCCACGTCCGCCAAACGCGACGATGCCAAGGCTTTTCTAAGAGAATTTGTTCGCGAACTCTCGCGCGAGATTTCATGGGCGACAAAACTTATTACACTTGTGCTCGTATTGGGCTTTATTACAGGCGTCCTTTACATCGGTTTTGCGGTCAATAAGGAGTTGCGCGAAAGCCGTAAGGTGTCCGAACAGCAAAGCGCGGTCATCACCAAACTCGAAGAAAAACTCGGTGAGACCAGCGTTCAGATCGGCGAGCTCGATAAATCGAACAAAGATATGATAAAAACCGTGTCCCTGGCACCCAACATACGGGTCGAATACGGGGGCGGCGTGTGTTTAATCGTGGGCGTTTACGATCTCGTTGACCGCAGGTCCGGCAAGGTTCTCCGATATGCGGATCCACAGGCATACAGTCCAAACCCGTATGAGCCGACCGAGTCTGAGGATCCGGCCCGACCTCTCCAACAGCCGCAGATCGGATTGACGACCGAGGGCAATGGCTCGACAGTCGAATACGATTTTATCGGCACTGGCTTTCACGTCGGCAGCGGATATATCGTCACAAACCGCCATGTCGTTCAGCCGTGGGAAGAGGACGATCAGGTCAAACAAATGATGCAGGCTGCGAACGGCCGGGCACGTCTGAAACGTCTGGTTATCTATTTTCCAAGCTTTGCCCAGCCTTTCACGTTAAAAGTCCGACAGCTCGGCAGTCGCGAGGATATTGCCGTGGCCACCATCGACCCGGCGATGCTGCCAACGGAAATTCCATCGCTCCCGCTCGATATGGACTCGGAATCAGCCGCTGTCGGGAGGACGGTTGTGACGATGGGATATCCGAGCGGACCCGACCGCCTGCTCGCAATGGTTGATGACGAAGAGGCCAAATCGATCAATCAGCGGTTTGGCAACTCGCGGCAGAACCTAATCAATTTCCTCGCTCAATCGCAAAAGATTGTTCCGCTTACGACGCAGGGGGCGATCACCGATCTCGACGCGAAACGCATAGTTCACGACGCCAAAACCGCCGAAGGCGGGTCGGGAGCGCCTCTCTTTGGCCAGGCAGGAAAGATTATCGGTATAAATTTTGGTGTGTTTACCGAGAATACGGCGGCAAACATGGCCGTTCCAGTCAAGTTTGCATTGGAGCTTCTGAAAAAAGCAGGCTGGAAGTCGACCGAAGATCTACAGAATGAAGCCGAACAACCTCCACAAGTAGCGTCAAACCCGGCAAATTCAAACACGCAAAGCAGATCTCAATAAGCTTTTTGGCCTGGATGTTACTATCCAAATTTTTGACGGTCCTCTTCACCAAGCTCCGCGATCTTTGTCATTAGAAAATCTGAAATCTCTTTATGGGTGCGCAGCCGATCGCTTTTCTCGTAAAACGCATTGAGGTCAATCGGCTGGCCAAACCAGATACGAATCTTTGTGCCGCCCCGCCAATTGCCGAGTATTTGTTTTGGCAGATCATTGCTTAACCCTGCTATAAACACCGGAATCACTTGTGGATGTGCCGAATAAATGACCTTGCCGATTCCCGGCTGGGCGGGTAGCAGATCGTATGGGCCGCCTTCGAGATTGCGCTTCCCTTCGGGGTGAAAGCCGATCATGTGGCCGTGGCCCGACGTGCAAAGCTGGACAAGCCGCCGCAACGAGTATTTGTCAAATTCCCGCTTTTTAACTTCCCTGTCCTCGCGAAAAAATGGGGGATACATCGAGAACCAGCCCATCACGAAATTGACAAACCAACCAACGGGATTATCATAAAAGAATTTTGCTCGCACGGGGAAAAACAGCGTCACAGGGCGTTTTGTCCGGCGAAATATCACGCTTGAAACCGTGTACATATCAAAGAACGAACGGTGATTCGCGACCAGTACAAGCGGCGTGTCAACCTCGGCATTTTCGACATTCTCAATGCCGAAAACGTTCATCAGATTATAGGTTGCGAGATGTATCCACAACGAACCGAGATGGCGCTGGCCAAATGTCATGACACGTTTCCAGCCGCCCAGATTCATCCGGTGAGCTAGGCGGAATCCGGCCCTTTCACCGGGATCGAGCACGCCGATCTCTGACGGCCCGGGAACGATCGGCCCCGTTGACTCGCTAATCCACGTTTCGCCTTGTTTTTCTAACGAGTCTTGACTCATAAACAAACGGTTATTTTAACACCTTTCGCCTTGCCGGTAAGAAGTCGATAATCGGAATCGCAAATCTCAAATCTGAAAAATCTCAAATTTCAAACTTCAAATAGGGCCTGTGAACTCAGTTAAAAGTAATAGACAGGTCACATCATTTTTTATAAACTATAAAGACCAACTTGCGACAACGGTTCGCCATCAAAAACAAATAGATTTAACCTGGCCGCTCATAGGCTTTTAGAGATACATAAATGACACTTAAGAGAACCTCTGCGATATTTTTTTGGTTTCTAATAATTTCAGCGTCAATTACGAGTGCCAGTGCGATCAATGGGAACATTGATCTGTGGCGTGAGATAAATGAATCATTCTTGAATCAACTTGCTTCGGAACGAACGCCAACGCCTGTAAATTACAGGACATTTCGTCTCGACAAACAAGTACTGGCCGATCTACTCGCAACTGCGCCCGATGAGTTTTCAAACGTTGAAAGTAATCGTGCTGCCGCGGCGGCTGACACCATCATTGAACTGCCTATGCCGGATGGGACGTTGGCACGATTTCGATTCGAACATTCGCTTGTCGTGGAGCCGGGTTTGCTCGTCAAATATCCTGAGCTTGGGGCCACCTATCGCGGATACGGCATCGACGACCCGACGGCAACCGCACGTTTCGACTATTTGCCAACTGGTTTTCACGCGATCATCCTTTCGGCAAAGGGAACAATTCTTGTTGACCCTTACGCCAAGGGCGACGATGACAATTACGTCACATATCGAAAAAACGATCTTCCCCGTGTTAACGATTTCAAATGCGAGGTCGGCGATGGTTTTCTCGATTCGCTCTTAAATACCGATTTGTTCGATTATGCAGACCTCGCGCCTGATGCCACTACACAGCTTGTGTCCGGAACACAGCTACGCACCTACCGACTTGCTCTGGCTGCGACAAATGAATATGCAGTTAGAGTCGGCGGCAACACGATCGCTGGGACGCTTGCTGCACAGGTACTGATAATGAATCGCGTCAATGGCGTCTATGAACGTGACCTTGCTATACACATGAATATCGTCGCTAATAATGATCTGATCGTTTATGCTGGCGACAATACCTGTGCTACGCTGCCGTGCACATCGTCAAACGATCCTTACACAAACAGTAGCGGCAGCACAATGCTGAGCCAAAACACCGTCAATCTCAACACGGTCATTCTCCCGACCAATTTCGATATCGGTCACGTTTTTAGCACCGGCGGCGGCGGCGTTGCCGCACTTAACGGCCCCTGCGGGACAAATAAGGCACGGGGAGTGACCGGTCTCGGCAACCCAATTGGCGACGCATTCGCCATCGACTATGTGGCACACGAGATGGGCCATCAGTGGGGAGCAAATCACACATTTAACGGCGGGTCCGGCAGCTGTAGCGGCAGCAACCGCTCCGCCAGTTCTGCCTATGAACCGGGCAGCGGCATAACAATAATGGCGTATGCCGGCATCTGCGGCAGTCAGGACCTGGAGCGAAACAGTATCGACACTTTTCACTTCAGCAGCCTTGACGCGATTGTCGCATTTAGTCAGACGGGTAACGGCAACACTTGTGCTCAAACGACTGAGTCCGGAAATACGGCCCCGGTCGTATCGGTGGTTGGCGGACCGACATTTAATATTCCTAAACAAACGCCTTTCACTTTGACCGCTTTAGGCACCGATGTAGATGGCGATACGCTCACGTACGACTGGCAGGATTACAATCTCGGCGGTTCGACAACTGGCGTACCGAACACCGACGAATTTGGTGCTCGGCCGATTTTCAGGCCATATAATCCTAACTCGTCACCATCGCGAACCTTTCCCTCCCTAACCTATATTCTCAACTACGCAAATGTCCCTCCCCCAAGCTTTAACTGCGGGCGATCTACCCCATGCCTGACCGGAGAACTGCTCCCGCAAATCGGGCGGACGATGACATTTCGGGTGATTGCACGCGACAACCGGGCAAATTCGGGCGGTATCAATACCGCATCTGCATCAGTGATCGTCGATGGAACGAGTGGCCCATTTGCCATTACATCCCCTAATACGAATGTTACCTACAACGGAAATTCGGCCCCAACCCTCACGTGGAGTGTCGCCGGGACCGCAAATGCACCGGTAAGCGCGGCCAACGTTAAGATCTCATTTTCGACAGACGGCGGTTTGACTTTCCCGACTGTCCTCACCGAAAGCACACCAAACGACGGATCTGAGATTATCACTCTGCCGAATGTGGCAACTACATCTGCCCGCATCAAGATCGAGGCCGTCGGCAACATCTTTTTCGATATCTCTGATGCTAACTTTACTGTGATCGAGTCCGGGCCGCCCGCAACGATCTCAGGAAGCGTATTCACATCAGGAAAACTAGCCCTCAGAAATGCCAGGGTAACGCTGATCGATTCTCAGAACGTCAGACGCGTTACGACAACCAGTTCGCTGGGCGTTTTCTCATTTGACCAGGTTTCAACAGAAGCAAATTATACAATGACCATCTCGTCAAAACGCTACCGGTTTGCCCCGCAAGTTATTACTCTGAATGGCGATTTGGCCAATTTAGACTTTTTCGGATTGGAGTAATGGTTGGGAAGTAAAATAAAGCCGGTATGTGTAATCATTACCGGTATTAGGCTATGCAATGGACATTCATTTTAACTAAATTTATTCGATATTAAAATACCTGGCTTCCGGATGATGGATGATGATCGCCGAGGTCGATTGTTCGGGGTCGAGTTGAAATTCCTCGGTCAGCTCGACGCCGATTCGGGCCGGATCTAAAAGCTCGAATATCTTTGCCTGATCGTCAAGGTTAGGACAAGCCGGATAGCCAAAGCTATATCGCGACCCCTGATAACCTTGATGAAACAGCTTTGCGAGTTCCGGAGAATCGGCACCGGCAATTTTCATTTCCTCACGTATCCGCTTATGCCACATCTCGGCCAGGGCCTCAGCCGCCTCGACTGAAAGGCCGTGGAATAAAAGATAATCGTTGTATTTATCTGCTTTAAATAGCTTTGCTGAATGCTCGCTGGCCTTGCGACCCATAGTCACAAGCTGAAAAGCGACTACATCGACCGGCGAGTCGGAGGGAGGACAACCTGCCCGCCAGTCTTGATCAGTAGCAGCCAAAGATGATTCGGGATACGGGCGGGCAAGTTCCCCACTCTGCAAGACCGATGCAAAATAGTCAGCAAGACACAGATTCTTCCCGCCCCGCTGCTCGACCGGCTGTCGCGGAAACGTAAACCGCAGCCGCTCAGTCCTTTCATCATCCTCATAAATTATCAGGTCGTTTCCGCTCGACCGGCAAGGAAAATATCCGTAAACGAGTTTTGCCTCAAGCAGCTTTTCACGAATGGCCTGCGTTTTGATCGCGGCAAATTTCGGGTAAACCGTATCTTTCAGTATCCCGTCATATTCCTCTTTAGATTTACGTCCCTGCTTATACTGCCACTGTCCCTTAAACAATGCGGTTTCATTGATAAAATCAAAAACTTTCGTCAAATCGGTGATCTCGACAACTTTGGAACCGTAAAACGGGGCCGTCGGCCTAACAATATCGATGGATATATCGGATCGGGTCGTGTGCGTGGTATCACCCGCCGAATGGGTCGAAACTCGTGCTGCAACTTTGCCGAGCTTCGCATCCTCCCCGACAAGATCCTCATCATCGCTGACAGTCACAATATCCGTCTCCGGTCCGTCCGCTAACGTATGCGGAACTGACGTGTTCGCGGTCGCAACTTTAGACTTTGGACTTGGAACTTTGGACTCAACGCCTTGCGTCAGTTCGTCCATCGCATGCAGTCCGTCAAACGCATCTCGCGCATAGAAGAGTTTGCCGTTGTAAAGCGGAATCAGATCCGCATCGACATATCGCCTGTTCAAAGCCGCTCCGCCGAGAATGACTGGGACCTTAATACCGCGTTCGTTCATCAATTCAAGATTGTCACGCATGATGAGAGTAGATTTGACGAGCAGACCGGACATGCCGATAGCGTCAGCTTTTGTCTCTTCCCAAGAACGCAGAATGTCGTCGATTGGTTGCTTAATGCCAAGATTCACTACTTTATAACCATTGTTTGTAAGGATAATATCGACCAGGTTTTTGCCAATGTCGTGCACATCTCCTTTTACAGTCGCAAGCACGAGCACACCTTTGTTTGATCCCTCGACCTTTTCCATAAAGGGTTCGAGGAATTTTACCGCGGCCTTCATCGACTCCGCCGATTGCAGCACAAATGGCAACTGCATCTGTCCTGAACCAAAGAGATCGCCGACTGTCTTCATACCGTCGAGTAAAATGTCATTAATGATAACAAGCGGCGGATATTTCTCCATCGCGACTTTCAAAGAATCTTCCAGCCCAATGCGCTCGCCGTCGATGATGTGGTGTTTGAGCTTTTCCTCGATCGGCAGATTCGAAATGTCCGGCTTGATCGATTGGGCCGATTTGCCCTGGAACATATTCGAAAAATCGCCGAGCGGATCGTAAACACAAATATCTCCATCAAATATACGCCGGTCATAGATCAGATCGCGGGCGGTATCAATCTCGAGTTCCGAAAAGCGCATCAGCGGCAAAATCTTTGAAGCGTTGACGATAGCCGAATTCATACCGGCATCGACGCAGTCATGCAAAAACACGGAATTCAAGACGACCCGAGCAGCGGGATTGAGGCCGAACGATATATTTGAGACGCCGAGAATAACATTCGCATCCGGCATCTCCTCGCGGATCTGCCGTATCGCGTTAATCGTCTCAACCGCGTTTTTGCGGTCTTCTTCTATGCCGGTGGAGATTGGCAGAGCGAGCGGGTCAAAGAAAATATCGTGTCCGGGAATGCCGTTTTCGACAGCACGCGTGTACGCACGTCGGGCGATTTTTATCTTATCGACAGACGTTCGTGCCATTCCATCTTCGTCGATCAAGCCGATAACGACACCCGCCCCAAAGCGTCTAGCAAGATCGAGCACTTTCAGAAAACGCTCTTCGCCGTCTTCATAGTTGGTTGAGTTCAATAGAGATTTGCCGCCCGCGTGTTCGAGGCCCGCCTCCATCTTTTCCCACTCGGTCGAGTCGAACATGAGCGGGATTTTGACCGCTGTCGCGAGCCGCGACGCCAACTCGTGCATATCCGCCTCGCCGTCGCGCCCGACGAAATCGACGTTTACATCGAGAATGTGCGCCCCCTCTTTCTCCTGCGATTTAGCAAGATTGACCAGCCCGTCCCAATCCTCCGCGTCAAGCAGATCACGCATCTTTTTCGACCCCGAGGCGTTGACCCGCTCCCCGACAATCAAAAACGAAGCATCCTGCGTGTATGGCTGTTGAAAATAGATCGACGATGCCGAAGGCACAAGTTTCGCGTTTCTTTGCTTTGGCGAAATGCCGCTCAAACGCTCAATCACTTGCCGCAAATGCTCAGGCGTCGTCCCGCAACAGCCGCCGACGATATTAGCACCAAAATCCTTTGCAAAATGCTCGACTTGTGCCGAAAATGTCTCCGGTGTCTCATCATAATGCTGCTGTCCGTCCTTCACCTCCGGCAAACCGGCATTTGGCAACACGGAGACGGGAATCGGCGAATTTTCGCACAGATAGCGAAAGCTATCGGTCATATGCTTAGGCCCTGTACCACAGTTCATGCCGATAACGTCAATCGGAAAAGGTTCAAGCGCAGTGAGTGCCGCTCCGATCTCGGTGCCGTTGAGCATCGTTCCAAATATCTCGATCGTGACCGATGCGATCACGGGCAGCTTCACCTTCTCTTTTTCAAACAACTCAAAGATCGCCGCTAAAGCCGCCTTTGTTTGCAGCAGATCCTGACAAGTCTCGACCATCATCAGATCTACACCGCCATCGTAAAGCCCGCGAACCTGATTGCGATAGGCGTCTTTCAGATCGTTGTACGTGATATGCCCGAGCGTCGGCAGTTTCGTCCCCGGCCCGATCGAACCCGCGACAAAACGCGGTTTGTCGTAGGTCGAATAATCGTTTGCGACTCGCTTTGCCAGCTGTGCGGCCTTCAAATTCACTTCATACGTCTTGTCTGCAATCCCAAACTCAACCAGCACGACCTCGCTCCCGCCAAAGCTGTTCGTCTCGATCACATCGCATCCCACATCCAAAAATGCCGTATGCACCGCCTCGATCGCATCAGGCCGAGTAAAAAGCAGATTCTCAGAGCAATTCTCAAACGCCGACCCGCCCCACTCGTCAATCGACAAATTGAGCGATTGCAAATACGTCCCCATCGCACCGTCAAAGACGATGATCTTTTCTTTTAGAAAGTCGAGAAAATTACTCATACTTGCGGGCAGGTGCCCGCTCTCCAATCAAAAAAACTCTGCACTAAAAGCACAGAGTTTCGATCAATCTTCAGTTAAACTCTTTGCTATTTAGCGGTTTATTTTACGTGGCCGCAAGTTGCAATAACTCACCACGTCTTCAAGTCAAGAGTTTAGAGAGTCGTGAGTGGTGAGTCAAATCACCATATCTCACGCCCATACAGCTCAAAACCTAAAAAAACATCTTCGCCTGAGATTTTTGCGTGATTATCGAGAATTTCAATTTCACTGTTTGCTCGATAAATATGAATTTTTGCTAGTCAGAGTCGATCAGCCAACCCAGTCTGAGGCCGTTAGAGATGTACTCGAGTATTTTCCTCGCGCAAAAGGAAAATATATACAAATGTGAAAAACTCACCCCAAATTCTTCAGATTTTCGCTGTTCGTTCCCGACAAATCTTACAACTCAATCATTAACCATTCATTCTTTTAGATTTATAATTACTGAGAATATTGAGTCGTCAACTTATCCCCCTTGTGTGTTCTGGCATACAGACGTTTGGGGGTATTTTCATCATAATAAACCTTGTCTGAAATATTTTGAAATTATAAGGGGATACAAGCGATGATAGAAAACAATAAAACACAATCAAATACAGGTTACCGTCAGAATGGCGGTATCAGGGTCCGTGACGGGCTAACTTTTCTTTTGGTAGGCGGTGGTATTGGGGCGACTTTAGCACTGTTATTTGCACCGAAACCCGGAAGTGAGTTTCGCGGCGAAATAGCAGATGCGACCCGCAAAGGCTATGATGCAACACGCGAAAAGGCGAGTTCCTTGAAGTCACAATCGGCTGACAAACTACAGTCCGTTTATGAATTTGCGTCAAATAAGTTGAATGCAGGTAACTCTGCGGTTTCGGATGCGGTTTCGAAGACATCAAAAACTGTCTCTGATGGTATTGACAAAGTCCATCAGGAAGTAGGCGCTGCTACAAAACAAGCTGACAATGAACGAAAATCTGCAAATATTTTTTAGGTTTTCAACCGGGAGAGTGGCGGTCACGTTCACAGCGTGATCGCCTGAGTAAACAGCTGCACGCCAAAAAATTGATGGACCTTCTTTAAGGAGCCTCCCCTGCTCCAGCGTAACCGTCAATCGAATAGATTTTACAATTAATTTTGGCGTGATTCCAATGGGATTCCACATTGTCAAGACAGCACATTTACACTGGTGAGGTCGTACTCGATTTCCACGTTAGCATATAACATTTTCCAAATTAGCAGGTAAAAACGTTAGCAGAAAAAAAGGATAAAATATGAAAGTAAGCTTAAAACAAATTACGTATATTTCAGTGATCACCCTATTGATCTCAATTGGCACAGTTGCGGCCCAATCCCGCGCTTATAGAGTGTCGGACCGTCAAGTACAAACACTATTAACGCGGATCGAGAACCGTACAAACACATTCAAAAATCAGGTTGACCGTTCGCTGGATAACAGCAACATCGACGGTACACGGCGTGAAGATAATATTAACGAGTTCGTTGGCAATTTTGAAAATGCAACTAACCAGCTCAAAGATAATTTTAATGGCCGCAGGTCAACCTCGGCGGATGTCCAGGAAGTTTTGAACCGTGCCGCGTTTATCAATAGTTTTATGAGAAACAGCCGAGCAGCGCAGACGGCACAGCGTACATGGACTCTGATTCGTACTGATCTCAACACTTTAGCTGGTTATTACAATACTACCGCCCGATGGGACGACACTGTATCGGCCCCTGTGTTTCAGGGCGGTTACACCGTTAGCGATTCGCAGATGCGGAGCTCACTATTAAGGCTTCTACAACGGAGCACGGCATTTCGGACAAGTTTTGACCGCTGGGCCCGTATTCGTCGCAATCAGAGTGTAGAAGCTAGCACCACCTCGCAGTCTGTTATTGAACTTAATCAGGCGATCAATGCTCTTCGCCTGAATTTTAACAATCGAAATTCAAACAGCGTCGAAGCAATTCTCCAGCCTGCAGCCGAGATCAACCGCTTTATTTCGTCGAACCAAACCAATAACGACGTTTCAAATAATTGGAACCTTGTTCGCAGCGATTTGGACTCGTTGGCTGGATACTATCGAACCTCCGCGAGATGGGACGACAGTGTTTCAACTCCAATATATAATGGCGGTTATAGTGTTAGTGATAATCAGATGCGTAGCGCTCTTCTCAGACTTCAACAACGGAGCACGGCATTTCGGACAAGTTTTGACCGCTGGGCCCGTATTCGTCGCAATCAGAGTGTAGAAGCTAGCACCACCTCGCAGTCTGTTATTGAACTTAATCAGGCGATCAATGATCTTCGCTTGAATTTTAACAATCGAAATTCAAACAGCGTCGCAGCAGTTCTCCAGCCTTCAGCCGAGATCAACCGCTTTATTTCGTCGAACCAAACCAACAACGACGTTTCAAATAAATGGAACCTTGTTCGCAGCGATCTGAGCATGCTCGCAGGCTATTACCGGATGAGCTGGGATTGGAATAACCCGGTCTTTCCAGGTGAGCAATACAGCAACTTCGATTCGAGATTAACCGGAACATATCGGCTCAATACCGCTTTGAGCGATAACGTCTCAACAATGGTTGATAGGGCGATTACACAGGCGAATTACAACTCAAATCAGCGTGACCGAGTGCGCCAAAACCTTAGCCGCCGTCTCGTCTCTCCTGAAACATTAACGTTTGAAAAACGTGGACAACAGATCACAATGTCTGCTTCCAATGCTCAATCAGTGATACTCAATGCCGACGGCGTCAGGCAGACTGAGACTTCGCCTAATGGCCGGACGGTCACGACCAGCGTCATAGCGACAAACAATGATCTAACAGTCAACTACGAAGGCGACCGGATGAATGACTATTTCGTCAGCTTTATGCCGCTCAGCAACGGTCAGTTAAGAGTGACACGTCGGGTTTATCTTGAAAATCAGAATCAGACCGTAACGGTGATGAGCGTCTATGACAAGACGAGCCAGACAGCTCAGTGGAATACAAATGAGTGGAATACAAACACCAATCCCAATTATCCGACCAGCACGACGGTCAACGGATTTTTAATCCCGAATAATACGAGAATTATGGCCACCCTCGATATGCCGCTTTCGACCAAAACGGCGCGAGACGGAGACCGCTTCTCGATGACCGTGACATCACCTTCACAGTTTAACGGCGCCATGATCGAGGGAACGGTTGTGGGCGAAAGATCGGGGGTCGTATCAGGGACAGCGAATATGTCACTGACCTTTAATACTATTAGAACCCGTGACGGCCGTGTCTACTCCTTTGCCGGTATCGTCGATCAGGTCCGTAATACAAATGGCGATGTCGTGAATGTTAATAATGAGGGGCAAATCCGCGATAACAGCCGGACAGCGACCACGGTCACCCGGGCTGGTATCGGTGCTATTCTGGGAGCAATCATCGGCGCTGTCGCCGGCGGTGGCAGCGGTGCCGCGATCGGTGCTGGCGTCGGAGCCGGTGCTGGAGCCGGAACAGTTGTCCTACAAGGCCGTGACAATCTAGACCTTGCCTCAGGAACGCAGTTTTCCATAACCTCTACTGGCCCTTCCACTATAAGTTCGCGGTAATACCGTCTAGCCCTAATCAGGGTATTGTAAATAATAATGAGGCTGTCTGAAAATAGATTTTCAGACAGCCTCTTTTTTGTGTTGGCTTTCCCTCAGTGTTTTATGCTCCCTTCAAATTTTTCACGGCTCAAACCCTACATCGTGCGATCTAATTTTGTGCAGACCCGCGAGCAGATCGATAACACATACAAACTTCGCAGGTATAAAGAGTAAAGTTTGCGTTAGGCTGCGCTTTTTGGAATAAATCGCCGCGCCGCCAGCGATCAAAAGGCCCGCTAGCCCGATAGCAGGATAAATCGTCCCGGGCAAAAAAAGACACATCACCGCTAAGGCAGCCCACACGATAAACAAAATGGTCGTGTTAAGCCTCAGCCAGCAAAACGCAGGCCCATTCCCCGCCTTAAATGCGTAAGCGACGGTCCGGGTGATCTCGCCCAAACGTTTGGAACGGATATCACGTCGTAATGTGGATATGATTGTTTCAACAGACTGTCCGTGATAACAACGCGTGTGACAGGCCATTCTAAGCGGGATTATATTTAGTTTCCAGCCGAATCGTATGAGTCGCAGGCCAAGCTCGGCCTCTTCTTCGGTGGCAATATCCGGATTAAATGATCCTACATTTAATAAAGCCTGGCGGCGGTAAAAGCAGCATGGGCCTCGCAGCCATTTCACCTCGGTAACGTCTGCGGAACGCTCTTCAATACCGGTTAACGGTTCACCGTTCTCGCTCAAATCATCGATATATCCGTTTACGCCGCCGACATCAGGATTGCTTTCCAAGTATTTGATCGCCGCCGGCAGAAAGTCCTCATAGACAAGCGTATCCGCATCGAGAAATAAAATATAATCCCCTGTTGCGTGCCCGGCACCGGTGTAACGCCCGGCTGACGGACATTGGCGCAGACCTGTGTTTAAAGGCAAAACCTGGATACCATAGTTCCGGGCAATCGTGACTGTGCCGTCGGTTGAGTTCGAATCGACATAGATCATCTCCGCACCACCGATCTGATCAGCTGCTCCCAGGGCAGCGTCGATGCATTTGGCAATGCCGATCTCCTCGTTTCGACCTATTATTACGATTGAAACTTTGTAATTCACAGTTTACCGCTCCGATAAGTGATAATTTCTCTTCCATGCTTGCCGCCAACTTCCGAGCGTCTCACCCAGCCGGGTTGGCATCGCCGATTTCAAAATTTTACTAACTTTCGACGATGCGCGATCGAGTTCACCGGACACCACCGCCGGTAGAGAAGAACCGCTCAAAGTCAAATTCACTAGATGTGTCTGTCGGTTTGCCCAGTCAAATTTATAGGCTTCGTCACCGCGCAAAAAATCGTAAAGCCGGTTGCCGCGCTCAACAGCATTTTTTATCGAGAGACCAAGCAGGACAAGACCGACGCTCAGATGAGCCGAGCTTAGATCAAATCCGGAATTATAATAGTAAAAGGTTTTACCATCATCGAGGCCGTAGATCGAACTTCGACACTCGCCCTCGATCCAGAGTTCGTCAAAGCGTAACAGTCCGGCCTTTGAAAGTTCGGGCACAAGCCGGCGTTGAAAGGAAATAAGACGCGGATGCCCGCTCAGTGCCGAGCCACCGCTCTCTTTCCAACGACTCTCATGGAGCGTAAGAAATCTTTCAAATGCGGCGTCAGTCTCGTCCGATGACGTTATTGAACGAAATTCAAAACCGGGCATTTTCTCGATCTTTTTGAGCCGCCGTTTGAAATTGGCCGATCGCTTGCTCTCGCTCAAAACGCGAACCCACCCGCCGGAAAGTTCGATCTGCGGACAAATTGCACTTGGAGACTCTGTGTATCGACGAAATCTGTTGCCGTCTGCAAGAGCGAGGCCTTTGATACTGCCGGCAGTTCCATATGTTGCATCTAGATTTTCAAAACTTATGCGGTCGCATCGTCGCTCAGCCGAGAGAAAATCAACGATTGCTGTAAGTGAATCCTTGCGATTTTCGGGCCGCACGATCAAATCCAGATAGTCTGCTCCGCCCGGCCCATTCCCGACAAACGCGATTTGATCATAACGAAGTCCCAAAAAATTCTTTTTCTCCTGGAGCATCGGAAGAATTCCGACAAGACGGTTATCGCGGAAAACTTTTAGAATAAATGGCCGGGTGCCGTCTCCAAAATTTTCGAACCATACGGACATCCATTCCCACGATAAAAACGGAGAGCAATCAACCGCCGAGTAAAGTTCCTGCCATTCCGATCTTACATCGGCAAAAACAGTGTCAGCCGACCCTATATGGAGTGTTGCATGGTACATAGATTATGTGACGTCGCTATCACGCCCGTTTCTGACATGACAATCATGGCGATTAAACTGTGACTTCGTGTTTTTCGATTTGAACATCAGACATCTTAACTAATTTGTCAGATTTCAATTCTCTTAAGCGGCTAATTACGTGAAACTTCCAATTCCAAAGTAAATAACCAATGAAACTCCGTCTAAAAATATAAAACGCGACATGCTCACGCTCGCTTGTTGCCCATGCTTTTTTATTCACCGTGACAGGGCTCAGCAAGTCGATCTCGTGATGACCATCATTTATACAATCCTGCACCAGCTTTCTAAAAAGCAGATTTCCCGGCGAGTAGCGAGAGTATTTCTCGTCATATGAGGTTTTCCAATGAATTATCCGCGGCCCTTGTTTGATATTTAGACTCATTGCGATGATCTTGCCGTCGAGTTTTAGCTGATAGACAAACAGCGATTGTTTTTCGGCAACATTTGCGGCAAATTCCTCGTGCATTTGGGCAACAAGCGGATCGTCGGTGACGGCGGTGCCACTGCGGCCTTTCCAGCCGTTCGATTCGAGATCGAAATATGTGTTAATCAGACAGGTGGTAAAGCCTTGCGTTACCACAAATTCGACATCTCCAATTTCTTTCAAACGGCGCAGGCGTCTGTCCAACTCCTGCCGAAAGTGCTTTCTCGATCCTTTAAAAAAATTATCTATGGAACTCACCTTATCGTCCGACTGCGGGAGCGTTATAAAGGGTGCTCCGTCCATCGGCCAGATACCGGTTTTGTGTTTTTCACTTTCGGCCAGTGTGAGCACATCACCGAACCAACTGTCTTTTTTTACCAGACGCATTTCCATCACGTCCCATCGAGTCGTGTCCCGTATCACTTCCCAAACCGCGTTAACAATAATTTTCTTCTCGGTTTCATCCGCCCCGTGAACGAGGTCGAAACGCTGAGTGTTGAGGTTGTAAACGGTCTGCAGCTTGCGGACAGGAATTCCGTGAATACTGCCGCTTTTCTTAACCACCGGCAACAACGCCCGCAGTTTGCCGTCGCGTCTGACCGTCACAAGATCGATCTCATTTTCAAAATTCCTGACAAACGCTGAGAACCATTCCGGTCGAAGGAAAGGGTCACTGCTGGCGCCCTCGTCACACAGTTCGGTCCATTCGTCCGAAAGCCGATCTATCAACTCAACTCCACCGGTTAAAATCTCTGTTGTTACCATATTGCCCAGTCTATCCAAACCTCATTTGAGCTGTCGGCGAGACGGTGTCATCGAGTTCGAGCGTCCTCAGCTTTGCTAATTGCAGACCGACGAAGAAGACGTAAAGAGCATTGAGAACGGTGTATCTTTTCCACAGTCGGCGGGGTTCCTGAGCAAAGCGAAAGAGCCACTCAAAGCCATAGCGGCCAATCCAAGCCGGTGCTTGCGGAACGATCCCGGCATGAAAATCGAACGCCGCACCGACAGCCAGCAGCGGCATCGAGAGCAGTTCGCGGTATTCAAAAACCCAGGTTTCCTGCCTTGGGCAGCCCAAACCGACTAAAACGATTGACGCACCGCTTGCCTTGATGGTTTTGACGATAGAAGACTGTTCTTGAGCCGTGACCTGGCGAAAGCGTGATGGTTGGCTGCCGGCTATCTTTAATGCCGGAAATTTGCGCAGAAGATTGATTTTTAGCTTCTCCAGAACTTCTTCGCGACTGCCGTAAAGATAGATACTTAGGCCTTCGCGAGCGGCCCGTGCGCAAACACGAAGTGTCAGCTCTGGACCATAAACGCGGTCAGGTAGCTCTACTTTGTGCAGCCATTTCATCGCCCATCGAACCGGTTGCCCGTCCGGTACGACAAGATCAAGTTTGTTAAGGCGATGTCTGTGAACCGGATCTAGAGCACCGGTCATCACTCCGTGAACCGCCAATGCGCTCACCGCAAATGGTTTATTATCCGTCGCGGCACGGATTATTTTATCGGTCGCCGCGTCATAATTGACTGCACTTATGCCGATACCCAATACATTTTGTTTTCCAAGATCAAGCATTTTATTAACCCGAACAGCGACAGTGTGGTTAAAGAAATTCTAAATATAAATAAAGAATTTTTAGATTCTATTAAGCTGCCGCCAGCTCGTATCTCACTTCCGCGTACTGCTTCTCTTTAGTGGCCTCGACAATTTCTCTGATCGTTGTTTGCAGGTCGTATTCGTAGCTCCATTCCGAATAATCTTCCTGAAACCGCCGCGTGTCACTGACCCACCAGATATGATCGCCCTCGCGGGCCTGAGCGGAGATGCTGTAAGAAAGTCTTTCACCAGAAATGTCCTCGGCAATTTTGATCGCTTCGAGTACCGAACAGTTGCTGTAACGCCCCCCGCCCATGTTATAAACGGCACCCGGTCGCGGTTGCTTGTAAAACTGCCAGAAAGCAGTCACCAAGTCGTTCGAGTGAATATTGTCACGCACCTGTTTACCTTTGTAACCAAAGATCGTGTAATGTGTGCCCGACACGACGCATTTGATGAGATATGCTAAAAATCCGTGCAGCATCGCTCCGGAATGTGCCGGACCGGTCAGACAGCCGCCGCGAAAAACGCCAGTATTGAGGCCAAAATAGCGTCCGTACTCCTGCGTCATCACGTCAGCCGCAACTTTGCTCGCCCCAAAGACACTGTGCTTGGAGTTATCGATCGTCATCGTCTCATCGATGCCGTGTTCATAGTAGGAATGCTCAACGTCAATCTCCCATCGGGTCTTTGTTTCGATGAGCGGCAGCGAGTTTGGCGTGTCGCCGTAAACTTTGTTTGTCGAGGTAAAAATGAATGCGGCGTCAGGACAGTATTCGCGCACCGCTTCGAGCAGATTGAGGGTGCCCATTGCGTTGACCTCAAAATCGGTGATCGGTTCTTTTGCCGCCCAATCGTGGCTCGGCTGAGCAGCCGCGTGGATCACCACGGATATATCTTTGCCATATTTGCGAAAAATATTTCTCATTGTGCCCCGGTCACGAATATCGGCCGAATAATGTACAAATCCAGTTAGCTCCGCTTTTAACGCTTGCGTATTCCAACTAACCGACCCGTCGCGTCCAAAGAAATACTCGCGCATATTGTTATCGATACCGACAACATCAAAGCCTTTTGCGTGAAAAAATTTGGTTGCCTCGCTACCGATCAACCCCGAACAACCTGTAATAATAGCTACACTCATAATCCTCGAGAGAAAATACCAAACTACGATCTAATTTCTATGCTTGTAGAGTTGTAAAGGGAACGTGATTCCAGTGTTTAGCTCTTTTTTTTGCCTCATAAAGTCAACGTGCTCGCGGCGCGGTTATAGAAACGGGGTGTTTAGAATGGCATCAGGAAGGGACTCGGCTTTTGGCAGTGACGGGGCGAATCGCTCCTTAAATTTTAAAGCGGGTTTTTCTATCATGTGATACGACAGCATCGCACACCCAATACTGATAGAGCTCCCTATGATAAGGACGCCCCACGGTGACTCTATTACCCGCTCACGCACAATGATAAAGAGCGGGTTGTGCCACAGGTAAAGACCGTATGAGATGACGCCTAATTTTACGAGCCATCTATTGCCCAGCCAGCCGACAGGCGAATTCAGCACGTACGCCAGCACAATCGCCGACGAAAGATTGATAAGTGGCAATCCAAAAAGATACAAGCGCGAATTCCAATCTGCAAAAACCAAAGCGAGGGCTAATACCAATGCGGCCGCTAGTGCCAGAAATGGCTTTACAACCGGCAGACGGCCCGTCGCCGCCAGCAATCCGAGCAAGCATCCGACAAGCAGACCATCGACGCGCGTGTCGAAGCCATAATAGACACGCATTACATCCTGAGTTTCGTGCCCCCAGAGAAGCATCCGGTTTACCGAAATTATCACGACCAGAACGCCAAGTATTAGAAAGGCGGTGGGCGGCCAACGCCGTTTTCCCAATAAGAAAATCAGGGAGATCGGTAGAGAAGATAAAAACGTTCCTCGATCGCCAGAGACCACGTGTGGCTCAGCCCGCCCAAGGTGGCATAACCGAATGCTATAGCAAAATCCGAAAGATAAAGTGCGGTTATCAAAATCGCCTCTTCGCTTTTGGCGAGAGCCGCGTCTGACTTTGTCGCCAGGGTAAAAGCCACGAAAATGACAAGCAGACCAACGAGGGCCGGCATAAGCCGCAGGAATCGACGGATATAGAATCGTTTCAGATTGATCGTTTCAAACTGTAAGTATTCCTGATAAAGCAGAACCGTGATCAGAAACCCTGAAAGCACAAAGAAAATATCGACGCCGATATGACCGCCGTGAATCTCGGCGATCCCCGCATGGTGCAGCAGAACACAGAAGATTGCCACTCCACGCAGACCATCAAGTTGCGGGCGATGCCCGAGATGAAATGGTCTGCCGTGTTCTATATCTTTTGACAATTTTTCTCGTTGATTACTTCTTTGTTGCTAGGTAATAGAGCCAGTGTGATGAGACGTCACTTGTTACCTGATTTCCGCACATGTCGTAAGCCTCCACATTGGAAAATCCCAGGGCGGCGAGTTGCTCGATCTGCTTATCGATGCTGATGTAGTAGAGTAGCAGCGAATATCTGTGGTCGCTGTCGTTTACGACCGCATAATCATCGGCAAATATCTCGTGCTGCTTCATGGCCCGATGTTTTGGCAGGTGATAGAGGCAGTAAAGGAACCATTTCAAGAACTTACGGTCATACTCTATCTTTCGCCTCCAGGGGAGTTTCTTAAAATATTTGTAATCGCGATTGTGCGACGAGAACATAAAGATGCAGTCTTTACTGAGCACTCGATAGATCTCTTTCAATGCCCGTAGCCTGTCCTCATGAGAAATGCAGTCAAGTCCATTAAAAGAGAAGAGGACGAAGTCGAAACTTTCATCTTCAAATTCTCCTAAGTTTCTTGCGTCGCCAACCAGAATCTTTGCGTGCGGGAATTTTATATGGGTTTCCTCCACAAATTGAGGGACGTAATCCACACCTGTATAGTCTGCCCCGACTAGTAAGAGGTGAGGAGCTGTCCGCCCACCACCGACGCCGATGTCGAGAATTCTAGAGTTACTTATTTCCGACGACAGTTTTTCAAACAACATCTTTTCAACCGTGAAAAGGGCCTGGGCGCTCTGATAATGGTCTTGTACATCGGAGCGGGCGTAGGTCTCTCTATTCGCAATACTCGAAATTAATTCTTGTTGCATTTAACGCGATTTCTCCACCATCAAGGTCTTGGCGAGTTCCCGACGAACGGGCATTCTTGGCCATGCCGCACGGATTAGTTTCAGAGCGGGGTACAACCGCTCCGAGTTGGCACAATAATGCCGTCTTTCAGTTATGATTGGGTAAAGTTTTAATGAGGGCCCATTTCCAGAATTTTTTCCGCGAGACGGCGACTGCGAAAACGGAAAACAAGGCTGACCTACCGCTTCTTGGCCAGGTAATGGAGCCAATGCGAGGAGGTATCGGTTTGGACCAACTGGCCCTCGGTATCATATACCTCGATATCCGAGAAACCAATATCAGTCAGTTGCTTGCGCTGGTGAGTAATGCTTATGTAATAGAGCATTAGGGAGAATCTGTGATCGCCATTGTTCACGATCGCATAATCGTCAGCGTAGATCTCATGCCGTTTCATTTTATAATGTTTCGGCAGATGATAGAGGCAATGAAGCAGAAATATGAGATGGCTGGCGCTGTAATGCATCTTTTGCTGCCATGGAAATTTGTTAAAATACCGGTAATCCCGATTGTGAGACGAAAACATAAAAACACCATCTGTTTTTAGTACCCGATATATCTCTTTTAACACCAGCAGCCGTTTCTCATGCGTAACCGAATCGATTCCGTTATAAGAAAAAAGAACAAAATCGAAAATTTGGTCTTCAATTTCAGTTAAATCGGCGGCATCAGCACACAAAATTCTCGCATTCGGAAATTTTAAACTAACTTCTTCCGCAAATTGGGCAACATAATCGACGCCTGTATAATCATCGCTGATCTGCAGGATATAATTTGTCGTCCTGCCGCCACCGACCCCGATATCGAGGATCTTGGAATTCTTGATTACCGGTAAAAGCTTTGTAAAAAGAACACTCTCCGCTTCGAGAAGCATATCGGCGTTGCGGTAAAACTTAATCACATCATCGCGTGCGTATGTGGCCTTATTTAGGAAATTTAATGTTGATTGCTGTTCCATATTAATTGATTGCTGTTCCATACTAATAATAAATGGGTTTAATATTAAACTTGTCTCGGTTTAACCAACCCCACTTTAACTGCACAAAGAGTCTCGGTGATGTAATCAAACAAACCGCGTATAAACACAATTAGGCTTACCATTTCCAAAGTTTCTTCAAACGTTGTGATTATTATGTACGTCAAATTTTCTTTTCCGTTTGTTTCGGCATACTGGCCCCCAATCATTTCCACTCCGATAGCTCCGCTGAGGAAAAGCGCGGCGGCAATCGCAAAATTCAACCTGGTTTTCGGGGGTAGATTCCACCAGAATCTCATGAATACGCAAGCCAAAAATAATATAAGAGCGATGCCGGGAACAACCCATGCGTAATAAAAGATGCCGAGATTTTCTCCGCCCAAAATAGCTCGCATTGGTTCGACAATCCGCTCGTGTGCGGCAACTATCTCATCAAAGGCCATAAACAGAAATCCACCTGACAATATCGCCCAGTGAAAAACATAAGTGGTTTTTTGTTTTCTCTTAATAACTGAAATCAGTGAGAGAAGAACACCTGCAAACAGCATCATTAGCATCGAGAAGAATGTTGGCACATTCAATTCAAGGTCAACGCTAAAAATTTTGACTAGCCGCTCAAAAGTTTTAATGCTATTGCCGGTTAATTCGTACGCCATTGCGGTTGAAAGGCTTGCAATTACCAGAATGAATGTTAGGGCGCTTAGCACACGGGTTATCGAGGCAGGGTTTAGCGATACCTGGGTAGTTTCCAGCCCATCTAAATTTTTTTCGACCTGACTGTCAATTGAAAGGAGATAAGCCGGTTGCAAACCAGACATAAATTGTTCTGGTATTTGTGCCATATATTAAGCTCCCAGTCTGAAATTTGCGACGCGGGGCGAATAAACGCCGCTGATGCCGCGAGTGGATTCCTCGCAAAGACTGACCCGGCCAAGAGCAAGCTGATCGGCTCCGGCCGAATTGTTTTTTTTCTCCGTCGTCACGGCAATTTTGTAGCCTGAGAGAGCAACCTGATTTCTAATGGCGCCGTTGTATTCGCCATTAGGATAGGCAAATGAAATTACCTTTTTACCGAGATGTGTTTCAAGATCTGCTTTGCTGGCGGCTATTTCGTTATTTATAACTGAGTCGTCTTCCAACGGGAGAATGACATGATTGACGGTATGGGCAGCAAAATCAATTCCTTTTTCGGCCATTTCTCTTACCATTTCCCAGCTTAATAATTGATATTCTGGCGGATAGTCCTCAAATTTATCTCCGAGTTCACACTCGAGCTCAATGATGGCTTTCTCGCGCAGATCGTTGGGCAAGTAAACGATCAGATCGGTTAATTTCAGCAGATTGGCGGTATTGCGTTTAAAACCGTCCGTAATTCCCGCCCGCTGTAATGCATCGCAAATCGGAACTGCCTTTTCCTGAGCTTGTTTGAGAAGCCAGTAAATGCGGTCGTGCGCCAAAGGTTTGCTCTGCCCAATATAACCGGTCGGCACAAAAACAGTTGCGGGCAGCCCCAGATCGTTTAAGACAGGAAAAGCTTCCTGATAAAAATCGAGATAGCCATCGTCAAAGGTGATAACCGCCAACGGACGCGGGGTTTGTCGCTTTTCTTCCAAAAAATGCATTGCGGTCTCAAGCGAAACGACATCAAATGAGCGTTGCAGAAGTTCGCAATGCCGACGAAAAGTTGATGTCGAAATGACAATTCCATAAATTGCATCCCGTTCGGCTTTGGCGACATCCGCCACAACGCGGTGATAAGCAAAAATATTTACCGAGCCGGCAGATGAGCGTGGAAAACCAGTGCCCGCCCTCGCAAGCGAGGCCGCCGATTTGATCGAGCGTTTAACAATCAACGATGTACTGGTCATATTTTACAATCAAGCCCTCCAACACTAATCAACTCCATTCGCAGCCGCTCAACATACATCGAAAAATCCATCTGTTCACACGCTTTCTGACGAGCTTTCATTCCCATTTCGTATCGCACATCTTTGTTGTTAACCAAAAGAGAAATCTTCTCGGCCAATGTGTTTATATTTCCGCATTCAACCAAAAATCCTTCTTTTCCGTCATCGATGATCTCGGGTATACCGCCGACCGGAGTTGAGACTATTGCCAGGCCGGCAGCCATCGCTTCGATGAGCGAGATCGGCATCGCTTCGGCGTAGGTTGGCAAAACAAAGATATCGGCCTGCTCAAAAAACGCGATCCGCTTGTCCATCGAAACCGGCCCCAGGTGTTCAATCAGACCCGAAATGCCGTGTTCCCGACAATGTTCTGCAAGATTTTCTGCACCGTAACCAAGAAACGAAACTTTCACATTAAGCTTTTGGGAACGCAGTATCGCCAATGATTTGATGAGATCAATTTCGCCCTTTAATTTTCCAACTGCTCCGGCAAACAGCAGCCTGACGGTCCTATCATTCTGCTCTTTTAAAGTACGGCGGATGTTAAGAAAGATGGATGTATCAATTGCGTTTGGCAAAACTGAGATATCCAGCGACGGGACGAGGCCGCGAAGTTGCCGGGCCGATTCGTGCGAAACAGCTATAACCCTGTCGCTCAATCCAATCCCGCGCCGAATAAACCATTTGCCAAGTTGGCTTTGATTAGGGTAATAATTATCTATATCCCCGGCGTGGAAATGCGTCAGAACCTTTTTTCCGCATAATTTTGCAAGGATTATAAAGATCGATTCCCGGTACAAACTGGAGTTGCTGCCCAGATGCACATACACCAGTGTCGGATGTCTTACGACACAAACAAAGATAAAACGCATAGCGGCGCTCAAGGCCAATAGGGCCTTTCTGACCTTCTTATAATCCTCGGCTTGCGACGCAAGATAGATAAAATCGAAATCCCGACCCAATTCAGAATTGAGAATTCCTGATGCAAGAGTCGCGATACCGCCGCGGGTTTTGGTCAGATGCATCCCGACCATTGAAATGCGCGGGCGTTTGGAAACTTCCGTATTCTGGGTGCTGGTTTTAGAGAATTCTGACGCCGAACCCGGAACCAGGAATGCGGAACCCGGAACTTCCTTGACTGCTTGTGATTGAAAACGATATTTTCCCATTCCTAGCCTTAACACAATTGTTTTCCTGATAAACGCAATTGCTGTATTTACTTCTAGAGTATCAAAGACCTAATGTTTCCAGAGAAACATATAGATAACAATGAGACTTGCCGACGACAGAGAAGCCGTGCGCCAGACGCTAAACCCGTTGATTTTACGCGACAGATAAACGATTTCCACGAGCGCCATCGAGGTAAATGATAATAATTGCGCCGCCGCCGCTCCCACGGCTCCATAACGTGGGATCAAAGCAATGCCAGCGCAAAAACAAACTACAGCGCCCAGAATGTTTGCAAAAAGATCTACACGCTGTGATCCTGTCGCCACCAGGCCGCCGGCGGCGACGATCACAAGACAGAACGGGATAATGCTTAAGGCAAGGATATCGAGTGCCGTTGATGCGCTGGCGTAGCTAGGACCGAACAGGAGCGTCAGGACCCAGCCGGAAAAAAATGGCGAACAAATCGCGATCAGCGTTGCGACAATCAGCGGAATGCGTGCAGTTTTCGATAAATATGCACCTAATTTCTCCCTCAGCTGCTCGACATGCCTGGCTACACTAGGCTGGATCACGCTTGAGTAGCTAGCCATCAGGATCGAAACAGGAATAAGAAAGCGCGAAGCCGCCCCGTATTTTGCGGTCTCTGACTCCGTGCTGAGGTATCCGAGGAGAATAAGCGAGGCCTGCCAGTTGATTGATGCAAAGATGATTGTACCCGCAAAAGTCGGGCAAACCGCCGCTATCCGGCGAAACTCTAACTTGCTAAACACAAATCTGACGACATGTTCCCGGGCAATAATTACATACACGGCCAAGGCGATAAATCTGACGGCGGCAAAGGAAAGACAGATCGTAAAAATATCAAAACCACCCCAGATCAATCCAAGCGGTACGACTGTTCGCAACAGGTTTTCGACCGTCGATGCGGCCGCGACGAGCCGCGCCCGGCCATAGCAAATCGCGGCCGCCTCAGATAAAGTGACCAATCCGGTCGGTATTAGACCTAAGCTTAGTACCAGCGTTGAAATACGCACCGTCCATGACTCACTTACCAAAAAACCCGTTGCCGTCATCACGGCGGACGATACTAGACCCGAAATCAATAGAAAGACCGACGCGCTGCTGACAAATTTGCGGATGGAATTTTCGGCCCGCTCAAACATCTCTCTGCGGCGGCTGATCTCAGTGACCAGATACGTCATCAGGCCGAGCGACACAATGCTGAAAAATAGGGCGTAAAGTCCCATTAGAATCGCAAATCGCCCAACTTCGTCAACATCGCGCATACGCGCCATGAAAATCCACACCAAAAGGCTGTTAGCGATACTGACAATCCCCGACCATGTCAGCCAAAAAAAATCTCGCCTGAGCCTTGACGGCTTGTCCGTGGACAGATCATTTAAGTTTTTTGCGGATATCTCCATTAATTGAAAGATAAGAATTTTTATAGGGCTCAAATTAAAGTGCTCCGCCGCATGCGGCTGAGTGCCATGATTGTGCCTAACATTAAAAAGCCGGTACGCATCGGCGGGCGAACCGATCCGAGCGCGGCCGGTTCCTTCATCCCGGAAATGACATAGGCGATCATGCCGATGGCCGCGCCAAAGGCAAGAGCATATAAAAGGCGGTCGTGAGACGCCATGGTCTTAAAACACTCAAACAGAGCAACGACTATCAGCAGGCAAAAGGCAATACCGCCGGGAATACCGATTTCTGCGGTGATATGGGCAAAAACATTGTGAACGGGGTTAGGAAACGCCTGCGATACAAACATGCCGGTTTCGTCATATTTTGTCATCTGGGTTCGATAACCGTTCATTCCAACGCCAGCAAAAGCATTCTCCTCGATTATGCTCCACGCATTTTCCATCATCGGCATACGAATCGAAGCCGAGCCCTGATCGTCCGCAGTCAAACGTTCATAAATTCTGTCTGAAAACGGCGTTAACAACATACCCGCTAACAGTATTGCTCCGCTGGCGTAAACAAAATAATTTCTCCTTTCAAAAGTAGAAAGCCTATACCAGCCGAATAAAACCAACAGCCCCAGCGCCGTAAAAAACCCGATCCAACTACCCCGTGCAAGCGATAGAATTACCGCCACGGCCCCGGCAAAGCCGGCTGCCAGCAAAAGTATTCTTTGCGGTGACGTAAAGCTTTTGACACGGCAAATAACCGGTGCAATGACCAGAGGCACCAGCGTCGACATGACCCAGGCCATACCGTTTGGCGTGCGAAGAAAGGCTGGTACACGCGATAACGCTTCGCTTTGCGTGCCACTGCTTTCGTGTTCCGTTCCCGTCCCGAAAAATGCCAAATTAGTGGGAAAATCAAAGGCATACTGTGATAAAGCCACAATGCCTGTAAACAAGACACCGATGGCGACGCCGATTATTAATTGAATTAGTCTTTCACGCTGGCTAAAATGCGAGGCGACAACATACGCGATCAAAATCGAGGTCAGTAGCGACCAGACCGAATACCAGCCAAGCAACGTCGAGCCACTATAGACAACCGAGACTGCCGCACAAAAAGACAGTACCGCAAGAAGAATAGAAAACGACACGGGGAACACTTTTTCGACGCTTTTTTCGGCAAACAGATCGTGAGCGAGCAGAATCAACCCGGTCAGCAGAGTTATGGAGATATTAAAACCAGACGGGTCTTCCAGCTCATCGACCTTGAAGAAATTTGCCTCGCCCTTGAAAAAGAACGAGGCGATAAAGGCAAAACGGACTAGCGGAATTAAAGGGATTTCCAAAGTCAGACAGAGCAATACGGCTAACGCCGCAAATGCCATGAATCCGACGCCCAGCGTATATAAATCATAGCCGCCACCCGCCATAATGACGATTGATCCCAAAAATACGGCTGCCACCACTAAGCCGCAAATCACTGCCAATCGTCCCGTTGTCCCGTTTAGGAACGGGATTTTTCCGTGCGTCCGTATACTCATCTTACATCGCACCTGTTCCGCGTATTACGGTCGGGATTGTCTTTAACAAAATTTTCATATCGAGTGACAGCGACCATTTATCGATGTACTCGAGATCTTGGAGTATCCATTTGTCAAAAGTAGTTTCACTGCGGCCGGATATTTGCCATATACAAGTAATTCCTGGCTTAACGCAAAACCGTCGGTTAAACCACATTTTGTTAAATCGCTTAAAATCACGCTCCGGCAAAGGGCGTGGGCCGACCAGCGACAGATCGCCCAGAAGTATGTTCAGGAGCTGCGGCAGCTCGTCGAGGCTTGTTTGGCGCAGCCATTTACCGAGAGTTGTCACTCGCGGATCGTTCTTCATCTTAAAGACCGGGCCCGAAGCCTCGTTGAGCCGCTCAAGAGCCTTCTGTTTTGTTTGGGCGTCGGCGACCATCGTCCGAAACTTAAACATTTTAAAACGCCTCTTGTTTAACCCGACCCGCTCCTGGACAAAAAATATAGGCCCGGGCGACGTGAATTTTATCAGCAAGGCAATTGTGAGCATCAGCGGTGACAACACAACGAGCAGTAAAGATCCGCCGACAAAATCAATCGAGCCTTTTATAAAAGTCTGCCAGTTGGAGAGCCTTGACGAGTAGATGGACAAGATCGGGGCCTCGCCGATCTCACCTGCCACTGCCCGCGAGAGCTTTAGATTAAAGAGGTCCGAGTGAATCCGGACGGTAATTCCCTGCTCTTCCGCTGCATCCGTGATCGATTGCATTTGATCGTAATACGTCTTGATAGGCAAGCAGATAATCACCTCGTCAATTACATTTTGCGACAACACTCGTGGAATTTCAGACAGATTGCCGACCACATCCGGGACATCTAGATCATCGATAAAACCCGCGAAATGATACCCGATCTCAGGATGCTCCCGGATAAGCTCAACGATCTTTTGCCCGCGCTCTCCGGCACCGATCACCATGACAGAGCGCAGATTGCGGCCATGTAGCCGAAACTGCTTTAACAGGCTGCGTTTAAATAGGCGGATAGCAAACAAAAGAGTAAACGATGTGCCTGCAAATATAAGCAAAAACCGCTTTGGTAAAATTGCCCATTCTGTTATCAATATCTGTGTTGCCAGGATCAGCGTCGCAAATATTACAGCCCTGAGGACGTCAGCAAACTCATCCCGCCAGTTTGCAAGTCTCTTTGATCGATATAACCAGAATGACGACAGCATAAAAACCCAACTGCCAAAAACCCCCGCGAAGAAAATGGTGCTGTCGATCGTCGGAGCCGTGACAGCGCGGATGACATAACTCATCCCCACCGGACCGCCGTGGTAAAATGAGGCCCACAAAGCAACCGCGAGGGCCGACAGGTCCAGCAGTCTGTAAATAAGCAGTAATGATGATCTAAACCTTTCTTTCATTTAATTTTCTTACTCCACTTTGTGTTGAATCCTTTTTTTCGATTTATTCATTAATTAGAAAATTAGGAAAATTAAAGATATACACACAAAGGACACAAAAAATGAGACACAAAGTTCATAGAGAAATCTTTAGTGTTCTCCGTGTGTCTTTACTCAGTGTGCTCTGTGTAATTTCTTTAACCCGCATAATTCTTCGAATACGCTATTCGCCTTCATAATTTCCCGGCGGCAGAACACTTTGTTTGAGAAATGCCTTAGCAGGACGATATCCGCTTAATTCCATTCGCGGAATTGATGCCAAAACCGGCAAGTCGAACCGACGCTCGATCTCAAGTGCCGACGTGACCATATCAAAATCCTCTTCACCGCTCGTCAACCTGTCATAACCCAACGCACCGGCAAACGCGGCCATACCGCCGACCACGATCAGCACAAACAGATTAAGCATCGGTTTTGGGTTCTTTTGTTCGCCATCGGTTCGCGGCGGATCGACGACTCCAAAATTCATAATCTTTTCTTTGTTCAAAACCTGGCCGATCTCGTTTTCACGCGCCTTTTTCTGATATAGCAGATACGCTTCCTCACTGATATTTCGCTTGCGTTCTAGACCGCTACGCTCGATACTTTTTGTGTTTAGAAACGTGACGTCGTCGATCAGTTTCGATGTCTGGCCTGACAAAGTTTTTTCTCGGTCTTTTAGCGAGACGAGTTTAGTCTGAGCATCGTACAGCTCGCCTTCGAGCTTGCGACGAAGATCGTTAAGGGCGTATGAGCGTTCCTTTGGCGGATTTGCGGTTTCAGCGGCGAGAGCCTGTTTTAGCTGATCGATCCGCTCTTGATTTTCGCGGACAAAGCGGCTTTTAGGTTGATATTTTTGTAGCAGCAATGTTCGCTGCTGTTCTAGGCCCAGCAGTTCGTCCTTTAAGCGGTCGAGTGCCGGCACATATTTTGAGACAAATCCGGTCTGGATCTCTTTTGGTTCAGCGGCGATCTTTTCCTGAATGGATGCGATCTTTTTGACGGTTTCGCCGATCTCAGTACGCGCGGCGCTCACCTGAGTCTGAGCGTCGGAAAGCTGTTTCTGCAACAGCCCCTGCTGCGTCGCAATGTCGGCACCGATAACGCCGTTGTCGGAATCAAAATCCTTTAGCGTTTTCGTCGCATCATCCAGTTTTTGATTAAATTTCCCGGTCTGCTCGTTAAAGACCTGCGCTGCCTCGGGTTTGTCGTTTAGCTGGACATGGAGCTCGACGAATCTGAGATAAATCGCCTCAAGCGTTTGCCGGGCCCGCAGCGGATCGGTGTCGGTATAGGTGATCTTTATGATCCTGGAATTTTTTATCGGCACCACTTCCAGATTGTCAACGACCTTGTTTACCGTCTGTTCCAATGCAAAATCATATGTCTGATCACTTTCAGTTTCACCGATTTTGTCGATTCCGGGCGAGGCACCCGATGTCAGCCGGTTGATAAATGATTTAACATCACCGCGAAGATCGCTCAGCCAGGTGCCTTGTTTGGGGAGCCGGTTATTTACGAGATCAAGCTCCCTGACCACACTCTTTATAACTTCGAGGCTCTTGATGATTTCCAACTCAGAGTTAAACTCCTCATCGGTAATCGCTGTTTGTGTTATATCGACTGACTTGTCTCCAGAGGTTACCTGCGGATCAATCCTGTCACGCGAAACCAACAGGCTCATCGTCGCTTCGTATTTGGGCGTGATAAGCAGCGTCGCGGCCATCCCTGTTGTAACCACAAGGATAAAGATCGACAGGATCAGCAGTTTGTGGTTAAACAAACGTCGGCCGGGTGTGGTGCGGTAGTTGTTGCGATTCGATCGCTGCATATTTGGCAAAATTTTCATCCGTAAACCGGGTCTCAAAAGAAACGCGGCAGTACGCCTCTAAAGGCCTCGACTGCCTTGTTAAATTGATAAATCTTCGAATCCGGCACAAAAACATAGTCCCCGTCCTGTAATATCAGATCCTTTGCACTACCTTTTTGATTTAAAATATCCAAAACATTGGCCGTCCGGATATCCCAGTCGTCTTTACCCTTTAGCCTGGCGTGTATGACCATTGTTCGTTTAGCGTCAGCAGTAAAACCGCCCGCCAGAAAAATTGCCTGTACCACGGTGTTGGCTTCGCGCAACTCATATCGGCCCGGTTTATTTATCTGGCCACCGACAAATATACGCGGTGCAACAAAATCGAGGATCGAAACAGTGATCATCGGCATCAGAAGCACCTCGTTATAGGCGCGTTCAAGTTCGGCCTTTAGCTCCGCGACCGTCCGGCCCTCGGCCCTGACCTCGTCAACGAGCTGGGGATTTATAAAGCCGTCCGGGCGCACGACAATAGATGCTTCGGTCAATTCCGGATTGGAAAAAAACTTAATACTCAGCTTGTCACCGGCCTGTATGCGGTAAAAGCCAGGAGCGTTTTCCGGTTCTTTGACCTGTGCAGAAAAGCTGCCTGGGAGACAAAAAAGGATTAGGATTGACCCAACAAACAAAGTTGTATAAACGGCACGCATAAAATAGCTTCCCGGAAAATGACTTACTTGAGGGGTTATATAGAGCTAATGATGTAGTTCTTCCAGCGGAGAAGGCGGGGAGATTACCAAATTATTGCGGGAGAAGTTATTACTGGGGAAGCTTTGAAAAACCTCGTGCTTTGTGAACGTGCTGATCGCAAGAGATTGACAGATCACGTCTTCTCGGCGAACCCCGCTTAAATCTCTCTCGTTCTCTGCGTTTAGAATGCTTTTAACGCAGAGTTCGCTGAGAAAGATTCGGATATTTTATTGGGTTTTTCAAAGCTCCTAACTCTATAAATTATATTTTTTTGTAGTGATTTTTTTTAATTTTAAAATTCCAGGGGTTTGCGCACTAATTTTGGGGTGTTTTAAATGTGGCACGTGCCACAATTTAAACATTTGAAGTAGCTTTATCC
>JBBSJK010000015.1:0-48605 GCA_038257355.1 Pyrinomonadales bacterium | reverse complement strand
GCTCACCAGTTGAAACGGAATGTCCCAACTGATGCGACCGTACGACTCACATCATAAGACATTCCGTTTCTCCAAACAATTGAAAACAACGTAGAAACTTTTGGGCACGAAGGCCGTTCCCCCGGCGATTTTTGATCTCGTGGATCAGGATCCCCAAACGATTCTAATTTTGGCTTCGCTCGAACCCCTGTCGTCGCTCTTCGACCATCAGCCGAGTGATCCGACCGATTGGAGAATAGGAGAATTTAGTATGTTGAAATCTATCGTGAAAATGTCAAAACAAAAATTTTTGGCATTGTTCTTGGTGGCTGGGGCGATTGCCATGGCCACATTGAGCGGAAGTGCTGCACCGATCGTGCAGTTTTTTCAAGGTTTTGAAGTGGACAGTGTTTGGGGCGACCCTGGAACCGACCCGAACCGGGTTCCGACTGGTAACAACGGGATCGCTTCTAGAACTGGAGCATTTCACGCAGAGGCTCTAGTCGGCGATTTTACAAGATGGGGAGGCTACAATTCAGTTTTTCCAACCAACGGCTATTCCACTTCTGTCGATGTTTATCTCAACGTGTCCGGCGGTTACGCTAACGACACTAAATTCGATTGGTCTTCAGCAATAAACAATCCTGGCGGAACACACCGCCGAGATTTCGTCATTACCGGTGGATTCTACAGCGCAGCTAGCGGTTGCGGGCCCACAGTAAAT
This sequence comes from Pyrinomonadales bacterium, assembly GCA_038257355.1. Lineage (GTDB taxonomy): Bacteria > Acidobacteriota > Blastocatellia > Pyrinomonadales > Pyrinomonadaceae > OLB17. Next base: position 47,902 of record JBBSJK010000015.1, on the reverse strand, counting down.
AGGTTCGTATTCTCAGCAAGCAATAACACCCCCGGTAATCCGTGTAGTCTGCCATTGAGCCCAATAGTGGTGACCACAAGTGGCTGGTATTCCATGGTTCACACTTTCCTCCGCGGAGCTGGAAATGTTCTTGTTGTTAAAATGGAACTGATCAATTCTTCTGGCGTAGAGGTCGGAACCTGGTACCGAAGCGACGCGTCCGACGTTATAGGAACAACTGTCGGTGGTAATCGATATGGGTGGTTAGTCAACTCTGGCTTTCCATTCCTCGCCGTTGACAACACGCAAAGAGCAGATCTAGACGTTTCATCCTCCACCGAGGTAATAAACCACGCTGATATCAATAACTGGTTGTTTTACAATGACGGAGCACCGGCAGTGCCCGGACCAGCAAGTCCTGAAGGCCCCGATCCTACATGCGGCTCATTTGTCTCAGGTCCTGGCACGACGCCGCTCGGAACGGGTAGTGCTCAGGTGACCGTCTCCGGTGAACGTAGATGTAGCCTTGCTACCTTTCAATTCAGCGGAACGCCTCTTGCGGCGATAGATACGCTGGCATACAGCACGTACAACCCATCGGCAGGAAACGGCGGCAGCCCGACTCGATCTGGCTACCTGCAGTTTAACGTTGACTTTAATGGTACCGACACATGGCAGCGACGTCTCCTGTACCTACCGAATGACAACGGAACGGTCATCCAGAATAACTGGCAGGAATGGGATACGATCAATGGCGGAGCCGCTTTGTGGAGATATTCGGGTGGTACATGGCCCGCCGGTATCGGCGAGCCCGGAACTACACCCGGCACCACTCCAAAGAGTTGGAACACTATCTTAACCACCTATCCGGGCGTACGCATGCGTGTAACAGATTCGTTCCTCGGCATTCGTGTGGGCGAGCCTTATACCGACGGCTATACCGAGAATATCGATGCGTTCAAATTCGGAACGACTGCTGAGCTTCAGATCTTCGATTTTGAACCCGCAACATCGCAAACAGTCACCCCAGCGGCAATCCCGACTGCTCTTGATAACGACTATACGCGAATCAACAATGCAGTTCAGGCCGCTCCGGCAGGCTCGACAATTATCCTCTCAGGCACGTTCAACTGGGCAGAATCAAATGCTGCTTTGAGTTGGTCACGAGGAAGCGACGGCCTCACGGGAACAACCGCGACCAATAACGACGATTACTCGATACTAGCTCCGCCAAATCGAAATGGTATTACGATTACCGCACCATCGGTCGGAGGAGCGACGATTCAGGGGCCTGGTGATTTGGCCGCTGAAAACCTTGAGGGTGTATTCGTTTACTCCGGCGGAGATAATCAGAATACGACTATTTCGAATCTAAGAATTTTAGATTTCGATCTCTCAATCGGAATGTTCTTCGGTGCAGGTGGAACTGATGCCTTCAATGGAGTACAGATTCTTAACAATTACATTCTTGTCGCTCGAGACCTAAATACAACCGTGGCACCAGCGGATGTAAATCAGAATATTGGTATCCATTATTCCTTCGGAGACAACATTCTGATATCGGGTAACACTATTGATATTCACGGTGACGGAGTAAGTGATTCAGCTAATTTGAGGTATTCGACGGAAGTTGGTATGCAGTCAAATACGAGTGGAAGTGCCTACGAAGGCCTTCAGATCACAAACAATACGATTCGGGTCTTGAACGCCCAAAATGCTGACCCGCAGACGGTTCTTGGTATTTGGGAAAATGGTCACGGTCATACAAAGAACATCACCGTTAGCGGAAACACCTTCACGAACCTTGCCGGCGGCAACAATCCGGCCACAAACTTGCAGCGTGGGTTCCGTATCACTTCCCATTCGTCCGCAAGCAGCGTGGTGAACTACACGAACAATTCAGTCTCTGGAGCAAACATTGGTTTTCAATGGTTGGCAGGACAGACATTTGGTGGGCCACTGCTACTACCAGTCAGACTGACTAGCAATACGATCATCAACAACGCAACAGGCGTCCTTGTGGACAGTAGTGGTTCGGCAAATCTGAAATTCAACAGGATCGTCGGAAACTCTACGGCAGGAGTCAACAATTCAACCGGTGGCACTGTCGATGCTGAAAATAACTGGTGGGGTTGCAACGGCGGTCCAGGAGCGGCTTTCGCAGGTTGTTCGGGCACCCCGAACGGTACCCTCGGGACGGTCGACTCAACTCCGTGGTTGGTATTGACGACCTCGGCAAGTCCAAATGTCATCGGACTTGGAGATGTATCGACGGTCACGTCGTTCCTGAACACAAACTCGAACAGTACACCAACCGGTCCGGGTTTCGTGCCAAATGGCGTTCCTGTCGCGTTTGTCGGTAGTTTAGGAACGGTATCTCCGACCGGCGCCACGACCTCTGGTGGTGCTGCCGGAACGACCTTCTTTACCGCCAACGCCTTTGGAAGTGGCGGTACAACGACCCAGGTTGACCAACAAATAGTCAACGCTCCGATAACTGTCACGGCATCCTGCGTGAATGTTTCAATAGCGGCCGAAACTTCGCTTACGGGAGCGTCAAAAACAATCCCGGTAACGGTTGGCGATCTGACCGGTCGAGGAGCGATCTCAGCTGACTTCGTGGTGACTTACAATCCATCGGTTATCAATTCGCCTGTGGTCTCGCTCACCGCGTTGACTGCAGGATCGACTCTGACAGTGAACGAACCAGCCGTTGGAACTCTTGTAATCTCGGTGTTCCAGAACCAGCCATTCGTTGGATCGGGCGCATTTGTCAATCTGACGTACAACGTGATCGGCCTGCCGGGGACGGTAAGTAATCTGAACTTTACCAACTTTGCTTTCAACGAAGGGTCGCCTTGCGATACCACCTCAAATGGAACACTGACGGTACTGAGCGGAACGATCACGGGAACCGTGACTTACGGAAACCCGGTGGGAACGCCTAATCCACCGCGCCACATTCCAGACGTAACGCTTAACGCGGTCGGTTCCGTCAACGTGTCGACGACTACTGGTCCTTCCGTTTCGAACGGACAGTACACGCTCAGCGGAATGGGATCTGGATCTTACACGGTTACTCCGAGTAAAATTGGCGGTGTTACTCCATTCTTCGGAAACTCCATCACCTCGAACGACTCGGCTCTAATTGCTCAGCATGTCGTCGGCCTGGCTTCACCCGCTCTGACAGCGGCTCAGCAAGCGGCGGCTGATGTCAGCGGTACGGGCGGCATCACGTCGTTCGACGCGGCTCTCATCGCAAGATGGGTGGCGATTCTGCCGGGTTCCGGAAATACCGGATCGTGGGTCTTCACACCTGCAAACCGTGGCTATGCGAACGTCAACACTGATCAAATTGACCAGGACTACTCTGCCATTCTGATGGGAGACGTCACAGGCAACTATGATCAGATGCTTTCGCCGCCAAGACCGGCTCAGGAAGATGACAAGAACGCTGTAGTCGCGAGTGCCCCGACGCTGTCGGCACACTCGGGCACGGTGGTTTCTGTACCGCTTTCTGTGGGCGACACAACGGGCCACGGCATTAGGTCCTACCAGTTCGAGCTAAGATTTGATCCGGAAGTTCTCGAACCGCTTGACGAACCGGTTGATTTCACAGGTTCGCTTAGCGAAGGCTATTCTGCCGTCGTCAATCCGAACGAACCTGGCGTCCTGCGTGTAGTGGTTTACGGTACGCAGGCTCTGACCGGGTCTGGATCGCTTCTCTCGCTGCGGTTCAACACGATCGGTGCTGTCGATTCGACTTCGACGCTCGAATGGGGGCACTTCCTCTTCAATGAGGGCGGCATCCCATTTAGAACATCGGACGGACTGCTACGAGTCGCTGCCGCTCAGGACGGCGTTATCAATGGCCGTGTGCAGTCGCCTAATGGCTCGGCTCTCGGACGCACAAGGGTAACAGCCACAGACACGCTCGGCAATCGACGAAGCGCGTTGACCAGCTCGTTTGGATATTTCCAGCTAGCGGGGCTTGATCTTGGCGAGACCTACACGGTTACAGTCGATTCGCGAAGGTATCGGTTCGCCGTACAAACTGTCAGCCTCGTCTCAAGCGCGGCCGATATTCAGCTCATCGCTCAGGAATAATTGCGTGATGACATTATAGAAAATGCGGAGCCCCACACTCCGCATTTTCCAACCTCTTTCTAAACCTGGTTTACCTATATGAATAAGTCGTACACTTCAAGGTTATTTATTATGATTGCTAAAAGAACGCGTGAACTCCATCGTAAGCTTCCCTTTGGATTGCTTCTGTTTACTCTCATGTTGGGCTGCTATCCATTCGCTGTTTTCGCAGAAACCGGCTGGACCTCTTCGATCTCGAATGGTCCAATTTGTTCGTCGAAATCCTTTGCGGCATCGTTTGAGGGCTTCCGTTTGATGACATTCGGTGTCGGCGGCGGCATTACCGGAAAGACCGGTAATTCAAACGAAAATCCCGAACAGGCCTTAGGCGGCACAGTGACCGTGTCGCTGCCAAACATATCCGTCCTGCAGGGTTCGAACATTACAGTGCCGATGACGGTTTCGGACATCACTGGACAAGGTATCCTTTCGTCCGACTTTCGGCTGCTTTTTGATCCTGCCGTTATAGTTCCACAAGTAACTGCGGTCACAACCGCAGGAACGATAAGCAATGGAATGCTTGTAACAGTCAACGATTTGACCCCCGGTCAACTTCTAGTTTCACTCTTTAGTGCTACACCAAGGACTGGGGCAGGAGTCTTTCTCAATTTGCAGTTTACTGCAGTCGGTACAGCAGGAACGGTTTCACCGCTGACGCTGGGACCGTTTAGGTTCAATGAAGGCGATCCGGCTAACACCCTAACAAACGGCTCAGTGACGATCATCGCCCCGACGCTGACTGTAACCAATACAACGCCGGGAGCAGAGCCCGGGACGGCCAACGTCTTTAGTGTGACGATGTCGGAAACCTCGACACTGCCTGTTACCGTAAACTACGCGACATCTAGTGGAACAGCCACTTCCGGTGCTGATTTCACGCCAACGAACGGAACAATCACATTTCCGGCAAACACGGCGACGTTGACGCAGACGATCACGGTACCCTCTCTCGACGACGTGATTGTCGAAGGCACGGAGAACTTCAACCTGACTCTGTCGTCTCCGACCAACGCGACGATCTCTGGCACAAACCCTGCAATTGGAATCATTGCGGACGATGACGTTGCTCCAACGCCGACTCCGACTCCGGCGCCAACCGCGACTCCGACTCCTGCTCCGACAGCTACACCTACTCCGGCGCCAACGGCGACTCCGACTCCGACGCCAACGGCGACTCCGACTCCGGCGCCAACGGCGACTCCGACTCCTGCACCAACGGCGACTCCTACTCCGGCGCCGACGGCGACTCCTACCCCTGCGCCAACGGCAACTCCGACTCCGGCGCCAACGGCGACTCCGACTCCGACAGCTACACCTACTCCGGAGCCAACGGCGACTCCGACTCCGACACCTACACCTACTCCGGCGCCAACGGCGACTCCGACTCCTGCTCCGACAGCTACACCTACTCCGGCGCCAACCGCGACTCCGACTCCGGCGCCAACGGCGACTCCGACTCCTGCTCCGACGGCGACTCCGACTCCGGCGCCAACGGCGACTCCGACTCCTGCTCCGACGGCGACTCCGACTCCGGCGCCAACGGCGACTCCGACTCCTGCTCCGACAGCTACACCTACTCCGGCGCCAACCGCGACTCCGACACCTGCTCCGACAGCTACACCTACTCCGGAGCCAACGGCGACTCCGACTCCGACACCTGTTCCGACGGTAAGTCCGACTCCGTCGCCTATACCAACTCCGGCTGCGACGCCGACACCGATGCCGACTCCTACTGCCACTCCGACGCCGACGCCGACGACGACGCCGACACCGGTGCCAACTCCGTCTCGAATCTTACGGGCGATGAGTGTTGAGGGTGAGCCTGGGTTGCCGGTGACGGTTTCGTTTATCTTGGAATCTCAGGGCGACGAGTCTTCGACGGGTTTTACTGTCAACTTCAATCCGTTGGTGTTTAGCAATCCGGTTGCCATGCTGGGATCGGGAGTTCCAGCAGAGTCTAATCTCGGTACAAATATCAACGAAGTCGGTGAGGGACGGCTCGGCATACTGGTCGATTCGGTCAATACCTATGCCGCCGGTAACCGTCAGATCATAACGATCACATTTGATATTGCGTCCGATGCGCCGAGCAGCACATATCCGATAACGTTTAGCGGCTCACCGACACCGCTGAGCGTGTCGAGTGGCGGCGGGGGCGGCACATTGCTCCCGGCGACATACGTGACGGGCTTTGTGGTGATCGGGCCGACCGCGGCCGGCGTCGAGGTTACTGGCCGGGTGCTGACATCGGACGGGCGCGGCCTGAGAAACGCTCAAGTCTCGATCGTTGATAGCAAAGGCGTCCGGCGGATCGCAACGACCGGCTCATTTGGCTATTACCGGTTCGATGATATCGAGGCTGGCGAGGCGTACGTGATCGTCGTTGCGTCTAAACGCTATCGTTTCACCCCACGTCTCTTGCAGGTATTCGATAATATCACCGAGGTCGATTTTGTCGGTCTGGAATGAGACTGATGAAAGACGTTTCCCCAAAAAAGGCGGTCCCCGGGCCGTCCTTTTTTTTCGTTTAGGCGAATCGCAGCATCTACTGAGATGAGAAAAACACATCGGCGAACGTCAGTTTCAAATCTCGGTTTGACCCCTATTTTTTTTATTTTTTTTACTATTAAATTTGCGCGGGTTTACGCACAAATTTTTTGGTGTTTTAAATGTGGCACGTGCCACATTTTGAGCAATATGAAGTTACTTTAAGCGATAAAATCAGGGTTTTTGCTGATTTACGCTGTGAGTTTTTAGCAGAATTTAGGGCCTCGATTGGTACAGTTAAAATGACTGTTGTCTGCTGGTTTTAGGTAGATTGGTGACAGGACTTTTGCAGTTAGGTGAAAGGTATTTTTGGCAAAAAAGATAGTATCAATTTTGTTTGGAAAAAGAATTGGTTCGTCTTTGATCCCGGCTGGCCCCTCCGCTCCAATGCTAACGACACATATGTTAGAACTGCCGGGTTAAAGATCATGTCGGCGGTCACGGTTGATGTACAGCCCGGCGAGTTATTTTCGGCGTTTACAGTTTCTAATCCTCCCACACGAAGCAACTCAGATTGCTGACTAAGTTATTGAAATGAGCCTTTGATGGAGTATAGCCAATAAATTTTTGCGCTCATCTAACATTTAGGAAACAAATCCAGATCTAAGGCGTATAACTAAACGGAGGCACTTTGGTAACATGCGAGAACCTTTATTAGCTGGCATATTGAGTTTACTGATTCCGGGTCTTGGTCAGATTTATAACGGAAGAATTATTATTGGAATAATTTGGCTTTTACTGACCGGATTTTCGTGGATTGGTTCGGCGGGTCTATTTGGATGGGTTATCCATATTTTTGCCGCCTGGTGTGCTTATAGTTTTGCAAAGGATTTTCCCGTAAGGAGCTAGAGTCTCTTCATACGATCCTCCTCTTTGCCCGGTGTTTGCCGACACCGGGCCTTTTTTGTGTTTGGGTTTGGACTTGGTCAGGTATGGTCGGTTTCGGTAATTTGTGAGGATTGTGTAGTATTGTTCTTTATCTTTAATAGTTTGTGTTCGCTAATGTCACTTCTTACGACTGACTACTGACTACTGACTACTGACTACTGACTACTGACAACTGACAACTGCTTATGGTGAAAGATGGCATTCCGTTTGTATTGATACCGGCGATCATTGCGGCGATTTTTGGCGTGTTTCAAATATGGCCGGTGGCGGCAGCCTTCGCTTTGCTTGCGGTGTTTATGCTTTACTTTTTTCGCGATCCGCAACGCGAAGTCCCGGCGGGCGATGGCATCATTGTTTCCGCCGCCGACGGCCGCGTGACGCGGATCGATACAACCGACGACACCAAGCTCGTGAGCGTATTTCTCTCGCCGCTCGATGTTCATATAAACCGCTCACCCATCGCCGGTAAGATCACAAAGATCACATACGTTGCCGGCAAGAAAATGCCTGCAACGAGCGATAATGCAAGCCTGGTGAACGAACGTAACTCTCTCGTTATCGAGGGTGAAAACATCACCGTTACCTGCACGCAGATCGCCGGAATTCTCGCCCGCCGAATTGTCTGTTGGCCAAAAGCGGGTGATAATCTGGAACGCGGTCAAAAATTTGGCTTGATTAAGTTTGGTTCGCGAACGGATATTTTAATGCCGGCAAATGTCGAGATTGCCGTCAGCGTCGGCGACCGCGTAATAGGCGGAGAAACGATCATAGCAAAGTGGTGAGTTGTTGGATGTGAGTATAAGTGAGGAAGAGTAAATGGAATGAATCCCTGACTCTAGACTCATCACACTCGACAAAACGCATTTATGGGTGACGAAGAAATCAAACCGCCTCATCGCGGTATCAAGAAAGGGCTGTATGTCATCCCGACGCTTTTCACTGCGGCTAACGTGGCGATGGGTTATTTGGCGATATTGTCGTCGATTCGTGGCTTTCAGGTGGCGGCGACCGATCCCGAGCTTGCCGCGAGCTATTTTAACAGTGCTGGCCTCGCAATCGGGTTGGCGATACTTTTTGATACGGTTGACGGACGGATTGCCCGTGCGACCAGGACGGCGACCGAGATAGGCGTCCAATTTGATTCGCTGGCTGATGTTCTGACATTTGGTATAGCACCCACCGCTCTCGTCTATGCATGGGCGATAGGACCGACCTTTGCTGAAAACACCTTCGGGCATAATCTCGGTGTCTTTCTGCTTTTTTCATACCTGATGTGTGGTGCATTTCGCCTGGCCAGATTTAATTTACAGGCTACACGCCCGCACGTTCTGATCGAAGGAGCGGTTAAGGTCGATAAAAAAGCATTTGTTGGGTTGCCGATCCCGCCGGCTGGCGGCCTGCTCGCCGCCCTTGTTCATTTTGCTCCGGCCCCTCTCAGTGCTTATGGTGCTTCGTCTTCGCAGTACTACACATATGCATTGATGGGTTTAGTCGCTGTGCTCTCGGTCCTCATGGTCAGCACCATCCGCTACACCAGCATGAAATCCGCGGGCAAAGGCCGTCAGGGCTTTTTTCTCGTATTGTCAATCGCCGCGATGGCGATGTTCGTTTGGTTCTATTCCAAGTACGCACTGCTCGCTATTGCCGCGATTTATGTCTCGCATGGAATAATCTGGTGGATGATCCGCTCTATCGGACGTCTGATAAAGCCTTCGACCAGTACTGAGAACACTGGCTAGAATTAAAAAAAGAATTTAACTCAGAGTCGCAAAGGTGCAAAGACGCTGTGGATAGCGATTGTCAGAAAAATGCAATGTTTTCTTTTTCTTACTGCGCGTCTTTTAAATTCTCTTTCTTCGCTCTCTTCCGTCGATTGAGGTGACATTTGCTGAGCGGCGGCGTTTTGACTTTGGCTCGTCAAATTCGTCGGTATCGTCCTCGTATTCCCGCCCGCTGGCCACGAGTATCGCAATCAGCGTCAGAAACATTACGGATACCGCCGTGATGTGCAGCACAAAATCGAACAGGCTGTGTATCAGGATCGCAAAACAGCCTGCAAACGCTCCGACCGCGACGCCGCGTCGAAATTTGTTTGACACAGCCGCGTTTCTAATTCCCTCGCGAAAAAACCAAAATAAAAACAGGCCGCTGATTATCAAGCCGACAACGCCGGCATCGGCGATCACTTGCAGATAGTCGTTGTGGGCCTGTTCGACACGCTCGTTTCCGCCGGCGGTGTCGAACTGCGTGTAGGCCTGCGCATACGCACCCAAACCTGCCCCAAACGGCAGGTGAGCGGAAATCACCTTGAGCGTAACGCCCCATATATGAAACCTGCTTGACGAAATATCGTCAGAGGACGCGGTTTCTGAAATTCGAGTCAGCGAAGTGTCTCCGCCGACAAAAACCGCTCCGCCAACTGCGGCAAAAACAAGCAGACCCGACAGAGCGACTTTCAAAACAAAGTTTTTACGTCCCTTGGCCCGGCTGGTGAGTATTATCAATAGGATAATCTGAGCCAAAAGAGCAACCAGACCGCCGCGCGACCCGCTCAGAAGCAGCGAAGTGCCAATAATCGCGATCGCCACACCGTAAAGTAGCCGTTTATCGCTGCGGAGCGATCCCGCAAAGATCAATCCGAGCGGTAAGCTGATCACCATTTCGATAATTGCGGCAAAATTATGCCGGTTCACAAACGACCCAAACGGCACGGCGGATTGCGGCCGGTAAATGCCATAGATCCTATCTGGACTTAAAACAGATTGCAGGATGGCAAAAAAAGCATAGATAAATCCAAATACAGTGAGGACCGTCACAACCCGGCGGAGTCGGGCTGCACTGTCGATTACGCCAAGTGCCAACGCAAAAAAAATGCAGAGTGCAAAAATATGTATGGCCGTGACCTGCGTCGAAAAAGGCTCGACAGATATAGTTCCCGGAATATCGGGAATACCCGCATTGCCGGCAATTGTTCCAAACGGTATTACTTGTATAACGGCGTAAATCCCAAGCAAAAGCAAAGGAATCTGAAGCGGACTGCGGCTAACTCTGAGAGTTCCACTAACAAAACCATCGCCCGCCCAGAGAATCGCCATTACCGCAACAACAAAGTAAAAGAGGGAAATAACCGGCTGATGAACAGTCCCATATGCCAACGTGGTAAAAATACACGTCGCACAGATCAGAAAAAATGAGAGTTTATTCAAACTGGACATATTCGTTCGCATTCGGCAGTCGATAGTTGCAGTTGCGGTCGGCAATTGCTGTTTTTGCCTTCTGCCTCCGCGCTCCGCCTACCGCCCACTGAGTACAAAATCGTCATACCAAAAGATTCCCGTGATCGGACATTCTTCGCCACAGGCAGCCCGGATGGTTCTGATGCTGATTCCATTGCAGGCGTCCGGGGCGGCGAACTCGATATTTACTTGCTGCCAGTCGCTCGTGCCAGTCGGGAAAGGCTGGGAACGGGCGATCGTTGAATCATTATTTGCATTAAGTATCTCGATCATTGGAACTCCGGCGCTTTTAAGATTTTCCGTGCGAAGCCAGAAGCGCAGCTTGTATTTTTTGTTTGGCTCGACTACAACAGTTTGAAAAATGTTCGCGAGACCCGGCTTGATAAAACTTTTAAAGGTAACTCTAAGACTCCGGTTGCCATCCCGTTTTACCCGGCTGTCGGTCACGGCCTCAAACTTTGGGTCGTTGCGAACTATCAGCCAGCCAAATCGCGAATCCCCGGTGTCGCCGACATTCTTTTCAAACGAACCATTGGTTACAACCTCAGCCATGGCTTCGGTTTCACCGCCAAACTGGCGCGAAAATTCGAGAGCCTCCGGATAATGCCGTTGATCAAACAGCCCGAGAGCTATTGACCTTGCAATAACAGCGTTTATTTCCTTGTCCTCATCGCTCAGTGAATTCCAATTACGCAGCGAATCTTCTGCCCGTCCGCGGGCCGCAAAAAAATATGCCAAACGTGCGCGCAAATCCGACCGTTCACCTGCCAGTCTCTCGATCAGGATCGCGTCCTTATTAAAATAATCCCAAGCCAGCGAAAAAACCTGATCGCGATAGACCGGGCTGTTTTCTGCCGCCATTTTAAGCTGGGCGATCGCCTCGTTCTCTCGTTCGCGGCGTAGGTAAAAGTTGCCGAGATGCCAACGGGCAGACGAATACGACGGAGCCAGCTCGACCCCCTTTTGCAGCTCGATCTCAGCCAGCTCGATCTGCTCATTTTGTTCATATGCCCGTCCAAGCTCGATGCGCCAGCGATAATCGTATGGTGCACGCCGTACCGCCTCGACAAGCGCTTGTACCGTGATGTTCGTTTCTTCTCCGGCGGATGCTTTGAGAGAGTAGGCCGATGGGTCGGCAGGTGCCCAACTGATAGCCAAATCGGCGATCTCCGAGACGTTTGGGTCCGAGGCGAGCGTTAGATTTGCAAGTAAATTCCCTATCTGCCAACGGATCGCAAACCAAGCGAAAACCAACAAGAATAATATCGCTCCAACGAGAACGACACGGACCTTGATTTTTTTTACATCTATGACAATTGTGTCATGCATAAATTGCCAGCGGCCATTACTCAATAATACTTAAAGTGGGGCAGAAGGTAGAACAGGCTAACTATTGCACTCATTAGCATTACGATAGTTGTGCCCGCCTTCCGATGTGACACCAAAACGTGGCCATTCTTTCGCGTCGAAGCGGCCACAATTATCTTTTCATCATCCCAGAGGTCCTACGTTTGGCTCTTTTCTAACGGCTTCGCCGCAAATTGTGTCCTACGAGTTCTTAGTCAAATTATAGTGCATAAAATTCAGCTATTGTATCTACAACATATTCTTGCTGTTCAGGCCGTAGTTCTGGAAATATCGGCAGAGCGAGTGTCTCATTCGCCGCCTTTTCGGCATTGGGCAGATCGCCGGGATTGTATCCGAGATAAGCAAAGCATTCCTGCAAATGCAGCGGCAGCGGATAGTAAATATCTGTGCCTATCCCCTTTTCTGTCATATACGCCCGCAGATCGTCCCGACGGCCCGGGACGCGGATAACATATTGATTATAGATATGTTTAGCATCCTCGCGTTCGACCGGCAAACTTATCTGTTCAGTTAGCCCTGAGTCAGTAAAATGCCGGCGGTAATTATCGGCATTCGCCCTCCGCTGGTCTGTCCAGGTGTCGAGATGCGGCAGTTTGACACGCAGGACCGCGCCCTGAAAACCATCGAGACGCGAATTTAGGCCGACGTATTTGTGATAATACCTCTCCTCTGACCCGTGGACGCGTAGGGCAAGCAGTTTTTTAGCAATGGCGTCGTCGCTCGTCGAAACAAACCCGCCGTCGCCCATGCCGCCGAGATTTTTTGAAGGGTAAAAACTAAAACACCCAATGGCACCAAAGGCACCGGCCCGTATGCCCTTCTCCTCGGCTCCAATGGCCTGTGCCGCGTCCTCGACCAGTGGTATGCCGTGTTGCTCGCTGATCGCCTTTAACGCTGCCATATCAGTGCATTGGCCATATAGATGGACAGGCTCAATCGCTTTGGTCCGCGACGTGATCTTTGCCTCGATCTGAGAGATGTCAAGGTTGTATGTGACGGGATCGATATCGACAAAAACCGGTACGGCCCCGAGTCGCGTGATCGAGCTGACGGTAGCAAAAAAACTGTACGGGGTCGTAATAACCTCATCGCCCGGCCCAACATCGAACGCCATCAGAGCGAGCAAAATAGCATCACTGCCCGATGCAACCCCTATCGCATACTTTGTCCCGCAATAATCCGCGAGCTCATTTTCAAGCTCCGCCACTTCCCCGCCGAGAATAAATCCATTTGTATCAAGCACACGTGCCAAAGCCGCCTCAATGTCCGGGCGAAGTGCGTCGTTTTGTTCTTTTAGATCGAGTAGGGGAATTTGCATTTGATGGTCTTTGGTCTTTGGATTTCTGATTTCCGATTTCTAGTCTTCCGGACACGATTCTACCCAAACCATCTCAAATTTGCATTTTGATGCTTTCTTTTTTAGCCTTATGAGGAATGATCGCTGATCGTAAAAAACGCACCGCTGAGGTCATAAAGCGGCTCAAAAAGGCGTATCCGTACGCTCATTGTGCGCTTAATCATACAAATCCGTTTGAGCTTTTGATCGCTACGATATTGTCCGCACAATGCACTGATGCGCGGGTCAACATTGTCACGGCTAACCTGTTTCGCAAATATCGCGGGCCGGCGGATTTTCTAAACGTTTCTCAAGAGGAACTGGAGCGGGATATACATTCAACCGGATTTTTTCGCAACAAATCAAAGAATATCCAGGCTGCTTGTGCGCGAATAATCGAGGAGTTTGGCGGTGAGATACCACAAACGATGAATGAGCTTTTAACGCTGGGCGGTGTTGCCCGAAAGACGGCAAATGTTGTGCTCGGCAACGCATTTGGCATTGCTGCAGGCGTCGTTGTTGACACGCATGTCTCGCGAATATCCCAGCTATTGGGCCTCACAGACAGTAAAACTCCCGAAAAGATAGAACGCGACCTCGCCGTACTGGTGCCCAAAAAAGATTGGGTGATATTTCCGCACTGGATGATATTTCACGGGCGCCAGATATGCATCGCCCGCAGGCCAAAATGCAAAGAATGCCCGCTGTTCGATATTTGTCCGTCCCGGCAGGCCGTTTAAAAACTCAAAATAACACGGCGGAGCCGTCAAAATATAATCATTAACGTGTGTACAAAGTCAGGATAACCTGTATCCGTCGGTTTTTGGCTCGGTTGATGTTGGTTGTGTTTGGAGCGACGGGGACGCTGGCACCATAACCCTTGGCAACGATCCGGCCTTCTTCAACACCTAGAGTGGAAAATTTTTCTGCCACTGCATACGACCGTTGGTCAGTGACAGTTTGTATTTGGGCTGGGGCACCGCTGTTGTCCGTGTGTGATTCGACCGAGATACGATAGTCAGGATTGCTTGCCAATATTTCGCCGAGCGACGCGAGCCTGCCTTCGCTCTGAGGTTTGAGATTGCTCGAACGTGTACTGGCCCAGAGAGTCTCGGGCAAAGTTAATACTATCCCGCGCTCATTTTTCACCACCGTGCCAAACACTTTTAGTGAACTTAAAAGTTCCGATTCTGCGGCTTGCAGGCGGGCGGCATTTGCCTCGGCCTCACTTTTATCCTGGATCGCTTTTTTCTCGTTTTCGATCACCGTGAGCTTTGCGTTTGCATTCTCGACATCGACCCGCGTTCTAACGAGGTCTTCGCGCAAACGCGCGTTCTCGTCACGCAAATCTTTGACCTGATTTGAATAGTTTAGTGCATCTCGCTCGGCCAGCTCGCGGTTTCTGGTTTCGCGGGCGAGTTCCGATTTAAGATTTTCGATCTCTTCCTGGGCATCCGAAAATCTATTTTCCGCAGCCCTGATCTCTGAGTCGTTTCGCGTTTGTACATTACGCTTTTCGCGTGCGTCCTTTCGCTGTATTGCCAGAGATTCGGCACGGACTGAGGCGCTGATGGATTTGCGGGCGGCGATGTCAACAGTATCTGCGTCACGCCCCGCCTGCCATGCATTCTCAGCGTTTTGCAATAGGGTAGCCGCCTCGGCAAGTTCGACAGATGCATCGCGTTCAGCACCGGCATACCTGGCAAGAGCGACGGCCTGGATAGCCTGTAAAATCGCCGGCGGAGTTCTGGCATAATCAGTCTCGGCGATAGATGGCGTTGCCGGATCACGAAAGTAATCGCTCGAATTACCAAAATAGGTGACAGACGGGGTCGTGCCGATGGACTGGCCGTTTTTTGCTGTCGGATACAGATTTTCGAGCATTATCGTCTGGCTCGGGCGGGTGACGAGAAAATGCGGTTCCGCAGTAATCATAAGCGCAAATGTCTGGAGCGGCGTCGTGACGTTGACCTTAGAATCAATAAAAAACAAACCGCTGCGTTTGATCTCGCCCAGATTATCCGCCTGGCCGGTCGGCGAGATCGCCCATAAAATATAGGTCGCATATCCCGCACCTAGCTCAAACGGACGAGGCATATTATCGACGGACAGCTCAATTCGGGTGCCGCTGCGCGTCGTCCGTTTTACCTTTGCTCCGCCTTTCATACGTGGAAAGCGCGTCGTTCCGCGAAACTGTACGTTAACCGTATCGTCAAGCGGATACGTGATCGCCGTTGTCTTACGAGCAATATCGACCTGTGAAAATGCCGTGACAGATATTGCAATTGTTACTATTCCAATTATTAATGCCCTGATCGCGAATGAATTTTTCATAAACGTCTCCCAAGATTAATGCTGACTTTAAAAGGATGCCACTGATAGTTTAAAAGTTGCAAACTTAGACTTTTGGACAGTTTACGGCAAATTAAAGTATATTCAAATCTTTACATTCCGCATGAACGACCTAAAACGGCTCCTCAAATACGTTCGTCCTTACTGGCTCACATTTGTGCTGGCCTTTTTTGCGATGATCGCCGGGGCCATTTTTCAGACGGCGACCGGAGCGTTGCTTGTCCCGATTTTTGAACAATTTCAGAATCTCCCGTCAAAGAGTAAAACGCTGTTTGATCTGAACAGCCTGATTCCAACAGACGACTGGTACCGGGCCTGGATGATGATCTCGTTCCTGCTAATTTCTTTTACGATTTTGAAGGGAATTGCAGAGTATTTTTCGGCATATCTGATGGCTAAGATCGGTCAATCAGCCATCCTCAATCTGCGCGAAGAGCTGTACGATCATCTACTTAAACAATCTGCCGTATTCTACGAAAAACACCGGACAAATTACCTTGTGACGAGGCTCGTTGTAAGTTGTGCGGCCATCGAGCTTGCCGTTTCGTCCAATCTGCGCGACGTTTTGCGCGAATCGGTTATGCTCGTCTGCTTTATCGGAGCCGCTTTTTATTTTAATTGGCGGCTGACGCTCGGAGCTCTGATCGTCGCTCCGTTTATTGCTCTGTTGACCACAAATTTCAGCCGTCGGCTGCGCAATCTCGCTGATGTCTCGCTCGAAGGTTACAAGGACCTCAATGACACCTCTCAAGAAACGCTTTCGAATCAAATAATTGTCAAAGCTTACTCCGCCGAGCCGCATGAACATAAACGATTTATGAGCGTTGCCCGTCTGATCGGACGGGCTAATCTGCGTTCGGCACGCATCTCGGCGACGTCGCCCCCGACGATCGAATTGATTGGAATGGCGGCAATTGTGGTGTTTCTCTATTTTGGACTTCGCGAGATCGACTCGGCTAGGATGGATGCAGCCCAGTTCTTTGCGTTTTTGTTTTTTTTGTTAAGCAGTTACGATCCAATGCGAAAAATATCGCGGCAGCATAACGAGATCGCCAAAGCATTTGCTGCCGCCCGCGATGTCTGGGGCATTTTGGACGAAAACGAAACGCTTCCGGAAAAGTTAAATGCAACAAAACTTACGCCTCTGCAAACCGCGATCAGGCTAAAAAATGTATCCTTCAATTACCGCAACAGCAAAAAGAAGATCATTAAAGATGTTGATCTGGAAATCAAAAAAGGCCAGATGGTCGCTCTCGTCGGGCAGAGCGGCGGCGGCAAATCGAGCCTGACTAGGTTGATCCAGCGATTGTACGATCCGACCGATGGGACGATATACTGGGACGAAACCGATCTGCGCGATGCGAGTGTACTCAGCCTGCGAAAACAGATGGCCCTCGTTACGCAGGAAACGGTTCTGTTTAACCACACGGTCCGGCAGAATATTTCGTACGGTCGCCCCGACGCCTCTAATGCCGAGATCGAGCAGGCCGCCCACATCGCTTATGCTGACGAATTTATCGAACAGCTACCTCTCCGCTACGAAACCCTTGTCGGCGAACGCGGCGTCCTGCTCTCAGGCGGCCAACGTCAGCGTATTGCTATTGCGCGTGCCGTTCTGGTCGATGCTCCGGTATTGATCCTCGACGAGGCGACATCGGCGCTCGACACCGAGAGCGAATCACTTGTTCAAAAGGCTCTCTCCAATCTGATGCAAAACCGCACCTCGATCGTTATCGCTCACCGCCTGTCAACCATTCGAAAAGCGGATAAGATAGTCGTGATGGAAAAAGGACAAATCATCGAGACGGGCACGCACGACGAATTACTGGCCCACGGCGGCACATACAAAAAGCTATATGAACTGCAGTTTGCCGATATGGAAGTTG
This sequence comes from Pyrinomonadales bacterium, assembly GCA_038257355.1. Taxonomy (GTDB): domain Bacteria; phylum Acidobacteriota; class Blastocatellia; order Pyrinomonadales; family Pyrinomonadaceae; genus OLB17. The sequence goes on along the minus strand of JBBSJK010000015.1, from coordinate 30,164 downwards.
CGGGCGAGAAATAAAATATGAAATCAATGACAGGCTTTGGACGCGCTTCGGCATCCGAAAATAATTATTCGATCACGGTCGAACTCAAGACGGTAAACAACCGTTTTCTCGATATTAATTTGCGGCTGCCCGCCGAATTACAATTGCTCGAACCGGTGATCAAAAAGCTTATCAGCAACCGGCTCGCCCGCGGCCGTGTCGAGGTCAATCTGCAATATGACCGAACTGACGCCGTCGAATTTGAGCTGAACCGGCCGATGATCTCAGGTTATCTGACGGCAATGAAAGAACTACGCGATGAGTTTTCGCTGTCCGGCGAACCTGATATCAATGTCATCGCACGCCTGCCAAACGTCGTCACGACAAAAAAGCAGGAACCAGATCCCAAATTTTTAAAGACTGTCGAGGAAGTTTTCGGTATCGCCATTGACGATCTCGAAACCATGCGTACAAAAGAAGGCGAGATGCTCGCCGCCGAGCTTACATCCCGTATCAACGAGATCGAGAACCGGATGCCGGCCATCGAAAGCGAATCAGCAAAGGTAGCCGAAGAATACAGCGGCCGTCTCACCAAACGCATAAACGAATTACTCGCAAAAACTGATTCTCAGCTAGATATCGATAAAGGTCGAATCGCCCAGGAAGTGGCGTTTTTGGCAGACCGCGCCGATATCTCCGAGGAGATTGCCCGGTTGACAAATCACATCGAGCATTTTCGCTCCATCGTCGCCGACCAGCGTGATGCCGGCAAACGCCTCGATTTCCTGACTCAGGAACTTAACCGTGAGGCCAACACAATCGCCTCGAAAACAAATAATATGATCGTCAAAGAAAATGCCCTTGCGATTAAAAGTGAAATTGAGAAAATTAGAGAACAGGTGCAGAATGTGGAATGATAGAAGTCGGCTTTGGTCTTTGGTCTTTAATCTTTAATCTTGACCCCAATGCCCACCGACTAAGGACAAAGACCAAATAAAAAGTCCAAAGACCAAAGATCAAAACCCCTGATTGAATGAAAGGAAAATTAATAATCATCAGCTCGCCGTCCGGCGGCGGCAAGGGCACTCTGATTAAAGAGGTTCGTCGTTTTTTGCCCGATCTCGGCTATTCGGTTTCGCACACTACACGGCCTCAGCGGTCTGGCGAGGTGGACGGGCGCGAATATTACTTTGTCAGCCGCGCGGACTTTCAGCGGCTCATTGATGACGATGAGTTTCTCGAGTACGCTGATGTGCACGGCAATCTATACGGCACATCTCTGGGCGAAAGTGAAAAGGTATTTAGCACCGGCAAAGATCTGATCGTCGAGGTTGATGTGCAGGGTGCGTTACAGATCGTCGAGCGGCTGCCGGACAGGAGCATCAACATTTTTATCCTGCCGCCCTCGTTTAACGTCCTCCGGTCACGTCTGACATCCCGTGGCACCGAGGCGGAGCCGGAACTCAATACCCGTTTGAGGAACGCTTTTAAAGAGGTTATGCAGTATTCTAAATTCAAATACGTCGTCATTAACGACGAACTCGCGACGGCCACCAGCCAGATTGCCGCTATTATTCTCGCCGAACGCCAGAACGTAGATAGACAAAGCGGTGCAATTCAGGGTATCCTTGATAGTTTTGATGCCTCTAAGCATCTGTTCGATGGAGAATAGCTAAATTATGGTCGAAGAAACCGAAGAAGTTGAAGTAGAAGAGATAATCGATCCGCCCGCGATCGACAGCAAATATCGAATGATAATCCTCGCCGCCCAGCGCAGCAAACAGCTCCAACGCGGTGCCATCCCCCGCGTGGACATGGACATGCGAAAAACAAAATCCACCCGCATCGCAATGCGTGAATTCGAAGAAAAGAAAGTAAATTTTGAAATACTTGAGAATTAACCTGTCACTACCGTCTGCGTTAGCTGGCAGGTCAGAATCGGCCAGGACGGCTGCACAATTACTCCAGTAAACAATTCTTGCGGCTTGCCGCAAAGAAGCACCGTCCCCAAATTTTTACATTCCCTTATAATTTGGCCCGCCGCCGCCCTCTGGCGTGACCCAGTTGATGATCTGATACGGATCGGCGATGTCACATGTCTTGCAGTGGACGCAGTTTGAGAAATTGACCTTTAGCTCCATTCGTCCGCTGGCCGAACTCTCTTCCATCTCATAGACCGACGCCGGGCAAAACCGCTGACACGGGTTGCCATATTCCTCAGCACAGCGGGTTGCACATATTTCGGTATCGAGAATATGCAGGTGTGATGGCTGATCTTCGTTATGCGCGACACCGGCGTAAAATACATCCGTTGCCTTGTCAAAGGTCGTAACCTTGTCAAACGGCACGCTGGCATAACGTTCCAGCTTCAAATGCTCTGACGGCCCAACTCCGTCACTGCCGACTGCCGATTGCCGACTGCCGATTGTCTGCATCCGCTCGTATCCCGGCACGTGGTGCTCCCTCGGCATAAATCCCCATGCGAGTCCCTTTGTCAAAAACTGCAGAGCAGTATTAATGAGAGCCGACCAGCGACCCTTTTGAAACGCTCCATGAAAATTACGAACAGGATGAAGTTCGTCATAGATCCAGCTTAAACTTATCTTCTCATCAAAATGCCTGAGCGTTTTCGATGAAAAATCTTCGTGTTCGAAAGCTCCGACGATCGTCTCTGCCGCGATCATTCCGGATTTCATCGCCGTATGAATTCCCTTGATCCGTTGGCCGTTTAGAAACGATGCCGAGTCTCCGACGATCAAAACGCCATCGGCAAATAGTTTTGGCATCGTGTAATAGCCGCCGGCGTTGATCGATTTGGCGCCGTACTTGATCATCTTGCCGCCCTTTAAAACCTCGGCGACTTTCGGATGCGTCTTAAATTTTTGAAATTCGGCATGCGGATCTATCATCGGGTCTTCGTAATCGAGCCCTGTGACGTAACCGATACTCACGACGTTGTCCTTTAGCCCGTAAATCCAGCCGCCGCCATACGTCCTTGTATCCGACGGAAAACCAAGGGTGTGAACGACCTTGCCTTCGGGAAAATTACCTTCCGGCAATTCCCACAATTCCTTAATACCGAGCGAGAAAACCTGTGCCTCTTTACCTTGATCCAGGCCGAGCCGGGCTGTGATCTGTTTGGCCAGCGAACCCCGTGATCCCTCCCCCAAAACAGTGATTTTTGCCAGCAGATCGACACCAGGTTCAAAATTGGCTTTTTGCTTGCCCTCTTTGTCGATTCCTTTGTCACCTGTTCTAACACCGATAACCGAGTCATTCGCATCATAAAGGACCTCGGCGGCCGGAAACTCGGGAAAGATATTTATCCCCGCTTCTTCACATTTTTCGCCGAGCCACTCACAAACCTTGCTAAGTGAAACGATATATTTGCCTTTATTCTTGAGCGGCGGCGGCACGAGCGGTGAGTTAATTCCCTTTTTTTCCGTCAGATACCAAAAAGCGTCTTCCGTCACAACGCTATCGACCGGACAGCCCTGAGCCAGAAAATCCGGCATCAATTCGCGTATCGCGATCGGGTCCATCACCGCGCCCGACAAGATATGTGCGCCGACAAATGGGCCTTTCTCGACAATTGCTATCTCGAGATCACCGATGAGTTTGGCTTTTCTGAGGCCTTTTCCTACCAGCTCGTCGTGTTCCCTGACCTTTTGTTTAAGATGCAGTGCAGCGGCCAAATTTGCCGGCCCCGCACCAACAAATACCACATCCATCTCGATTTGTTCGCGTTCGATCATAAAGTTTTTTTTAGTAGAGTTAAGTAGTGGGGGCGATCAAAAAAAATGAATGGCGATTCAGTAATCGACTATTATATCACTCCGAGATCCGAGAAATGTTGGAACGCCATTTTTCATATCTTCTATTTTACCACAATCTAGCTAGTACATCCCGGCATTTCTATTCCTCAAACTGCTTCCTCAAGCTCTCAATATAAGGTGCCCTAGCCACGCCTTTTTCAGTGATAATGGCGGTTACGAGGTCGTTTGGGGTCACGTCGAAGGCGTAATTGCTGACCAGGGTGTCGTCTGGGGCGAGTTGAATGTCTTTCATATGAGTGACCTCGCGGATATCGCGCTCTTCGATTGGAATTTCGTCGCCGGTCGGGCAGTTTAGATCGACGGTCGAGAGCGGGGCGGCTACGTAGAACGGGATGTTGTGGCGTTTGGCGAGGACGGCGACCATATAGGTTCCGATCTTGTTGGCGACATCGCCGTTGGCGGCGATGCGGTCGCTGCCGACGACGACGGCGTGGACACCGCCTTTTTTCATAATGTGGCCGCTCATATTATCTGTAATGAGCGTGACGGGAATGTCATCCTGCATCAATTCCCATGCGGTCAAACGTGCACCTTGCAGGTATGGCCGCGTCTCGTCGGCAATGACCGAGATCACCTTGCCCTGATCGACCGCCCCGCGAATCACACCCAGCGCCGTACCCCAAACGCCGCCGGTCGCCAACGCCCCAGCGTTGCAATGCGTGAGGACGGTGTCGTTGTCGCTCAGCAGTTCGCCGCCAAATTTGGCGATTAGCCGTTGCGATTCGATATCTTCCTCGTGAATCGCCTTTGCGTCCTCTATCAGTATGAGCTTGATCTCGCTTACTGATTTCCCATCCGCTTTTGCATTCTGAAAGGTGCGGTTCATCCGGTCTATCGCCCAAAACAGGTTGACAGCAGTCGGACGCGTTTTTCCGAGAACATCGCTTATAAATTCCATCTCATCCTCAAGATCGGCAACGCTCGTTCCGACAAAATTCTTGGCTCCGAGAGCGATGCCATATGCCGCCGACACGCCGATTGCGGGTGCACCGCGCACGACCATGTCCTTGATACCGACCGCAACTTCGTCATAAGTCCTGAGCATCAGCCATTTTTCCTCGGTCGGCAGCAGCCGCTGATCGAGCATATCGACGCCTTCGTCCGTCCATTTTACGGGGATGATATTGAGTTTCATGTTAGTTTATTGTCCTCGCGAAATTTCAGATTATACCGAAACGGGATTCTAATGTGAATCTGATGGTTTAAAACGTAAAAATTTGAAACTCCGCCTCACTTCGTTTATATTCGTTGGATACTTCTTGCAGCACATCCAACGAATTTATGACGGAGGCCTTGACCGATATCGCAACACAACAAGCAGTCAGAGAACATACGCAAACGGTTTTTAGAACAGATTTCGATTTAAGACGCGAATTACCTGAAAATCTTAAGTCTCTCGAAGCAATCTCGGCAAATTTCTATTGGTCTTGGCAGCCCGAGGGAACCGCACTTTTTCGAGAACTCGATCCCACGCTTTGGGACAAGTGCGAGCAAAACCCGCGACGATTCTTAAAAGCGATCGGCCTGCTCCGGCTATGGCAAAAGTCCGCCGACGCGGCGTATGTCGAACGATTAGATCGATTTAGCGATAAATTTAATAATTACCTAAATATTGATCCGCAACCCTTAAACAACACCCGGCAACCTGCAACCGGTAAACCGGCGGCCTATTTCTGCGCCGAGTACGGTGTGCACAATTCGCTGCCAAATTATTCTGGCGGGCTCGGTATCCTCGCGGGCGATCATCTCAAATCGGCAAGCGATCTAAATCTGCCGCTAGTCGCAATCGGGCTGTTATACCGATATGGTTATTTTCGGCAAAAGATCCGCCACGACGGTTGGCAGGAAGAGTCATATAACGACGTCTTCGCGTCCGAGCTCGCTCTAACGCCTGTTTTTGACGCTAATGGAGTGCGTGTGACTGTCTCGGTCCACATTCGCGACCGTGAGGTCGTCGCTCAGGCATGGCTCGCCCGTATCGGCCGTATATCGCTCTATCTGCTCGATACGCATGTTCCTCAGAATAGTGATATCGACCAGCTCATCACCGGCCATCTATACGGCGGCGATACGGAAACCCGGATTGTGCAGGAGAAAGTGCTGGGCATCGGCGGTGTGCGGCTTCTAAGAAAACTCGGTATCGCTCCGTCAGTTTTCCATTTAAACGAAGGGCATTCAGCATTTCTGACGCTTGAGCTCGCAAAGGAACATCTCGAATCCAATCCCGGCGACAGCTTTGCCGATGCCGCAATTGCCGTTCGCAAAGAGTGTGTTTTTACCACACACACACCGGTTGCGGCGGGCAATGACATGTTCCCACCTAAAATACTCGATGAGTGTTTCATCGACGAGTATATTGCATCGCTAAAATTAACAAACACTGAATTCCTTGCCCTCGGCCGGGCAAATCTGTCTGATGACACCGAATCGTTTGGCATGACACCGCTTGCGTTACGCATGTGTCGGTCTGCAAACGGCGTCAGTGCAAAGCACGGCGAGGTTTCGCGTGACCTTTGGCTCAAGATGTTTCCTGAGTTATCCGATTCCGATAGAGTGCCGATAACGTCGGTAACCAACGGCGTTCATGCTCCGACGTGGGTCGCACCCGTATTTCAAACGCTATATGAGCGAAATGTCGGCCCCGATTGGCACGAGGCAGTTCGTGACGAGGAAACATGGGCGAAAGCGGTTAATTTTTTATCCGACACAGACATCTGGAACTCACATCAGACCCTAAAAAATCTTTTGATCGCATATATCCGCGAACGCACTCGTTCTAAAGAAACTGGCGATCTCGAAACGATCAACGAACACGAAGATACGCGGAAATTATTCTCGCCCGACGTGTTGACGATCGGTTTTGCACGCCGAGTTGCCGCCTACAAACGCTGGGACCTTCTGTTCTCAGATCTGCCCCGATTGCTTAAAATGGTCGACCACGCTGAACGGCCTGTGCAGTTTGTATTTGCCGGTAAGGCTCACCCTCAAGACAAGACCGCAAAGAAGATATTGCAGGATCTGATGAGCATCAATCACGACTCGAATTGGCAAAAACGAGCTGTGTTTATTGAGGATTATGATCAGGAAGTCGCCCGCTATCTCGTTCATGGCGTCGATGTTTGGATGAACGTCCCGCGTCGACCGATGGAGGCAAGCGGAACTAGCGGGATGAAAGCCGCGATAAACGGAGCGCTCAATTTCTCGGTTCTTGATGGCTGGTGGGTCGAGGGGTATAACGGCGAAAACGGCTTTGTAATCGGCGATTTGGATACTGACCTGACTGATGACGAGATGGATGTCGAGGACGGTGAAGCGTTGTATTCAACGCTCGAAAATGAACTGATTCCGGCGTATTATGCGATTGACAATAATGGTTTACCGACCGATTGGATAAGGCGTATGAAGAATTCGATCGCGACGCTGACGCCGCAATTTTCGAGCGACCGGATGGTCACGGATTATATTAAAAATATTTACGACGAGGAATAACTAATGCGAAATTTGGAAATCAAATCAGGCGTTATCAAACCTATCGAATGTGCCAAAGAGGCCTGGGAGCTGATCAAAAGCGACTATTGGCTGTTGTTTGCGATCTGGCTGGTCGGGGGAATGCTCAGCGGCATTTCATTCTTTATCGTGGCCGGAGCGTTGACATGCGGTATATTTTACAGCTATTTGCGAAAGATCGACGGCCATCCAATATCATTTGACGACCTGTGGAAAGGTTTTCAATGGTTTCTGCCCGGCCTCATCGTTATGCTGTTTATAATTGTGCCGCTGATACTGGTGTACGCAGTTATCTACGTTCCCATACTCCTGTCAGCCGTAATGGGCAGCAAACTTAGCCAGGACGAATTGATGGCTATGCTTATCGGAGCATTTGTGGTCGATTTTATATTGATAGTATTGATGGTCTGCGTCCATACGCTGCTTATATTTTCATTTCCGCTGATCGTTGATAAAAATTTTGGTGCCGTCAAGGCAATGACGACAAGCGCACGGGCTGTTTTTAAAAATCTGGGCGGTGTCGGCGGTTTGATCGCGTTCAATTTTGTCCTAATCCTGGCTGGCTATGCCGCCCTTTGCATCGGGGTTTATTTTGTGATCCCTGTTATTATTGCGACCAATGTCGTAGCATATAGAAAGATATTTCCGGGTCAGGATAATCGCCGTTTCGATCCTCCGCCGCCAAATATTTACGGCGGAGGAATTTAATAATGCCTGCAAAATTTATTCAAATAACAACAGAGAAACAGCTCGATACCCTCTTTGACAAATCACACCAAAATGCCGTCGTCCTCATAAAACACAGCAATAGCTGTGGAATCAGTGCTGATATTTTGCATCAATTAGGCGATGTGAATGGCGAAGTCCACGTGATCGTCATCCAGGAAAACCGCAGCCTTTCAAATGCCGCCGCCGAACGCACCGGCCACCGGCACCAATCGCCACAGGCATTTGTCATCAAAGACGGCAAACCTGTATATCACGCCACGCATTATGGAATAGACCCGCAGGAAATAGAAACTAAATTGAGTCGATAAGAAGCGGGAAAAAATGAAAAGTGAAAACTTAAACTGACAACTAGGATGCTCGAACCAACACAAATTATCGAAGAATCGGACAGTAAGGTATCGATCAAATGGTCTGACGATGCCGAGACGCAGTACAGTGCCGCCCAACTGCGGCGTTCATGCCCGTGTGCGACCTGCGTTAACGAATGGACCGGCGAAAAAATACTGAGAAATGAAAGCGTCCCCGACGATATGGCATTTGACCATATCTCAATCGTGGGTCGCTATGCTCTGAATTTTCATTTCACTGATGGGCATGATACCGGGATTTTTAGTTTCAAATATTTGCGTGACCTGCCGGCATCGTCTGTGGTGGCGGGTACTACTGACACACGTTAAAATCTTGTTCCACCTCTTCGATCAATCAGTTACAATAGAAAAATGCACGAACGCGATATATTTGACGAGAGACAGGAAACTAAGACTGCTAACTTTTCATGCCCTAACTGCCGCGAGCGTGCCGATTACGAGGTGCGTTGGATAAAGCGGACTAAGAAAAAGCAAGGCCCGCGAAATCTGAATGACCACGAGCGCTCCCAGTTTCAGAAATCACGCGACTATATGGTCCGTGTCGACGATATGCTGATGTGCAAAAACATGCGATGTCGTAAACGGTTCGAGATACCTTCGTCGCAATCGATTGTATTCATCTAGACAGACGATTTTTGACATTGTTTGAAAGAATAGAGCTAAACAAGGGGAAATAAAATGATAAATGGAAAGGAATTGGAAATCTACGAGAATGCTCCCGTGGCCGATCAGGAGATAGACGCGGTGCGAAAAGATCAAATCGATGACGCTCCTCAGGCTCCGGACGAGTTGATCGAACGTCTTGAGGAGAACCATGCGTCATCACCGGCCGACTCAGGCGGCGACATTGATGCGACTTGGGAAGAGGTTAATACGTCGGGTGCGGAGAGCGTTTTTGGCCACAATCCGACACCTGATCAATCAAATGTCGAGGAAAATGCTCACGCAATGGGCATTAATTTTGAAGACAATGAGCCGCTCGATTTTGTAAAAAAGATAGAAAAGCGCGACGACGAGAGGTACGAGCTTAACCAAAATTCAAAATCGCGCGACGACACGATCTGAGGTATGGAGTTGCCGGAAACGAAATTCACCTAAATGAGCTACGGCCATCTATTTACTACGAAGCCCACTAACTCTGGTATTCACTCTTAAATCCTTTAGGCGGTGTTAAACACGCAAGAAAGGCTGTCCATAAACTTAATTTTTGGACAGCCTTTTTCTTTATTTTAGTGAACTTCTAGTAAATAGAGAATGAATATTCGATCTGCTTTGTGACTGAGAGTCCCTGGCCATCCCGTTTTTGTGGTTCAAAACTGATTCGCCGGGCGGCTGCTATCGCCTGTTCAGTCAGACCGTTTGGCAAACCTTTGACTGCCGAAATACTGCCGATCTGGCCTGATGCCAAAAACGTAACACGAAGAATAACAGTACCCTGAATATTATTTGTTCTCGCCGCATCTGTATAACCAGGACGCGGTTTTGAGAGTATCTTTAACCCCTGAGTGACGCCGACCGGTTTCGGTGGTGGTGGTGCCAAATCTCCGCTGCCAGACCCCAAACCTCCGCCGTTACCCGTACCCAGTCCGCTGCCGCTTCCCGAACCGATACCAGAACCGGCTCCAGTGCCGCGTCCGCTGCCCTGGCCGGTGCCAACACCGCTACCCTGGCCGCCGCCTGATCCGGTTCCATTAGAGAAACTGGTAAAGCGGCCATTGGGATCACCGTATCTATCATTCTCTTTTGGAAAAGTCCGGTTGCCTTCCGTTTGAGGAGGAGGCATTTTTAGCTCGAAGTTATCGCTCCTAAAAACTTTTGCGTCAGGCGGACGTGTGGGTTTTGGTGACTGATCGGCCAGATCGCCTTTTGTCGTTTCTTCCTTCTCTTCACGGCCGCCGCCGCCGCCGCCGCCGCCGTCTTTATCTTTTTGCTTCTTAACTTCTTCTTCAATCGCCGTCGGTTCCAGATCAACAATAACGGCATTAAAAATGTCATCATTGATCGAGCCGACTTCCAGGTCTTTACTAAAGAGATTGTAAACCAGCCCCGACATCAGCGTTAAAAGCATGGCGCCAAGAGCACCGGCTAGCAAAACACGTCGTTTGCCGACATTCTTTTCTTCAATAACTGTAACGTAAAAGCCGCTATCGTCGCGATTCGATAGAGGTGTAGATTTACTTGGAATTGGTTTGCGGTCCACATCAACAGCCGTCTTTTGGACAAACGGTGGCGTCGCAGCAACCGCTTTTGGAGCGGGAGCTTTAACGACAGGCGTCTCGACCGGTTGAGCGATGAGAGGTTCCTGAGCAACCGGTTTTTCGATAATTGTATCCTCGACTACCGGAGCAGCTTCCTGTACGATACCGACGGGCGGTTCGGCAACCTCCGCCGCAATTGGGGAAACAATCTGAGCCACAGCTGATTTTTCGACCGCCGGGGCCGCAGAAACAACCGGATTCATCTCAAAAGTCTGAAGCGTTTGCCCGCAATTCGGACAAAAACCAAACTTCTCAGCGAAACCTTCGTCACACGTATTGCAAAATTTAACTATTTTTCCCATCTTCACCCTCTCATATCAACGCTCCTGGAGCGGACGACATAATGATAAAACGATTATACCGCGATTATTTCAGAAGTTGAGTGATTTTTCACTAAATCTCTGGAACCGCTGTGTGCGTATCACTCAATTCTCATAGATGCCGCATCTGTTTGACGCGATGCCCATTAGCCTCTTAAAATTTTCATTTATGAAACTAACCTGAGAAAATGTTTCTTATCAAATCACGCGACAACATACCGCGGCGTTCCGGCAACTAATCGGATAACAATTCCGAGCAGTCAATTATATATACGATGAATAATAAAAAAGTATTCCAAAAAATTATTTTTATTGGCTTGATAGTCATTATCCTGTTTGCTCTCGTCGCTCCGGCGATCTTCTCGCAGACGATGCCCGCACCAAAGCAGGAGAAATTGCTAAACGGCCTAAAAATCCTATTGTGGCCGGACACACGGGCCAATAAGGTGTCTGTCAGGATACGCGTACACGCCGGCTCGGCCTTTGATCCCCAGGGCAAAGAGGGCGTTATGCAGCTGCTCGCCGATAATATTTTTCCAAACGAAGCCTCCCGCGAATTCTTTACCGAGGATCTCGGCGGCGGGCTAGAGGTTGTGTCAAATTACGATTACATCGAGATAAATGCGTCGTCACGGCCCGATGGTTTTTTGTCTATGCTTGAGACTTTGTCGGCGGCTATAGCATTTCCTGCCATCGAAAAAGAGACTACGGTTAAACTCAGGACCGCTCTCGCTGCTAAGGCTGCTGTGTGGGAGACAGAACCGGCGTATGTCGCCGACAGGGCGGTCGCGAAGCGACTGTTGGGAACATTTCCCTACGGCAGGCCCGAGGATGGCGACACGGAATCTCTGAAAAAAATAGATTTTGCCGATCTGATTGATGCAAAAGGCCGTTTTCTATCTGCCGACAATGCAACGATTGCTGTCTCAGGTAATTTTGACCGGGCGCTTGGTTTCAGAGCGATAAGGCGATTCTTTGGCAGCTGGTTAAAATCTGACAAAAAAGTACCGTCAACCTTTCGACAGCCCGATGAACCTTCGACATCTATGCTGAGTCTCCCATCGCCTAACCCCGATACCGCCGCAGTAAGGTTTGCAATGCGCGGCGTGGCTCGTAAAGATAACTCCTATGTTCCGTCGATGGTTTTTGCCGCGATCATTGAAAACCGCCTGCGCTCCCGCTTGCCAGAGGCTGATTCGGAGGGACTTTTTGTCCGCAATAATGCTCATATTTTACCGGGCATCATAACCATCGGATTTTCCGCCGGAAAAGGCGATATCGGTAGTGGCTATGGCAAGATGAACGCCAACAACCTGATTGGCAAAGCCATTTCTGATCCGATTACTGAAGCTGAATTTGTGACCGCGAAGCGCCAGATTCAAACTGCGTGGCTAAAAAAGCCCGTCTCTGACCACTGGCTCGATATGGATACATACAAGCTGACAAGCGCCGAGGCGGATGCCCGTTCCGCAGACAACGTAACACTTGCTGATGTTAACGCATTTGCTAAAAGTGCGAGCATACTACCGGTCGTCACCGTGCTACTGACGACTCCGGCAGCCAAATAACAGTGCAGAACGAAATAAACGCTAAAGAAGCGGCACATGCCAGGGCTGTGCGCGAGATGTTCGCGGGTATCGCCGGACGTTACGATCTGCTCAATCACGTTCTCTCGCTAAACATCGATAAACGCTGGCGTCGAATCGTAGCTTACGAATTACGCGACGTTCTTGATCGCAAAAACGCCGTCGTTTTGGATGTCGCTTGCGGAACCGGCGACTTGTCGTTAGAGCTTAATAAAAATTCACACGCACAGATCATCGGCACCGATTTTTGCCGTCCAATGCTCGATTTTGCCAAGTCAAAATCGAAGACGGAAACCCATCCAATTCCTTACGTCGAGGGCGATGCTCATTCTTTGCCATTTGATAATGGAGAGTTCGACGCAGTCACCATCGCATTCGGACTGCGTAATCTGGCGAATGTTGAGCGCGGTTTGAGTGAACTTCACCGTATTATCAAACCCGGTGGACGGCTGGCCGTCCTTGAGTTTTCGACACCCATTGTGCCGGGCTTTGGACAACTGTTCAATTTTTATTTCTCGCACGTTTTGCCTCGTATCGGCGGAGCGGTCAGCGGATCTCGGGGTGCGTATGAGTATTTGCCGGACTCGGTTTCAAAATTTCCGAATCAAAAAAAGCTGGTCGAGCTCATGGAAACTACGGGTTTTACTGACGTCAAATACAAAAACCTCACCGGCGGCATCGCGGCTTTGCACACCGGGAGTGTGAGCATACTGTCAGCCTCGTAATATTTCTTCCGGGCAATTTCTTCCGGGCAGGCAGGATGCCAGAGCTTCAATTGTCATCACCCCCTATTTAATTATAGAATTTATCGCACGCCCGTAATTCTTGATGAAATATAAACTTCTGAATTTTGCCCGCCAGTTCGCACTGATGTTGCTCGTGATCTGGACGGTCGTTTCGCTCGTTACGCTTCTAATAGAGGTCGTGCCGGGTGACCCTGCGACCGTGATTCTGGGCGAAACGGCAACTCAGGAGCAGATCGAGAATTTTAGAGTGAAACATGGCCTCGACCGTCCTGCGTTTTTCTTTTCTTATAGCGGTGAGAGCGGATTTATCTGGAACGGACTGGAAAATCGTTATGCTGAATACTGGACTGGATTGCTCAAGGGCGATCTCGGCACTTCGTTTCAGACGGACCGTCCGATCTTCGATATGATCTTCGAGCGATATCCAGCTACGATCAAGCTCGCCATAGCTGCGATGCTGGTCGCCATCGGCATTGCTCTGCCTCTCGGCGTTTTGGCCGGTTCACGAAAAAATTCGCTGGTTGATAATGCTGCCTCATTTTTTGCCCTGATGGGAATATCGCTGCCAACCTTTGTTATCGGGCCATTTCTGGTTTACATTTTTGCGGTCAAACTGGGCTGGTTCTCGCCAACCGGCAGTTATTATCCTGAGGACATTGTTCTGCCGGCCGTTACACTCGGAGCCGCACTGTCGGCAATTCTGACGCGAATGGTGCGTTCAAGCGTCATCGAGGAACTTGGCGAAGATTACGTTCGCACCGCCCGTGCAAAAGGCGTAAGCGAGCGAAAGGTCTTGTACAAACACGTCCTAAAAAACGGCCTCATCCCGGTCGTCACGATCCTTGGTCTACAGCTCGGCGTCCTGCTTGCCGGTGCGATAATTACCGAAAAAATTTTTAACTGGCAGGGACTGGGCCTTTTGCTTTTAGAGGACGGCATAGGCAAACGTGATTATCGCCTGGTGCAAGGCTGCGTCCTCGTCATTAGCATCACCTTTATTTTGGCAAATTCGTTGACGGATTTTGTTTATAGAAAATTAGATCCGCGCATACGGTTTAGTTAAACGTTATCGATTTGAGCGATTTTTTTTTTATTTTCGCTATTCACTTTTAGTTTTTCACTAACAAATGTCTCGTCTCGCATACATCGGATTCGCTATCGCCGCCATGTTTATATTGGCCGCGATCTTTGCTCCGTTTATAGCGACGCACGATGTGACGGCCCAGAATCTGGCGATGCGGTATTTTCCTCCGTCTGCCGAACATTGGTTTGGCACCGACGGGTTGGGGCGGGATGTTTTTTCGCGTGTCGTTTATGGGGCAAGAATATCGCTCGAGGTTGGCATCACGGTCGTCGTGGTCTCATCTATTTTTGGTACGTTCGTTGGTGCCATTGCAGGATTTTACGGCGGTTTTGTCGATAAGTTTCTTTCGGGTTACGTGTTTAACGTTTTCCTCGCCTTTCCCGGTTTGCTGCTTGCCATTGCGCTCGTTGCTTTCCTCGGAGCCGGTCAGGGAAAACTGATTGCCGCACTCTGTGTGATCGGCTGGGTCGGTTATGCACGCGTTATGCGAGGTCAGGTTTTAAAGGTGCGTGAATACGATTACGTCCTCGCCGCACGGGCTCTCGGCGCGAGCAATATGCGAATTTTGTTCACTCATATTTTGCCAAACGCTGTGCAGCCTCTCATCGTTCAGGCTTCGCTCGGCATGGCTGGGGCCGTATTGTCCGAGGCATCACTTTCGTTTCTCGGGCTCGGGATTCCTCCGCCGGCACCGAGCTGGGGAACGATGATCGAGGAAGCCCGGCAATTTTTCAGCAGTTCGCCTCACGTACTCTTCTTTCCGGGGATGGCGATTGCTCTGACCGTTCTCGCCTTTAACTTTATCGGCGACGGGCTCCGAGAATACCTCGATCCAAAACAGCGAAGCAGATAAAATATGAGCGAACCTGAGATCAGGATATTTCCTCTGGGTGATTCGGCATTGACGGTCGAGTTTGGTAATACGATCTCGCTCGAACTCAATCAGAAAGCACTTGCTTTGTCGGACTATTTCGAACATAACCCATTTTCGGGATTTATTGAGTCGATTCCGGCGTATGCATCGACAACGATATTTTATGATCTTGGCAACGTGCGGATGAGTTTCGCCCAGTTCCCTACCGCGTTTGAAGCCGTCAAAAGTCTTGCGACCGAAGCTCTCAATAATTTTCCCGCATCAAAACCGGCCACGCCCCGAACTGTCGAAATCCCCGTCAATTTCGATAAAGGATCGGCTCTCGACCTCGGTCAAATTGCAAAAGAATGCGGCCTTACGCAAAAAAAAGTTATTGAAATATTCACCGCCGCAACCTATCGCGTATTCATGCTTGGTTTTCTACCAGGATTTGCATATATGGGCGAAGTGGACAAGCAAATCGCCGTGTCGAGAAAAGAAACGCCGCGCATGAGTGTGCCCAAAGGCAGCGTCGGCATCGCCGGACGGCAGACCGGCGTCTATTCACTCGCCTCACCCGGCGGCTGGCAAATAATCGGACGTACCGAGGCCGAAATGTTTACACCCGATGCGGCCGAACCAAGCTTTCTGCGGCCCGGTGATAATGTGAGATTTTTTATGGTTTAGAATTGTCCTTGCGTACGATGAGTTTTAGACATGACGTTGCTTATCCAAAAGCCCGGAATTTTGACGACGGTTCAGGATTTGGGCCGTAATAATTTTCGGCGCCTCGGGATCAATCCGACTGGCGTTATGGACCGAGCGGCTGTGAGATTGATCAATATTCTACTCGGCAACGATGAAAACGAAGCTGTGTTCGAAATGCACTTTCCCTCTCCCGAGATCGTATTCAAATCAAACACCGTTGCTGCGATCGGCGGCGGTGATTTTACTGCGACATTGGACGACAAACCGGTAGAAAATTGGCGGACTTTTTTTGCAATAAAGAACAGCGTATTGAAATTCACCAATAAATCAATGGGCAATCGGACATATCTCGCTGTAAAGGGCGGAATCAATATTAATAAATGGCTGGACAGCTCAAGCACAAATCTTGCCGCCGGTATCGGCGGTTTTCAGGGGCGCAAGCTGGAATCGGGCGACCGGATAGATTGCAAAGAGAGGCAAAAAGGGGTCAAAAGTTTTATCACTCGACGGATCGCAGGTTCGCTTATTCCGATATATCGCTCTTTTCCGACCATCCGTATTATTCCGGGAAGTGAATTTGAAAATTTGAGCAATAAAGCCCGCGAGATGCTTCTAACTCAGGACTTTGCGATCTCATACATCTCTAATCGCATGGGCTTTAGGCTCACAGGCAAACCAATTAGGCCCACAATGCAACGCGAAATCCTGTCGTCAGCCGTCAGTTTTGGCACAATTCAATTGCTGCCCGACGGACAGTTAATAGTACTGATGGCCGATCATCAGACGACCGGAGGTTATCCGCGGATCGCCCACGTTATCACTAAAGATTTGCCATTGCTCGCACAATTGGGGGCGAATGATAAAGTCGCGTTTCACCTTGTAGAAACTGAAAAAGCAGAGAAACTTTCACTCGCTTTTGAAAGAGAATTAAAATTTCTTAGAGTTGGAGTGAAGCTGGGAAAGGATTAAAGAATTCGAGCAATCTTGCCGGTTGTTTACATTAAATAATTTGAAAAATGCATTTTATCGACCTCAATTGCGACATGGGCGAAGGTTGCGGCAATGACGCTGAGCTGATGGATTTTGTATCATCTGTCAATATTGCCTGCGGCGTTCACGCCGGAGACACCGCGACTATGCAGCGAGCCGTCGAAACGGCTTTAAAGAAAGGCGTCGTGATCGGGGCACATCCTGGCTTTCCTGACCGCGAGAGTTTTGGGCGTGTCGCAATGAATTTGCCTTATGAGGAGATTTACGACCTCGTGACCGGACAAATTGTAGTTCTCAGCGATATTTGCAAATCCGCCGGAGCCGTACTGAGGCACGTCAAACCGCACGGAGCTCTTTACAACCAATCGGCCAAGGACGCCGAATTGGCCTACACGATATCTAATGCGGTTCGGCATATAGATGAAAACCTGATTCTCGTTGGCCTTTCCGGCAGCGATCTTATCAGCGAAGCAAAAAAACTCGGCCTCAAAACGGCATCAGAGGCATTCGCAGACCGTACCTATCATTCTGACGGCAGTCTGACACCGCGAAACGAACCAAACGCATTGATTGGCGACGCTCACACGGCTGTCACACAGGTTTTACAGATTATAACTAATGAAACAGTAACAGCAACCGGTGGCCAAACGCTCCCGATCATAGCCGAAACAATCTGTATTCACGGGGATGGCTTAAAAGCTCTTGAATTTGCCGAGGCCATATATCACAAACTCATCGAAAACGGAGTTATTATAAAAGCGATCAATGGCTGAAGACGCACAAAAATCATCCCGCACTTCGATTATTTTCGGTGCCGCCTTTCTGATGGCTACCTCAGCTGTCGGCCCGGGATTTTTGACACAGACAACCGTATTTACAACACAGCTGCTCGCGAGTTTTGGCTTTGTCATCCTTCTGTCGGTTATTCTCGACATTTTTGCACAGCTAAATATCTGGCGGGTTTTGACCGTCACAGGCAAGCGCGGTCAGGATGTGGCAAATGAGACGATAGTTGGAAGCGGTTACCTCCTTGCAGCTTTGGTAGCGGCCGGTGGGCTTGTTTTTAACATCGGCAACCTTGCCGGCAGCGGACTCGGTCTCAACGCCGCGATCGATATCCCCGTCGAATACGGAGCGATTATCAGCGCCGCCCTTGCGATAGGTCTGTTTCTTGTAAAAGAGGCTGGGCGTGCAATGGATCTATTTGTAAAGATCCTAGGCGTCGTTATGCTCGGTCTGATCGCATACGTCGTATTCGCGTCAAATCCGCCGCTCGCCGAGGCAGTTTATCGCACGGTTTGGCCCACGGAGATCGATGCCAGAGCGATCGTAACGCTAGTCGGCGGCACGGTAGGCGGTTATATCACATTTGCCGGTGCTCACCGCCTGATCGACGCTGGGGTCACCGGTCAGGAAAACCTCTCGCAGGTCAATCGTGGTGCCTACACCGGAATTTTGCTGACGGCGGTCATCCGCTTTTTTCTATTTATCGCCGCTCTCGGCGTGATAACGATGGGTTTTGCCATCGACGGCGCAAATCCGCCCGCATCCGTCTTTCAAAACGCCGCTGGCACAGTTGGCCTCCGTGTTTTTGGTATCGTGATGTGGGCCGCCGCGATCACTTCGGTCGTGGGCGCGGCTTATACCTCGATCTCGTTCTTAAAGACCTTTAACAAAAATCTTGAAAAGAATAATAACTACCTGGTGATCGGCTTCATCCTCATTTCGTTGTTTATCTTTCTATTTGTCGGCCAGCCCGTCCAACTTCTCATCTGGGCCGGCACGATTAATGGATTCATCCTACCCGTCGGGCTTTCGCTCATACTTTTAGCCTCGCGAAATAAACGACTCACCGGCGATTACAACCATCCGCTTTGGATGCAGATCGCCGGGTGGTGTGTCGTTCTGATAATGCTCGGATTTAGCGTTTCGGTAATTCTATCGAGTTTCAAATAATTGATTCAACCCTCCCGATATTTTATGCATCAAAAGAGTTAATTCCCGCGTCTTAGCAACAAGAGGTTTTTTTATATTATGTACAGGCTCTTCAGCATCTCTGCTTTCTTAATAATCGGAGTTTCGTTTACATTCGCTCAATCCGGTCGGCGGGTAGCCCCAACTCCGACACCCGATAATGCTGTTACAACCGATGCCAGCCAGTATTCCGAATCAAAATCGAGGCCAAGCCGCACCACTCGGGTTGCCGAGCGCTTTCCCGGTATCGGAACCGGAATCAAAGTCGCCCAACCGATTTTGACATCGGCTCCAGTTATAACCGCACCCGCAATAGAAGACGATGGTGAAACACTGCGTATAGAGACTAATCTCGTGACAATTCCCGTCTCGGTCTTTGACCGCAATGGTCTGTATATCCCGGGTTTACGTCAGACGGAATTCAAAATATTTGAGGACGGCGTCGAGCAGGAGATCGCGTATTTTGGCACGACGGACAAACCTTTCACAGTTGCTTTGGTGATTGACGTTAGTCCTTCCACAGCTTACAAAATTGAAGAAATTCAACAGGCGGCCGCCGCTTTTGTCGCCCAATTGGGGCCGCAGGATTCGGTTATCGTTATTGAATTCGATCATGGAGTCAAGATTCTTACAGAGGCTACAAAAGATCGCGAAAAAATTTATAAAGCTATTAAAAAAGCAGATTTTGGCAACGGTACATCTCTGTATAATGCCGTTGACGAGGCCATAAGAAAGCAATTTGGCAAAATCCCGGGCCGCAAAGCCGTTGTACTTTTTACCGACGGAGTTGATACGACATCGAGGAAAAACAGCTACGACAGCACGCTGAATTTCGCCGAAGAATCTGATGCTCTTATCTTTCCAATTTACTACAATACTTATTTTGAAAATCGACGCCGGCCGCCATCGGGCTTCCCTGATATATTTGGTGGTTCGGTAGTGTATCGGGGCGTAACAGCAGAGGAATATGCGCTCGGCCGAAAATATCTAGAGGAAATCGCCGACGCCACCGGTGGCCGTGTGTTCCGTCCGGAATCGACCCCCGGCGGACTGACCCGTGCTTTTGAGGGAATCGCAGAAGAACTGCGGCGTCAATATAACGTCGGTTTCGTACCCAAAGAGGAAGGCCAACGGGGTCAGCGCAAACAAATCAGGGTTCGCGTCAATCGCCCGAATCTAATAATCCGTTCGCGAGACAGCTACACAGTCGGAGCTGCTGTCGAGCAGCCGACATTGATTGCGACTCCAAAAAAATAAACGCCTTACTAGCGAATCTATTGGAGCACCAGTTATCGCCGCACCTGCATCTTTTTAGCAACTTTTTGCACTTGATCCAGAACCCGCAGCAGATTTCCGCTCCATATTTTTTCGATCTGCTTCCTGGTATAGCCGCGTCGTACCAGTTCGACCGTAACGTTGAGCGTTTGTGACGCATCATCCCAACCCTCAACGCCGCCGCCGCCGTCAAAATCGGAACTGATTCCCACATGATCGATGCCCATCTTTTTGACTAGATAATCGATGTGATCGACAAAATCCTTGACATTGACATCGGGCGCCATAACGTTCAGTCGCTCTTGTATAACCGGATTGACCTTGTCTCGAAACGCTCTTAGCTCTATGGCATAATCCGCACGTTCACTTTCCGCCAACTTCAAAACATCTGCTCGTGCCAGCAGTTTGAAATTTTCCTTAGCGGCAAATTCCTGCAGAATTTCGTTGGTCATTTTTGAGCGAAGTTCGCTTTTTTCTTTGTTAACATAGCCGCGAAAGGCAACTGTTTGAACGACCCCGCCATTTTTCTTTATCAAGGCGAGTTCATCGTCATCCAGATTACGGCTGTGATCGCACAATGCTCGCGCGCTCGAATGCGAGGCGATGACCGGGGCCTTTGTCAAAGCGAGGGTCTGAAGATTTGACTGTTTTGACGGATGCGACAGATCTATCATTATCCCCCATTTGTTCATCTCGGCAATTGCTTGTTTCCCCATCTCGCTCAAACCGTTATGCAGCCATTTGCCCTCTCGTTCGCCCGTGTTGGAATCGGCAAGCTGGCTGTGCCCGTTGTGGCTTAGCGACATATAACGAGCTCCACGCATCGCAAAATCTTTTACATTAGCGAGGTCCGTGCCGAGCGGGTATGCGTTTTCGACGCCGATCATCGCTATTTTTTTGCCCGATTTGTGAATCCGCCTGACATCTTTTGACGTTAGTGCAAGCTCGATCTGATCGGGTGCGATAGTCCTGGTCAACCGATGTATAGCATCAAATTTGTCGATGGCATTATCATATGCCCGCTTATAGCCCGCCTCATTGAGTTCGCCCTGCGCTGTATAAACAATCAGCCACGAAACATCCAGCCCGCCCCGAGTCAGCTTTGGCAAATCGACCTGTGTCGGCAGATTCTGAGTATAGTTGACCGCCTCGGTAAAGTTGGCAGTATTAATGTCAATATGCGTATCGAGCGTTATCACCTCGGCATGAATCTTCCGCGCCTTGGCCATCAGCGCGACCTCGTCCGAAACCTTTTGAGCATGTAGGTTAATACAGGAAAAAGTAACAACAACGGCGAGGGCGACGAGAGAGGAAAAGAATCGTTTCATAAAAATCCTTAATTAACTTCTGTGATTAAATTATAACCGAACTTCGGAGTATCTCTTAAGTAGGTTTGAGCAGGATCCCGCAGTAAATAAAAAAAGAGACAAGGGCTGCAAGCTTGTCTCAATTCACATTTCTAAAATTGGTGATCCGAGCAGGACTCGAACCTGCGACCCAGTGGTTAAAAGCCACTTGCTCTACCGACTGAGCTATCGGACCTCAATCGACAATTCTACATTGCCAAACGGAAAATGCAAAACGCCCGTTTTAACTAAACCAGCCTTCCATGACTGATTCTTTGAGAATAATAGTTTGATCGCGTTCGGGGCCAGTTGATATTAAACCGATTTCGACGCCTATCTCGGCAGAAAGAAATTCGACATAATCGCGGGCATTTTTTGGTAGTTCAGCAAATTCGGTTGTACCGACCGTATCGCTCATCCAGCCGGGCAGCGTCTTGTATATCGGTATTATCTTCCTGAGTTCGCTTGAGACGGCCGGAAATGTATCAACGCGTTTCCCGTCTATCTCATAACCGATACAAATCCTTATTTCTTCCAGAGCATCGAGAACATCGAGTTTTGTAAGAGCAATGGAATCAAATCCGTTTAGCTCGGCTGCATAGCGGGTCGAAACAGCGTCAAACCAGCCGCAGCGTCGCGGACGTTTTGTGACTGAGCCGTATTCATTACCGCGCTGTCGAATCAGATTGGCCGTATCTTCTTCGGCATCTATCATTTCCGTCGGAAACGGCCCCTCCCCGACCCGCGTTGCGTATGTCCGAACTATCCCCAAGACGCCTGTAATATGATGAGGCGGAATGCCGGCACCGACCGACGCTCCGCCGGCTGTCGGGTTTGACGATGTCACATATGGATAAGTCCCGTGATCGACATCTAGCAAAGTCGCCTGAGCACCTTCGAGCAGGATTTTTTTGTTTGCTTTACGGGCCTCGGCTAGGAAATGCGATGTTTCGCAGACAAATGGACGCAGACGTTCAACGAGCGGCGAAATCTCTTCTAAAATCTCATCCGACCGCAGCGGTTGATTACCAAAAAGGACAATTATGCGGTTTGCCTCTTCGAGATTGCGTTCGACACGCAATTTCAACAGTTCAGGCGACAGAGCATCCGCAACGCGAATTCCCCGTCGTCCGGCCTTGTCCTCATACGCCGGGCCGATGCCGCGTAGTGTCGTACCGATCTTTTCGTTCCCCAAACGCTCCTCAGACGTATGATCGAGCGCCCGGTGATACGGCATTATCAAGTGAGCTCGGCTTGAAACCTTGAGCCGTGACGGCGTAACCGAAATTCCCTTTTGTGCAATCTGATCGACTTCTTCAAAGAACGCCTTAGGGTCGATCACCATTCCGTTACCCAGAACACACGTTTTATCTTGATGAATAATGCCCGACGGCAAGAGCCTCAAAACAAAGGCCTTATCGCCGACATAGACGCTATGCCCGGCATTATGCCCGCCCTGATACCGCGACACAATATCAAACCGATCGGCGAGCAGATCGACGACTTTACCTTTTCCCTCATCACCCCACTGGGCCCCGATTATTACAATTATCATGTTTTATAAGTTGTCAGTTCAGCCTGCGTAAGTGGGCGTATGGAAGATTAGCTTTCACCTGTACACCAGTTTACTCAGGCGGTTCTAACTTCCATTCAGATTAAAGCAGCCCGTAAATATCGAAATCGAGTAGCGCATGTAGTCCACGAGTTGGGCGTGATTCGCTCGTACCGTTTAATAAACTTTTTCCACATCTCCCTCTTGGAAGGGGAGCTAAATTACGTTTCTGTAACTTGAAATGTCGTCATCTTCCTAACGTCCAGTTGTAGAGTTCAACGTAGTTCTTTGCAGCGTTCTCCCAAGAGTTATCGACCGCCATGCCATTTCGCTGGATCTTCGCCCACGATTCCTTGTCCGAGTATGCAAACCTTGCCTCGTAGATTTTTTCAAGCAGCTTATCGGCTTGATAAGGGCCAAATTTGAAGCCGTTACCCGTGCAACTAACAGCATCCCAGTTTTGTACGGTGTCGTCCAATCCGCCGACCGCACGAACGATAGGCACCGTGCCGTATCTCAATGAGTACATTTGATTTAGCCCGCAAGGTTCAAACTTAGATGGCATCAAAAACATATCGGCCCCAGCCTCGACTAGATGTGCCAAACGCTCATTATAACCGATGTAAACCCCTACGCGCGAAGGGGCATAATCGCGAAGTGCCTGAAGAAATTGCTCCGACTCTTTCTCGCCCGATCCCAGAGCAATAAAAAATCCGCCCGAAGCCAAAATATCGCCAGCACCTTGTTTGATAAGTTCGACGCCTTTCTGTGAAGTGAGCCGCGTGACGCTGGCATAAATCGGACGTTCAGGTTCTATCGGCAACTGAAAGTGCTCGAGCAACGCACGTTTGCACTTGGACTTGCCTGAGAGATCATTTATTGAAAAATGTGCGGGCAGTTCGATATCGGTTTCCGGATTCCACACCTCGTAATCAACCCCGTTAGTGATGCCGATCAAACGATCCGCACGTAGCCTCGTCAACCAATCCAGACCATATCCATTCTCAGCAGTTTGTATCTCTTGTGCATATCGCTTTGAGACCGTTGAAAGCGTATCAGAAACTTCAAGTCCCGCCTTCATTGCAGACGCATAACCGTTGAAATTAAAGCTATTTCTGGCGAAGTCGCTGGTAAAGCCAAGCGACGCGAGTTCCTTCATCCCAAAACCACCTTGATAGGCCATATTGTGGATCGAAAAAACTGTTCGAGTATTCCGCCAATAGGGTTCGTAACGCCGTCGAGATGCCAGTTCAACAGCCGCAAAACCGCAATGCCAGTCGTTAAGATGAATGATGTCGGGCGCCATGCCAATTCGCTCCAACAATGCTAAAGCGGCGTGATTGAAAAAAGCAAACCGCTCGTAATCCTCGGCGTAACCGTAAATCGAAACCCGGTGAAACAGCGACGGAGCATCTATCAAAAATGTCGGTGACCCGTTCGCCTCGCTGTAAAACGCTTTGGCCTGAAACGGCCGACCGCGCCACGTCACCAACAGATCGTCAATCGCTGTACTCCACAGATACTCGCCTTTTGTCTGCCAATAACACGGCGTTATCAGGAGCGAATCAATGCCAATCTGCTTTAAGGCCTTCGGCAACGCCCCGGCGACATCCCCGAGTCCGCCGGTCTTGGAATATGGAACTGCCTCGGCTGATATTACGGCTACTCTCATAATAAAAATGGAAAATGGAGAACTAAAGCAGATTTTGCTTTCAATTCTCCATTTTCAGTTGTCCATTTTCGATTGTTCTCTACGTTTGCATCGACGCCAAAAATTCGGCGTTGGTCTTTGTCTTTCCAAGTCTTTCCAAGACAACTTCCATCTGCTCAACAGGCGACAGTGGATTGAGAACACGTCGCATGACCCAAATGCGGTTGAGGTTTTCCTTGTCGATGAGCAACTCCTCTTTTCGCGTACCGGAACGCTGCAAGTCGATGGCGGGATAGAGCCGTTTATCAGACAATTTGCGATCGAGATAGATCTCTGAGTTACCGGTTCCCTTGAACTCCTCAAAAATAACGTCGTCCATACGCGAACCGGTGTCGATCAGCGCGGTAGCAATTATCGTCAGGCTGCCGCCTTCCTCGACATTACGTGCAGCTCCGAAGAATCGCTTAGGACGCTGCAGAGCATTCGAATCGATACCGCCTGACAGTATCTTACCTGATGGAGGCACGACGGCATTGTGTGCACGAGCAAGACGTGTAATCGAATCGAGCAGAATAACGACATCGCGTTTATGCTCAACCAGGCGTTTAGCCTTTTCGATCACCATATCGGCAACCTGAACGTGACGCGTCGGCGGCTCGTCAAAGGTTGAGCTAATGACCTCGCCCTTGACCGTCCGCTGCATATCGGTGACCTCCTCAGGGCGCTCATCGATCAGCAGAACTATCAGCGTTACCTCAGGATGATTTAGCGTAATCGAATTTGCGATAGTCTGTAAAAGCATCGTTTTTCCGGTACGCGGCGGAGCAACGATCAGGGCACGTTGGCCTTTTCCGATCGGGGTGACAAGATCCATAACGCGGGCAGCGATGCGTTCCTCGTCGCCCTCGATCTCCATCGTTAACTGTTCGTCGGGATAAAGCGGAGTTAGATTGTCAAAGAAAATCTTCTCTCGCGACTGCTCAGGGGCCTCAAAGTTGATAGCCTCGACCTTGATTAAAGCAAAATAACGCTCGCCTTCCTTCGGCGGTCTGATCTGTCCAGATACGGTATCGCCTGTTCGTAGATCAAATTTTCGAATCTGCGACGGGCTGACATAAATGTCATCCGGCCCAGGTAAATAGTTGTATTCAGGTGCCCGAAGAAAGCCAAATCCGTCAGGAAGCGTCTCGAGCACGCCCTGCGAAAAAATCAAACCGCTTTTCTCAGTTTGGGCGGCGAGCACCTTAAAGATCAGCTCCTGCTTTCTCAGCCCGGTCGCTCCCTCGATGCCCATCTCCTTGGCGATATGCGTCAGCTCGCTGATCGACATATCTTTGAGCCCTGCGATGTTGAGCATTGTGTCGTCAGCGACCACATTATTATTATTGTTGCCGCCTGATTTTTTTTCCGGCACTTCTCCATTGGAAGATTCTGTTTCTTCGACGGGTGGTAACGTGGTTTCGTCAGCGGCCTTTGAGCCTTTAGGCTTGCGGGTTTGTGTTGTTTTGGTAGCCATTAGTAGTCTGAATGAATCGGAAGTTAGTGTTTATGTTTTGCGACACTTTTATGCGGTTATTAAAAATTTTCCCGCACATCAACGCGTTTAGATCAGATTGAAAAAAGATGAAGCGGAGAAAATCGTACGGATTGTATGTAGTAAAGCCTGTAAAATCAGCCCAAAGGCTTCATTTAGAATCCAGAGTTATCAGGAAACTTAATTATTACAATAATTGATGACAAAAATCAACTAAAAGTTTAAGAATTATTTGCCGCCGCGTTTATTTCCGCCCAAACTTGTTCGCGGCCATGCCCGGTTTGGGCAGAATAGGTCAAAATTTTTGCTCCTGGCAATATCTTTTCCGCCTCTGCAAGAGACTTGCGAAGCTCGTTTTTTGATATCTTGTCGGACTTTGTCGCGACGATAAGATGAGGTTTGTCGTTAAAAACCAGCCACTCGTTTAGCTGAACATCAAGCGGAGTCGGCTTGTGACGGGAATCTATAAGCTGAATACAGAGAGCGAGTTCGTCGCGTTCGCCCAAATATTCCTCTGCCATTTTCCCCCAATCGGCCCGCATCGTTTTCGATACTCGAGCATAACCGTAACCGGGTAGATCGGTAAAATAAAAACTCTCGTTAATTAAGAAAAAGTTAATGCTCTGGGTACGTCCCGGTGTATTTGATGTCCTCGCCAGCCCTTTTCTGAGCAGAAGCGAATTAATAAGCGAAGATTTACCGACATTCGAGCGTCCCAGAAAAGCGATCTCACGCAGTCCGTCCGTCGTCCAATGCCTTTTCTCAAATGCACTCTTAACAAATTCGGCGGAAGTGATTTTCATCGGGTTGCTATCAGTACCGTCTGCGTAAGCGATGCGGGACGACTTAAATTGTAAACGACTACCACGCAGCCAGGTTCGAGTCGCCCGCTTAGCAGACGGTTCTGTCACTAGTCAACCGTCGCTGAAATCTCCGGAACGGTTGTTGCGTCTGTGGTCCACATAACCGGCGTGTCGAGTTTAATATCCGCTGCGCCCTCTTCGAGTGCTAGTGTCAGCACTTCATCAATATATTCAACCGCGTGGATCGTCAGATCATCACGCACTTCGTCCGGAATATCGACCAGGTCTTTTTCGTTTTCTTTGGAAAGTATAATGGTTTTCAGCCCGAACCGGTGAGCCGCCAGCATCTTTTCTTTAACACCGCCGATGGGTAAAATCTTACCGCGAAGAGTAATTTCGCCGGTCATTGCAACGTCATGTCTGGCCGGTTTTCCGGTCATTGCAGAGACCATCGCCGTCGCGATGGTAATTCCCGCGCTCGGCCCGTCTTTCGGAATGGCACCTTCGGGTACGTGAATATGCAAATCTTTTTCGCGAAAGATAGCGGGATCGATGCCGAGATCTTCGGCCCGCGTGCGGATGCAGGTGAGTGCCGCTTTAGCCGATTCCTGCATTACCTCGCCAAGTTTTCCGGTCAAGGTCACCTCGCCTTTGCCCTTGACCAAGGTCGCCTCAACCTGTAACACGTCACCGCCAACCTCGGTCCACGCGAGGCCGTTGACCAATCCGATCTCACTCTTACGGGCGATATCCTGCTTGCGATAGCGGATGACGCCGAGCAATTCCTGAACTTTTTCGGCATTGATAATAACGCGAAAATCTTCCTTATCATCAGATGCGACAAACTTTCTCGCGATCTTTCTCAGACATGAGCCGATCTCGCGTTCTAAATTGCGGACTCCGGCCTCTCGCGTATAATGCCTGATCGTTTCTAAAATGCCATCGTCGGTAAACACCACACGCTCGTGATCTATACCGCTGTTTTCGCATTGCTTAATTATTAGATGCTGTTTCGCGATCTCGACCTTTTCTCGCTCGGTATATCCAGACAAACTCAAAATTTCAAGCCTATCCTGCAAAGCCGGCGGAATTGTATGTAAGACATTCGCCGTCGCGATAAAAAATACATGCGACAGATCATAATCGACATCTAGGTAATGATCGCGAAACGTATTATTTTGCTCCGGATCGAGCACCTCTAGCAACGCCGCGCTCGGATCGCCGCGATAGTCGCGTCCGAGCTTATCGACCTCATCGAGCAGGATAACCGGATTCGTCGTCCCAGCTCGCTTCATCAACTGTACGATCTGACCTGGCATCGAGCCTATATATGTCCGTCGATGCCCGCGAATTTCGGCTTCATCATGCACACCGCCCAACGCGAGCCGTACGAACTTGCGGCCCGTCGCATTGGCGATAGACTTTCCTAACGAGGTTTTACCAACGCCCGGTGCTCCGACAAAACATAAAATCGTTCCCTTCGGATTTTTTACAAGCTGCCTTACGGCCAGGAATTCGAGAATGCGTTCCTTAATTTTCTCGAGGCCGTAGTGGTCTTCATTCAGGGTCTTTTCAGCTTCGTTCAAGTCCTCGATCTCCTCGGAACGATTGTGCCAAGGCACATTGATCAGCCAATCAAGATAGGTCCTCGCAACAGTTCCCTCGGCTGACATGGGTGGCATAGTTTCGAGCCGCGAGAATTCCTGCATCGCCTTTTCGGTCGCCTCTTCGGTCATTTCGGCCTCGACAATTCGCTTTTTGAGATCTTCGAGGTCAGCCTTGTCGTCCTTGCGGCCAAGTTCTTTGTGAATGGCTTTAATCTGTTCGTTTAGATAATATTCGCGCTGATGCTTGTCCATCTGTTTTTTGGTTCGCGAATGGATATTACGATCGAGTTGCCGTTTTTCGATCTCGGCTTCCAGAACTTCGACCAATTTTTGCAGACGTTCCGCAACGGAAACCGTTTCTAGCAGAATCTGTTTTTCTTCGACGCCGATTCGCAAATGCGATGACATCGAGTCAGCAATCTGTGCCGCAGACACGCCGCGCAAAGACGCATGCAGTGCATCCGTGTAAGCATCCGGAGAAACACGTAAAAACTGCTCGACCAGAGAATGTATCTTTTGCAGCAAACCGTCAGTACGATATCCAGATTCGTCGGTCGAGCCAACACGACGGACATGGGCAAAAAACATCCCTTCGGAGTCCTGCTCGATCCGCACTGAACGCCCGCGTTCGCGCCCCTCGACAACCACTTTTATCTGTCCGTTATCCTGCCGCTGGGCCTGCAAAATGCGTCCAAGCGTCCCGACCTGATAGATCTGATCAGCACCTGGCTCATCAACCGTTGCATCGTGCTGTGTGGCGAGAAATATCTGCCGCTCCCCAGCCATTGCCTGCTCAAGCGCCATAACCGACGATGGTCGACCGATCTTAAACGCAACTTTGGTATACGGAAAAATAACTACATCACGGATAGGAACCATCGGAAAACGTTCAATGTCCGAAGGCATTTGGTCTGTAAATTCTTGCATACTTCTGGGAAAAACCTCTTAACGGATAGATTGTGAATGATTTGAATATTTCTATTTACGCAAAATCAACGCACAAAAGCAATAGCTGGCATTACCAATTTATCGTAAATTTTCGACGATCAAATATTGATTTAATAAAGATCTATTATAAGCTGGATTTTACAAATTATGGAAAAAGATATTCCGCACTCGATCAGCGCAAAAAAGACGCGAACAGTAATGCCTCCCATTCGCGTCTTTTGTATTACATATTTAGGTCACTCCAACCCAACAAAATCGACATCGGAGAGAGAGTCAAACACCTGCAGTAAGCGAGGCGTGAAGCGGTAGCGTTTTGAGTCGACGCCGATAACAAAGGTCGAGCCGGTGTCGATGTCTTCGAAACGGTAATAGCCGAATGAGCTGGTTGTTGCTGTTCGAACTGCGCCGAGGTGATCGGTGATCGTGACAACCGCATTCCGCAAACCTCGGCCGTCGGGGGTTAGGACGCGGCCTGTGATGGAGGTTGTGTTTGCGTTTGAGTTGATCTCG
>JBBSJK010000014.1:0-50887 GCA_038257355.1 Pyrinomonadales bacterium | reverse complement strand
TGGCGTGTTTGTGTTCCAGCGACCGCAGGTATGATTTCCTCTCTTTAAACATCCGGTCTAGATAGAAGAGATAGGAAAACTGAAGCCCGACGATGCCGACGAGGACGAGCGAAAGTCCGATTAGAAAGTACATGAGCATAAAACAAAGTTCTCACGCTTTAGGGCTATAAACTGATTATACTCTTGACCTGCCAGATAGGAAAAGTAAAATCTAATAAAGCCCTGCATATTTTGGAGACTTTTATGCGCCAGGACATAGTTAATTCAAATCCAGACGCCCCGGTCATCGACCGCCGTGAATTTTTTGTCACATCGATCTTTGCTGCAGGCACATTTGCCTTGGCAGTAGAGCCTGTCCAGGGCCAGACAAAGATCACGACGGATGGCATAGGTCTGATTGTTGGCGAGGTGAAAATTCCGGTTGCCGATGGACAGATCCCCGCCTACCGGGCGATGCCGGATAAAAAAGGCAAAAAATTCCCTGTTGTGCTGGTCGTGCACGAGATATTTGGAGTGCACGAGTGGATACAGGACGTTTGCCGCCGTTTTGCAAAGCTCGGCTACCTTGCCATCGCTCCAGCCCTGTATGCCCGCCAGGGTGAGATCAAGGATCTAAAAGACTCACGCGAGATTAACCGGCAGATATACAGTAAAATTCCTGATACCCAATCGATGACCGATCTCGATTCGACCGTCACGTGGGCAGCCAAAAATAGCGGCGAGACAAAGAAACTGTCGATCACCGGATTTTGCTGGGGCGGTCGCATCACGTGGTTATATGCCGCTCATAACCCCAAAGTTAAAGCCGGTGCTGCGTGGTACGGACGAGTCGTTCCGACTACAAATTCACCAGTCAATACCATTCAGCCAACGACGCCTTTCAACTATGCAAAGGAGCTGAAAGTGCCTATTCTCGGACTTTATGGCGGGATGGATAGAGGAATTCCGCTCGATGGCGTCCAGCGAATGCAGGATGAGCTGGATAAGGGGAAATCTAAATCAGAGATCGTCGTCTTTCCGAATGCAGATCATGGATTTCATGCCGATTACCGGCCGCAATACAATCAACAGGCATCAGAAGAAGCCTGGGCAAAGGTGCTGGCGTGGTTTAAGAAAAATGGAGCCTTTTAGTTTTTGAGTTACGACTTTTAGTTGGCTTTTCGATACAAGCCTCCTAATCAAAGCTGCTTACTTATGCCCTGACTCACAGTAAATAATTATCATATGAATTCACCGACCCTAAAATTAATGTATACACTTCTCTGCGATGACGTTCGCATCGAGATGGGTAATAAGATATCGCTGATGGGCATTTTTCAAAATATCATGGTTGAGAAACTTCCTGTCTCACTCATAAAATTTGCGGTAATTAACCATTGGCGCGGGCAAGGAGGCCATGAGACCGAGGTGCGAATTCTGTCACCCGACAAAGCGAACCTTATCGTTACTTCGCAACCGACAAAAATTGAACTTCCCGAGGGCGGTTTCACCGATAACGTCAGCTTTTTTGTCAACGTAGTTTTCCCCACCGCTGGGACCTATTGGATTCAAACCATCGCAAATACAGTCGTCCTCGACGAGTGCCCGCTGATAGTCACAGATTCAGATAATATGGAAGCCATGCGTCCGGCGGAGGAGATTACCGAGACAATCAATTAAAAAACGAATAAGAAATCGATTCTTATTCGTGTTTTTCTCTTTATTTCGTGATTGTTCTTCTAATTCTGCATCGACGGCATGGCGATAGCGACGGCCAGCCGATAAATCATAGCGGAATCGACATCAATCTCTTTAAATCCTTTTGCTCCCTTGTGGCTTGCCTTGATGCGAAATTTGGCCGGCCCCTCTGGGTGGCTAAAGCTAAATTCGCCCTGATAGTTTGTCTCCGCTTCACCAAGTTTTCGTGCTGATCCGTCCGAGCTAACTTTTTCTATCTCTACTTTAGCCCCTGAAACACTTCTCCCTTCCGGCGAAAATACGCTGCCATTAATTATCACGCGTGAACCGCGATCGACCATAAGAATCAATCGGTCGCCGAGGTCTCTGACCGTGTTTTTCTTTATTTCGACATTGTACTGAACGGCTGCAGTGTAACCTTTGGCCTCAAAAGCGAGGTTGTAAATGCCGGGATCTAGACCGTTCAGGACGAATTTACCTTTTGTATCGGCCTTAACAGTTTTGAGATCAACACCATTCTGGCGGGCTGAAATGGTGGCTCCGGCTATTCCTTCATCTTTCTGGTTGCGGACTTTTCCCTTAGCACCGCCGGTGCTCTGGGCTGCGGCAGAAGTTAAGCAGAAACTAGAGATAAGAACGAAAAGTGCTAAACGAGCGAGTCTTGTTTGTAAATTACTAAGCATGCATTTTTGATTCGGACGAGGTTCGCAATTCGTCCGCCACATCATTGATGATGTCATCGAGGCTTCGGGTTGGCTGGTAACCGATTAGACGCTTCGCTTTTTCGAGGCTCGGCACGCGCCGCTGCATGTCTTCAAAACCCGCTCCATAAGCTTCATCGTAGGTAATATATTTGACGCTGCTTGTACTGCCGGTCAACGAGATCGCCCGTTTAGCAAGATCATTTATGGAAACTTCCTCGCTATTGCCGAGATTAACGACGGTGCCGAAACACTCCGGTGCTTCGATAAGTTTGGTCAATCCCTCGACAACGTCAGAAACATGTCCGAAACAGCGAGACTGAGTGCCGTCACCGTGTATCTCGATCGTTTCATTCTTAAGTGCAGCCTGGACAAATCGCGGCACGACCATCCCATACTGACCTGTCTGACGCGGACCGACCGTGTTGAAAAGACGGCACACGACCACGGGAAGCTGTGTTTCCTTCCAGTGAGCGAGAGCGAGAAATTCGTCAAGTGTTTTGGCACACGCATAAGCCCAACGATGCTTGTCTGTGCCGCCTGTCAACAGGTCGTCGTCCTCGTTAAAAGGCACCGAGATACCTTTGCCATAAACCTCGGATGTGCTAGGAATCAGTACGCGTTTGCGGTATCGTGAACAAAATTTGAGAACCGTATCCGTGCCGTGAAAGATCGTCTCAATCGTCTTGACCGGCTGCTCCATAATTAGCCTTACGCCAACCGCGCTGGCCATGTGATAAACGCGGTCGGTGTCGCGGATCAACTCTTCCATCAGAGCCGAGTTGAGGACTGTGTCAATAATCAAGCGAAAATTGCCCTTATCCTCAAGGTGCGAGATATTCGAATAACGCCCTGTCGAGAGATCGTCGATGACCGTGATCTGATTCCCTTCGGCAACTAGCTTGTCTGAAAGGTGACTTCCGATAAAGCCGGCACCACCTGTGATGAGAATTTTCATAGAATTATAAAAAGCCAGTTATCAGCAGTTCTCAGCGACTATACATTAAAATTTTCCGTCGGGGCGACTTAAGAGAATTAAGCAAAGATCTAAACTTCGATGTACAAGTTGCTCTCTAAGCGAAAAACTCGGCCTTCATACTTTGCAATGAGTTTACTCAACTCTTCGACTACTGCAGCCATCGATTTTGTTCGCTCATCTTTAGCCATGTCATCCTCGTCAATAAACTTATCGAATTAGTTTCTCAAAGTATAACGCTGTTTTCTTCAAACCTTCAGCGAGCGGAACTGTCGGCTGCCAATCTAGCAGCGTAGTCGCTCGGTCGATGTTTGGTTTTCGTTGTTTTGGGTCGTCCTGCGGTAGCGGCATATATTTGATGCTGATTTTCTTTCCCGTTGTCTTGCCGACTTCTTCGGCAAGCTCATTCATTGTGAATTCACCTGGATTTCCAAGGTTTACGGGCATGTGAATGTTCTCGCTGTCAGCGTTCATTAATTTCACGATGCCATCAACCAGATCGCTGACATAGCAGAACGAACGCGTCTGTGTGCCATCGCCGTAGATCGTGAGTTCCTCGCCGCGCAATGCCTGGACGATAAAATTTGACACGACGCGGCCGTCGTCGGCGAGCATTCGCTCGCCATAAGTGTTAAAAATACGAACGATCCGCGTATCGACTGCGCTTTGGCGATGGTAATCCATCATCAGTGTCTCGGCGACACGTTTACCTTCGTCATAGCAGCTTCGCAGCCCGATAGGGTTAACGTTGCCAAAATAATCTTCGGTCTGCGGATGTACGAGAGGATCGCCATAGACCTCAGACGTGGAGGCCTGTAAAATACGTGCCCCAACGCGTTTTGCCATGCCTAGCATGTTTATCATACCCATGACGTTGGTCTTCACGGTTTTGACCGGATTGTATTGATAATGGACGGGCGATGCCGGACAGGCAAAATTATATATCTGATCGACCTCGAGCAATATCGGCTCTGTCACATCGTGACGGACGAGCTCAAACTCCCGGTTGGACAGCAGATGTGAAATGTTAGATTTGCGGCCGGTGAAGAAATTATCGAGGCAAATAACCTCGTGGCCGTCATTCAAAAGGCGTTCGCACAGGTGCGATCCGATAAATCCGGCTCCGCCGGTGACGAGTATGCGCATAATCGAAAATGGAAAACGGAAAATAGTAAATGAAAAACAGAGTTATTTTCCGCTTTCCATTTTTAATTGTCCATTACTTGAGGTGCTTTTCAAACAAAGCCAAAATTCGCTTGTATTCGTCCGTCCAGCTTTCGGGGCGTACAAATCCGTGATTTTCTGATGGATAGAGCATCGCCTCGAAATATTGTGTTTTGCCGAGACGGATCAGTTTTTCGATCAACTGGACCGAATCCTGAGCATGTACATTGTCATCGGCCATCCCGTGCAGGATGAGAAGCGGCCTCTCGAGTTTGTCGGCGTAGGCTATAGGCGAACTGCGTTTATATGCTTCCGGGTTCTTATCGGGGAAGCCAAGACGCTGTGCGGTGTAGCCCGGATTTGCAGCGTAATAATTTTTCCAGTCAAAAACAGACCGCAATGCCGCCGCCGCAGCTATTCTCTCAGGCGCCCTCATCACCAGCATTCCGGCCATAAATCCGCCATAGCTGCCGCCGTAAACACCGATTCTCGTTTGATCGACGCCATAATTCTTGACCATAAAATCAATCCCGTCGATGTGATCTTCATAATCCTTTCCGCCCAGAAAATCGTGTACATCTGTGCGCCAATCACGTCCATAACCCGCCGAACCACGATAGTCGATGTCCAAAACCACATAGCCTTTCTGCGTCAAAAGCTGATTGAACATAAATTCGCGATAATAATTGTTCCAGCCGTTGATCGTGTTTTGCAAATAACCGGCACCGTGGACAAAGATCGCCATCGGGTATTTCTGTTTATTGTCGTGTCCCGCCGGCAGATATATCTTGGCCTTAATAACCTTTCCATCGCGTGTCGGAATATCGATGAATTTCGCGTCATTCCACGAGCGTTTTAGAAAGGCTTCGGGCACAGTATTTGTAAGTTGTTTGGGCAGGTATATGCTGCCGCATTTTGGACAGACTCGCTGAGTTGACAGGTCGTCCGGTCGGTTCCACTGTGAAAAGCTATATAGCAGCGTCGGTTGCTGATTCTGCTCGTCCATCTGCGGACTCGAGCGCATTCCTTTAGCTGACGATCTTAATAAAAGTTTTTCACCGGTTGCTGGATAAAATGCGTAGAATTGGCGCTCAGCGGGATTTTCCTCGGTCGAAGAAAAGATGATTTGTTCGCCTCCGGCCGTCCACTTCGCCCATTCGACCTGCCAATTGCCTTTTGTGAGCTGTCTAATTGGAACATTTACCGTCAGTGGCGGATTGGTCGTATTTTCCTGTCTGACCTTATCGGTACTGGCGTTAGGTTCAGTTGATTTTAGAGTCGCTAGATAGAGATGGTTGTAGCCGTCCTTTTCTGACGCAAAGAATAGCTCCTTTGGATTTTTCGGATTTGGTTCGAATATAGCTGACAAAGGGGCCTGCCATTTGTCGTCAGTTTCCTCAGTAACGAGGATGATTTGTTCTTCTTTGCTCCCGACATTGTGGACATAATAAAGCTGGCGCCGTTTCGTATCCTTGTCGATGCGGTCCACGATCAAGCTGCGGCCATCGCTGGCCCATGCCGTACGGCGAAAGTTGCTCACACCCTCCGCATTTGGCAGCTTGATCTCAAACGGCCTGTCGAGACTGCCATCGGTCGGTACGGCAAACAGTTTCTGCTCGGACCAGCCGCGACGCGAAGTCGGAGACGTTACAAATTCGCCCAGATAATTTGGAACAAAGAGCGGTCGAAACTTTGAACTGTCCGAAACAGTGTAGGCCATCATCCCGCCTTCTTTTGACACGGTTCCACCGCCAACTGAGATAAAATTTGCCTGATTTGCCTCGCGGGTGAGTTGAACTGTTGTTGCGTCGGCAATATTAAACACGAATATGTTTCCGCCCTGTTGATACAAGATGCGGTTGTTGTCGATAAATCTTGCCCCGACCTCGGGTGATTGTGTTTTTGTAAAGCGTTTTGGCTTTGCCTGGCCGAGCGTTAAAATATAAATGTCGCCGCCCTGAGTAAACAACAGCCGTTTCGAATCCGGCGACCATACAAAATTGCCTAGACTTCTTTCCCGAGCGATGACCCAAGCGTCACGCAGATTTAATCCGTAGTTAAGTTTATTCTCGCGCTCGGTGCGAGGTGCGGGAGCGGGAAGATCGCTGACCCGCAGAATTACCTTCGCGTCATTTCGCTCCGTCGAGGAAATGTATAAATCGAGCGGTAATTTGCCATCTGGATTCCACAGATAGATCACACTCTTGCCATCCGGCGAGAGTTGTTCGCCCTCCACCCGCATTCCGGCGATCGAAGGTTCGGCCATTATCTCGCGGACGGTGAGTGTTTGAGCGGAAATGCTCGATGCAAGAAAAAGAGCAAAACTTAAAATACAAAAAAATTTCTTAGAAGTTAAATTATTCATCGGTTATAGTGTCTTTAGGGTCGAGTGCTTCTTTCAAAGCCAACAATTTCGTAAGCGCCAGATGATCCTTCGGGGCGGTCGGCAGCAGGCTTGAAACGATTAGTGCGTTTAAATCGAAGGGTAACTGCCGATGCTTTTTACCTCTCTCAATAGATCAATCGCTCCGATCGCAGTATCAAAACGGCAATTCGAGAGCCGATGCACGCTTGGCAGTCTTTTGAGCTTCCGTCAAGCGTCCATACTCATAGATAGCACTTTCCCAACTGCCGTACATTGCATTTGGCAGGACTATCCAACGTTTGCCCCATTCATCCTTGAATTTGTCAGTCTCGGCAAATCGGTCGGTGACAGATTTCCTTTCAAATACATCCGAAAAGTCATCTAGGTTATCGCCCATCAATAAAACTAAACGATATTTTTGTAGTATTACCTGTCTTCGCGGCTCCTTACCAGATTCACTGGTTCGCAAAAGGACGTTTTCGGAAGAAATATCTCTCAGTCCCACACTCTTTAGATTGTCTATTGTGGCCTGCTTTTGCACCTCGTCACGGTTAGATACGTAAAAAATCTTAACGCCTTCGGAGACGGCGTAATTTAGAAAATCGACAGAGCCAGGCAAGGCCTTGGCTGAGCGAAGCTCGCCCCATGCATACCAATCTGGTAAATTAAACGCGACACGATTTCTTATTGCTTTTGCCTGCGACGGCGAGTTGTCTAAAATGGTTTCGTCTATATCAACGGCTATCGCCCGGGGACGGTTGCGATCGGCTGCCGACAGTTTCCTGAAATTCTTTGGGTCAAGATCGGCATCAAGCTGCCACCTGGCTAAGTTGAACGCCTGATACGAAAGGGCGCGAAACTCCGCAGCTTTTTGCATCCAAAGTACTGCCCCAGCCTGATATTCGTTATCTGCGGCGGGCTGAACTGCCGGTGCGGGTTGCTGAGCAAAGCTTGCATTCGCAAATGTCACGGCCAAAAGCAGAAAATGTAGCAAATATTTCTTTGATTTCATAAATTTAGCTTGGTTAAGAGATTTGAATTGATTATAAATGATTTATGCCCGAAAAGCCGAAGAAGAAAAAAGACAACATGACAAAGCCCGACAAATCATCATGGAGCGAGGATCAAAAGGATCGGGGTTATTATTACGACGACTCTCACGGCTACGAGATTTATAAACCCGAGGACGAATCAAATAAAGAAAAAGGCACGACCAAAAATGATCGTGCCAAATGAATTGATAGCTCAATCTCTATTCTAAAGCAGTGAAATCCAGATCAGAAACATTATCGCTCACACTTACGAGCCGGAGCGTAAACCGGAACCGTTTCGAATTAACGGTAAGAATTGTCGGCTCAACTTATGCATAAAAATCAACCAGCTCAAACATGATCCGAGGATCTTGTTTGAGCTGGTCGAATTAAGACTAAGCTGGAGAGGGAAGTCTATTTCTTTGGTCTTTCGTTAGCCTTTAACACGCGTTTTCTTAATCGTATGAATTTAGGTGTGACCTCGATCAACTCGTCGTCGGCGATAAATTCGAGGGCCCGTTCGAGTGACATTTCGCGTTGGGGGACGAGGCGCATCGCTTCGTCGGCGCTGGTTGTACGCATGTTTGAGAGTTTCTTTTCTTTGATCGGATTGACGTCGAGATCGACGGCACGGGCGTTCTCGCCGACGATCATTCCCTCATAAACCTTTAACTGCGGTTTGACGAAAAGCACACCCCGTTCCTGCAAGTTGTAGAGAGCGTAGGTGTTTGTCTCACCCATACGATCTGAGACTAGCGAGCCGGTCTGACGAGATTTCATATCGCCCTGCCATTTGTCGAATTTGAGAAACAGCGTATTCAGCAGGCCGGTGCCCTTGGTCTCAGTCAGGAACTCACCGCGAAAACCGATCAGCCCACGCGATGGAACTTCAAATTCAAGCCTGACGCGGCCCGAACCGTTATTGACCATCTTTGTCATCTGCCCCTTGCGGCGGCCGAGTGCCTCGGTTACCACACCGATAAATTCCTCAGGTACATCAATGACTACGAGCTCAATCGGTTCGAGCAATTCACCTGTGTTTTCATCGCGTTTAGTGATTACCTCAGGTTTAGACACCTGAAGTTCATAGCCTTCGCGACGCATCATTTCGATCAGGATCGCAAGCTGCAGCTCGCCGCGGCCTGAAACTCTGAATTGTTCGGCCGCCTCAGTTTGTTCGACTCGCAGCGAGACGTTGCCGAGCAGTTCGCGGTCGAGGCGCTCCTTGATCTGGCGAGAAGTGACAAATTTGCCATCAATCCCGGAAAAAGGCGAAGTGTTAACACCAAAGATCATCGCGATCGTTGGCTCGTCAACAGCGATTACGGGCAATGCCTTAGGATTATCAACCGACGTGATCGTTTCGCCGATCTCGACATCGTCAAAGCCAGCCAATGCGACGATCTCGCCGGTCCCGGCATCGCTCACAGTCTCTCGCTCCAATCCCTCAAAGACAAAAAGCTCCTTAACACGGGTTTTTATCGTTGAACCATCTCGTTTTGCTACTACTACCTCCTGATTTTTGGAGATCGCGCCGGAGAATATACGGCCGATGGCGAGGCGTCCGACAAAGGGGTTGTAATCAATATTAGCGACCAGCAATTGCAGCGTATCGTCACGCAAAGCGTGCGGTGGGGGGATGCTCTCAATGACCTGATCAAAGAGCGGAATCAGATTCTTACCTTCATCAGCCAGGTTCTTTTTCGCGATGCCGTCACGCGAGATTGAATAAAGCACGGGGAATTCGATCTGTGTGTCGTTGGCTCCGAGATCGATAAACAGGTCGTAGATCTCGTCGAGGACCTCCTCGGGGCGTGAGTCCTGGCGGTCGATCTTGTTAACCAGGGCGATGCAGGGAAGTTTGAGTTCGAGGGCCTTTCGGAGAACGAAACGAGTCTGTGGCAGACAGCCCTCGGCGGCGTCGACGAGTAGGACAATGCCATCGACCATCTTCAAAACGCGCTCGACCTCGCCGCCAAAATCGGCGTGGCCCGGTGTGTCCAGGATGTTAATTTTATAGTCGCCATAGCGTACCGATGTGTTCTTCGCCATGATCGTGATGCCGCGTTCGCGCTCGAGGTCCATCGAGTCCATCACGCGGTCAACGACCGCTTCGTTGTCGCGGTGTGTACCTGATTGGGCCAGCATCGCATCAACGAGCGTGGTCTTGCCGTGGTCAACGTGGGCGATAATTGCGATATTTCGTATCTTTTCTGTAGCGATCATAGTTGTAAATCCCCGCCCGTAGGCAAACGAGTATAATGACTGATCGAAGCAGAAAAGGCAAAGGCTAGTTGATTTGCGGCGGTTCCGGCAGTATCTTGATTTTATGTGATGACTAGTCTTCGTGTTTTGTGTGTCATCACTTAGTGTTCTTGTGTTAGAAACAAAGCGTTTAATTCAAAGGGCACAGAGAAAAGACACAAAGCCCTCAAAGGGAGGAATGGGCAAACGTCACCATCATAAAAGTAGGATGCTGCTGCGGCTCCGATACAAGTTGAGCGTCTGTTTTATTCATTTACCAATACATCAGATGACAATTTTTTTGGTCAATTATTTTTTTATTTAAATTTACACAGTCTGCGCACTAATTTTGGGTGTTTTTAAATGTGGCACGTGCCACATTTTATGCAATGTAAAGTCTCTTTAACCTATAAACACTTGGTTTTGTCGATTTACGACGGCCCTGTTACAACGAATTATCTACCTTTGATTGGTACAGTTAAAATGGCGTTTAGTCGCCAGTTTTTGCCAGTTTGGTACAGTTATTTGGCTGATAGGTGAAAGGTGTTATTGGCGAAAAAGAAAAGAATTTTCAGAAGAAAATACAAAAGGATTTCCCGTTGATCTATGTCCTTTTGGTGGAATACACTTCATCAGACGAGAGAAAACTGGCGGCAAACAGTACATAGCTGATCCAGACCGCATCAGCGAGCAGCAGATGTCCGAGCTGCATAATGATCGGCCCCAGCGTCAACAGCGTCGCCGCTCCGAAGGCGATCTGGGCCAGGATCAGAATCGAGAGGATATTTGACCAACGCGAAACGCTGCGGTCGCCCTCACGCTGTTTTGTCAGCCAACTGCTGAGAAGAATAAGAAAAACGCTGGTCAAGATAGCCGTTATCGGATGCCAAACCCTCAGACGAAGCAGAATATTTGAGGTTTCAGAAAAATCCTTTGCAATGCCCTCGGCGATCGTGCCGGACGGGAATACCATATTTGCGAGAGCGGCGATAGAACCGGTAATGCTGACCAAGAATATAGCCGCGACGCCGATGAGCAGTGCGGCCAAATATTTAGGTTCGACGCGGAATCTCAACGGCCTGCCGCCGCTCGCCGATCTCGCCGTCAGAGTCAAAAATGCGAGCAGAATAAATGTGTTGATAAGATGTCCGGCCATCCAGAACGGACGTGCGGCGGTCAGCGTTTCGGCGGTGTTACCGGTCAGGACGAGGCCCGCACCGATCGCTCCCTCGGTCAAGACGAAAAACAGCGAGATCGCCGCCATTCTAAAGGTTGTTTTAGAAGCAGATTCCCGGTTTTTGTACCAGATCCAAAGTGCCCAGCCGACAAGTACGAGCATCAAAAGGCCGTCGAATGCGCTCATTATACGATGAGTAAATTCGATAACGGTCTTGAATTCAGGTGCCGACGGCAAAACCTCTCCGTGACACGTCAGCCAATGTTGACCGCATCCATCGCCAGATTTTGA
This sequence comes from Pyrinomonadales bacterium, assembly GCA_038257355.1. Taxonomy (GTDB): domain Bacteria; phylum Acidobacteriota; class Blastocatellia; order Pyrinomonadales; family Pyrinomonadaceae; genus OLB17. Next base: position 39,261 of record JBBSJK010000014.1, on the reverse strand, counting down.
AGCCCGCAAAAAAACACCCCAGAGCACGACCGCAATGTTATACGCGAGTACAAACCAAGCGTATTTTGCAAAGCGAGATAGCCCCGTACGGGCAGTTTTATCGATAGATTCTGAATTCAAACTTTCCGACATTTTGGTAAGTAGAATATCATTGGAATTTGCAGAGCCGAAACCGCTTAGGGCCTGGGGTGAGTATCCGGTTGAAAAAAAGGGCGTTTTAACGTCCCTTAGCAGCATTAGCTTAAGCTCAGGTCAAATGCCTACAGAATCCGGATAGTTTTTATGGAGATCGAGCACTTTTTTACTTGTCCGTATTGTTGGCAGAAAATTTCGTTTGTGCTCGACCTCTTGGACGGCGAGCAGGCGTATATCGAGGACTGTGAGGTTTGCTGTCGCCCGATTCAGGTGCGATATGCCGCCGATGGCGATGAACTTTCCAACTTTGAAGCCGAATCTATGGACGAATGAAAGAACGCATTGACAAACTGCTCGTCGAGCAAGGCCTCGCCGATTCGCGAACCAAGGCAAACGCTCTCGTTATGGCGGGTGTTGTCCTGGTTGGCGAAAAACGCGTCGCCAAACCTTCGGAGCAATTTGCACCGGACTCGGTCATCAGGATCAAGGGCGATTCGCCCGAAAATAGATACGTCGGGCGCGGCGGATTAAAACTTGAAGCTGCGCTCCAGAGTTTTGCTATTAATCCGTCTGGCTTTGATTGCATCGACATCGGTTCGTCAACCGGCGGTTTTACCGATTGTCTTCTGCAACATGGAGCGGCCCGCGTCGTCGCTATCGACGTCGGCACCAACCAACTGGTATGGTCGCTGAGAAACGATAAACGCGTTGACGTGCGTGAGAATACAAACGCCCGCACCCTCGTCCCGGCTGATTTCGATACGGAATTTGACCTTGCCGTGATGGATGTCTCGTTTATCTCCGTCACGAAAATACTGCCCGCGATCATTCCGCTTCTCAAGTTCGCCGGTCGGCTGATCGTGCTCATTAAGCCGCAATTTGAGGTGGGCAAAGGCGAGGTCGGCAAAGGCGGTATTGTCCGTGAACCGGAGAAACACGAGAGAGTGGTTGGCGAAGTAAATGAGTTTGCCGTGAGTCTCGGTTTACGCGTCGAGGGTCTGATCGAATCACCGATACTCGGTGCTGAGGGCAACAAAGAGTTTCTGGCTTTTTATGCAAAGTAGTGAGACAGAATCAACGGAAATCGATGAGAAAGCCGCGCCATTTGTCGAGGGAGTCGATTTTTATTTTGATGAAGGGCTGATGGTCCTGACCGCTCACTATTTGCTGAGCCGCGGGTTTTGCTGCGGTAATAATTGCAAACATTGCCCATACGAAGGCCACGAAAAACTTGTTTTAGAGTAAATGTATCTCTATCTCATTTGGTGACCAGTCTGTCATATATGGCTCTGCGGATATATTGATGTATTCGTAACCATCGCTACTCGGGCTATTGGCAGCTTCAGTCGTGATCGACCTCAGAGTCACATCCAAAACCCCAGCCACGGCCATGTCATCCGGCCTGTCGATATCGTAATACACCCATTTTCCGTCACGCCGGGTCGAAACTAGGCCCGCCGTTCTAAGATACGCCAGATGGCGCGAAATTTTAGGCTGGCTTTCGCCCAACTCTTCTGCTAGAAAGCCAACCGACACCTCGCCGTTGGCCATTAAAGCGAGCAGCCGTAGCCGTGTTTTATCCGACAAAGCCAGAAAGAGATTTTCTAAATCTATCAGTGTATGTTCATGCATAAAGTTAGTATAAAACATCTATACATTACGTTATGCATATATGTTCTACAAGTGCTGTATGGAATTGCCGGTTCTAACGGCGCGTTCAATTCATAGAGCATTTTCTAATGAGCGCCCGTCCTTCTTTCGGGCAAAAGCAAAAAACAAATATTAAATGATTTTTTTCTACCTTATTTACCCCTTAGAGTGTGGAGGCTGGTAAAATGGAACACACTCGTTATAGATCAAGAAAAATTATGAGCTCTATCCTTGCACTTGATCAGGGAACAACTAGCAGCCGAGCCATCGTGTTCGATCATGATGGCTCAGCCGTTTCTCTACGTCAAAAAGAATTTTCTCAGATTTATCCCCAAAGCGGCTGGGTCGAGCACGATCCGCTGGAGATTTGGAAAACGCAAATCGAAACCGCTATCGAGGTGTTGTCTAAGGCCAACACTAACGCCGCCGATATCTCGGCTGTGGGGATCACAAATCAGCGTGAGACCACAGTGATCTGGGACCGCAAAACTGGCGAGCCGATCTATAACGCGATCGTTTGGCAAGACCGCCGCACATCAGATTTTTGCAATAGGATTCGTGATTTGCACGCAGACCTGATCCGTGAAAAGACCGGCCTCGAAGTTGACGCATATTTCAGCGCCAGCAAGATCAAATGGCTGCTCGATAATGTTCCCGGAGCACGTGGCAGGGCCGTGGACGGCAAGCTTGCATTCGGTACGGTTGACACGTGGCTCATTTGGAAACTAACCAAAGGGAAACTCCACATTACCGATCCGTCTAACGCATCGCGGACGATGCTCTACAACATAAATGAGCTTGATTGGGATGATGAACTGCTGGAGATTTTCGGTGTTCCGCGTTCGATACTTCCTTGCGTCAGGTCGTCGTCCGATATCTACGGCGAGATCGAAACGCCAGCAGAACTAAAAGGAATTAGAATCGCTGGTATCGCAGGCGATCAGCAGGCGGCACTATTCGGGCAAGGATGTTTCGATACCGGAGCCACAAAAAATACCTATGGCACGGGTTGTTTTATGCTTCAAAATGTCGGCTGCAAACCGGTCGCATCAAATAACAGATTGTTGTCAACTGTCGCATGGCAGATCGGTGCCGTGACTGAATACGCTATCGAGGGCAGCGTTTTTATCGGCGGTGCGGTAATTCAGTGGCTGCGCGATTCGCTCGGCGTGATCGAAAAATCGGTTGATGTGGAGGCTCTCGCCGGATCTGTTGCGGATAATGGCGGGGTCTATTTTGTGCCAGCATTTGCCGGGCTTGGCACACCGCACTGGGATCAGGAGGCTCGCGGCCTCATTATCGGCCTGACCCGCGGAACCGGCAAAGCTCACATTGCACGTGCGGCGGTCGAGTCGATCGCCTTTCAAACCGCTGATCTGCTCGCGGCGATGAATGCAGATTCCCGTTCGTCGCTCACGGAACTCCGCGTTGATGGCGGGGCGACGCGAAATGATTCGCTGCTGCAGTTTCAATCCGATATTTTACAGATTCCGGTTGTGCGGTCAAAAATGCCTGAGACGACCGCTCTCGGTGCAGCATATCTTGCAGGGTTGGCGTGTGGATTTTGGAAGGACAAGGCCGAACTCGCGGGCCATTGGCATGCTGACCGGACGTTTGAACCGCAAATGTCGGCGGTCCATGCAGACAATCTAACCGCCTCATGGCATAAAGCGGTCAGACGTTCACTCAATTGGATAAAAAAGTGATTCGGCGTGATTTGGTAACAGCCCGCACACGCAGGCTGTACTGTTATCTATTACTAATTACTAAACGTCATTATTCTCGCCTTTCGACTTGCTCATACCGGCCGTAGATTGCGACTGGGGCAGCGGAAGTCCGACGGCGTCGGCACTGGTTAGGGGCTCCTCGTCAAGCGTATTTTCGTCGGGTGTGTCCGCGATGATCAGCTTGCCCGACTGCTTGGCAAAGGTTAGCACTTCGCGTTCGCTGTCAAAATCTACCATGACAAAATCGCCCGTCTCGACCTGTTGCGTGGCGACGAGATTTGATAAGGCATAAACGAGAAAGCGTTCGACCGAGCGTTTGAGGTGACGGGCGCCGTATTTGAGATCGATGCCCTCGCTGAGTAAATATTCCTTTGCTTCGTCAGTGCATTCGAATACGAACTTGGTACCGGCTGACTCCGTGATCCGGTCTTGAACCGAATTGAGCTCAATGTCGAGTATCCGGCGTAGATGATGTTCCTTGAGACTGCGAAAAACGACGACCTTGTCGATGCGGTTCATAAATTCCGGCGAGAATTTACGTTTTGCCGCTTCGAGTGCGGTGCGGTAGATCTTGGTGTCGATCTCGTTGTCTTCTTTGGTGTGATCCGTCTTGGTTGGCGTAAAACCGATGCCGCCCGAGATCATATCAGACATCTCACGAGCACCGAGATTTGATGTCATAATGACGACCGTTCGCGAAAAATCGACCCGTCTATTATCACCCAATGTGAGCGTCGCCTTGTCCAAAATTCCCAGCAAAAGCTGCCACAGTGAATCTGAAGCTTTTTCGATCTCGTCAAACAGTACGAATGTCAGCTTGGTGTCGTCGGTATGCGATTTGTCGAGATTCTCCTGCGTGAGCATCGGCGAGGTCTCGCGATGGCCGAGATATCCAGGAGGCGAACCGATCAGTTTGGCGATCTCATGCGAATGCTGAAACTCGGCACAATCGATCTTAACGACCGTGTGCGGCTCGCCAAAGAGAACCTCGGATGCCGCCTCGACGACACGCGTTTTGCCGGAACCGGTCGGCCCAAGGAAAAGCATTGTGCCGATAGGGCGCGCAGGATTATTCATCCCGGCCAGATAGATTTGGAATAGCCCGCTCATCCGCCGAACCGCTCGTTCCTGCCCCACGATCAAGGCCGAGAGTTTGTCTTCAAACTCCGCCGCCCTCGGACTCTTGCGTTCCGGGTCGAGCAGAATTCCGCTTTCCGTAGTTTCATTCTTTTTAGCCGTTTCCTGTTTCATCTTTTTGTCTCCGTTTCGATGCTCTGCTTCGCATTACCGAAAGACCCCTTGCTCAGACTGAATTTACCGAAAAGCATGGACGGCAAATTCGTCGATATGATGATTTCAAAAGATTGTAAGTTGGCTGGACTTTATGGTCAGGAAGGGTAAGTCCAGAGGGCATAGGCGGGTATGAAGGCCCGTCTTAATTCTATGTTTAGCACATAAATCAAAGCCAGCGCAATACAAAACGCCATAAAAGTTAAAAACTTTTATGGAATACTGAGATGCTTAGTTATTAAAAGCTTGTTGTAACCCGAGTATATATGAAAAAAGAGACCGCCTTCCAGCCAGTCTCCCGTTCATATTATCACCGGTGTGGAGTAATGCTAATCGTAATATTCCAATCCGAGATGCGTTATCAATTCTTCGCCTTGTAGATGCCGGAGCGTATTTTTCAGCTTCATCAATTGTATAAACAGATCGTGCTCAGGATACAGGCCCGGAGCGGTTTGCGGAGCTTTGAAGTAGAACGAAAGCCATTCCTGAATCCCTTTCATACCCGAACGCTGGGCGAGGTCCATAAATAATGCCAGATCGAGCGCAAGCGGAGCGGCGAGGATCGAATCGCGGCATAGGAAATCGATCTTAATCTGCATCTTGTAACCCAGCCAGCCAAAAATGTCGATATTGTCCCAGCCCTCTTTGTTGTCGCCGCGCGGCGGATAATAGTTTATGCGGACGACGTGATGAAAATCGCCGTAAAGATGCGGATAAACCTCGGGCTGGAATATATGTTCGAGCACCGAGAGTTTTGAGACCTCTTTTGATTTGAAATTTTCAGGGTCGTCGAGTACTTCGCCGTCGCGATTGCCGAGGATATTTGTCGAGTACCAGCCATCGAGGCCGAGCATTCGGGACTTTAATCCCGGTGCTAGGATCGTTTTCATCAGCGTCTGGCCAGTCTTAAAATCCTTGCCGCAGATCGGCATTTTTGTCTCATCAGCAAGCTCGGTCAGAGCCGGAATATCGACGGTTAGATTTGGAGCACCGTTGGCAAATGGCACACCCGCTTTCATAGCGGCGTAGGCATAGATCATCGATGGCGCGATAAACGGGTCGCTGTCGTACATCGCCTTTTCAAAAGATTCGAGCGACTTATGAATCTCAGATTCCTCGATATATATTTCTGTCGAGGCACACCAGACCATCACTAGGCGGCTGCAATTATTATCCGATTTGAACTTGGCGATATCAGCGATCAATTGTTCGGCAAGATCCATTTTGTTCTTGCCGGTTTTGACGTTTTCGCCGGTTATGCGCTTGACGTAATTCTGCTCAAATACGGCAGACATCGGCTTGAGCGACGAGAGAGGCTCGGAAAGTTGATTAAGAAGGTCTTTATCAAGAACGCCGGCATTCATCGCCGCATCATAAGCGCTGTCGTGAAAAATATCCCACGCTCCAAAAATAATATCGTCGAGCGACGCAAGCGGTACAAAATCTTTGATGAGCGGCGACCGGTCATCTGTACGCTTACCGAGACGAATCGTGCCCATCTGTGTCAGGCTCCCGACCGGTTCCGAAATGCCGCGTTTTACCGCCTCGACACCAGCAACCAAAGTCGTACTGACGGCACCCAGACCGACAAGCAAAATACCCAGTTTCCCTTCTGCAGGAGCAATCTCCACACCCTTACTAACCATTAATTTCCTCCAAAACGTAAACAATAAGAATAGCTTTATGCGGGAAATATGGCAAATTCGTCGGGTGAAAGTAGTGCTTAGAAAACAAAGTTTATATTCTTTGCCGCATAGCGGCTAAATTCAGGCATCATTAAGCGTTTAAAAATCTAAGAACTTCGTTTACTAAGCACTAGCGGCACTAAAACATAGACTAGACACATTCGCCATTACCTAGTTTTCCGCCCTACGGCATTGCGGCCGGTTGAAAATGCTTCGCCCATTTCTGTTTAAGAGGTTTCATTCTTACTTTGATAAATCCGAAAATCGATCTCTGGAAAGATATTATCGCGGGCTTCGATCTCGGTGAGCAATTCGTGGTCAACGCTGCCTGAATCAAGCATTTTGCAGAGCAAATCAAATCGTTGGATATGCGACTGAAAGCGGCGGGTCGAGTATTCGACTGTGGTTCCCTGATATATCTGAAATGCCCAGTCTGACGATTGTGCAAGAAGGAGTTCGCGGGCCATTTGATGTAAGATTTTAGTCCAAAGCCCACTGTCCAATGTCCAATGTCCTTTATCCTGACTTTGAGCAACGAACTTATTCGTGTACTCGGTCATTTTCCTCTCCGCGTCATGCTGGTAGGGGTACATCCAAGAGTTTCCCTCGTTGATCCAGACCTTGTAATATCCGGCCTCGCCCCAGCTTGAGGCCGTCGGCTGTTGAATCTGGATCGGCAGACCGGAATCGAGAAAATCCCCGGGCGTGATGCATTCGATCTCGTTTTGGTCAAAATGAATCTTCTTAAAGAAAAAATCGATAAACTGCGGCCCCTCAAACCACCAATGGCCGTATAGCTCAGCGTCGTATGGCGAGACGACAAGCGGCGGATGCCCATCGAAAGTTTCGCGTAGCTTATAAGCCTGCTTGATGCGTTCCCCGATAAAGTGCATCGCGTTCTCAGCCGCCTTCTCGCGGGCGGCGGATGGGATATAGGGCTGTTTGAGATTTTGCGGCACATCGCGACCGGTGATCCGGTGATATTTCAGGCCGAGATGGCGGCGGCTGCCGTCTTCGTGGAGGTGCGGCTTAAGATATTCGAGCGGAGCGTCAAAGCCGATGTCGCGGTAAAATTCACGGTAGAGGTCGTTGCCCGGATACCCTATCTCGGCTGACCAAACCTGCTGGCTAGTGTCCACATCACGTGCAAAAACAGCGGTACCATTCTGACAAACTACCGGAGCATGAACGCCATATCGCGGCCGCGGGTCGCCATAAAGTATGGCATGCGTATCGCTGATAAAATATTCGATGCCTGCGTCTTTCAAAAGGTCTTCGATACCCGGCTCATAAGCACATTCGGCCAGCCAGATGCCGCGTGGCTGCCTTCCAAAATGTTTTTTATAGTTTGTGACCGCGATCTGCACCTGTGCGCGTCTCGACTCCTGCGTCGAAATGAGCGGCATAAATCCGTGCGTCGCACCGCATGTGATGATCTCGATCACGCCCTCATCCTGCAGTTCGCGAAAGGCGTTGATCAGGTTTCGCCCGTAACGGACATTCCAAAGATCGAGGGAGGCTGAGAGATTATCGACATACATTTTGGCAACGTCGAAGAATTCATGCGATTCCCTATGTGTGCGGTGCATTTCCTTTTGAGCCAATTCCAAAAGGTTTTCGAGATGGCGCGTGTAGCGTTCCTGCAGCAAAGGATCGGCAAGCATCTCGCATAGCGGCGGCGAGATGTTCATCGCCAGGCGTGGTTTAACCCCCGCTTCGTGCAAATTTTGAAGGATGAAAATCAGAGGCAGATAGACCTCGGTGATTGCCTCGTAAAGCCAATCTTCCTCAAGAAATTCAGGGTATTCGGGATGCCGGACAAAAGGCAGGTGCGCGTGAAGGATCAGGCTAAAATATCCGGTTGGCATAAACAGTGGTCAGTTGCCGGTGTCGACGGACCAATTCTGTGAGGCCGTCATGTTCGTCGCCGTTGGGGACAGGAAAATGACTTATGTCCGCTTTACCGTCCCACGGAATGCGAACTTACCGGATTGTGCCTCGGGGAAAGCTCAACCTGAGGTTTCTTGCTCAACACCGTGCGTGTTTTCAACGTTTTGGGGAAGTTAACGAGGCTGGCGCCGTAAACGGCAGCGCCAAATTCTTCTTCCGTAAACTCCGCTTCCTCGATCTCAAAATGCTCAGAAAGCGAACTCATCGCACTTCCCGCATTCAGAATTTCAGTGTTTGCCTGAAGGATCGCAAAAAGCGACGGGCTGATCCGCATCTTCAATTCTTCAAGCGTGATGCCTGATGCAATAGCGAGCAGAGCATAACGGATCTCTTCAGGCGAAATGCCTTCGAGGCCGAAATCTCCGCCGCCGACGAAGTTGCGGAAGGCACGATGCGAAGCGTCCTCTGCGAGCCCCATATCGTCACCGGCCATCGCCACGTCAAAAGCGTCACGCGAAAAGCCCGCAACATCGAGCACCTCGGCAAATTTAGTTGCCGTAACTTTCCAATCTGACTGAGTTGCCGTACGAGGCGAAGGGCTGCGACGCGGAGTTTCGACCGTGTTAGAGTGCAATATCCTGAAATACGGGCGGTTAGGGGCGTAAAAACCGATCTCGGCCTGATAGGTGTGATCGGGCTCGACATCGAACCACCAGTTTCCTTCCGCTTCGCACTGTTTGATCTCTTCAGTTCCGATTTTTACATCAATCAGTTTGATGACCAGCGTGTAGCTGCCCGTATCATCGCCAAAAACGCTGCGAAGCATCGCCCACGGACTCTCCTTAACAGACCAGTAAAAATAAAGCCGTGTCGGGGTCTGCATTTGCAGACGCGCGCGATTCTCACGCTGTAATTCCGGCAGGGATACATCGGCGAGGGCCTGAAAGACAGGGGAAAGTTCTACCTTTGGAACTGCCGCAGCAATCTCAGCGGTTATATCCAAAGTCACTTTAGCAGCCGGTTTTGATAGAGGCTTAACCGAAGATTTAACGACTCGTTTGGTGACCTTCTTAACAGGCGAAGACACAGCGGCTACCTCGGCGAAAGGATCGACGGCGAAAGATTTCTTTCCTTTTTTCAAAACCTTTTTTTCGGACTTGGCCGCGTTCTCGACTTTGACACGTGATGTAGACGGTTTCCTGGCCACGGGCTTTTTGTCAGCCGTCAATTCAACGGCCGAGGCAAACGGGTCGTTCTCGGCTGAATTTGCCTTAGACGTCCTTTTTACCACCGAACTCTTCTTTGTCTGTTTATTAGTCTCCATAACACAAAAACAGCGAATTAAAAGTATGCGGTTTTTTGCTCTAACTTACAAGCTGGAGCTACGTCAATGTATTTACTTTGTTTACTTTTAGTTCGATGTTATAACGGATTTGAGTTTGATCTCGACGTTGCCATATTCCGTGTCGATCTTTGCCCTGATGGGAGTGTGGTTGGCATCATCGGTCATCCAGATCACCATTTTCCCCTTTCGCTCGATGAGCCGGTTTGGGCCGAATAATTCGGGTTCCACGCGGAGGCACCAGACCTGTCCGAGTAAGCTGTTTTGACGCTCGCGTTTGGTAATGAGAACCGGCACCTTATATACCAGACCGGAATCGCTCACCGAAAGCTCAAATCGCTTACCAACTTTTAGTTCTTGCAGCCGTAAAGCATAGATCGCCGATATCATGTCGTTCATCTGTCCTCCGACATCGGAGGCGATGCGGCGGGGCGGGCGATTAAGGTCTTTGGGGTCGGTTTCAATGTATGTGACCAACTTGCCATCGTAATCGAATATGGCCACACTGTCGCGAACGCGCTCTTTTTGCACGTCATGTTTGGTTGTCCTTTGTATGTTAAAACTATTTATATCCACAATTGACTCGTATTCCTGCAAAAAGCTGTACCGGAATATTCTCAGCATTGTGCCTTTTGAGACAGCCTCTGATTTGATCACAAGCTGGTTTGTTGGTGGATTTCCTACGGCTGTAAACGTCAATTCCGCGACCGCCAGGTTGAGCTTGAGTTTCCGGACCTTTGCATCATAAATCAGCTTTTCGCCGTCAAAGATGCTGCCCGGCGCAGACGGTTGAGGTGCCGGGCCCTGGCCAAAGCAGTTGAGGGCGGCGGTTGCCAGAACCGCAGTCAGGATTAACGATCTAAAAACCGTAGATTTCATAAAACTAAACAAGAAAATAGGCCCTAGCCGCTAAAATTATGACTACAACGACAGCCCCGATCGCGGCACGGTATTCGCGATACTGTAAGTATAACCGATAGTTAAATTTATCGCCTGTATTCCGCCATACCGTGAAACGCGGAATTAACAGAGGCACATTGCGTTCGTATTCGTCAAAATCTTCGCCGAATATCCGCCGCATATCATCTGTTTCGACGCGCATAACCGGCAAATAGATGCCGAGGAACAGAACACAAAAAATCAGAGCAAGCCACCAGACGCCGGCCGCTATCGTGAATCCGAGCCCGAGAATCAAGCTGCCGAGATATAGCGGGTTTCGTGTGCGTGCATACGGCCCGCTGATCGCGAGCACCTTTGCCTTGCGAATATGCCCCGAGGCCCACGCCCGTATGCCCACACCTATAAAAGCTACACACGCCCCTATAGCAAGTGTTAACATCGTCGGTGTAGCAAAAATCAAGAAAATAATTGCAAACAAAAATCCGAGCGGAACACGTATGCGCTGGACGAGACGTTTGTCGAATTTGATCATAAAGGTTTGGAGTTTAGACGTTATGCGGCAACTTTAGTCGGGAGAAAGCCGGCTAGAGGCGGGCTCCAAACGATTTTTCACCGCATCCAACACGGTTTCGATGTCGATATCCATACATATCCATTTCGAACAGGTCCGCCGATGGCAATCGACGCGGCAACCGATGTCGCTGCGTTCGATACAAATATCATCCGGGTTTGGGCTGCCGTTACGCCACCATTCGGTCGGTCCGAATATGCCGACAATCGGCGCCCTGGCAGCGACCGCGATGTGAGTCGGCCCGGTATCGCCGCCCACATAAACGCTGGCCCGCTTTGCCATTTCGTAAAAGCCTTTCAGCGTCGGCTGAGCGAGCGTTAGATGTCCCGAACGGCTGTTTGCGGCCGCTTTCTCCGCGAGTTCGGTCTCTTTTGGACCAGCGACAATAACGGATGCAATGCCGTGCTCCTCCCAAATGCGATCGGCGAGTGAGCCAAATTTTTCGGCGTGCCACAGCTTAGTAACCCAACCGCCCGCCGGATTTAGCACTGCAAAGTCATCGGAATTAACAGTCTGAATTATCACTTCCGCTTCTGCAACATCCTCGGGACGGGTCGTGACAGGAAACTCGAAATCCCTATCCGGAATATCGATATTTAACGCTCCGGCCGCCAATGCCAAATTCTTTCGGATCACATGAATCCCCGCCGGAACAGCGACCTGATCGGTCAACAGCATGCGGCTCGCCGGTTCGCGCAGGGCCTCGCGTGCGAACCCAAACCGCCGCTTCGCACCCGACAATTTCCCGATCATCCCTGATTTCCAAAGACCCTGAAAATCGAGCGTGACATCAAACTTATACTGCCTCAGCTCTTTTATCTGGTTTGTCGCCCCGATCAAAATCTCCTCAATCACCTTCCCGCCCCGCAAACTGCGCGTGTCAACCTCGATCAGATTATCGATCAGTTCATTGCCCCTCAGCATCTCCGCCGACCTTACCTCGACAACCCACGAGATCTCAGTCTCAGGCAAAGTCCGCCGAATCGCCGCGAGCGTCGGGAGCGTGTGAATAATATCCCCAATACTGCCAAGTTTTACGATAAGCAAATGCACCGTCTATATGTTAATTGGAAATGCGGCGAAATGGTAAATGAGTGTGTCCGGTGATATTAATCTGTAGAAAATATAAGTACCGGGCAATTTTTTTTATGTGATTTTTTTGTGCAAATTTAGTGACTATTAAGCCGGTATTTTTTAATGTGGCACGTGCCACAATTTAGCACTCCTAGCTGCTGAATCGCCACAATTACTGCATTTTGAATTGGATCACATTTCGTTCAACGTGACCGGTTCGCTCATTCATTCTGACCGAAATCTTTCCTTTCACACAGACCAGAATTATCGTAACCCTAATTATAACTGTATTTAACCTTTTGGCACAGCGCTTGTATTAAGGCATTCGACGGCATGTGCCGTGAATTCTCTGCCCCGGAAACAGGAGCGACTATTATGAAGATATCAGTTTTCAGTGTTACTACGACCAGACGAATCGCATCAATTGCGGTCCTCGCGTCGTTTATGTTCTCTAATGCGTTCGCCGTCAATCGGCTGCACTCGGAGAAAATAAATGTTGTGTCGAATTCATCGGCAACGACGAAATACACCGTCGATTTGACGCAGCTTGGCCGTGAAGGAAGATTGCGTGCAAACCTAAGCCTTGAGAGCGATACAGTTCGCCTGCTCAAAGTGTTAGCAGAAGGTGGTGTTCGTCAACCGGTGATCATAGACGAGGATAAAGCGGTTCAATCGGCGATTGTCGAACAGGTTGCTTTGCGTATCGCGAGCGGTTCCGTGCCGGGAAAACTCGCCGATAGGTCGATTCGTAAACTGGAAACTGATGTCCTGTTTTCTAATTCGCGCTCGGAAACAGAGATTGAAAAGATCATTGACTCAATCATTGCTGATGTTGTCTCATCTAAAGGACAGACGATCCTGTTTGTCGATGAGCTGACCAACCTGGTCGGCTCTAATGCGGCAAAAAACAACCTTTTTAAGAGCATTGAGGCGGGGAAAGTCGTTATCATTGGCGGAAGTTCAGCCATTGCTTATAACGAGCGGATCGATTCGCAACCAGAGATTGCCGCATACTTTACGGCCGTTAGCGTCAGCGGAAAGCTAACCAGACCGGCCGCGACCGATACCAAAAATAGTGAATTTCGCGGCGACAATATCTCGCCCGACCTCCGCGAGGAGATGAGAAAAGACCCGAGCGGTAAAAAGCGCGTCGATGTCATACTTCAGGCGAAGGACGCCGATAATGCTGCTCTCCGCTCGCTCATGGCCAGCGGCCAGGCCCGCGTTGCCGATCGCATCGGCAATAGCGACACGCTCGTCGTCAGCCTGCCGCTATCGGCACTTAACAACCTCTCGAACAGCGGACTCATCAACTACGTCTCTCCTGATCGCCCTCTAACTGTTACGGGTCATATCGAAGATACAACCGGTGCCGTGTCAATGCGTTCGCAGCCAACGATGGCCGGCCGCTCAGCTTACACGCTCGACGGAACAGGTGTTGGCGTTGCCGTCGTCGATTCCGGCATTATGGCAACACATAAGGGATTTAAGAACGGATCAAACTCACGTGTTGTTGCGAACGTTAACTTTACGACTTCATCAATGTCGGCAACCAGCGACGCCTACGGACACGGAACTCATGTATCAGGATTGGCAGTCGGAAGTGCGGGTAACAGAAGCGGGGCGTATAGAGGCGTAGCTACAAATGCGAATCTAATCAGCGTTAAGGTCCTCGGCAACAATGGCGAGGGCAGCACATCGTGGCTCCTAAACGGGCTTGACTGGATCCTACAAAACCGTGGCCAGTACAACATTAAGGTAGTAAATCTCAGCCTCGGCACAACCGCCGTCGATACATATACCAACGATCCGATCTGCGTTAAGGTCAAAGAAATGGCTGAGGCCGGCATCGTCGTCATCGCCGCCGCCGGCAATCTGGGTAAATCAAGCACCGGAGAAAAAACCTACGGACGTATCCATTCACCGGGCAACAGCCCTTATGCAATCACGGTAGGCGCGACAAACAGCTATGGAACGGCCTCAAATGCCGATGACACGATCGCCTCGTTCAGCTCACGCGGCCCGACCCGCAGCTTTTTTACAACATCCACCGGTTGGAGAGTTTATGACAATCTGATCAAACCTGACCTCGTCGCTCCAGGCAACAAAATTATCTCTTACAAAGCGTCTGATAACTCCATGTCGCTGCACAACCCAACGCTTAACGTGTTGCCGTTACTCGGCGAAACAGCCGATGACGCCGCAATGTCAATGAGCGGCACGTCTATGTCGGCCCCGGTTGTTGCCGGCGCGGCTGCACTGTTGCTCCAGGTCAACCCAAATCTGACGCCCGGTATGGTCAAGATGCTGCTGCAATATACGGCCCAGCCTGTCGCTGGTGCCAACACCTTCGAACAGGGCGCCGGACAGCTTAACATTGATGGCGCTGTCAGGCTCGCCCGGTCTCTCAGGACAGATGCCGATTTTCAGTCTCTCTCAAATGGAGCTTCGACAGTGCCCACCGGCTGGACGATGCCAGACACATCATCAACCATAGGCGGCAACACATTCTCATGGGCACAGTTGATCACCGGCCATCACACATTCATGACCGGCGAAAATTTGGCCTCAAAATTCCAATCGGTTTACAAACGTGAAAACATCTTCGGAGCCGGTGTAACTTTTGGAAACGGGATGTTCTCGTTAAACACCTCTAACTATTTTTCGAGTGGCCTCGGCGTAAGCCGAAATGTGGTCACTAGTGATGGCGGAGCTGCAGGAACAGGTTCGATCTGGCTTTCTTACGGCGTCCTTGTCGGTGATGGCGTCCTTGTCGGTGATGGTGTCCTTGTCGGTGATGGTGTCCTGGTCGGCGATGGTGTTTTGGTCGGTGACGGGGTTTTAGTTGGCGATGGTGTTTTGGTCGGTGACGGTGTTTTGGTTGGCGATGGCGTACTTGTTGGTGATGGCGTACTTGTCGGCGACGGTGTTCTGGTTGGCGACAACATTTTTCTCGGGGATGATACTGCTTCAATGCAATAGTCATCTTGTTACAACATTAACCCCCACGAATTGTAAAAGGAGAAAAAAATGCTTCCCACATTAAATTCCCAAACGATAGAATTGCGCCAAGACAATCTCAATGCAGTTATTCCCATCACACCCGATTTGACTGGAATACGTGAATTGTCCGAAATAAACACAACTGAAACTCTGGAATTTTTCTCAATCAGACCGGTGCATACCGTAGTGATGACAAGCTTCATCAACGATAACGGTATCGATAGCGAGTTGAACAGAGGTAAATTCTACGGATATCGCAACTCTACCGGTACGCTCGAAGGCGTGGCCCTGATCGGACACACAACTCTGGTCGAAGCTCACACGGAACAGTCTCTAAAAGCACTTGCCTTTGTAGCGAAAACATCTGAAACACCAATTCACTTGATAATGTCTAGCGGAGATTCGGCTCAGATCTTCTGGAATTACCTCAGCGGCGGTTCGCGAGAACCTCGTATGACTTGCATCGAACGTCTTTTCGAAGCGTCATTTCCTTTACTTATTCAGGACGAGGAAACCGGTCTTCGAAAAGCTGCTCCAGATGAATTGCTGTCCATTGCCGAGGCCCAGGCTGAGGTAGCCTTTATCGAATCCGGGGTCGACCCATTGATCAAAGACCGCGAGGGTTTCCTTAAACGTGTCGCAAGACGCATCAGACAGGAACGTATTTTCGTAGTGTTCGATGGTGACAAGCTGGTCTTTAAGGCCGACATCATAGCCGAAACCCCAGAGGCGGCGTATCTGGAAGGTGTTTTTGTCGGCCCTGATTATCGGGGGAAAGGGTTAGCGGCAAAATGTCTGTCTGCTCTGACGGTCGAGCTTTTAACACGTGTTTCTCATGTTTGTTTGTTAAGTAATCTCAAATTTTCGTCTGCTCATCGCAGTTTTGAAAAAGCTGGATTTCGCAGCTCTGACGAATGTACAACCCTTTTTGTTTAACAAAAGAAAATCATAGACAAATGCATTTAACTTAGTCATAATATTGAGGGTGGGAAACGGCCTCCAATCGCTTTCATAAGCTGTTGTTCCAAACATATCCGGCCAAACACCTCCCAAGTTGAACTATTACCCTCAAAACAAGCTATCAATGACAGCTTAGCCAATGGATAAAACCAAGATCTCCGATAGGTATATGGCGACAGTCATCGTCGCCGGTATTGTGTGCGTTTTAATTGCGCTCGCAAATATACGCTTTGCGGCGATCGATGTGTATTTGTTGCTGCTTTTTGTGTTTACAATCGCGGTCGCATCGAGAATGACGATTAAGATCCCGCGTTTTAAATCCCACGTTTCTGTATCCGATATTTTCATCTTTATTGCACTGCTTCTTTATGGTGGGGAATTTGCGGTGATACTTGCCGCAGTCGAGGCGACAGCTTCGGCGTGGAGATTTTGCAATCGAAAGCTGACAGTATTTTTCAACGCTGCTACGATGGCGGTCTCGACGAGTCTTGTCGTTGTAGTACTCAAAGTTTTTGGTTTCTATTCACAGAGCCAAATGCAAGGCCACAGTGAGAATACTCAGAGTTTTATTATAATTCTCTCACTGATAGCTCTTACTCAATTTCTGGTAAACACATCGTTTGCCTCTGTTCATGATGCCTTAAAGGATCACCTCCCGCTGTGGGAAACTTGGAAGACTAAGTACATCTGGACCTTTTTCTCCTATTTTATCGGTGCTGCGAGTGCAGGAATGTTGGTTGGGATTGCCGAGGTTATTGGTTTAGGTATTCTACTTGCAACATTTCCTGTGATTTTTTTCGTTTTCCTGTCGTATCGTATGTATCTGAAAAATGTCGAGATATCGATGCAGCAGGCCGAACAGGCTGAAGAATATGCAAAAATACTGGAAACTAAGTCTAATGCACTCCGCGAATCAGAGGAGCGTTTTCGCAGTGCGTTTGACTATGCGCCAATCGGTATCGGCCTCGTTGCTCCGACGGGCAATTGGCTCAAGGTTAATCATGCGCTGACCGAGATACTTGGCTATTCAGAAGATGACTTTCTAGCGACAGATTTCCAGTCGATTACGCATCCTGAGGATCTCGGGCTAACTTTGGTAAAGGTTCATGAGCTGTTAACAAGCCAGATCGCCAACTGCCAAATGGAGCAGCGATACGTACACAGAACCGGTCGTACAGTTTGGACGTCTTGGAGCGTATCAGCCGCCAACGATGCAAAATCAGAACAGCCAAATCTTATATTCCAGATTCAGGATATTACTGGCAAAAAGAGTACCGAGGAAAAATTACAACACGAGGCCACCCACGATACGTTGACGGGCCTACCCAACCGCCTGTTCTTTATGAACCGTTTGACCGGCGCTTTGGAAAAAGTAAAAAACATCAAAGGGTATCAGGTAAGTGTACTCTTTATCGATCTTGACCGGTTTAAGTATGTCAACGACAGCCTCGGCCATCTGATCGGTGATGAGTTATTAAAGGAGATTGCCATCCGGCTTCGTGACTGCATGCGTCCGGCTGACATCGTTGCGCGTCTTGGCGGCGATGAATTCACGATACTTGTCGAGGGTAAATACGACTCTGAAGAAGTTACGGGAATAGCCGAGCGTATCCAGAAAAAATTCAGTGTTCCCTTTAACCTGAGCGGCCATGAAGTTTACAGCTCGGCGAGCATTGGCATACTGCATGCTTCCGAGCAGCATAAATCGTCCGAGGATATAATGCGAGATGCCGATACGGCAATGTATCAGGCGAAGCGAGCAGGGAAGGCACGACACGTAGTATTTGACACAGAGATGCACCGAGCTGCAAAGGAGATACTAAAACTTGAGACCGATCTGCGGCGAGCCGTCGAACGCGAGGAAATCGGGATATTTTATCAACCCATTTACGACCTTAAAACAGGAGATATTTCTAGTTTTGAGGCCCTTGCGCGTTGGGAACACCCAGAAGTTGGTAAAATCCCGCCATCAAAATTCATCCCGCTGGCTGAGGAGATAGGCTTGATAGACCCGCTGTGTGAACAAGTGCTACGCCGGGCCTGTACAGAAATTGGCTCCCTCCAAAATCCGCGTGACCGGGAACGAAAGTTTGCCATTAGTATTAACCTGTCCTGCCGCCAGTTTGGACAGGAGTCGATTGTACAAAATATTAGGGGAATTTTGAACGAGACCGGATTTTCGCCAACGAATCTAAAAGTGGAAATTACCGAGTCGGTATTTTTTGAACATCAAAATCGCGCGATCGTTATGCTGAATCAACTGCGCGAATGCGGGATTGAGATAAACATCGACGATTTCGGCACTGGCTATTCGAATCTCGGTTACTTGAAGAAGCTACCAATTACGGCATTGAAGATTGACCGTTCATTCGTATCGATGATCGACGGCGACGGACGT
The DNA here is from genome assembly GCA_038257355.1 of Pyrinomonadales bacterium. GTDB lineage: Bacteria > Acidobacteriota > Blastocatellia > Pyrinomonadales > Pyrinomonadaceae > OLB17. Next base: position 20,636 of record JBBSJK010000014.1, on the reverse strand, counting down.
AACGACGAGATTGTCCGGGCGATCATCACTCTGGCGCGAAACCTTGATTTGAGCGTGGTCGCCGAGGGCATTGAGACAAACTCTCAACTGCAAATGTTAAAAATTCTCGAATGCGAAGGCGGTCAAGGCTACTTTCTGGCCGAGCCTATGAACTTCAACGACCTCCAAACATTTCTCGCGATCGAAGGCATGGCGAGTATTCCTAAACAGCAGTTTAGCGATGTTTCTATGGTCTCGCTGATCCAGTAAATTACGTGTCAAAACAGGATACAAGCTACCTTGTCTTTGGCAGATGGGGTTGTTGGAAGTGAGCGAGTCCTTCTCGTGGTTGACGAAATCCAGTCCAGGGTGAACAATTGTTTACTAAGGTAATATGTATCGTCGCCCTAAATTTTTAGAGATTCTGCTTGATATTCGCCGTGAGATGGCTCTCGAGGCCGATTATGACGTGGATCTTTTTGCCGAGATCGTCCGTTCGGGCAACCGCTCGGCAAGATCGAAGAAGTACCGTTTAGCACCCCTGGATTTTGATCTTGACACGGAAGATAAAGATGCGGAAACTCCGGCCGCTACGCCAAAAATTGCCGGAGAAATATTTTAATGTTTAGGTATATTCTGTCATGCCTAATAATTACTGCTGTGCTCGCGGTGTCGGCCGGGTTTTTCTTTCCGTCATACTGGGAGCATCGATATGACGAACTAATTGCGCGTCAGGCCCGCATATACCGCATCGATGAAAAACTGGTTTGGAGCCTGATCTACGAGGAAACCTTTTTCCGGGCATGGACAGTCGGGGCCGCCGACGAGGTTGGGCTGATGCAGGTGACGCCGGTCGTCGCCCGCGAATGGGCAAAGGAGACTGGGTTCAAAGAATTTGAAAAACAAACTGCTGAGAATGTAAACCAATTCCTCGCCGATCCTGAGCGAAATATTCAGGTTGGCTGCTGGTATTTGGAAAAGCTGCGTGAACGATATCGCGGCCGACCCGCCGAAACCTCGATGACTCTCGCCGCCTACAACGCCGGCCCCAGCCGCGTCGAGGAATGGACAAAAGACACCGATCAGGCAACGCTCCCGGAAGCGGAATTTATCGCACGCATCGGGATTTCGTCAACAAAGGCTTACGTTTCTTCGATTTTGGAACGATATCGCAAAAGCTAAAAATAATTAAGTTTTGATACCTCGCCCTTATTTAGCCGCTCGCCCTCCGGTGACGTGGCGAAAACTTGCTCATTTTTGCAGATAGAAACGAATTAAGTGGATAGACAAGTCTTTATCCGCTAAACTTACATTCTTTTGTCCGTGTTATTTCAGGTTTTTGCGAAATCGGACATTGGACTTTGGATTGAACGAGTTATGGACGAGAAATATTTTGCAAAAAAGATCGAGCAAAAATGGCAGCGGAAATGGTCGGAAAGCGGTGCCTTTCATGCCGAAATAGACGAAAGCAAACCAAAATTTTACTCGCTCGAGATGCTGCCGTACCCGTCGGGCAATCTGCATATGGGACACGTGCGGAATTATTCGGCGGGCGACGCACTGGCGTGGTACAAACGGCTTCGCGGGTTTAACGTTCTGCATCCGATCGGTTGGGATTCGTTTGGCCAACCGGCCGAGGATGCGGCGGTCAAACGCGGGGTAAATCCTTTGATATGGACCGAGGAAAACATAATCGCAATGCGCGGCCAACTCGAGCGCCTCGGTCTGAGCTATGACTGGCGGCGGCAGATGTATGCTCACCGCCCCGAATACTACAAATTCGATCAATGGTTTTTCCTGAAAATGTACGAAATGGGACTTGCGTACAAGAAACAGACGCAGGTCAACTGGTGTTCGCACGATCAGGCCACTTTATCTAATGAACAGGCCAGCGGAGGTCTTTGCTGGCGTTGCGGCAATCCGGTCACGAAGAAAGATATCGAGCAATGGTTTCTCAAAACGACGGCCTACACCGATCAATTGCTCGACGATATGGCCGAAATCGAGAATACCTGGCCGGCGAGCGTTTTGAAACGCCAGAGCGACTGGATGGGACGCAGCGAGGGCGCATTTATCGATTTTGAAGTTGACGCATCGGGAGATTCTCTCTTTTCCTGCCCGATCGTCGATGGCCTCACGAGTTCAAACGATCTCGGCAAAAGCCGCGTCCGTGTCTTTACGACACGGATCGACACGATATATGGTGCAAACGCATTGGTTCTGGCCGCAGAGCATCCGGTCATCCAGGCCAATATGGATAATTTCGCGGAGGAAGTCGCCAGCAAAATCGCCTTTATCCGCACCGAGAACGCCAAACCCGCCGACCACGAGGCCGAGATCGAAAAAGACGGCATCGACACAGGCCTTAAGGCGGTCAATCCGTTTAGCGGAGAAGAAATCCCGGTCTGGGTCGGCAACTACGTTATGATGGGCTATGGAACCGGCGCTGTCATGAGCGTACCGGCCCATGATGAGCGCGATTTTGAGTTTGCAACGAAATTTAGGCTTTCAGTTAGTCAGGTGATTGCAAGAGAACCTGAAATCCGTAGTTCGTCCGCCCGGCCCGCCTCTTCGCAAGACCCCATCGAAGTAGTCTTTACGGATTACGGATTTCTCCGAAATTCCGGCGAATGGTCGGGCAAAACTTCGGACGATGCAAAGACTGAAATGACGGCGTTTGCCGCCGCCCACGGCTTTGGTGAGGGAGCGACGACCTATCGCCTACGCGACTGGGGTATTTCGCGGCAGAGATTTTGGGGCTCGCCGATACCAATCATTTACTGTGATACGTGCGGGGTAGTTCCTGAGAAGTTTGAGAATTTACCGGTACGTCTGCCTGAGAATGCACCGATCACAGGAACCGGTGAGTCGCCGCTGGCGAAGGTTCCGGGATTTTACGAAACGCAGTGCCCGAAATGCGATGGCCCGGCACGGCGTGAGACCGACACGATGGATACGTTTGTAAATTCATCGTGGTACTTTTTCCGTTACACCGATCCGACGAACGAAATCCTGCCCTTTGATCCCGCAACAGCAGCTTACTGGACGCCGGTCGATCAATATATCGGCGGCGACGATCATGCCGTAATGCACCTGATCTATGCCCGGTTTTGGTCTAAGGTAATGCGCGATATGGGCCTCGTGACATTTGACGAACCCATAAAACGTCTTTTGACGCAGGGAATGGTCGTCGGCGAGACTTTTTTTGACGACAAGAGCGGGAAACGCATCTATTTCCAGCCCGACGATGTTACCGTTACCCGAGATGCCAAAGGCAAAATGACAAGCGCTGTTTCAAAGGGCGGAAAGACCCTGAAATACGCGGTCGAACGGATGTCGAAATCAAAAGGTAATGGTGTTGACCCAGATGAAATGGTCGAGATTTACGGCGCCGACGCCGCTCGAATTTTCGTGATGTTCGCTGCCCCCATCGAGAATGAACTCGTCTGGAACGAGGCCGGTATCGAAGGCGGCGTACGCTTTCTGCAGCGTATTTGGCGGCTGGTCTATAAATGGCGAGACGTTCTGTCAGACACGCCTGCGTCAAATTTGCCCGCTATCACCGGCGGCACTCACAGTTCCCGGCGTCTGCGGCAAAAAACTCATCAGACGATCCACCGTATCGGCGACAGCTTTGACAGTTTGCAATTCAACACACCGGTCGCGGCCCTGATGGAGTTTTCGAACGCGATTAACGATATCGGTATTGAACCAAATGACGCCGCTGAAGCCGATATTTTTGCTGTCCGCGAGGCGATGACCGCTCTGACGCTCATGCTCACGCCATTCGCGCCGCACACGGCGGAGGAACTCTATTCCGTCCTAATCGGTAACGAAAAGGGAATGCTCGCAAACGGGGCCCGATTCCCCGAATACAACCCCGAACTGGCAAAAGCCGATGAGATCGAGATACCGGTTCAAATCAACGGAAAGCTGCGCTCGCGCATAATCGCTTCACCCGAAACTTCTAACGCGGAACTCGAAAAAATGGCTCTCGCCGACGAAAAGGCCCGTGAATATACCGATGGAAAAGAGATAGTCAAAATTATTGTCGTGCCAAAACGACTGGTGAATATTGTCGTAAAATAATAACTGTCCCTAAAACGGCTAACCAGTCGACTGTGTCCACGAAGGCAAAATACTTTCGTGCATTTGCGGCAAAATTCTTATAAACATAGAAATCGGACACAACCAAATTTTGCTCAATCTTCTTTACCCTTGCTCGAAAACCGCAAAAAAACTAAAATTAAATTGTACTAGTATTGTTCTGTTTACCGTTTGCAAAGCATCTAATTTCCAGTTTGCTTTAGTTGGTTACGGAGTAGTCACAAATAAAACCCTGAATGAAAGAGTGTCAGCTTTGTAAAAACTGTTTCGCCGATACGGTCGCGACCTGTCCTAATGACGGGATGCCGACAGTGCATACGATCAGCGGCGAGCCGGTTTTGGAGGGCAAATATCAGATTGAATGCCGTCTCGGGCAAGGCGGTATGGGTGTTGTTTACAAAGCCCGGCATGCGTACCTGAAAACTCAACTCGCGATCAAGGTGATTTTGCCCGATCTCGTCGGCAACGACCCGCAACTGGTTACGAGATTTCGACAGGAGGCTTTAGCAGCGGCAGCGATCCGGCACCAGAATGTCGTGAGCGTGACCGATTATGGTGTTATAGACGGGACTTTGCCGTTTCTCGTTATGGAATATGTCGAGGGCGAATCGCTTCATGACCTCCTTGCACGCGAAAAATCCCTCTCTCCGGAAAGAGCGCTTGAGTTAATGTCCGCCGTCTGTGCCGGCGTCGGAGCTGCCCATCAACAGGGGATCGTCCACCGCGACTTAAAGCCTTTGAATATAATGATCTGCAGCGATAAACCAAATCTTTCACAGGCCGTGAAAATTCTCGATTTCGGCCTCGCAAAGATCAAATCCGGCGAGGTGCTGGGTTCGTTTATCCAGGCCCAAACAACGGGACTTATGGGTTCGCCGTACTATATGGCCCCAGAGCAATGGGCGGACGAAGATCCTGACTTGCGTTCAGATATTTACTCGTTGGGTGTGATGCTTTATCAAATGCTCGCGGGCGATGTGCCTTTTAAGGGGTCGTCGATCCCGGCGATCATGAAAAAACACATCTCAGATGCTCCGCCCACACTCGCCGATGCCGGTTTAAGCGTGTCGCCAGAATTGGAGCGGGCAGTTCTTCACACTCTGCAAAAAAATCCGGATAAGCGAACCGCGTCGGTCGAGATAATGGTTGAGGAACTCAGGGACGCGATCCTGCCTGCATCTCAATTTATTCATTCAACGACTGGAAGATCGCTGCCCGTCTCATCGCTAAAAATCACTTCGCGGCCGCCACAATCGAGCGTGTTTGTTGACAACGTCTCGGTCGGCCGGACGAGAGACAATGGCCTTTTGCTGCTCGAGGGCATACAGAGCGGCAATCATCGTTTACGCGTAAGTCACGCAGGCTTTCATGACTGGCTGGGCGATGTTATATGCGACGGCAACCCACAGGAAGTAGTCGCGGAGTTACAAGCTGGGGCCTTCGATTCTAAAACCGCCATCCCGATGCCCAATATTACCGTCGGAGGTGTACACAAAACAGTAGCTTCCTCGCCTCAGAATGCTGATGACATGGCACAGACGGTGCAGCAGGATTGGAGTCCGAGTCGTTTTGATGTTTCTGTTAACACTATTCCGCCAAAGAAAAAATCGTCGTACAAACCTTTGCTTTTCGGAATTGGCGGACTATTCGCTCTCTTTCTGATTGGAATAATAGGGTTTGGAGCAGCCTATATGCTCGGAGCTTTTGACGGCGGCGGAGTTACACCCGGCAACGTCGCAAAAACACCGACGCCGATGCCGACCGAAATACCGATGGTTTCGGCCAAAATGGAGTTGATTCCGATACCGGGCGGAACATTTACGATGGGCCGCAACGTCGAGCCCTATGAATATGGTGAGCACACCGTACGGGTTGGGAATTTTTCTATTTCCAAAACAGAAGTGACAAATGCTCAGTATCTGGAATTTGTTACGGCCAAGGGCTATGTCGCACCGCGACATTGGGTCTATGGCCAGCCCATTCAGGGAACGGAAATGAAACCCGTTTCTTTTGTGTCAATGGGAGATGCGGTGGCATTTGCCAAATGGCGTTCGCAGACAGACGGCGGCACGTATCGGCTGCCAACCGAGCAGGAATGGGAATATGTTGCCCGCAATGGCTCAAAGCAGAATCTGTTTCCATGGGGTGACGACTGGATCGACGGTAACTCCGTGATGGGCAAAGCGGACGCCGAACCATCAAACGTCGGCTCGAAACCGCAAGGAGCAAATATTTGGGGCGTTCACGACCTGATCGGAAACGTATACGAATGGACTAGCACGGAGTATTATCGCTATCCCGGCAGTGAAGATAAGGTGGTCGTGGACAAGCAAAAAGAGAAAGAGCTTAAAGGCAGGATCATCGCCCGCGGCGGTTCGGTTGATGACGATCCTGCCAATTTAAAGATCACCTCGACGTATCGGGCGTTTGTTCCCGCTGATACGCAAAACAAGATATTAGGCTTCCGGCTAGTCAAGGAAAATTAAGCGGAGGTTGCAGCAAGATGGGAAGTTTGTCGAAAAAAAATTGGATGATAGTGCTGGCCTGTATTATTTTACAGGCGGCATCATTGTGGGGCCAGGACCTCGGCAGCAGCAATAAGCTTTTTGGCACCAAGAAGACGGCCCCTAAAACCTCCAAACCCGAAAAAAAAGCCCCTGCAAAGTCTAAGCCGACTACAGCAAAGACAAAGCCTGCTACCAAAAAGAGTTCTCCAGCCGTAAAGGAAAAAAAACCGGTCAGCAAACCAGCTCAGACAACAGGAGCTGCAAAGCCAAGATTCACCGAGTTCCGAAATTCACCGCCGTCTAAAGTGGAGATCACTCCCAGCAAGCCAAGAGTCACGCTGCCTCAAACCGGACCGGATGCAGACGACCGTTTCGAAGAATTGATCGAAGACGGCAATGCGGCAAGGGACGATCGAAATTATTCAGCAGCCGAAAATGCATATAAAAGCGCGAGAACGATAAAACCCCGGGATTACCGCGCTACTTATGGCCTTGGCAATCTCTACAGCGATCAACAGAGGTGGGAGGAGGCCGAAACTGCCTATCGGGCCGCGTTGCAGCTAGAGCCAACCAGCGCGATAACACACATTGCTCTCAGCTACGTATTGACTCAGCCCATCGCTGCTCCTGATTTGTCCGATCGATACGTGGAAGCTGAGGGAATGGCCCGAAGAGCTATCCAGTACGCCCCGTCTAATGCTCTTGCCTTTGATCAGTTGGGTGTCGCCCTCGAGCTTCGCGGCCTGATCGGTGCAGAGACCGAGAATGCGTATCGCAGGGCGATTCGGTTAGACTCGTCGTTTGCGCCGCCTTATGCACATTTAGGCAGGTTATTACGTCGACGCGGCCTGACAAAGGAATCTGCGGCCGCATACAATAATGCGATCCGGCTCTCAACTGATGTCGCGACTATGATACTGGTCGCTGATGTCATGCAGTCCGAACAAAGATTTGCCGAGTCGGAAGAGCTTTTAATCAGTGCTCTAAATGGCGATCCCAAAAATCCGGCGGCATTATTGTTGCTCGGCCGGGCCTTAACAGCACAGGGGAAGTACGCCGATGCCGAACGAGTATTGCGTTCCAGTCTGAGTGTTAGTCCCAACGCCTTTACCGCAAATAGCCTTCTCGGTTCGCTATATGTGCGTAAAGGTGATTACGCCCTAGCGGAAAATGCTCTGCTCCAGGCGGTCCGGTTTGTCTCGCCGCTCGAAAAACGCAGCCTTTCGCAACAGTTTGAGAGTGTTGCCGACGGATATATGAAACTAGGCAACTCCCGCAATGCAGAACGGTCTTATCGCCAGGCTATAGCCCTCGATGGCGAAAATGGATCGCTTGTCAAAAAGCTTGAAAATGCAAAGCCAGGTTGATATGGCTGCGTCGTAATTGTTTCTATTTCATCGGTGAATAAATGTATTGTCCCAAGTGTAAAGATAACTTTGAGGAAGGTTCGCGGCGGTTTTGCCCGACCGACGGATCGCGTCTTGTGTCTGAGGTTTCCGGAGCTGGCAGCCCTCAACCCGGAGGTATTTTTGCCAATCTAATACCCAAGATCGAAGCAGTCAATGATCTCGACGAATCACTGTCAGGGACACCGCGCTTTACCATAACCGAGCCTGACCTGAATTTACTCGATCTGCCCGATAAAAAAGCCGAGAGCAGCGATATTTTTTTCGAGCTCGATGATCCCGATCCGACTCCGATAAACGTGTCTGAAAAACCGGTCATCCTGGCGGAGCCGGAACTGCTGCCTATCGCCCGAAAAGTACAGCCGTTTGAAATTCCCGCCGGTCATGTCGATCTCGGCGATACTCACAGAGATCAGGGCCTTGCCGCCAAATTTGAGCAGGTAAAACCGGAAGCGTTTATCGGCCGGATAGTAAAAGGCCGTTACGATGTCACGGAGTTTTTGGGCGGTGACGAAACGGGCCTTGCATACATTGCCGAGGATAAAATAGTCGATGACAAAAAGGTCTTGGTTCGTATTCTGATCGAGGATGATTACGACGAGATCATGAGCAGTATTCTCGCCGAGGAGCGCGTCTCGCTATCGCATTTCAGCCATCCAAACATTGCTCGGCTGATCGATTCCGGCCAGTTTACAAATGGCACAAATTTTCTGATAAGCGAATATGTCGATGCGCTTTCGGTTGACGATATTCTGAGCATTCACGGTCAATTTAGCACATCCCGGACCGCGCGTATCATCCGCCAGGCCGCGAGTGCCCTTAATGAAGCCCATCAGGAAGGAATAATCCACCGCGACCTGAGACCGGAAAATCTTATCATCGATACCTCTAAAGGTGACATTGAACAGGTTAAAGTAGTAAATTTCGGGGCCTCTAACGGTGATCCGAACGACCATAACATCGCCTATAAGGCACCTGAGGTCTTGGATGGCCGGATTGCAACGACTGCCAGCGATATATTCTCGCTCGCCGTAGTTGCCTATGAAATGCTGACCGGACAGATGCCTTTTGAGGGCTCGACGGCAAAAGAGTTTGTTCGGTCGCATTATTCCGGGTTGTCACGTATGCCGACTAAGATTCGGCCCGATCTGCCGCCAGCGATTGACGGGATTTTCAGCAAAGCGTTGTCGCATAATGCGGCGGACCGCTATTCAAAAGCTCGCGACCTCGGCGATGCTCTCTACACAGCATTGGCAGAGTCCCCGCAACCGGCTCCGGCTAACGAGCAGCCGGCCCCAGTAATTGTAAGCTCTAGTATCGTCCCGCCGCTTACACCATCGCCGACAGCCAATCCGGCGATCAAAAAGAGCACCATCTCGCTGGAACCTGCCGTTGCAGTTCTTCCTGCTATGCATCCAGTGGCCGAGCCGGCCTGGAAAAATCGTTCGCCGGAGCCGCCCCAGGTTGGAGCGTCACCTACATCAGGCCTCATCGGCGCAGGTATTATTGCACTCTTGGCCATTATGGGGTTTGGCGCATACTATTTTGTAATTAATCCGCCTCAGACTGATATGCCGCCGCAGACGGATCAAACCGCGACACAATCCAATTCGGAACCAGCCACGGCCGCGCCACCTGTCGCCAATACGGAGATGCCGCCGCAGCCACGAAATATACCGCAGCCGCCGAACACCAATTTTTATCAGAACAGCAAACAGAATCTGAAGGGCGATCTGCTCCGTAATTTTGTCGGGTTTACTTTGTATTATCCAAAGGATTGGAAGGTTAATGGACCGCAGAACGGCTCGGCATCAGACGCTCGCGGCAAGTTTCTCGACATATCTGTCTCCGATACGGAAGGCCGTTTGAAAGAGCAGATGCTGGTCAGCTATTATCCGAGCAAAGGTACGTTTGCGAACGACGCCGCAACGTTTCCGCTGCTCGTCAAAGAGACGAACGATACCCTCAAAGACCTGCTGCCGGGCTATCAAATGGTTTCCGCCTCCGAAATAAAGCTCAATGGTGAGTGGCAGGCGTACGAGATAAAATTTCAGGGCGGTGGCACTTCAGCGACTGGAGAAAAACTTGTCGTGTGGGGGCGCCGTCTGTTCGTCCCCGCCGCACGTCCAGGCGTGCGTAACGGATTTTCCATCACAATGCTCGCCACCTCATTCGCCGACGAAGTCCGCAGCGTCGATGACGTCGGCGTCCGCGGCCAACTCGCAGGCATCCTCTACACCTTCGAACCTAGCCAGAATTTCTGATAGAATCCTCAATTTATTTCGAGTTGTTTGACTGATACCGGTCACCAGACGTCTTTTATTTCATATTTTGAGAATTCCGAGTCAGTGTGACGATCGGAAAATCTTCGATAGTACTCTGGGTTATTAGCAATCGGTCGAACGGATCACGATGGTGGAATGGTAATGACGCGTCTATAGACGCATGCTTCACCCTGATGAGATAAAACAATCGTACCTAGCTCAAAACCCATCTTTCTAATGGAGAGTGATGGGCTACTGTGCCGTCTGCACTTCGCGGCCTTTCAGACGTTTACGTTTGCGGGCGGCGCGCCAGGTGCGGATACCTTCGGCGGTGAGGCTGAGGATTGGGCGGCGGTTGTCGAAGAGCAGTTTGATCCAGGCCCGTTTGCTCATCTGGGGGAAATAAATCCCGCGGAAGAACAAGCGTGCAACGAGATGGCCGATGCGGACGTCAATCGGTGCTTCGCGGATGGCGTTTATAGCTTCCCAATTGCGTTCGGGGCTGTATGACCGCGACCAGGCGTCAAAAGTTTCTTTCTTAGCGTCCTCGATGGTCATTTTGAGTGGATCATGGGCCATGACGAATGGAGCAAAATCGAGCCAGTGTTTGGGACGCGTCAGACGGCCTGCCTTTGCGAGGCGATCATATAGCGGTGTCGAAGGGAAAGGCGTCAATTGCCCAAATACGGGAAGTCCCGGTGCCCAGCTTTCGATCTCATCAACCGTGCGGTTGGCAACACCCGATGTGTCGTTGTCCATTCCAAAAATAAAGGAAGTGATAGCGTAAATATTTCGCTTTCGCAGGCCTTCCAGTACGGCTTGATAATTCTCTGGCTTTGAAAAATTCTTATTGACGTCGGCCATATTGGCGGGGTCAATAGATTCCATACCGATAAACACCCATTTGCCGCCCGCCTGAGCGATGAGATCGACAAGCTCTTCGTCGGCCAGCAGATTGGCGCTGATCTGGGCGACCCACGGCAATGTCGCACCGGCAGCGATCATATCGCGGAGCAAACCTTTAAGCCGTTTTTTATTGATAGCGAGATTGTCGTCGATAAAGAAAACAGCCATCTGGCCTTTTTCCTTTTTAGCTCTCGCCTTGAGCCGCAGAAGTTCTTCAACAACGCTCTCATTGGTCCGGAAGCGGATGGAATCGCCAAAAAATCCGGTTACTGTGCAAAATTCACAGCCGTATGGGCAACCGCGTCCGGTCTCGATTGGAACGACAAAAAATTTGCCCCAGCCTTCGCCCAACTTTGACATCATCGGCTGGAGAAATTTGGGCACCAGCGAAAATTGATCGAGATCGAGCGTTTCCCATGGAATATGCGGATATTGTTGAAGGCTTGGCTTGAAGTCGTTGCCTTTCTCGTCAAGTTTTGGTTGATACGTTTCTTTGAGCTCGCCATTGGCCGCATCTTCGACCATCTGTGCCCAATAGTCATCGGCCTCGCCAAGCGCGACGGCATCGGCGTGTCGCGGCCCGCCATCCTTTCCGAGAGCCTCATCCGGGCATTCCGTCACATGCGGCCCGCCCATGACGACCTTAAATCCTGCTTCACGTAGTGAATCTGCAACGAGATATGCCCGGGCGACCATTCGAGTCATAGCACCGATACCTACGAGGCCAATATTCTCGTCCTTACAAAACTGCACAAGCTCTGGCCGCGTCATCGACTTTGCGTTGCCGTCGATAAGGATGACCTCGTGCTCAGGTGGCGTTAGAGACTGCAAAAGGAACATCCACAAATGCGGCATAAAATTCCGCGTGATGCCGTTATCGGGGTTGTAAAGTAAAATCTTCATTATTAAAAACACGTTAAAATCGAAGCAAAAAAATTGAGCCTCGATTTACACTAACGAGAGTTGTCGGATTTGATGGCCGCCCTTCACAAAACGTAGCGTAATCATCTCATTTTTTATTCGTTTTGGCTATTTTAAAATCACCTTTCTGATTAAGGCAAAAAACGCACTGTCAGGCAAAAGCTTTCGCATTGTCAGTATCCCTTTTGTATTTACGCCATATCGCAGTTGCTTTGAACCATCGGTCACGGCTGTATAGATCGTCTGCGCGACGATCTCACCATCAGGGGCCTCGGCTCCGCCCTTGTTCATAGTTGTCATAACTCTGGACACAAAATGATCATACACCCTAAGGCTATCACCACCAGAAATCTCTTGTGAGCGGCCATAAAAATCAGTTTTTATCGGTCCGGGCTCGATAATCTTGACGCGAATATTAAACTCGTCGAGTTCAAATTGGAGCGATTCAGAAAATCCCTCGACTGCCCATTTCGTCGAGTTATATAGACTCGAAGCCGGGAATGTCATACGTCCGCCGACCGACGCGATGTTGACTATATACCCACGCTTTTGTTCACGAAAATACGGCAATATCTCACGGCACACATTCATCAGTCCAAAAACGTTTGTTTGAAACTGCTTTTCGATCTGCTCAGGCGTAGCCGTTTCAAATGCCCCAAGCAAGCCATAACCCGCGTTGTTAACAACCGCATCGATCCGGCCAAATTTGTCGAGCGTCGCGGCAATTGTCGCCTTGATCGATTCGACATCGGAGACATCTAGTCGCAGACATTCGATGTCAACGATCTTTTTCAGTTCCCCGGCCTTTCCCGGGTCGCGCATCGTCGCCGCAACCTTCCAGTTCTTGGCCTGAAACAGCTTTGCGGTGTGAAGCCCGATACCGCTCGACGCACCCGTGATGAGGACGACTTTGTTCATAGATACATTTTCAACACAAAGAGGCTAGGACGCAAAAGAGAATCGTAGATTCATGCCTGTTTTTAAGTTTTCTTTTGCGTAGTTGCCTCTTCTCGTCTTTGTGTTAAGAGTCTTATAGAATCCTTTGAAAACTCCGCAAACTCAGCGTCCCCCTTAGCGATCTCGGCGTTGAATATCCACCAAATAAATATTGAACGTTAAGTACGCTGAGTTTTACGCGAAGTTCGCCGAGGCTCGATAGAATCACATCAGGCAGAATTGACAGAAAAAAGCGAATAATTTACTGCGTTGTGCAGTTTTTCAAAGAACCTTTATACTTAATTTATGAAATTCCTCCACATCGCCGATGTGCATCTAGGGTGTACGCGGTATCAGCTTACCGAAAGCCCGCGTGATTTTTTTGACGCATGGATCGATGTGTTAAAACGGTATGCAATCGGCGAAAATGTAGATTTTGTGATAATGTGCGGTGATTTTTTTCATAAGCGGTCGGTGCCGCCCGAGACTATGAACTACGCTGTCCAAGGCCTATCAATGATGCGCGAAGCCGGTATTCCGGTAGTATGTATCGAGGGTAATCACGATCAAAAACACTCTGACAGCGAGTTTAGCTGGCTGCGTTCGCTGGCCAGTTGGGGACTGGTTATGCTGCTCGAACCGCGTTCAGTTGACGGGAAAATGAGCTATGAACAATGGGACGAGTCGGCAAAAAAGGGAGGCTATATCGACATTGGACGGGCGAGAATATTTGGCTCCGACTGGTATGGAGCATCCGGCAATTGGGCCATTCCGATGCTCACCGAGGCGATAAAGGAAAACCGCCGTGAGGGCGCATTTCATATCCTGATGCTCCACACCGATGTCGAGGGACACCAAATGCACCCGATCCCCGCGTTGTCTTTATCTGCCTTAAAGGAGCTAAAAGAAGCGGTCGAATACGTCGGTCTCGGCCACACGCATAAACATTACGAGATCGATAATTGGGCGTTTAACCCAGGATCGATCGAGATCACAAATATTAGCGAATTCCGCGAGACCCGCGGTGCATTTGTCGTCGAGGTAGATGAGGAAAATCAAGTCTCAGCACAACATATAGTTGACTATCACTTCCGGCCGTTTCAACAATTAAAGTTTAGTGTCGATAACTGTGATCAGGCGAGCGAGGTAACCTCGGGGGTGCTAAATGTGATCGGTGTCGAAGCTCGCATTGCCGAACCGGATAAGCCGCAGCCGATAATCGAGATCGCTCTGCGCGGGCAGCTCGGATTTCCAAATTCACTGCTAGAAATGCAGAAGATCCGTGATGAAGCCAAATCGATGACCGGTGCTCTGCACATCCGCATTAAGAATCAAACCGTCCCTGCCGACTTTTTAGAAACGGCAGAAGCCGCCCCGGACGAAAGCCGTGAGCGGCTCGAACGCCGCGTTATCGAAGACCTGATCAGCCGCGACAACCGTTACAAAACGCTTCCCGCTGACATTTCCGACGCCGTCATCGGTGCCAAACGAATGGCCCTCGGCGACGACGAACCGCAGAAGATCGCTGAGTTTATCGCCCTAAAAATAGTATCAAGTTCTGAGTTGCAATTTCCTAGTGAAAAAATATGACCCCGGCACGGAACTTTGAACTTTGAACCCGTAACCCAAAATATATGTCCGAAGCACTACAAAAAGTCGCCGGCATCCGCCACCTGCCGATCTTTCCTCTGCCGCTCGTGATGCTGCCCAATGAGCTATTGCCGCTGCATATTTTCGAAGATCGATATCGGCAAATGCTCAAGGATGTTGAGGATAAAGGTAAATTTTTTGGCGTTTCGCTGTTTGAACCTCAGGAGTCATTCGACGAAAAACCTGCTATAGGGACTGTCGGTTGTGTCGCAGAGATCAGAGAGTCCGAGACGTTGCCCGACGGACGTTCAAATGTCCTCACACTTGGCGTCATCCGCTATCGGCTGATCGACTATGTTGATTCCGGAGCACCGTATCTGGTGGGCGATGTCGAATTTTTTGAGGATGAAACGGAAGATTCGCTCGTGCTTGAGGCTATCGCCGACAATGTTTTCGTGCTATTCGAGCGAATGGCAAAAGCCGCCTTTAAAATGAGCGGCAACCGCGGCAGCCTGCCCGAAATCGGACGCTCCAGCCCCGAAGCACTTTCATTTCTCATCACTGCGGCATTCAACTTTGATAACGAAAAGAAATATCACCTGCTCTCTACAACCTCCACCATCGAACGTCTCGGCGAATTAAAACACGTCCTGGAAAGCGCCGTCGATCAAATGGAGGAAAGCGCGGAAATACAGGTTGTTTCACGCTCAAACGGCCACAGTAAGAAAAAAATTGATCTGTAAATTAAAATAAAAGATTGCTATTCCCACTTAACAACAGGCTTTTTTCGAGCAAGTGCGCAGTCACGAAGAACATGTTAATGAGATTTTGATATGGAATACCCGATTCCGCAGCAAGGCTCTTAAAATACTCAATGGTCTCATCTTCGATGCGTATGGTGATTTGCCTTTTCAGCATCTTGGCATACGGATTTTTTTTGACTTTGAGAAGTCATATTCTTTTCTCTTGATATAAATCAATTACTTTTTTTGAATATCAACGAGCCTGTTACGAATGGTCAACTAGTTGCTTAAAGAAGTACGGAAAAAATCTATCAACCTTTGATCGTACGTCTCCGATTGCTCCATCGAGGCATTTATTATGCTATAACCTGACGGGCTGAGGTCGGTTTTGCTTTCGACTTTATTGCTTCCGGTAAAGCATTTGCTCAACTTTGACGTCGAGTCTTGAAACTCCTGTGCATCGACACCCGCGAGCAGTAAAATGTTGCGGTTCTCAATAGTTTTAGCCGTTTCGCAGACGAGTGCCCGCTGGTAGCAACCGTCGAAATAGTACATTCGAGTACCAAGTTGGGCGAGCCTCGAGGTTGCATAACTAGCGAACGGAAAACGCCGTCCGACAGATTCCCTTAAAACACCGTCCGAACTGAGCGGAACAGAATCAATCGCCACCGCTTTGATCGACGTGTCTTTCGCGGCGGTCGAGACTGCTACGATCGCACCCATCTCAACACCAAAAATGCCAAGATCTTTTCCGACGAGCGCGATCTGGTTTGGAGTCTTCAGATTGCGCAGGAATTCGATCGCGGCGACTGTATCTTCGGTTTCGCATCCACCAAATGATGCGTGTTCAACGCCTGGATTTTCGCCGTGACCACGCTGATCTGGCATCAAGACGGTGAAATTGGTGGATTCGTTGAGTTTTACACCGAGATTGAGAACGTACGACCGGTCTGCCCCAAATTTATGCAGCAATATTACCGCCGGGGCACCATCCGAGCCACGGAGAAGCCATCCGCGGGTTGAGCTACCGTCCCGGTTCGGCCATGTTTCCTCCGTCACCTGAGCGGCCCGCGTACTAAGCTGACCGTATTTGTCAGGCGTCACTAGATAGCGAGACTTGAGCGGCCGGGCGGAGGTATAAACCAGCCAGACGGCCCCGGCAGCAACGGCGACAAGCACCAGAAACACTACCGGAAGCAAAAGACGTGTAAAACTTTTAAATAGATGCGTAGTTTTAGCCATAACGGATGAACTTTAATAGCAGATTTTAGCCGAAAAACGGCATCGTAAGATGTGGGCGAAAGCCTGTAAAGTAGGGCTTTCGGATAGGACACTTAAAATGTTACCATAAATGCCAGCTTTAAAGGAAGAAGTTTTTACAATGTTAAACCACAAAATTCTCGCTCTTTTTTTCTCAATTCTTATAATTTCTGGAGTTATGAACGGTCAGTTAAAGGCACCGGCAGCGGCAACCTCAGGCCCTAAAATTTTCCCCGTTTCCGAACTCCGCGAAGGGATGCGAGGTACGGCGAGAACGGTGTTTCGCGGTACAAAGTCTGAGGAGTTTGGTGTCGAGATACTCGGCGTAGTGCCAAACGGCATCGGGCCAAAACAGGATATGATCGTAGGCAAACTGAGCGGTGCCAACGCCGAGCGAACGTTTGTATTTGCAGGTATGTCCGGCTCGCCCGTCTATATCGACGGCAAGCTCGTCGGGGCGATTTCGTACAGTTTTCCTTTTGCAAAAGAACCAATCTGCGGCATCACCCCATTTGCACAGATGTCATCGGTAATGGAGCAGGCAATTGCGGCAAAGACCGACTCGCCGCCGCTGCGTTCATTCTCGCACGCCGAGCTAAATGCCAGTATTTGGCGGCCAAACCTAGGCGGGAACGCTACTCAGAATCCCATCGCCTCTGGCTTTTCGGCGGAATCGCGGCTGATGGTGATTGCCGGACAGACATTCCGGCCGATTTCAACGCCGCTATATTTTTCCGGCGTGACGCAGCGGACGTTAGATATGTTTGCGCCGGATTTGATGCGTTCGGGCATTATGCCCGTCGCGGCAGTGGGCGGAGATTCGCGGATAACGCCGATGACCCCGTTTAATGAAACGACGCTGCTGGGCGGTGATTCGGTTGTGGTTTCGCTTGCCCGCGGCGATATAAATCTCGCGGCGGCCGGCACCGTGACACTGCGTGATGGCGAGAAGATCTACGCTTTCGGCCATCCGTTTTTCAGCCTCGGATCGGCAAACCTGCCGATGTCGGAATCGCATGTCGTTACCGTCATTCCAAACGCCAATAATTCATTCAAGCTCGCCGTGGCCGATGCCACAGTCGGTGCGATGACACAGGATAGGGCAACGGCGATCTATGGCAATCTGGGCCAGGCGCCTAAAATGCTACCGGTCAAGATACGGCTCATAAACAGTCGCGGCCGGGCAAATGAGGTCAATTTCGAATCCGCTTTTGACGAACTTTTAACCCCGCTTCTGATTAGCATTGGCGTTGGCAACACGCTTGCATCGCAGGAACGCAGCCTGGGCGAAACGACAGTCGAGATGACCGGCGAGATCACGATAAAAGGCGAGGATTCGATCCGCATCAACCGACGGTTTGCCGGGTCTCAGGCAGCTGCTCTCGCGGCTTCGGCCCCGGCCGTATCGCTTGGCACACTGCTTCGGGCAAATTTTGACGGACTCGATATCACCGGCGTAACGCTCAATATGAACGCCATAGATGGCAGCAAAACGGCCTCGCTCGATCGCATTACCGTCGATAAAACTCAGGTTCGGGCCGGTGAGACCATCGAGATCTCGGTCAGCCAACGCACCGAGTCGGGCAAATTCGTCGTCCAAAAAATTCCCGTCACAATACCAACAGACACGTCGCCGGGAGCGCTTTCGATAATGATCGGCGATGGCTCCGCAGTACAGCAAAATGCGGCGATCACCCATTTTACGCCAAACACGGCCGCCGAATTGATCGCGACCATCAACAGCCTCAAACGTCCCGACCGCCTCTACGCCGTCATCACACGCACCAGCACCGGTGCGATCATAGGTGCAAGCGAAATGCCGAATCTGCCGCCGTCAATGCTCGCCACGCTCAACAACGACCGCACCGCCGGCGGCTCAAAACCCGCCGTCAACACCATCATCGCCGAGATGGAGTTGAAGCCTGGCGAATATGTGGTTAGCGGCTCACACGCATTAGCCATCGAGGTTGTTAGATAGAATCGTAAAAGTCCATTGGGGTACACGTTGTTTTGTAAATCCTTAACCTCTGGAATGCTCGTTCGGCCTTTTTCAACAATGAATACGGTAAAACTCTTTCACCACGTTATATCCCAAAATATGCAGTTTGCGGTGCTAGGCACCCGCTTTGTTT
The DNA here is from genome assembly GCA_038257355.1 of Pyrinomonadales bacterium. GTDB lineage: Bacteria > Acidobacteriota > Blastocatellia > Pyrinomonadales > Pyrinomonadaceae > OLB17. The sequence goes on along the minus strand of JBBSJK010000014.1, from coordinate 1,885 downwards.
GCAATCAATGTCGGATATTTACCCGTCCAGCACGCTGAGCATGAGCGTGCCGGATCGATGCCTATGCTGTCGAGCATGCCTTCGAGCGAGAGGTAGCCGAGGCTGTCGGCACCGATGTATTCGCGCACCTGTTCGACGGTCATTTGGGCGGCGATGAGGTCGTCGCGGTCGGGTGTATCGACGCCGTAATAGCAGGAATGTGTCGTTGGCGGACACGAAACGCGCATATGCACCTCGGTCGCTCCGGCGTCCCGGACCATCTCGACGATCTTCTTTGACGTTGTGCCTCGCACTATCGAATCATCCACCAGAACAATACGCCGACCATTTATTAAATGCTTGACCGGGTTGAGTTTAAGACGCACGCCGAATGAGCGGATCGATTGCGTAGGCTCGATAAACGTCCGTCCCACATAGTGGTTGCGGATGATGCCCTGTCGAAAATTAATACCCGATTCGCGTGCAAAACCAATCGCCGCGGCAACGCCTGAGTCAGGAACCGGCACGACCAGATCGGCCTCGACCGGATGTTCGACGGCGAGGCGTTTGCCCATCTTGTGACGCGATTCGTTGACCGATTTGCCATAAATTGTCGAGTCGGGCCGAGAGAAATACACGTGTTCAAATGTGCAGACTGATACAGGTTTTTGCTCAAAAGGCATCGACGAATGCAGCCCTTCGGCATCGACGATCAGCATCTCACCCGGTTCGATCTCACGGACGTATTCGGCATCCATCAGGTCAAACGCACAGGTCTCGGACGCGACACACCAGGCGTCCTGAAACTTACCCAAAACCATCGGCCTAAACCCCCGCGGATCACGAACGGCGATCAGCGCATCCGGCGTCAAGAATAAAAGCGAAAACGCCCCCTCAGTAGCACGTAGAACGGTCCGAATCGCCTCGACGATATTCTTTGCCGGTGTCCGGGCTATGTCGTGCAGGATCGTCTCGGTGTCGGATGTTGAAGAAAAAATCGCTCCGGACTTTTCCAACTCTTCACGTTTTTGATCGGAAAACGGCAGATTTCCGTTGTGACATATTGCTACCTTGCCGTGCTGACAGGTGACCGAGAACGGCTGAACTTCCTTGATCGTATTTTTCCCGGTGGTCGAATACCGTGTGTGTCCGATGGCGCTCGAACCCGTCAAACCTCTCAAAACCTTTGGATTGAGCACATCCGCGACCAGACCGATCTCACGAAACTGAAGCAGATCGCCATCCTCGGCCGTCACAATGCCGCACGCCTCCTGACCGCGATGCTGCAACGCAAACAGCCCAAGCTGCGTCAGCGTCGATGCCTCAGCATGCCCGTAGATGCCAAAAACGCCGCACTCTTCGTGAAATTTATCGAGTTCCAATTCCATCAAATCTATTTTGCCACAACTAAAGATACACCACCTGATTCCGCATTTCGTCCGCTGTATTAACATCTAGAAAAACACTCAGTTTCCGCGCTAATACTTAAGGTGAACTGTAGGCAACAAGAAAGATGCCCCAGTGTTGATAGTTCAATGAGATACCGACACGCTCGCTACCGCTCATATTTCTATTATCAATCCGCCGGAAGAATTCGTCCGCGACATTCACCAAACCCGATGCGGCGAAAGCCTTCGCGTTCGCAGAAACCTTTCATGATGATCTCGTCGCCGTCTTCGAGAAAGCGGCGGGTTTCTCCGTTGGGCAGTTCGATCGGTTCGGTGCCGCGCCACGAGAGTTCGAGCATCGAGCCGCGTTCGCTTTTTTCTTTGCCGCTCACCGTTCCCGAAGCGATCAGGTCGCCGGTCTGGAGATTGCAGCCGTTCGACGCGTGGTGCGTCAGCATCTGGCCGACCGTCCAGTAAAGATCCTTTGTGTTGGAACGCGAGAGCATGTGCGGCTCGAT
>JBBSJK010000013.1:0-51090 GCA_038257355.1 Pyrinomonadales bacterium | reverse complement strand
GCGACCCTCACAAATTCGTCATATACAGGAACATATACGGATAAGATGTACGGAAACGTCACTATCACCGAAGAGAACGGCAAGCTCGTAATGCGTTTTTTGCCGTCGCCAAACTTTGTCGCAGATCTTGAACACTGGCACTACGATACATTCCAAATCAAATGGCGCCCCTCGGTTTCGTACAATTTTCCACGTGGTTTTGTAACCTTTACCATCGACAAAGATGGCAAAACTGATCAACTAAAAGTCGATCAGCCTAATAATGACTTTTGGTTTTTTGAGCTAGATTTGAGGAGGGCTCATTAGGGCGGTGGATTGTTGACACTTCTTAACTCGACAAAATCACGGCGTGTGTGTCAAAATTCTCTTTCTACACATCATTTGTTTAGAAAATACGTTTTAGGAGAACTTTGTTTTTAATGTCAGAAGAAGCAGTACAAACCGCCGAGGCTCCGGACGAAACTCCGATGGCCGCAGCGGAAGAAAAAACGGAAACGGTCGCGGCACCGGTCGAGGAAACACCGGCAGAGCCGGAAGACGTTTCGTATCAGGCAGTTGAGAAAGAGGGTTCGGTAACGGCGATATGGGAAATGCAGGGGCAAAAACACCTCCGCACCATCGATCCGCGTTCCAACGAGGGCAAACAGATTCTCGCCCTCTTCGAAACCGCCGGGTAACTAAGAATCGGTAACCACGAAAATACACCAAACGACACGAAACATTTTTCGTGCTTTTTGGTGTATTTTCGTGGTTAAAATCCTTCTAGTAAGGCAGTAAATGCAAGATCGGATGATCGATCTTCTCAAACCGTTTCCCCTCAAACTCCGCAACCTGCACAACCCCGATCCCTGCCGAAGTCAAAAAGATCGCCTCAGAGGTTTCTAACTCCTCGATCTGGGCCTCAACCTCGCGGCAATCAATATTCTCCATCACAAACTCCCGCGTCGTCCCGGCGAGGCAGCCTGTCGTCAAACTCGGCGTAAAAAGCTCACCGCCGCTAACCCAAAACACATTCGCCATACACGCACTCGTGATCTCTCTGCGTTCATTAATTTGTATTGCCTCGTCGAAACCCCTAGCTTTTGCTTCGTCAAGCGTCATTATCGTATCGAGATAATTACAGGATTTGATACCTGCGAGCGGAGACAAGCACGATTTTAGATAAGGTGAGAATGTCGCACGGATAATTTCTAAATTCAACTTGGGTTCGCCTATGGTGATGAGAAAACTGGTTTTTTTCTTAGTTCGAGCAGGCCAGATTTTACTAGACGACTCATCAAAAAAGGTTATTCGAGCTTTTCCATCCAACAATCTGTTCTTTTGAATCAACTGGGCTAGAGCATCTTTTACATTACTTTCTGAAAAATTAGCGATATTGATTTCTAGTTTTTCCGAACTGGTCAATAATCTACGCCAATGCTTTTGCCACAAAAACGCATCGCCATCACAGATTGCAAGCGTCGTGAAAACTCCTTTTCCGTAGAGGCTTCCATTCGAAACGGATGAAATGGAAGTCTGAGCCGACTCCTTTATTTCGTAATTGAAGGAAACAAACTTGAGCATCTATAGTTCCAAACGCACTGTGTCGTCGTTTCTTGTCTCGATCTTTCCTTTCCGGTCACGAACAAACTCGCTCACCAATTCAGTAAATATCTCGCTCTTCTCCTCCTGAGGTACATGACCGCAGTCTTTTAGGATAACGAAGCGGGAATTTAGGATTTCTTTGTGAAGCGAGTGGCCGTTTTTGATTGGGATCACATAGTCCTGTTCTCCCCAGATTATGAGGGTTGGCTGGTTGATGAGGTGCGCGTCCTGTTCGAGGCGGTTGGCGCTCCAATTACGTGAGGTGGCGAGGACGGCGTGATGGCCGTCGGCGGCGTAGAGCGGGCGGCGGATGGAATCAATACGCTCGCGGGTTATCATATGATGATTTGCCTTGGCGAGAGTGCCCTGCATGCGTTGCCGCAAAAATAATTTTGAGTCGATAAGAAATGGCGTGAGCGCTTCGCCGAGGCCGCGGATGGATGCAAGCCTTAAGATCGGGTGATTCTTTGGCTCGTCGTTACAGACTGCGTCGGAAAGGACTAGTTTTTCTACCCTTTCGCTATAATCGAGTGTCAGATTTAGAGCGACCGCGCCGCCGTACGAGCTGCCGACAATGACGGCGCGCCCAATGCCTATGCGGTTCATAAACCGCGATACCATCCGAGCCTGTGATGCAATCGAATAATCAAACCACGAAGGCTTTTCCGAGTAACCAAACCCGATCAGATCGACTGCAACGACGTGAAACCCTGCGTCCGCGAGCAGCGGGGCAACAGTTTTCCAGACATAAACTGACGCCGTGTAGCCATGAATCAGAATTACCGGCGGTTTCGACGCGTCGCCAAATTCCTGATAATGCACCCGCGCTCCATCGACATTTACAAAATGCGAATGCTCGGAATGCTCGACCTTGTCAGAAACGTCATCCCAATTTACGCTGCGGGCACGCGTCAGCAGCTTGACCGCAACCGCCGCCCCGATGGCCCCGCCAAACGCTAATGCCAGATTTCGTTTTTTCATAGAATTTATAATTTTACTGGAGCCACGGAGAGTACAGATCAACACAAAGGTCGCAAAGTAAGTTTATACTATACCAAAACCACCTTAGGCTGGATAATATTTTCAGCCGCGTCATAAAAGCCGATTGCGACTAAATGTCCAGACGAATCGAGCATTTGTACCGAGTCGCCGTCTATGAAATTTGACTCCGGTACACGCGTCGAGAGGCCGTTTTTTGTTTTTGCGATACGCTCGTCGGTCAAATCGATGTTTGCGAGATGTGAGACGGCCTGCTCCATCGGGATGAGAGCCGATGGCGGGTCGGGCAGTGCACCGAGATCGTCGAGAGTTAGGCTCTGCTCGATCGTAAATTTTCCGGCACGCGTCCGTCTGAGTTCGGCAAGGTGTGCACCGGTGCCGATCTTTCGTCCGATGTCCTCGGCGAGAGTGCGGATGTAGGTACCGGCGGAGCAAGTGATTCTTATCTTTGCGTCAAAATCTCCCTCTGTTAACCTACCCGCCAACGCATGTGTTACCGACATGAGCTCGAGTTCATAGATCGTGACCGATATCTTTTTGCGTTCGACAGTTTCACCTTTTCGGGCTAATTCATAGAGCTTTTTGCCACCGATTTTTTTGGCCGAATACATCGGCGGCGTTTGCTCGATCTCACCTCGAAAATCATTGATAGCTACTTCTATCTCAGCTCTTGTCACCGCGTCACCTCGTCCCGCCGTCTCCGCGTCCCGCCGCATCCCCGTCCGGTCACCAGTATCGGTTTCAAATCCGAATCTAACAGTCGCTGAGTAATCTTTCTGATCTTTGTCCAGAAACTGGGCGAGCCGAGTTGCCTGGCCGACGAGTATCACCATCACGCCGGTCGCAAATGGATCGAGCGTACCGGTGTGGCCGATGCGTTTTGTTTTAAGGATTCGGCGGACGCGGGAAACGACATCGTGAGACGTTATACCGGCGGGCTTGTCTATGATTAGAATTCCATTCACGGTTCTAAGTCTAAGCGATACATAACCGTTGTAGAAGCCCGCACGAAGTAAGGGCGCTCTCGCGGCCGCCATTATATTGCGTTAGCTCTTCATCTAGTAAATTGAACATGGACGAACATTCTCGTCACGGTAGAGCGCACCTTACTTCGTGCGGGCTTCCGCATTCGAACCTTGCCCCACGCTTTTTTCTGGACCAGAATGTCTCTTAATGCGGCAGCGGCGACAACCCATAAAAGACGAAGAGCGTATGACCACCGAGCGTTCGCGTGAAAAGACGATGAAGCGTGCAGGCAATCTTCTCGCCGCAAAGGCCCGATCTGTGCGTGAACTTCGTGAACGCCTGCTGGAAAAGCCCTGGACAGATCAAACGATCGTCGACGAAGTTATCGAAAAGCTAAAAGAGTATAAATATCTCGACGACGAGCAATACGCTCGCGATGTTGCAGTTTCAAAGCTTCGACTAAAGCCACAGGGAAAACGCCGTTTGCAGCAAACGATGTCTCAGAAAAAACTCGATAAAGACATAGTAGAAGCAGCCATTGCCGAAGCATTTGAAAAACACCCGGAAAGCGATCTGATCGATCACGCAATCGCAAAACGATTACGACTCAAAGGCAAGCCGAAGACCCGAGACGATGCAAAAAAATTTTACGATCACCTGATGCGTCAAGGTTTCGGTTACGATCTGATCCGCGAAAAAATGTCGGCGGCTGGAAATCTGAGATTTGGAGAGGATGGAGAGGATGGAGAGGATTAATTACGACGGCCGGAAATTTCGCCCAATTCACAGCTCTGCCACGGGCGAGGCCGGACAGGATACTGTTTTTTACTATCACCAGTCCGGCAATATCGTCTGGGCCGAGTATAGCGGCGGCGAGATAGTACGCGGCCATCTGATCGCCATCTGCAATGACGACAGCCGTCTCGACATGCGTTACCACCACGTCAACCAGAGCGGCGAAGTAATGACGGGAGTGTGTCAATCTTCGCCGGAATTTTTATCCGATGGCCGCCTACGCCTGTATGAAAAATGGCATTGGACATCCGGTAACCCTTTATCAGGCACATCGATCATCGAAGAATTCAATTTGTAAAATTGCTCCTCGCCTCTCTCCGTTAGCTTTGGTTCATTTTTTTTGAATCCGATTTCCGTTCAAACGCGAAAACTAAATTTAGAGAGAAAAAAGGTTCTCGGAACAACCAACTAAAATAAATAGGGAGATAAATAAAATGAAATCATTTATAGGATTAATTGTTTTGACGCTCGGCGTCGCATTTGGAACATCTACAATTTCAGCTCAGATGACAGAAAAGAAATCCGATGGTAACCCGATGGTCGGCGGTGCGGCAATGTACAAGACAAAAAACATTGTCGAAAATGCCGTAAATTCAAAAGACCACACGACACTTGTCGCCGCCGTTAAAGCGGCAGGTCTGGTCGATACGCTCGCAAGTGCCGGCCCGTTTACTGTTTTCGCACCGGTTAACGGCGCATTTGACAAGCTACCTGCCGGCACTGTAGAAACCGTTCTTAAACCCGAAAATAAAGCTATATTGACCAAGATTTTGACGTATCACGTCGTCGCCGGGAAAATGGACTCGAAAGCGATCGCCAAGGCTATCAAGAAAGGTAAAGGAAAAGCCACTTTTTCAACCGTCGCAGGTGGCCAACTTACAGCTATGATGAGTGGCAATCGTCTCATCCTGACAGATGAAAAGGGAGGCCAGTCAATCGTGACAATAGCCGACGTTCGCCAGTCAAATGGTGTGATTCACGTCGTTGACACGGTTTTGATGCCTAACTAACAGCTTAAACTTTCGTTCGGGTGATCGAAGGCAACATCAAGGTTCGGCGATTCGCATTTCTGGAGGGGTATGCGGAACAATGAAAGGGAAAAGACCTTCGATCATCCGGCGAATTCATATCTCGAATTTCCGCACAATTTCCACATCTCAATAAAAAAGCAGAACCAAATACTCAAAAAAGTCTTTACGACAGCCATAAGCCGCCAGAGCGGACAGTTGAGCCAATGTTTTTATGGTAAAGTTTTCGTATGACAGGAAACGAGATCAGAGCTAAATTCCTTGAATATTTTGCACGGCACGACCACAAGGTTGTGCATTCGTCGCCACTGCTTCCCGCAAACGACCCCACACTGCTTTTTACAAACGCCGGAATGAATCAATTTAAGGATGTATTTCTTGGTGACGAGATACGTGACTACAAACGCGCTGTCTCATCACAAAAATGCATCCGGGCAGGCGGCAAACATAACGATCTCGATGAGGTCGGCAAAACGGCCCGGCATCATACATTTTTTGAGATGCTCGGCAATTTTTCGTTTGGCGATTACTTTAAGAAAGAGGCGATCACTTACGCTTGGGATTTTTTGGTGAACGAATTAAAACTCGACGAAACGAGATTGTGGTTTTCGGTCTTTGAGGGTGACGATGAGGTCGGGGCTGATGATGAGGCACGTTTACATTGGGAGTCAGTTGGAGCAAAACCAGAGCGCATTCTCGGTTACGGCCGCAAGGATAATTTTTGGCAGATGGGTGACACCGGACCGTGCGGGCCGTGCTCTGAGATTCACTATTATATGGGCGACGAACCGGACAACCCCGAGAAGAATCATCCAAAATGGGTCAATGGCGAGGGCGACACAACTATGGAGATTTGGAACCTCGTCTTTATGCAGTATAACCGCACGCAAGAGCAGGACGGTTCATTTAAACTGACACCGCTGCCCGCACCGTCCGTCGATACCGGAATGGGCCTCGAGCGCATCACGGCCGTCGTGCAGAATGTCAAGACGAACTACGACACCGACTTGATTAGGCCGATCGTGGAGTTTGCGGCCGGTCTTGGAATGCAAAACCGCTAGCCGGCAACGCAGGCACGTTAAACGGGAATACAGGCTCCCCCCTCGCCTGCAAGCGTTATATAGAAAGCTGATATGTGGTGATCGTTCAAGTTTGAGAGACAGTAAAGAGAAACTGCGTTGAAGGTGAGGGCTCCCTTAGTTCCCGGCAATGTATGAATCCTGCGATCAGAGTCCTACTTGTTGAAGACCAAACGCTAACGCGGATCGGCGTACGTTCTGTTATTGAGCACGAACCCAATATAGAAATCGTCGGAGAAACAGAAATCGCAGCCGACGGCCTTAAATTATTTTCTGAATTAAAGCCCGACGTCACCATCGTCGGCCTCCTTTTCCCTGATTCCTGCACTATTGACGACCTGGATAATTACTTTGCAGCTAAATCGAGAGCAAAGATCATAGTTCTCGCCGACCACGCTGGCGATTCTGAGATTAGTCGAGCTTTAAAGAAGGGGGCACTCGGCTATATATGCAAAGATGTCGAACCGGACGAACTGATAAAGGCGATCCGGACGGTGAATGCAGGTAGAAAATATATACCGGCTGACATCGCCGAAATCCTGAGCGAACACGCCGGCAGCGAAGATCTGACGCCAGCTGAAACGAACGTCCTCAGAATGATAGTCGGCGGTATGTCAAATAAAGAGATAGCTTTTACGCTCGATCTTTCGGAGAATACTATAAAGACTCATGTACAAAACATCTTTGGCAAGATTGGCGTCTCCGACCGCACATCGGCCGCGACGCTCGCGATTAAAAGAGGACTGGTAAGGATATATATATGATAACTGATGAGATGATCAGATATGCCGAGGATTCCACATCGGCGGAGAGTCATGTGCTCGCGGAGCTGCGCTCACATTGCTACGCACATTACACAGATTCTACAATGCTGTCCGGTTTTTTTCAGGGGCGGGTTTTAAGTATGCTTTCTCACTTGATAAAGCCGAAAGCGGTGTTAGAAATCGGAACTTACTTAGGCTATTCAGCACTGTGTCTTGCTGAGGGTTTAGCTGATGGCGGGAAAGTAATTACATTAGACATACAAGAGGAAACGAATAAAGTGGCACTTTCCTTTGTAGCCCAAACGGAATTCTCAAACCAGATTGAGTTTCTGCTCGGGTCTGGTCTAGATATCATTCCGACTCTCGACGAAACCTTTGACCTAGTCTTTATCGACGCTGACAAGCCAAACTACTCAAATTATTATGACCTAGTATTTGACCAGGTTCGGCCGGGCGGGATTATAGTCGCCGACAACGTGTTGTGGAGCGGCAAGGTTTTAGCGGATGTTAAGGACGAGGATACTCAGGCGCTCTATGATTTTAGTCGAAAGGTCATGGTCGATGGACGAGTTTCAAACGTCCTGCTGCCGGTCCGAGATGGGCTGATGATTATCAGAAAAAACGAGAGTGCCAGTGGACGCGATCCATTCTCTGATATTCCCGTATACGAACTCTCACTCTAAAGTATTAGTTAAATCTCATCTTAATTGATGATTACACTTCTCTATCAGCCCGGTATCATTTAAGTATGGTTCTGGCTGTGCATCCTGCAGCAGAGAAACGAGAGGAGAGTAGATTATGATAAAGATCAGACGTTCAAACGAACGCGGGCATGCCAATCATGGTTGGCTCGATACGCAATTCACATTTTCATTTGCGGATTATTACGATCCAGATTTTATGGGCTTTCGCGATCTGCGAGTTATTAACGAGGATCATATTGAGGCCGGTCAAGGTTTCCCGAAGCACGGGCATCGCGATATGGAGATACTCACCTACATGATCTCCGGCGAACTGTCGCACCGGGATTCCATAGGAAACGGCGAAACGATACGCCCGAATGAGGTCCAGCGAATGACCGCCGGAATCGGTGTGCTGCACAGCGAATTCAGCTCTCCCACAGACAAGACGCATCTGCTGCAAATATGGATATTACCTGAGGCAAACAGGCTCACGCCAGGCTACGAGCAAAAGCTGTTTCCCGCAGAGGAAAAGCAGGGCAAACTGCGGCTCGTCGCTTCGCGTGGAGGTGATGACGGCTCGGTAAAAATCAATCAGGATGTAAAGGTTTTTGCTTCGATACTCGATGCCGACAATGAGATTCGTTACGAGCTGGCCGAAGACCGTCATGCATGGCTACAACTTATCAGCGGTTCGATCGATATGAACGGAGAGACGTTGGAAGCCGGTGACGGTGCGGCGATCAGCGACGAGACGACATTAACTATCAGAGCATCATCTGATCAAAGCGAGTTTTTATTGTTCGATCTCAACTAGAAAACACGCAACTACTTATTTACGGCTGCCAGCAGCTTTCCTAAAAACTCATTGATCTTATTGTTTTCGATCCATCGGACAACGACCACGAGATCATTATCGGGGTCAACGTAGATTATGTTTGTGCCATTTCCCGTGTGGACGTGCACAGTTGCGGGTGCATTCGAATAAAGTTTCTTGTCCGTGTTAAGAAACCAGTTCATAAAACCGTAGGTCGGCTGAGCAGTGGTCGGCGTTTTTGCCTGGCGGATAAATTCGGTTGATAGGAGCTGCTTATCCCGCCATTTGCCGTTTCGTCCTGTTAACAAGCCAAAACGCGCCATGTCGCGAGCCGATATAAACATACCGCCGCCCCAATGTCCGCCGCCACTGACCGACTGTATGATTTGCCCGTCGAGCACGATAAACGAACTCTCGTAGCCGTACCAGCGCCACGTGTTGGATGCTCCGATCTCGTCCATCACATTTTCCTTGAGCACCTGCGGCAAGGGCCTTCGCAATATGTTGGTTGCCGCAAGGGCAAGGGCATTCACCCGCACGTCGTTGTATTCATAGACGGTTCCCGGTTCGCCTCTGACACGGTTCAGCCATTTGCTCGAATCCCTGTCCGGCCTGTCCGCCCAATCGGGCTTGCCCCAGAGGGTCCCTTCCCAATCACTTGTCTGCCGCAGCATATGTTCCCAAGTGATCTTGCGATTGTGCTCGGTTGCAAACAGATCCAAAAAAGGGGATGTGCCAAACCGCTCAGCAGTATCGAATCTCGAAAACGGCTGGTACGGCAATATCGGCGTGGCATAATCAACCACCTTGTCCTGCAGGCTGCGGATCAGCCGCCGGTCGAATGCGATCCCCACAACAGTCGACAAAAAGCTCTTTGTAACGCTGTGGGTCATATCGACCCGCGTGGGATCGCCCCATTCGGCGATGATGTAGCCATTACGTAGGATTATTCCGGTCGGGTCACCGCGCTCCTTTGTGGGTCCGACGATCTCGCCAAAAGGTGCCCGGCCGAACGATTGCGTTTGATCGAACTCCTGGCTCCGCGACCATGGCGGCTCACTGGCGATCGCGAAATCGATCGCCTCTTTCAGCTTTGCAGCATCGATCTTCGCCTGTTGCGGAGTCCGCCGCTCCCAATCGCCCGCCGGCGGGAAGTATGTCTTTTGTGCATACGAAGCTTGCGGTGTGAGGAGAAACAATGTGAGGGCCAAGCAAAATATACGAGGGTATCTGTTTTTCATAAATCTCAGGTTCGTGATGCTCTTATAATGTCAGCGAAAACGCCGGCGGCCGTCACATCGGCGCCGGCGCCGGCACCTTTAATAACTAGTGGTTGTTCGCTGTAACGGTTTGTGTAAAAAAGCACCGCGTTGTCCTTGCCTGACAAATTAGCAAAATTATGATCCGGGCCGATAGATTGCAGTCCAACGGACGCTTTGCCGTTATCAAATGACGCAATGTATTTGAGCATCAAACCTTTGCCCTGGGCAACATCCAGCAAGTTGCGAAAATGCCCATCGTGTCTCTCTAGCTCCTGGTAAAAATCATCGACACTTCCAGCTAGACATGACTCTGGCAAAAAACCAGTGTTTTCGATCTCGTCCATCTCGATCCTGTATCCAGATTCTCGGGCGAGAATCAATATCTTGCGTGCGACATCTGTTCCACTCAGATCGAGACGCGGATCAGGTTCGGTGTAACCCTCATCCTGGGCCAGGCGGACTACCTCGGCAAACTTGCGCGAACCGTCGTAATTGTTAAAAACAAAGTTCAGTGTACCTGACAACACAGCCTCGATTCGATTTAGCTTGTCGCCGCTGCGGATCAGATCGTTAAGTGTATTAATCACCGGCAGACCGGCGCCGACATTTGTTTCAAAGAAAAAATTCGTGCCAAATTCACGTGCAGTTTTTTTCAGATTGGAGTATTTTACGTACTCGGATGAAGCCGCGACCTTATTACAGGCGATCACAGAAACGCTCTTTGCGAGGAGTTTTGAATATGTTTCTACTACTTCCGAACTCGCCGTGACATCGACAAAGATCGAGTTTCGCAGGTTTTGCTCGATTATGGTATCGGTAAATTCGGCAACATTTGTCTCCGCTGTTTCTAAAAGAGCATCTTTATATGTGTCGAGATCGACGCCTTCGCTTTCGAGCAGTGCACGTTTACTGTTGGCGACACCGACGACACGAATATTGAGCCGCATTTCGTCCGACAGGTGCTGATGCTGTGAGCGAAGCTGTTCTATCAGACGCCCGCCGACAATGCCGACACCGGCGACAAAGACATTTATCTGCTTGTTGCCATCTGAGAAGAACGCTTCGTGAAGCGTATTGACCGCTTTTCGCACGTCTTTTGACGCAATGATCGCCGAAATGTTTCGCTCGCTGGATCCCTGAGCGATGGCGTGTATGTTGATGCCATTGTGGCCTAGCGTTGTGAACATCCGGCCGCTGATGCCCGTGTGCTGCTTCATATTATCGCCTACGAGCGCGAGTATCGAGAAACCGCTTTCGACCTTGAGCGGGTCGATACGCCCGACGTTAATCTCGTATTCAAACTCGCGGTCAACGGCACGCTTTGCCTTTCCAGCGTGCTTTTCCTCGATGGCAACGCATATAGAATGTTCGGACGAGCTCTGCGTAATCAAAATAACGTTGATCTCTGCGCGGGAAAGTGCGTCAAACAGACGTTTTGAAAAACCCGGAATACCGACCATTCCGCTGCCCTCGAGGTTAATGACCGTAATTTTGTCGATACTCGTGATACCGCGGATAATGTCAGTTTCCGTAGATGATTCCGCCTCGATTAGCGTTCCTGCGTCCTCTGGAGCAAAGGTGTTTTTTACTAAAACCGGTATGCCTTTTGCCATTACCGGCTGAATCGTCGGCGGGTAAATGACTTTTGCTCCAAAATGCGACAGCTCCATCGCTTCTCTATATGTGATCCGAGGTATCTGGCGCACGTTTCGGACAAAACGTGGGTCTGCGGTCATCATTCCAGAGACATCGGTCCAAATTTCGAGTACCTCCGCGTCAGTCGCCGCCGCAATAATTGCCGCCGTATAATCAGACCCGCCGCGACCTAAGGTAGTCGTGTAACCGTCTGAGTCCGACGAAATAAATCCCGGAAAAATATGCAGATCTGCAGTCGACTTTTCAAAATATTCTTTTAATCTTTGGTTTGTTTCGGCAAAATTAACTGCGGCAAATCCATGGTTAGAGTCTGTGCGGATCAGCAGACGGCTGTCCTTCCATTCATTTTTGAGGCCGACGGCGGCGAGCTTGGCTGAGACTATTTGTGATGAAATCATTTCGCCAAAGCTCACGATGCGGTCGAGAGTTTTTGGCGACAACTCACGGACAAGACGGACGCCTTCGCACAAATTTTCGAGTTCATTGATGGTCGATTCGGCTAAATCCAAAATGGCGGAATTCCCTTCCGTCCCAAACAGTTTGTCAATCGTTATGGAGTGACTCTCACCGATGTTGCTGAGAATACCTATGTACCCGTCATCACCGCGTTCCGCCGAGCGGCCCGCATCTATGAGCGCGTCAGTTGTACCCTGCATGGCTGAAAACACTACCGCACATGGAGCGGAGCCGGTTGCCTCGCGAATGATTCCGACTACTTTTTCAATGGTTTCGGAGCTGGCCACGGATGAGCCGCCGAACTTTAAAACCTTCATAGTTTGCTTAATAGAATGGCTTTCAGGCAGCCGTAGTCGTTCTCCATCTCGATCGAGAACTTCTGATTGGACATCAGCTCGCCGATGGCGTCGGGAATTTCGCCCTGTGTGCCGATTATCTCACTAACCGAATCGAATTTCACCGGATGGGCAGTTTCCAGCACGATGCCCCGCCGATCAGGATGCTTTGCCAGATGATCGGCAAGTGCTCGATAACCAACCGCTCCGTGCGGGTCGAGGATGTATTGCTGATCTCTGTAAACCTCTCGCATTGTCTCGGCTGTCGTCTCGTCAGAGACACTGACCGACTCGACCTTGTCTTTCAAATCTACAAATTTGTTGTCAAAAATTTCAAGAATTCTGACAAAGTTGCTCGGGGCACCGACATCCATAGCGTTTGAGAGGGTCGCGACAGATGGACGCGGCTCGTATGCGGCGGTTTGCAGAAATCTCGTGACCACGTCATTGGCATTGCAGGCGGCAATAAATTTTTTTACCGGCAAACCCGATATGTGAGCCAATAGCCCAGAGGCGAGATTACCAAAATTACCACTTGGCACGGAGATGATCGGCGGATCGCCGTTCCATTGTTTCAAAGCGTAAAAGTAATAAAATTGCTGCGGTAGCCAGCGGGCGACATTTATCGAGTTGGCAGAGGTCAGGTGTACTTTTGACTGCAGCTCGGTGTCGGCAAGCGCCTGTTTTGCGAGTGATTGACAGTCATCAAAATTGCCACGTAATTCCAATGTAGTTACATTTCCGCCAAGCGTCGTCAATTGCAATTCCTGCACCTTGCTGACCTTTCCCTTCGGATATAAAATCACGACCTCAATACCCTCAACATTATGAAAACCTGCCGCAACCGCTCCACCGGTATCACCTGATGTCGCCACAATCACAATCATTTTCCCGGTTCTGTCACGCGAAAAGCATTGCAAACAGCGGCTCATAAACCTGGCTCCGACATCTTTGAATGCAAGAGTCGGCCCGTGGAAAAGCTCGAGTATCGATATTCTGTCTGTAAGCGGCACGAGCGGAAAATCGAAACTTACCGTCTCTGAGCAGATATTAAAGAGTGTTTCATCCGGTATTTCACCGCTGACAAATGGCCTGATTATGTCGAAGGCGATTTGTTCGTTCGGCCTCGAACCGAGACCGGAGAGAAAATCAGACGAGAGCTTTGGTATTTCAGAGGGGAAGTAAAGGCCTTGGTCATCCGGCTGGCCCTTTAAAACAGCCTCTTGAAACGAGAGATGAGGCGATTTTCGGTTTGTGCTAAAGTAGTGCATCTATTGGTGTGTAATGATATATCGGTTTGGGTTATTTCGTAAATATGGATGCAATTAGTGTTTTGGCGCCAGCCACAGTTGCCAATGTCGTTTGCGGTTTTGACTGTCTCGGCTTTGCTCTGTCCGAGCCGTTTGACAAGATGACCGTGCGGAAAATTGATGAACCAACGATTCGCATTATCAATCACGATGATTACGGCCTGCCAACCGATCCTGCCAGAAATGTTGCGGGTGTAGCTCTGCAGGCTTTTATCGACGCTGCTAATATCGGGCACGGATTCGAGGTCGAGATCACCAAAAGTATCAAGCCGGGCAGCGGTATAGGCTCAAGTGCCGCCAGTGCTTGTGGTGCGGTCGTCGCGGCAAACAGTCTGCTTGGTGACCCGTTCTCAAAACTCAAACTAGTCGATCTCGCTATGGCGGGTGAAATGCTCGCCTCTGGTTCGCGTCACGCCGACAACCTCGCGCCGTGTATCTACGGCGGATTCACGCTCGTTCGCTCGACCGACCCGCTCGATATCGTCGAGATAGATTTCCCGCCGCTTTACGCGACCGTCATTCACCCGCAGATCGAGATCAAAACCAGCGAAGCCCGCGCCATGCTGCCAACCGAAGTCCCGCTCAAAAGCGCGATCCGCAACTGGAGCAACCTTGGCGCCCTCGTCGCCGCCCTCGCAAAAGGCGATTACGATCTAATCTCCCGTTCGCTGGAGGATACAATCGTCGAACCAGTCCGCAAATCCCTTATTCCGCATTTTGATGAAATTAAATCCGCCGCTCTCGCTGTCGGCGCTCTCGGAGGCGGCATCTCCGGTTCCGGCCCGTCGATTTTCATGCTGAGTGTTGATGAGGCTACCGGTCAGGCGATCGCCGACGAAATGACAAGGATCTTCACACGATCTGCATACGATTTTAACGTACATCTCTCAGCCATCTCGCGGAAGGGTATCTCCATTCATTAAATGAAATGCTGGAAGTAACTCAAACAGCCTGTTAGAATTATTTTATGTTAGAGGTCCGCTCTCAAATCACCATGCTAGCCATTGTGTTCGTCACGTTGACGATGTCAACTTTTGGATCGGCCCAAGGTGCAAGCGAACTAGAAAAGCGCAATCAGAATTTTGGATAAATAGATGCTAACACGAGAATTAGAAGAAACATTAAGCTACGCCGTCGATGAGGCAGTTAGGCATCGGCATGAGTTTGTGACGCTTGAACATTTGCTGTTTGCTCTGCTTGAGGATGCGGCGGCTCGTGAGATCTTGTTTAATTGCGGGGCGCAGATTGACGAGCTGGGGCGTGCCCTGCAGGAGTATTTCGAAAAAGACATCGAGAAAATGCCTCCGAATGCAACGGCAATGCCTGAGCTGACCTCGACGTTTCAATCGACTATCTCATACGCCGTTCTACAGGCCGAGGGCAGTGGTCAGGGTGCGGTCGACGGCGGTAACATTCTTGCCTCGATGTATCAGGCTGAGCAGTCGTATGCCGTGTATCTATTGCAGCAACAGGCGGTTTCGCGGCTCGATATTCTAAATTACATCTCGCATGGCATCTCTAAGATCGATTACGGCGATCCGCTGCCGGATGGCATCGAGGACGACGAATTTGACGGCCTGATGTCGGCACCTCGAAAGAAACCGCTTGAGAGTTTTACTGTCGAGCTGGTCGCACGGGCTGCGGCCGGTGAGATCGACCCCATCGTCGGACGCAGTGCCGAGATCGAACGCACCATTCAGGTTTTGTGCCGCCGCAAGAAGAATAATCCTTTGTATGTCGGCGAACCGGGTGTCGGTAAAACCGCCTTGGCCGAGGGACTCGCGCTCAAGATCAGCGAGGGAGATGTGCCCGAGGTCCTGATCGGAGCAAAGCTTTTTTCGCTGGATATGGGTGCCGTACTTGCTGGTACACGCTATCGCGGCGATTTTGAGCAGCGGTTCAAAGCAATCATCAACGAGATCAAGCAGGAAGAGAACGCGATCCTGTTTATCGACGAGATCCATACGATCGTCGGCGCGGGCGCCGTTTCGGGCGGCTCGATGGACGCGTCAAATATTCTAAAACCGGCACTCGCAGCCGGCGATTTGCGTTGCATCGGCTCGACGACTCACGCCGAGTATAAAGCCGCTTTCGACCGCGACCGGGCCTTGGCCCGACGCTTTCAACGCATCGACATTAACGAGCCGACGGTTGATGAGACGTATCAAATCCTTCAAGGCTTAAAGAAATTTTACGAGGCTCATCACGGCGTAAAATATACTAATGAATCGCTCCGGACTGCATCTGAGCTTGCCGGAAAGTACATCAACGACCGTTTCTTACCTGATAAAGCCATTGATGTCATCGACGAAGTTGGAGCATCGGTTAAGCTTTTGCCAGTGAGCAGACGGCCCAAAAAGGTGACGGTCCAGATGGTTGAGAATACCATCGCCCGCATGGCAAAAATTCCTCCAAAGACGGTCGTTGCTGACGAAAAGGTACGGCTCAAATCACTCAGAGAAGATATCAAAAAAGCCATTTTTGGCCAGGACGATGCGGTTGACAAGATCGTGGACGCGATTCAGATTTCGCGTGCCGGCCTCGGCGCTCAGACAAAACCAGTCGGATCATTTTTATTTTCCGGGCCGACTGGTGTCGGTAAGACCGAGGTTTCAAAGCAGCTTGCCGATATACTTGGCGTTGAATTCCTGCGTTACGATATGAGTGAATACGCCGAGCCCCACACCGTTTCGCGTTTGATCGGTGCGCCGCCGGGGTACGTCGGTTTTGACCAGGGCGGCCTCTTGACCGAGGCGATAATGCGGACTCCACACGCCGTGCTTGTGCTTGACGAAATCGAAAAGGCGCATCCAAACCTGTTTAACTTGCTACTTCAGGTGATGGATTCGGCAACCCTGACCGATAATAACGGCAAAAAAGCTGATTTTCGCAATGTGATACTGATAATGACGACTAACGCCGGTGCCCGCGAACTGTCGTCGGGCGGCATGGGCTTTCGCAACGGCTCTGACACGAAGGGCAACGCCAAAGGGGCGATCGAGCGGACGTTTACTCCAGAGTTTCGCAACCGCTTGGATGCGTGGGTGCCGTTCAAGGCGCTAGACATTGACGTTATCAAACTTATCGTCGATAAATTTATTAAAGAGTTAAACGGACAGCTTGCCGAAAAACGCGTCCTCGTAAAACTGACCGAAGATGCCCGTGAATGGCTGGCCCAAAACGGCTTTGATGCCCGCTACGGCGCCCGCCCGATGGCCCGGCTCATCCACGAAAAGATCAAACAGCCGCTGGCCAATGAGATCCTGTTTGGCAAGCTCGCCGATGGCGGTAGTGCCGAGGTTGTCATTAACAACGAAGAGATTGAGCTAAAATATTAATAGGAGCAACCTGTCCTTATTCATCTTCCTCTACCTCCATTTCGGAGATTTTTCCGTCTCCATCGAGAGCAATCCGCCACAGAAACAGCCGCTTTCCCGTCTCAGCCACAAAGCGATAAACCGTCTTTTCACCTTCGCCTTCTGAGCCGACAAACACGACATTAGTGGGCATTCCCACAGCAGCGACGCGACGATAGGCAGCTTTTGCGCGTTCGGTCGAGAGTGCTTTAGTCAGCTCGTCGGATAACAGGGCCGGATCGAAATTGTTTTCCGCACGTGACCGCAGAATGGTCAAAACCTTAGCCGAGCTAACAGATGAGACTTCCGGTTTAGACGGAATACGTCGCAGCGAAATCGCGGGAATGTAAAACTTAGCAATCCGCGCGGCTATCTGTCCACCTAAACCGATCTCGCCGAGATTCGTGAGGACGATAACAGTCACATCGTCATCGGCATAGCGAAAATTTGCCGCTCCGAAACCGGCGGTCTGGCCGGTGTGGCCGATCCGTTTGTGGCCGCGGATGTCCGTTATCCGCCAGCCAAATCCGTACGGCGACGGCTTGCCGTCGTTGAAAGCGAACTGTTTCCATTTCTCAAGCTTACTTTCGGGTTTGAGAAAGGTGCTGCCACGAAGGGCTGCGTCCCACTTTGCCATATCCGCGATGGTCGAAACGATCGAGCCGGCACCCATCAGATCAGTCAGGTTTCCGTCGCGTCCGGTCAGACGGTTTTGACGCCACTCGTAGCCAGTCGCACGGTTTTTAATTATAAACTGCGGATCACGGTCACCTGTTTTTGTCATTCCTAGCGGGCGAAAGATACGTTCGCGCATAAAGTCGATATACGGTCGGCCGGATTGAGTTTCTATAATATAAGCCAGCAGATTATAACCGCTGTTGCTATAAATATTGCGGTCGCCGGGCGTGAATTCGAGTGGATATGGCGAAAGCTGTTTGATAAAACCATCGATTTTGACACGCCGCGAAAGTTCGAATCCATCCAGGCTCGAGTAGCTTTTGACACCCGAAGTGTGAGTGAGCAATTGACGGACGGTGACGTTTTGCCATGCTTCCGGCGTATTTGGCAGATAATTCGATATCTTTTCATCGAGACCCAGCTTACCATCTTCAACCAGCAGTATTATTCCCGCCGCAGTCATTTGTTTTGAGACTGAGCCAATCTCGAATACGGTTTCGGTAGTGACCGGGGCGTTAAATTCAACACTTGCCAGACCGTAGCCTTTTATTTTGACGATGCGGCCTTTAAGGATCACGGCCGCCGCTACGCCAGGAACATTTCGCTCGGTGATCTGTGACAAAATATAATCATCAACCTGATCCGCACGTACCGAGGCCGACAGCATAAAACATGCAAAGAGAATGAACGCGACGAGTTTAATTTGTGTTGTCATTTTTGTTTAACTGGTTACAATTTTTGACTGGATATGGAATTTGTAAATGTATTACGGCGCTTTAGCCATAGACACATATATTTTTCAGAACCTTAACCTCCGCCGATCGGGTCGCCCGGCGGTGTCGCAAGCGGAGTTGTCTGTTTACGCGGTGCGTCAGGCCGCATCAGAAATCGCTCAATGTCGTCTGCAGTTGCACGATAATGAGCGGAAGTCTCAACGTCGGCCACAGTTCGTTTTAATTTCGCTAATAACGACCGCAGGGCCCCGGTTGCGAGGGACGCAAGAGATACGAGTACGCAGAATGCGATAAGGAGTAGTTTCATATTATTGAATAAGATTGTGTGACAATACTTAACACTATTACGCATTTTATTATCAACACGTTTCAAGAGCGGGTGGAGAGCAGCAAATCGAGGAAGAGCGACTTTTCCACGCTCTTATATCTTCTTTCGCAGTGTAACAAGGATCGCATCGCCCACCTTTCGTTCACCTGTCGGGTCGGACGGGCGATTGACGACCTTGCCATTAACAAACATAGTTGTCGAGCCGCCGCCGTCGAGGTTCATGGCGTCGGTCGCACCGAGTTCGAGGAGGTAAGCGGCAAGATCGTAGAGGTCGATCCCGGCACTCGTTTCGCTCCGTCCATCGACAGTTATCATTAGAAATTTGCCGTCATTGAGCTTCGCAACCGCCGTTCTCGGATGACGTGTTTCGACAAAGGCTTTGCTGGATTTCTCCTCTTCCCAGGTGATGTCGATCTTCGAGTTTTTGATGAGTTGCGGAACGCCGGCGACGACATCCATTTTCGTCTCATTCTGAAATATATTAGCCGGCATCTTGTTCCAGCGGCGGCTAATCGAGACCGTTTTCGCCGTTGCGACGGCTTTCGTCAGGCGGTCGCGTAATGAGCCCGATGCGGAAATCACAAAACCGTCACGCGGGATAACCGAATTGCCGGGACCGATCTTAATCGACGCAACATTTCCCGTGATTACGACAATCTCAACGCCGTCACCGCCGGTCAAAGTTGTCCCATGAAATTCCGGCGTGTAGAGAACAAGATCATCCTGTTTTCTCTCACGATTGACACCCTGAATATTAAAGCTCTCTTTGCCTATCTTAAACGCCTGCGACAAAAGTGCCACTGATAAATAAACTTCTGTTTGTCGGGGCTTATTGTTAATCATTAACTGTATTCGCTGGTGGACGGGTTCACTCAAAATTTTCCCGTCAATCATCAATAACCCGGCCGAATCGCCTGCAAATGGACTCTTATCAAGCCTGAAAAATCCCGCATTTATCGCCGCAAATGCTCCGTGCCGTATCGCGATTGCCGACGTTTGCTCAGTTCCGATTGCGGTGTCGAGGGCATGGTGCACATCAAGGCGAACTTTTTTTAGATCGAGGCGGAGGAGATTGATATTGACCGGTTTGCCGCTAAACTTACGGCTGACCTCGGCGTACTCGACACCGTCTTTGAGAGGTTTAAACTCCTGAGCAGAAACTTTAACGCAGAGCCCGCTAAGGACGCAGAGAAAAGTAACCAATATGCGGAACCTAACAATTTTGACCATAACTCTGCCTGTTTTCACTTTATTGATTCCCTCTGCTATCTACGCGTAAACACTCTTCACTCTGAGCCATTTGTGACTTTCTGATGAAACAATCTCTATAATAACTATCAAATGCGAATCAACGAAAGGGTGCTCCTGCTAAATGACAAACCGGTCAATAAAAAGGCGAGGTATGTGCTGTATTGGATGCAGATGTATAAACGTGTGGACAATAATCATGCGCTCATCTACGCGATCCGCAAAGCAAAAGAGTTAAAGCTGCCGCTCGTCGTTTACGAGGGGCTAAAATACTATTACCCGTGGGCGAGTGACCGTCTGCATACCTTTATTTTGGAGGGCGTCGAGGAAAAGCGTCGTGAATTTGAACAGCTCGGCATTCGATATGTGTTTTATTTACAAAAGAATAAAAGCTCGCCAAAACAGACCGTCTCAAAGCTTGCAAAAGATGCAGCACTGATCGTTACCGACGATTTTCCTTGCTTCATCATTCCCGAACATAACCGGCGGATCTCTGAGCGGGCTGAAATTCCGGTTTTCGCCGTCGATTCAAACGGCATCATTCCAATGTCTAAATTCGACAAAGAGGAATACGCCGCTTACACCATCAGGCCAAAGATCAACAAACTCCTTGACCTGTATCTAAAGCCGTTGCCAACCGAAGAGGTCGAGATCAACAGTCTCGGGATTGATATTGACTGCCCCGAAACGTCAGTAGATGCTGCAAATATCTCAACACTCGTCGCTGAATGCGATATCGACCACACGGTCGCGCCTTCCGAACATTACCACGGCGGGACTGCTGAGGGGAGGAAGAGGCTAAAGACGTTTGTCGCTACAATTTTGCCCGATTACAACAAGGCTCGCAGCAAACCCGACCGTGACGGCTCGTCGCGGCTGTCCTCATATTTACATTTCGGGTTCTTGTCTCCGCTCGAGATCGCACTGGCCGTTCGCGATGCGGATGCTCCACAGGAGTCAATCGACGCCTATCTCGAGGAACTCATCGTTCGCCGCGAACTGTCATATAACCTGACATTGTTTAACGACAAATACGATTCTCTCGCGGCCTTGCCAGCCTGGGTGCAGAAAACCATGCGCGAACATGCAAACGACGAGCGGCAGTTTAACTACTCACTCGAACAACTCGAGGCAGGCGTGACGCACGACGAACTTTGGAACGCCGCCCAACGCGAGATGGTCGTAACAGGCGAGATGCACAACTACGTGCGAATGCTGTGGGGCAAGAATGTGATCGCCTGGACGGCTTCATACGAAATAGCATTCGAAACCCTCGTCCATCTCAACAACAAATACTGTCTCGATGGCCGCAACCCAAATTCTTATACGGGAATCTTATGGTGCTTCGGCAAACACGACCGCCCATGGATGGAACGCCCTGTTTTTGGCACGATCCGCTATATGACTAGCGGAAGCACAGGTAAAAAATTTGATTCCAGGAAATATATTGAATGGACTAAGGAATTATGAAATAAATTTATACCGGCAATTCTGAGTCAAAATCCAGATCGAGCGTAATCTGGTATTCATTTGCCATTGACGGATGGCCATGTGCCATCGAGATATCGATGCCTTTTTTGTACGTTTCGACAGCCTTGTTGCGATCGCCGGTAAGGTTATAGGCATTTGCGAGGATGCCGTATGCGTTACCTTCGTCTTCGGCTTTAGCGAGATAATTTTCGAGCAGCTCGATCACATCGGTGTGCTGTCCGAGTTTTTCATATTCCTTAGCAAGGCCAAACATGACCATCGTATTCTCAGGATCGGCGTCGAGCATTTGACGAAAAACTTCGATTCGGTTTTGCATAGTAGATAGTTTAACGCAAAGTCGCAAAGGTGCTAAGAAGCAAAAGAAAAATAAAACTTTGCGGCTTTACATCTTAATCGCCTTTGCATTAAAAAAGTCTCTGTTGAACTGGCGGTGCGACGACCTCCGGTTCGGCGGGTTTTTCGTGCTGTTTGAAGCCGAGACGCCTGGCATGAAACTCAAATAGCTTTGTCGTCACAGCCCACTGCTCGCTAATGCCCACACTGCGGTCTTTGTACGTGGCGTGACGGAGTGTACCGCCTCGTTCGCGCTTGATGGTGTTGATGATCTTTGTGACGCGGGTCGGCGGCAGGCGTTCGTGCATTTTTTGGACAAAATATTCCGCTATTGAATCGGTATCAAGATGCAGCATCGACATAAAGGCACGGGTTGCACCAGCCTCTTTTGCACGTTCGAGCAGACCGGGAATGTCTGATTCGTTGTAGCCGGGGATTACGGGAGCAATGCCGATTCCGGTCGTGATACCTTCGTCTGAAAGCATTTTCATCGCTCGAAATCGAGCTGCAGGAACCGGCGTATACGGTTCAAACGGATTTGACTTCTCTTTCGTTAAAAAAGGTAAGGAGAAAAATACGGTGATTTGTTTTAGTTTTTTGAACAGGTCTATATCACGCGTCACAAGTGGTGCCTTTGTAATTACACCGACCGGAACCTGAAAATCCACGCATACCTCGATGCATTTTCGCGTCAGCTCATAGCTCGCCTCAAGCGGCAGATACGGGTCGGTCGCAAACGAAAAATCCAGATGCGGCATCTTGTCGCGCGTCTTTTTCAGCTCCTGCCGGAGCAACTCCGGAGCATTCGGTTTGACAACGATCTTGGTCTCAAAATCCGTTCCCGCGCCGTAACCCAGATATTCGTGATACTGCCGTGCGAAGCAATACGTGCATCCATGAACGCACCCGCGATAACAATTTACCGTATATCGCCAACCGCCTTCCCAATCCGAGGCGAACGCTTTAGTAATGATCTTCTTGCTAGCTGTCTCCTCAAAAATCTCAAGCTTTGTCGGCGGTGGCTCGCCTACGTACTCGGCGGAATATTTATTGTACGGATTGGGAGGGTTTATGATTTGTCGCACAAGTGCAACAATAATACATTAGCGGCACAAACGCAATCCAAACTAATCATGCGGAACGATAGTTGGTGAATTTTTCTCTGCACACTCAATAAGAAAGCGAGTTATGCCAACAAGAAAACTAAGTAGGGATAAGACCGCTAACGGTATCGGAACACAACAAGCTTCCATCTCAGCCGCATCCGGGATTCGTGGGTCGATGCTATATTTCATAATGATTACCGGCGCTAAGACAGTAAGTGCTAACAGTAAAAGGCCGGTGATAAAGAAATACTTGCTCTTCACAAGTCTTTTTGCATCAGCAGATCCGTCTGCGGATCAGAGCCAAGCTGAAAAGTGTGACGGCCGACGGCGCCAAAGCCATTCTTCTCGTAAAAACGCCGTGCACGCGGGTTGTATTCCCAGACACCTAGCCACATTACGTCGTGATCGTGTCGTCGGGCCCGTTCGAAGCAGGCGTCCATTAGATTTTGCCCAACCCCTTTGCCAAGGAATTCCTGATGCGAATAAAGTCTCGACAGCTCGACCGGACGGTCCGCCGTGATACCCTGCTCGATGTTATCCGGTATCAGCTTTGCATAACCCGCGGGTTTGGCGTTGATCTCGGCGATCAGGAAAATCGATTTTTCGTCCGCGAGTTCTGCTGATATTTGATCGACACTGAACGCCTGCCGCATGTAATGATTCAGATCGTCCGGCGCATTCTTAGGATGATGCGCAAAGGCATCCCAAAACGTCGTGTACGCGAGATCGGTCAGCGGCTTCGCGTCATCGGGTGTTGCCTGGCGAATGAGGATTTGATCAGACACGGTGAAGGAAATTCTCCATTACAAAAACTTTTCTTAGGCGCATGCGAACGGGGCTTTGCGACAATGCGGCAGCTTTTAAGCTTTCAAAGCCGGACATAAAATAGGGTTTTCCACATGATGGAACCGCGGAGAGCCATACCGGAATCTGTAAATGCATCTCGTCACAAAGGGTTTCGATTACACCTGCCAGAACCGCGTCCCGCGTTTCGTGGCCAAGCTTGAATGGCTTCGCAACGGCGCGTAAATCGCGGTGGCGACGAAAATCATCGACGAAATCAAAGAGCGCGATTTTCCACCATTCTGGATCCTCTTCAAATCTCGCTTTTGTTTCAGCGGCGGTTATCATTCTCGAAATATTCAACCAGCAGGTCGCGTGTCTCCTGCTTTATTTTCTTTGCCGGGTAGTAATCCGTAACAATACTGAGAACGTCCTCGACGGAGCGCAAGCCTAAACGTTTGATTAAGAAGTCGAGGTCCTTTGTGTCATTCGTGTCTGGCCGAAGGGACAGCGTTTTCATCGCGACCATATAATCCGCCTCGGGAACAAACACCTGCAAATTTGGCAGGTCCAGGTAAACCATTCGTGGATGGTCGACGACGAAAATTTCAACCGCCATATTTATCCAATCGATTTCCAGTCCGTGCCGGTCCGCAACTTTTAGCGAGGCATTTCTGATGGCACGCACGGGTTCAAATATCGCATCCACATCTTTAGTAGCGGGCCGTGCCTTAAACGCCAAACACATCACCGCGCCGCCGTATAGCGAAACTTCGCCCTTGATGTCCATAAGGCGAAGCTCATCGTTTAGCTCGGTGAGGTATTGTGTGATCTGTTCGGCAGTCATCGTAATATCGAGGAAACAACCCTCAACTCCCAGTTCTGACCTACTTCATAATCAACTTCGCGATCGTCTGTAGCTGCATGTTCGATGTGCCTTCGTAGATCGCTCCGATCTTTGCGTCTCGCCAGAATTTTTCGACCGGATAATCTTTGACGTAGCCGTAGCCGCCGAAAAGTTCGATAGCTTTACTGGAGACTGCTTCGGCGCAGCGGGATGAGTAGAGTTTGGCCATGGCGGCTTCTTTTAGGAACGGGCGACCGGCATCTTTGAGGCGGGCGGCGTTATAGACGAGCAGGCGTGTGGCCTCGATCTCTACAGCCATCTCGGCTAGTTGAAATTGCACGGCCTGAAAATTAGAGATGGGCTGGCCGAACTGCTCGCGTTCCTGCGTGTATTTAAGAGCGGCCTCGTACGCTCCCTGGGCGATGCCGAGCATCTGTGCTCCGATACCGATGCGGCCTTCGTTGAGGGTTTCGATAGAGACTTTATAGCCTTTGCCGACATCGCCGAGAACGTTTTCTTTAGGAACTTTACAGTTGTCGAGTATCAGTTCCGTCGTCGAAGAAGCACGAATTCCGAGCTTGTCTTCCTTTTTGCCGACTGTAAATCCTTCAAAACCTTTTTCGACAATAAACGCCGTGATGCCTTTATATCCAGCGTCCGGATCCACGGTTGCGAACAATACAAAGATCTCCGCTTCGTTACCGTTCGTGATCCAGAGTTTTTGGCCGGTCAGCTCATAATGATCGCCTTTATCGACCGCACGAGTTTTCAGCGCGAATGCATCTGAGCCGGATGCTGCTTCGCTCAATGCATAGGCCCCGACGCGGGTGTCGGCGAGTTGCGGCATATATTTCTTTTTCAGGTCATCGCTGCCCCAGCGCATAAAGGCGTTTGTGACTAGTGTGTTGTGCACATCTACAAAAACCGACACGCTGGCATCGACGCGGGCGAGTTCCTCGATCGCGAGGATCGCGTTAAAGATCGTCGAACCAGCACCGCCGTATTCTTCGGGGGATTCGATCGCCATCAGGCCGAGCTCGAAGCATTGTTTGATCAGCTCGCCGTCTAGTTTTGACGAGTGTTCCATTGCTTCTACACGAGGACGGACCTCCCCCTCAGCAAATTCGCGGACCGAGGCACGAAATAGCTCTTCTTCTTCTGAAAGTATTGTTAAACCGCTGTTGTTGACCGCAATAGTGGCCGGGGATGAATGCATCTTAAAAACCTCTTTAATAAATATCTATAATGATGATATTACAACAAATAAACGTGTATCTCATTTTTCCCATTCGATTACGGCATCTCGAAGAGAATGACATCCGCTGTAAGTCCACCGCGGGAGACAACCGCATGGGTACCTGCAAGCGAGCAATCGACCGAACCCGCATTCCTTCACGGTATTGTGTTTACTGGGCGTGCTTGTGAATGATAAGGCAGACGGGTTTTGTTAGTGCCCCGCGCGCCAACTCGTATTTGCCGAATCCCTAACAAACCGTTAGCATCATCATTTTAAACCGCTTACTGCGGTGACCTGGCAGGTGATGTTAGAAGTAAAGGCAAACAATAACCAACCCCTCGACTCAGGAAACAGAAGCAGGCTAACTGTCATTGCAGCCGTACTCTCATTACTGGGCATTGGCTTGTTCGCCTATCTCGTTTATTCGGTTGGATTTCGAGATATTTATTACGGGATCGTCCGTTTTGGTTTCGCCGGATTTGCCGTTATTCTGGCGATCTATTTCGTTCGCATTTGTGCCCGGGCATATGCATGGAAGCTGTCGGTTCACGAGCCGTATCACTTGAGTATCAGGGATACGGTCCCGGCTGTTGTGATTGGTGAGGCGATGAGCAGCACTATTCCGCTCGGCATCCTGATCAGCGGCACGTCAAAGGCGGTTGCGGTCCGTAAACGCATTCCGTTGGTCGCGGGCCTTGCGTCTGTGGCGACCGAAAACCTCTTCTACAGTCTTGTCACCGGCCTTTATTTGATTGCCGGTGCGGCTATTTTACTACGTGGCTTTGCCGTCGATGAGACGCTAATTATCACGATAAATGTTCTGATCGCAGCACTTAGCATCCTGCTTTTTTTTGGCATTCTGATGGTGATCCGGCAATGGCACTTTGCGAGTGAGATTTGTGAACGGCTTTATAGAAAAGGCTTTCTGAGAAAACTGCTCAAAAATGGAAGGCTTGATGTACGCCTTTTTGAAAATATGATTTACGGGTTTTACCGTCGAAACCCATACAGCTTTCTGCCAATTTGTTTACTCGAGGCCTCTTATCACCTGCTTGGCATCGCCGAGGTTTGGTTTATTCTCAACCGTCTCAGCGACGCGAATCCCGGCCTGCTCACCGCGTTTCTGATGGAATCCGTCAGTCGCCTCCTCACTATCATCTTTAAGCTCGTGCCGTTTAATATCGGTGTTGACGAGGCAGGGGCCCAGTTCGTCGGCCAGACCGTAGCCCTCGCCGCAGGTGTCGGCGTAACACTCGCCATTATTAGAAAAGGCCGCATCCTTTTCTGGACCGCAATCGGGTGGATACTAATCGCCAAACGCGGCCTTACTTTCCGTGAAATTTCTCAATCACGTGAAGTTGAGAGTTGAGAGTTGTGAGGTGAGAGTAGGGCGAAAAACTCTCCCCACTCTCCCGCTTTGGTCAACGGCGACTGGACACCGCTTTGGCCAATGGGACCATTAACGGTAATGGTCGACGCTAGCCCATTCAAGACGATCGAAGGAGAGTTGGTTGATAATGTGATCGGCCCGTTCAGGGTCGCACTGACGCTGAATGCGGTGTTGATGGCGCCAATCGTACCAACGCCGGTTCCGCTAATGGTGAGAGTCTCAGAGACAGTAATGAGGGGCCCGCTCTTACAATGTCCCCTCGAGCCTCGTCACCGCCGGATTGTTTGGATTTATTTTTTTGAGTTTTTCGATGGTGGTACGCAGGTTGTCCTTGTCGCCTTCTTCGTTATAAGCGATCGCGAGATTTTGGAGCGTGATCTCGTGATTTGGCTCGATGTCGAGGGCGAACTTATATTCCTTGATCGACCGGTCAATGTCCCGCGGTGTGCGCAGATAAAATGTCAGACCGAGATCGGTGCGGACGCCGAGATTTTTGGGCTCTTTTTCGAGAGCGAGCAGATACCATTTCTCAGCAGTCTCATATTTTTCAGCGTCAAAATGAGCGTTTCCAGCTTTTATTAATGGTTCGGCGTCGGCTGGTTTGAGCTTTGCGGCAACCTCATAATATTTGGCTGCATCCTCAAAACGTTGTATCTGATAATAGAGATCGGCGGCAGTCATCTGAGCCTCGTAGTTCTGTGGCTGTTGTTTTGCCTTTTCGATCGACTCCATCACCTGCGGGATAGGTGCGGTCTGGGTCGCATCACCCATCGACGTGCCGAGCGGCGGATGATCGGGCGGAATTGCCGGATTGCTGGTTGAGCCCGTCGTCGTCTGGGCCGACGTGGTCTCGATTGTCGTTTGGTTAACGCTGTTTGCAAATACAAAACCCACGACCAGGCCGACAATCAAGCCAAAAACGCCAAACATTATATTCTCTTTTTTCATTGCTACTTTATAGTAATACCGATTGACTCTAAAAATCTATTCGGCCGCTCGCCGCCAATCAGGGCGAAGACATAATCGTTAGGAATCGTTCCGATTTCCTGCTTCGTCACGACGTTTTCGATCACCACCTCATGCTCACGCATCTCTTTAATGCCGACACCGAATAGCAGGTCGATGACGCCGTCATCGGCACAGGCATAGAGTTGAAATTTATTGCCAAATTTGACCGTCGGAGCCAGATAGTCGCGGACGAGCAACGTCACTTTGTTCATATCGGCCGACTGTCGATAGCTAATCGACGCACCGTCCCGGACAGCGACGAGATCGACAGCGGCCTCGACCGCGACGTTGCCCCCGCCAACCACGACAATATTGCGTCCACGAAAATCTAACGGGTTCGAGAGGCCGTATATGACCTTTGGCTCCTCGCGGCCCTCGATCTTGAATTTTAGATCTTCGTTTGGCAGACGGAGCTTGTTTGGAGCACCGCGAAGGCCGATGGCGATGATGACGCGACGCGACCGATATGTTTGCAGAGCTTTTTCGGACCCCCGTTCCGTATTTATAATAAAATAATCGCCGTCCTCGGCCCGGTTGACGGTTTTGCAGCTTTCGTTTTCGTTGACGACAACGCCCTTGTCGGCGAGATTACCGAGCCAGACGTTAAGAATATTTTCGCGCTGATCGCCGGGAATCTTTGTTTGCAACTGGTCTGCAATATTTGCTCGAAAATTCGTCATCAAAGCGTCGCGGTCAGAGAGAAAATGTGTGTGGTAGAGATTTGCCCAGTCGCCGCTGCCTTTTGTACGCAGAAATGCGACGATGCGAGTTTTCAATTCTTTTTCGATCTTTTCGCCTAGCTGCTGAGACAATTCATGTTGCAGGCCGCGCGGTATTCTCGTGATCAGATCGGCATGAATCGCGGGCGTTTGCTCGTGAACGAAACTGGCCAAATCAGCACCAATTGCGTCAATAACGCTCTGGCTGTCATCAGCCGCGTCGCCGTATTTTGCTTTAGCAAGTCCGAGACCGGCGACCGAAATGCCGCCAAACCAGTCTTTCGTATCGGGTTTGAAAAAGATGTATTTGCCTTTAGGGTAAAGGTCAATGGTGGACAATATCTTGTCCTGTTCGATGCCCAGGTAACGCAATTGTGCTTCGCTCGCAGCGGCGGCGGCGGATGCTCCGCCGGGGCCGATACCGATTATCGCAACATCATATTCCGCTTTTGATTCGGGCGCCGCGGTCGCCAGTTCGGCAGCGATGTGGGCAATAACGTCCGCACCCTCTTTAACCGCATTTTTGATAAGCGGCACCCCGGAAACATCACCGATAATAAAACAGCCGGGGACATTTGTCTGAAATGTCGCACCGTCGCGGGTCGGCGT
This sequence comes from Pyrinomonadales bacterium, assembly GCA_038257355.1. Classification (GTDB taxonomy): domain Bacteria; phylum Acidobacteriota; class Blastocatellia; order Pyrinomonadales; family Pyrinomonadaceae; genus OLB17. Next base: position 21,492 of record JBBSJK010000013.1, on the reverse strand, counting down.
CGGCATCGAGCGCACATCTTTTGCCGTGTTGATGACTATGCAGGCCTTCGGATTTACAGGACACTCGGCCTGGCAAGCTGTGTCCTCCATACAGAGATCGGCTGCCACGGCCGCCGCCGTGCCGTCAACGATTGCCAAAACGTCGTGCGGACAGGCGTCGACACAGGCCTGACAGCCGATGCAGCGTTCGGCAAAAATTACCGGATGCGGATAGGTCGGGCCGCGATATTTGTCGAGGCCGAGTTCTTTTAACTCGGCCCGATCGAGTGTGCGGATATGAGTCGGCGGGGCGGCTTTTTGGTCAATCGCCTTAAAAAATCCGAATGCACGTGCAGAATCGTTAAAGATCACCAAAAATCCGATTAAAAATGCAATGGTCAGAATGCTCGCCCATCCAAGCAAAGAAAGGCCGCCAAAGATCGTCTCACCGTCAGCTACCATCCACAGGTTTAGCGTGACGAGCAGCCCGATCAGGGCAAGGCAAATTATTATGTGAAAAACTCTCATTGGCCGTTTAGCTCTTTGATCTTATTGTTTACGGCATCAACCCGTCGCTGGCGGGCATCCTGTGTCAGAAACTCACTCCAGCGACCTGCGCTATATGAATGCTGGACGTGACACGAAATGCAGTTTGCCGCAGCCGTGCCAAATCGCGTATCGCGATTATCGGACCCCGCCGCATTTGAATGGCACGCAGCGCACGTCTGTCTAGGTGTCTCGCGGTCAATCGGGTCAAAGCTGTTGTGGCAGCTGGAACACGAAACGAGGCCGCGCGAATCACCCTTGACCCCCACCGGAGCCTGTAGTCGTGCAACGTGGATCGTATGAAACTGGCGGCTCAGACGCGCCTGTTCATCCTTATCGCCCGTGGCCGAGCTGTTTATTTCGGGGATGGCGTCGGCGACCTCGCGATAGACGCCCTGCCATTTCCAGACACCGCCCTCTATGGGATAGCCATATGAACCCTGGTGAGCGGTGCGGACGCCTTTGCCGTTATACGTCTTTAAATTGCTGTCGTTATGACACTCTGCACAGCTTTGAATCGCTGTCGCGACCATCTGAAAATCAGCCCCCCGATGTTCGTTGTGACAAACGGTGCAGGTGATGCCCGCTTCCTCGTGGGCCTTTGTGTTTGAAGCGTGAAACTCGCTCGCCTGATGGCAGGTTATACACGAATTTTCCATCGGCTCGTTTGGCATGTGGCAGGTCGTACACGAATCGCCATTTGCGTTATTGGCAATCGTGCTGCCCTCGATTATCAGACTATGCGGATTTGAAAGTGGCTTTGGCGAGTAAGTCTGTGGATAACGGAAAAACGCAAACGCCCCTACAGCGCCGACTAGCAAAAAAGCCCACACAAATAGCCCGAAACGCCACGGACGCCGCAGATCGCCGGTCGGACGCCAATTAAACATCGCTTTGCCCGGCTTTGGCTTCTCGGTCGGCCTCAGACGTGTGCCCCAATCCTCTTTTTCGCGAGTGCGTTTTTCCCAGAAGACTTTGAGGACGCCTCCGACGCCCGCCGCGGCCGTTTCTGGTATCGGTAATGGTTTTGGGGATAATCCGCCGGTATTAACCGGTATCTGCTCGGTGATCTGCCGTTCGACGACTAGTAGAATGTCGTCCTCAAACCGCCCGGCGGTTATTAAAAAAGGCCCAATCTGGATCGTGTCTCCGTCGGCCAGAACGTCGTCTTTCTGCGGTCCCAGCAGCCTTCCGTTGAGCGTCAGAACATTTGACGATGAGAGATTTACGATGAAATATTTAGAATCACGGAAATTGATCCCGGCGTGGATTCGGGAAACGCTCTTGTGATCTAAAACGATCTCGCATCTGTCCAGCCGGCCGATAAAAATACCGTCCTTATCGAGGCTTACGGTCGGGATTTGCAAATCGGCAAATGAGATCGTAAATTTTCCGTTTTCCTGACTCATGGAAATCATCAAGAGAGAAACTTAATGCCAAAACTTGCGTCTTGGCGGCTTTGCGATTTTGGGTTGAAATTCATGCATAAATAATCTCTAGCGAACATTAAAATAAACTACCTGAGCGATATGTATCAACATCAGAATGAGCATTAACGATGTAAACAGTACATGCGGTGCGACCCATATCTTGAGCAGTTTGTGGAGCAGAACGAGAGCATCGACGCGGCGCAGGGTCGCGGCGTTTTCGACCGCCTCCATCAATCGCGTATCATCGATACGCGACATGCCGGCGGCGGCATCTCTGAATTCCGCACGGGCCTCCGCTAGCATTGACTGAAGGTCTTCGGTTCGCAAATACTGCCGCAAAAGATAGCCGAGGCCAAGAAAGCGGCGGCGGACCTTTCGCTGGATAAGACTGTTTAATTCAGGATTAGTCGTCGCATCCGACGCCCGGACGAGCTCGGCTCGAAGCTCTTCGCGGCGAGCTTCGAGATCCTCGATGAGCAGCGGTTCGCGCTCGATCCGCGTCATAAACCTGGGAACAATGAAGTAACAGGCGGCACCAAAAATACCGGTGGCGATCACCAAATCAAACGATATCATCAAGACTGTAGTCAGCAATCCGCCAGAACTCGTGCCGCCGTGAACCAGCAGCAGAACGCCCGCCAAAACGCCTAAATACATATGCGAGAGCATCCAGTAGCGCAATGCTCCCATGCGGCGTCGGTAAATCTGCTTTCGCATCGGATAGGCCATTACCCATACGATACCTGCCAGCCCGGTGAGACCGGTTAGCCACCGCATCGTCACCCATGAGCCGGGAGCTAAAGCGATGTCTTGCGTAAATTTTTGCGTCGCCCAGATCGCCGCACCGCCGCCGGTCAAAACGATCAAAATCCCGAATATATGCCAAATAGTCGCCCAGAGGTCGAACTTGTGAATGTTAACGCCGATAGCGTGAGTTTTGCTGCGGTGAATAAGCCCGATGGTCTGGTTGACCTCGTCAAAATATTCGAGCGGATTGACGCGAACGAGCGCTCCCGTCGGACAGTTTTCTTCGCAGGAATACGCAGCGCGTGTTGCACCTTTCGGGTTCATTCCTGTGTCTTTGCAGAGATTGCATTTGACGGCGAGCAGATTTTCGGTCTGCGTGACGGGTTCAGGCAGGTTTGGCTGACCGAGCGAGAAGCCGGAGAAAACGGTTGTAAACACGCCCTTACCGTTCTTATTCTTTGGATCGGGGCGGGCGATCATCGAGATTGCGTTGTACGGACATTGCGTCGCACAGTCGCCGCAGCCAATACAGGTTTTGGCGTTAATATCGATCTCACCGTCCGGAAAACGGGCAATCGCACCGGTCGGACATCCGGTCAGGCATTCGGGGTCCTGACAATGCATACAGACCTCGGGCATCAGCACGCTTTGGAGGTTTGTCGCGTTTGGCTTTAGCGGCCGCTCGATATGGATGCCGCGCCGAACGAGTCGGCTGTTGCCATGGACCTTGTGGCACGCGAGCGAGCAATTGCCGCACCGAATGCATTTGGCCATATCCATCACCAGCAGATTGACCCCATCGACCACACCCGTTTCGATCTCACGGCTGGCAGCGGTCAGTACACGAGTATCGGTCGGATGCAGAGGTATATCTGAATCGTCAGAATTGGCCGATGTGGCTAAAAAAGGCAAGACCGCCGCTCTCATCTCAGCATCTTCGCGCAGGTGGGAGATGGCGATTTCGATTACCTCAGTCCGTCCACGAACCGTCGCCGTGTATTTCCATGGAGCGGGGCTGTCTAAGGCCTCGAGGCCAAGACATGTTCCCGCTCCCAGAAAATCGAGGCCGACTAACTCGTCCGTTTCGATCATTAAATCAGCTGCTGCTGGGTTAAATTCGAGGCCGCTGACACGTTGTATCCAGCCGTTTCGCACGAAAACTACGCGATTAATCGGGTCACCTTCGCGAAACAGAACGTGATCTTTTTCATAAACGGCAAACCTGGCGGCATCGTTCAGACGCTTTTGCATCTCACGGTCGAGATCAAGGTGAGTGAAATCCTTTAGCTCGTTCAGCGTCAGCGTCAGGCCGTAATTGCGGTAATTGCGGTCGAGAGCCTTGCCAAATTTTGGCAGCTTTCTAAGAAGGCGGATCGCGGGACGGGTGAATTCGAGGACTTGTACGGGTGTAGAATCAGCCGCGACGGAGACAGTCGCCGTTCGCGGCGTGCCGGAGAGCAGGGCCATTTCGCCAAACGAATTACCGGCGGGTATCTCACCGACCTTTTTGCGATTTCCGTTTGCTTCGGTGATCGAGGCGTCGAGTTTCCCACAAACGAGGATGTAAAAAATGCTGCTTTCCCAGGTGTTTTCCTGCACTATCGTCTCACCGGGCAGAAACTCTAGCAAACGAGTATACGGTCCGACCTGTTTGCCGCGATAGCTGCGGCCAAACAGGATGATGTCCATATCGAGCTCATTGCGAAATTCGCCGTTGGGCAGCTTTTCGACGAGTTCCGAGACAATGTCAACATTGCGAAATGCATCGACTATCTGTTCGTGTTTTTCAACTACACGTGGCATTGATGCGGATCAGACTGGCTTAGTTAGGACTTATGCAAAGGTCAGCGCCGCCAGAGTAAGCGGGCGGCAAGCAGATCACAAATTGGAAACGCACATCTTCGACGATGAATTCTGTGCCGGCTTATCTCACCAGCTTACACAGACGCTTATTACCCGATTCGATTCCTAGTTTATAATGCCACTATAATATACTACTGCGGCGACTAACACGAGAAGTATTAGAGAAAATAAAACGATAACAATACCAGCGAGGATAAACCACTTTTTATAGCTTGCGAGTTTTGGCTTATCGGGGGCCGCCGCCGCTGGTTTTGTCGCTGGGGTTAACGGAGCGATCACCTCTACCCGCTTTTCGGGGCTTTTTCCCGTCTGTGATGCGTTGAGCCCCATATCCGACAGCATCTGGTTGTACATCGTCTGGCCGAGTTGGACCGTGCTGTCCATTGTGTCAAAGCTTGAGGCCTCTTTACGCGTCTCTTCGTCGACAAAAGCGTGGCCGCATCCAGGGCAGAAAGCCTTGGCCACATCAACCATTTCGCTGCATTTATCACACTGCTTGAGAGCCATTAAATTAGTTAGGTTTGTGGCAAATCATGCAGTCTTTTGAGGTCGCAAATCCCGGCTTCTTTTTAACTTCCGGACGGGCCGCAAAGGCGGCATCATGGCATGTATTGCAGTTAATATGATACGCGAGCTCGTTATTTAGGTCTTTGACGACCGATTTTCCGCCATCAACATAGGTGGCCGTCGGCATCGTCTTGTTATCAGGTACACTTCCATCCTGAAAGTGACATGCGCGACACTCGCTGACCTTCTGCGGGGATGCCTGCCACGAGGCCATGGTCAATGTCACATCGCGTTCCGAGGTAACGAGCGGTGGTTTGAGGGCCGATTTAGGCTGGTCGGTATGATGACACTCGGCACAACCTACCACGGATTTGCCATCTGGGCTGTATTTAGCTGAAGCGTGAGTATCGTGGTCGAAGGGCACTTCGCCATATTCCGACAAGCTTTCTTTACCGAGCGTAAAATTCTTCTGGATCTTTTTATCACCGGCTGCCGGAGGTTTTGCGGTATTTGTGCTAGTGGCTGCGTTTGAGTTTACGGCCGGTGGTTTATTGGCCGTTATGTTTGCCGCAACGGGCGTCGGTGTCGCTTGCGGAGCAACTTGGGCCATCACAACTGAGCCGATGCCGGAAAGGTCGACACTGGTCAAAAACATAAATAAAGCACCTAGTCCGAAGACAGATACGACGATCAGTTTGGCCAGATTTTTCATAATACTTTTTGTAATCATTAAAACCCTTTTTAGGGTTAAATGTCAATATTTTCTGGTTAGAGAAGGAGTAACTACAAAATACACTTAAATTCACGAACGTAAACGTCGCTTCTCTCACGCTGTTTAATGACCGGACAGCGTATCAAAGCCAGAACCTGTATGACACCGTTAGCAGTTGGCAAAATCGTTGGGGCCGTGCCCATCGTGTTCGCGGGCGACTAAATTTGTCAACTGCCGTTCCCTGCTGCTCCCGCCGGACCGGCGGAATGATGACTGAAGCGCTCTGATTCAGGAGTATCGATCCCAAACTTATCGACACGGATTGCCCGCCAGCATATCGAACGAGGCACCTCCGTGACAGCGGGAGCAGCTCGTGATGTCTGCGAAATTGCCGTCACCGAAAGCTCGTGCGCCATTATGACAGGTAGCGCAGTTATTACTGCCGCCGCAATGCTGCGATACCGTAATATTCGAAACCTGACGACCTTGGGGAGCCCCCGGCCGAACCGTATGACAATCCGCGCAGCCGACACCGCCATGATCGTTATGACTGAAGGCGCCGCGAAAGGCAGTTCTTGCGGGTGAGGTTCGGTTATAAGGAGCAAGCTCATGACATGTGGAACAGGACGAACCGATGTCACTCTCGGCAGTGTGACAGGTGTAGCAATTGTTATGAGCCTGAAAGCCGACCGGGATCGATCTACCTGCACCCGCCGACGCATGACAAGAAGCGCATCCGGCGGGCGGGCGTCCAGCCCCGTTGTCATGATCCGCGTGGTCGAACTTCATGTTGAAACCCTCGCGAAACTTTACCGGGAAGCTTTTCATGGTCGGCGGACTGGCCTGTAAGTTATCATGACATATAGAACACATGATCTTGTCGCGATCCATCAATTCGCGATCTGTGAACTGGTTAAGGTGGCAACCGATACAAGAGTCGTGTGCCGCGAACTCGAGATCCAGCGATTTGCCCTCGCGCTGATGACACGAAGCACATTCAAACTCCTTATGCTCAGGGATCGTGTGGGAAAATTTTTCAAATGTCTTGTCAGAAGCTTTTATTGCAAGAGGTTCAGGTGTCTCGGATGCGGTCAGACGGACCGGTATTTTCGCTGACTGCTGAATACAGCTCACCGCAAACGCGATAACCGCGCCAAAAACAAGAACGGCTTTTAGCGAGTTTTTTGAGCGCGAGCCATTATTCATCTTAAAATTTTATCGTTTCTCATGGCTGGGCGGCATTGGAAATCTGCCGACCGCCGGCGTGTGGCAATAGTTGCATTGAAATGCGGGCTGATTGCCGGAAAGGGTCTCAACCCGTTTTCCCGCTTCCTCGGATATTTTATCACTGTGGCACGAAACGCAAGCCAGAAACGGCACATCGGCGTCAACCATCGTCTTCAAATCGCTATTTTGCGAGATTCGGACATGACAGGTCATGCAATCGCGGATCGAATGTTCTTTTTGCTCATGGTCAAACTTAAACGAATATCGTTTGACCTCAGCCGTATCTCGGTAAGGAACGGCCGGGCTGTGACAGCCGGCACAGTTTGTCCCAATCGGCTGAACGCTCTGAAAATGACAGGCGAAACACGTCGCGTGACCGCTCGGATTATCCTTGAAAAACAAAGCCTTTGGAGCAAAGCTGTCGATCAGTGCATCACCGAGCGGCTTCTGACCTGCTGGTGTGCGGGCAATAAGTTTCGGGGCCGCCGTGCTTGTCTGATGACAGATCGCGCAGTTATTAAACTGCGGTTTGTCATCGTCGATGCGGGCGATGCGGGCGGCTGTAAAACTGGCATTGACGAAATGGGCGACCGCTACACCCGTTTCCTTTACGTTAGCGGCGATTATGTCCTGGTGGACATTGTGCGGAAAGACCGTATTGAACTCCTGCAAACTGCCCGGGCGCGGGAACGCAAAACGGGGAGCCCTGCGAGGCGTAATGTTAGATACGTGGCATGAATTGCAAAGGGCTAAAAATTGTCGTCCGCTATGGCAGCTATTGCAGGCGGTATGACCCGGATAATCCACTACGTCCGGATACCCGCGTGCTGTGACCCAATTAGGCGTCGGGTTCTTATGACACGAGTTGCAATCGAGCTTTTTGTGATCCGCCGTGCTGTGTATAAAGGCATCCCGCCGCTGTGCCGATGACTCGGGCATAAAACTGAGCGCGAAAAATATCGCGATCAGGCTTATTAGAAATAGTCTGAGGCAGATTTTCATTTCGGAGCACAGACGCCCGCCGTACAGACGGGCAAATCTTTAACGATCACTTCACAATTTTTAATCGTTTTACCGGTTTCGGGAACCTTGAGAGGCAGTATAATTTTTTTATCGTTTCCGATCTCAACCTCGCAGGCCCACAGATAGCTCTTTGTCCCGACCTCAAACGGGATGAGATTAGAGACAAGAAAAGTCTCGGTCGCCTTGCCGTCCGCATTTTTGAGTGGAATATCTATAAAAGCAGCTCTGACGGAAACGCTGTCCGTCATGCTCGTTTGCACAGGCTTGAGGCCGCCGAGGAGCGTTTCAATCATGGATTTACGCTGTCGATAATATCCGTCTCGCAGATTTGGAGCGAGATTTATGGTCAGCCATTTTTGAGCGACGGCTGGGCGGTTGCGGACCTGTCTCAGAGTCTTTTGATATGCCGCCTGAAACTCGGGTATATTTGCTGTGTCTTCCGTTGAAATGCTGCGGCAATAGGGCGATTCACAATCTTCAGCCTTAAGCCAGGCGATGAATGCAGTACTTGTCTTTTGAGAGCAAAAAAAGCAGTCGCGCGAAGTAATATTTGCCGCTTTTAACTTATCGACGAGAGCTTTGTTCGAGTCGAGGCCGCCGCGAAAGAGATAGAACCTTTTACGTGTCAGCTTTTCTGCTTTTCGCTCGATCGTGACGCGGCCGCTGACATCAAGGGTACCGCCGGTCTGGGCAGCTATATGCACCGTCCCAACCGGTGTTAGCAGAACGAGAGGCAATATCCAACGAAACCCATTCATTATGTTAATCGATAAACGGCCGGGCCGGGAACTTGAGAAATGGCAACCGGACACCGCGAATAAACGTGCGGTCTGAGCGAATGTTCGCGGGCGGAGCAAATAGGTTTGCTCCGCCGGCAGCTATCATATCGTCCTGATCGATACCGTCCCCGCTCACGCCAATGGCCCCAACGTGCGTCTGGCCACGATAGATCGGGATGCCGCCGGCAAAGATCTGTAGTCCGTTCCTGACTTCTGAAATTGGTGTGCACGGACACGGCGCCCTTACCTTTATCCTTAACTTTTGACGCGTGAAGTCGCGGCACACCATCGGGGTGGTCAGCGCCGAAAAAATCAAGTCGAGCTGCAATCCGACATTAAACGGGCTCCAGTCGGCAAGCTGTGTGCTAAGCGGCCCGGCCTGCGTGTCGTTGATGCCGTCAGGAAACAACGGTCTGTGCATAAAACCAATCGCCCGGGCGCTAAATGCCACTGAGCCGTTAAGCCCGATTCCATCGGCGGCGGCACGAGTCACGTATGATCCAAATCCGGCGGCTGTGAGCTTTGCTCCCGCGTCAGAGCGGGCAAAAAAGTTAGACGTTCGCGCCTTTTGAACCGAGACATCCAGCCCGAAGACCGGCGCGTCAAGCTGGCGAAATATTCCCAAAACTTTACCGTCTGTATCGACAACCGAAATTGTCACGCGGGCGTTGCTGCCGATCGGCTGCCTAATTCCGGCCCGAACCTGGTTAGCCGTCCCAACCGCCGATCCGAGAATCCCGTTGACCTCGGCGGCTGTCAGGGCCGATCCCGAAATGGTCGGAAATCTCGAACTGTACTGCCCGCTTACGCCATTCAAAACGCCGGGGATAAAATCTGTGGCAGGAGCCGCACGGATTACATCTGTTACATTCCCCGGCAGGCTTGAGAAAGGTATCGTGTTTGGCACAGCCACATCTACCGAATTGGCAAATGGCAGACGAATGCCCTCGACCAAAATGTTGTCACCGCGAATCAATGCCGGGGGCTCAAAGCCGCGTGTGCCTGAAATGGCAATCGCCTCCTCGAGGGACTGGTCATCATCCGTGGGTATCCGGTCAATGGTATAAAGCCCGTCGCCCTCGACACCGATGCCGCCGACCGCGACGCCGCCCTTGTAAAGCGGAAGCCCGCCCGGATCCCCCGACAGACCCAGCGGCAGCGAGGCAATCGCGATGTCAGAACACGGCAAGGTCGAAAACTGTACGCCGTAAAGCGGCCCAGCCGGGCGGTTATCATCCTTTGGCGGAAAATGTTCCTGGATAATGAACGACGCGGTGCGGGTCGTAAAGGCGTTGCCGCCCGTCGAGAAAATACCAGCGGTCCCGGCCTTTGAGTTGGCTGCAGCTGATGCCGGAACCGAAAGATTTTCGAGACCCTGCCCGGCACGTCCGACGCTGCGTATCAGAGTATTGGCAGGAGCACCCGTCATCGCAAACGTCCCGAGCAAATTGCCCTCTTTATCGGTGACGGCGATTGTTACGTTTTGATTTAGGGCAACCGCTTTTGAGACGGCCTGGGCAATTATCGTCTGGACGTCCGCCACTGTTAAGCTCTGTGACGAAGCGGTCGTGCAGAAAAGCAGGATTAACATCAGAGAGGCAAAAAACTGATCTTTATTTACCGATAATTTACGTTCCATGATTGGTAAGAATATTATATAGTATTGTCCGATAGTCAAGTTTTTCATTTCAAAATATTGTTATTACCGCCAATATGTGCTAAAAAGCACAGGCAGTAATTAAAAAAATCCTACGCTCCGACGTTTATTTTTTATGAACTCGAGTTTTTCTAGATTTGCTCTGTGGTTTGCTGTAGCCATTGTTTTTGGCTCTATGACGGCCGACGCACAGTCGACCGGCGGACGGCTTAGCGGCAAAGTCACAGATGCCGGCGGCAAACCCGTGGCTGGTGTTATCGTGATCATAACCAATCAGACAAGCACCGACACATCGTCCCGGCGAACAAATACAGACGGCAGCTACTCGATCCGTTTAGCGGCCGGCGCATATCGGATTAGTGTTGAACCGCCTTTCGCGGCACGCTTTGACAGAGGCAAGACGGCGGAATATGGTATTTTCTCAAATTTTATTTGTGACGAGACCAAAAAGGAATGCACCTTTCTCGAAAATGTAATCATCGACAGCAGCGAGCGTCAGATTGATTTTGTAGTCACCGAACCGGTAAAGGAAACCCCTGTCGCCGGAGCAGTAACACCGGCGGTTGACCCTGTATCTGAAACACGCGAGGTGCGCGACCGGTGGCGCTATCAGTTCCCCGATTATGACCGCTACGGCGACAAAGGAGCCAGCGGCCGCGACATCCCTTTCAAACGCGGCAAATGGTACAACCCGTATGATCAAAATATCCTGAAAGGCGATATTCCGGTTATTGGTAACGATTATTTTTTAATCCTCTCTGCCGTCAGCACGACCGGTGTCGAGATCAGGCGAACACCGTCGAGCACGAGTGTCAGCTCGGCAAATCCGGACAGCAACAATTTCCTCGGCCGTCCCGAGAGTTTCTCGTTTAACCAGACGGTGCAGTTGTCATTTGAGTTTTTTAAGGGTCAGACCGTCTTTCGTCCCCGGTCGTGGGCAATCAAGTTTTCGCCGACATTCAGCATTCCCAATTATCTAAATGCCCGCGAGAACGGCATCGTCAATATCGATGTCCGGCGCGGAACGACACGAACCGATTTTCAGGTATCGCTCGAAGAAGCCTTTGCCGAGGTCAAGCTGTTTGACACAAATGATAACTATGATTCCGTCTCTGTCCGTGCCGGAATCCAGCCGTTTAACGCTGATTTTCGCGGATTTCTATTTTCTGATAACAATTTAGGGGCGAGAGTTTTTGGAGCGTTTTCGAATAATAAGACGCAATTTAATCTTGCCTATTTTCGACAGATCGAAAAGGACACAAACAGCGGTCTCAACTCGATGCGTTCACTGCGGCCGCAGGATATTTATATCGCCAACCTTTTCCGGCAGGATTTTTTGACAAAAGGTTACACGGTCCAGTTCGTCGGAGCCTACAACCACGACCGGGCGGATACGCACTATGACCAGAACGGATTTCTGGTGCGTCCAGCTGTTGTCGGCAGTGCCCGGCGGCACAGCGTTAAGGCCGGTTATGTCGGGGTTAACGGCGACGGGCATATCGGTATCTTAAACCTTTCAAATTCGTATTACTTTGCTTTTGGAAAAGACGATTTCAACCCAATCGCCGGACGATCGACCAATATTCGGGCGCACATGGGAGCTGTCGAGGCTTCGATCGACCGCAACTGGCTGAGGTTCCGCGGCTCGGTATTTTTTGCGTCTGGCGACAAAGATCCGACCGATGACCAGGCGACCGGATTTGATGCGATACTTGACGATCCTAATTTTGTCGGCGGGCAGTTCTCTTACTGGAGCCGTCAAGGTGTCAGGCTAGTCTCGACCGACATCGGACTGGTCCAGCCAAACAGCCTCTTGCCGAGCCTGCGTTCAAGCAAAATCGAGGGCCAGGCAAATTTTGTAAATCCCGGCATTTTTATTTTTAACGCCGGTGTGGACGCTGAGGTGACGCAAACGATAAAAACAGTCTTTAACGCAAATTATCTGCGATTTCACGACACATCGTCGCTTGAATATGTTTTGTTTCAGCCAAATGTCCGGCGCGAGATCGGTTACGATCTGAGCCTCGGTGTTATCTACCGGCCGCTGCTAATAAACAATTTGACGCTGACCTTTGGCGGTAATATGTTCTTTGCGGGTCGCGGTTTTAAGGATATATTTACGGATGGCCCACGGAATTGCCCGGTGCCAGCTTTTTGCACCGGCGAGGTAATAAATCCGAGCAAACCGCAATATACACTTTTTAGCCAGGTGAAATTGATATTTTAAATTAGAGGGTTTTTGAACACCGCTGATAACTATGAGCTTGTATAGTTGACAGCCAGGAATAGACCGATGGCAAACGCTCCAAAAAATACCAAACAAACGCGGATCAAATTGATTGTCTTGCTTTCATTTGCCTGTTTTTTGACACTAGCTTTTTGGAGAGCGGAGACATTTGCCGAAAAGGAAACCGATTATCCCAACCCCGCGATAAGGGCTACGCCCACACCGGAATCGGCCCCAGCGTCGATTGCAGCAGTGGTTCCCGAAGCACCGCCGGTCGAGGGCTGTGTTAAATGCCACAACAATATCGAGCCGATGCACCGCTATAATGCGAGCGGCGATGTTTTTGACACACTCAAGGACGGCAAGGATGCACAGGGGCTGACCTGCACCTCTTGTCACGGCGGCAATCCGGCGACGATAATTCAAAAGAGTGCCCACGTGCAGCCACGTTATCCAAAAGAGTGGGGCTGCAAGGATGGCGATTGTTCGAGCCGTAATCCAGAGCGGACAAATACGCTGATCGCCAAAGAAAGCCAAGAATTTGTCAGGTTTGTAAACCCCGGCGATTTTCGCGCTGTCACACAGGCGTGCGGCGAATGCCACACCGATCAAAATCAAAAAGTCTCGCAGGGAATGATGGCCCACGGCTCAATGCTTTGGGGAGCGGCGCTTTACAACAACGGCGGTTATCACATCAAAGACACGCAGTTTGGCGAGAGCTATAATGATGACGGCCAACCGCAGGCCTTGTTTCAAACACCGTCACCAACCCGTGAGCAGCAGGCATTTAAGGGACATCTGCCGTTTCTACGCCCTCTACCGCGTTGGGAACTGTCTCAGCCGGGCAACATACTTCGAGTTTTTGAGCGCGGCGGCAAACGGCGGCTGGAGGTCGGGCTGCCGGACAAGGAAGAGGAACCGGGAAAGCCGGACAAGGGTCTCAGTCCACGCGGCCTAGGTACAAATAATCGCACAGATCCCGTTTATCTCGGTCTGCAAAAGACGCGGCTTCTCGATCCGACGCTGAATTTTATGGGCACAAACGACCACGCGGGGGATTATCGCGCGGCGGGCTGCAGCGCCTGTCACGTAATTTATGCCAATGATACGAGCGTCGCGGCTGCTGCCCAATATGCGGCGGCTGGTAATCAAGGATTTTCGCAATCGGCGGACGAGAGCATTCCAAAACGCGAATCAGGCCACCCGATAAAACATCAATTTACATCGCAGATACCGACCACGCAGTGTATGACCTGCCACATGCATCCGGGCACCAATATGGTTGCGACCTATCTCGGCCGGACCTGGTGGGACAACGAGTCAGACGGCAAGATGATGTATCCGCAGGACAAACAGATCAATCCCTCGCAGAGTGAAGAGGTGCGAAAGCTGGATAAAAATCCCGAAGGCGCTTCGCTTCGCGGGCTGTGGTCCGACTCTATCTTTTTGCAGAAGACGGGCACAGCCGATTTTAACAGCCAGCTAAAGAATGTGCAGTTTGCCGATTCTCACGGTCACGGCTGGGTCTATAAAAATGTCTACAAGAAAGATCGTAAAGGCAATATGCTCGACGCAGAGGACAAAGTTGTCGAGCCGACTGACCCTGATAAATTTAAGAAAGCAGTGCATTTGCAGGATATTCATCTCGAACGCGGGATGCATTGCGCCGATTGCCATTTTCAGCAGGACAGCCACGGTACCGGAATTCTCTATAACGAACCGCGGGCGGCCGTCGAGATAGGCTGCATCGATTGTCACGGCACGCTGAGGGAAAAGGCAAACGGCATCACGAGCGGCCCGGCCGCCATGCCGATCACTATTAGAGGTGAGATAAATCTGCGCCAACGAAACAAAAAACCGCTCATCGGCCGCGATCTGACGCGCCTGCGTTTTCGCTCGACTGACGGCCGGCGTCTGCCGGTAATGGAGATTCTGACACGCGACGTCAAACGTAAAGACGCAAACGGCGTCGAGGTCGAGCTTAAACTCGGTGACGTGATCCAAAATTCTATAGTCGAACCAAATAAATGGTGGAAAGTAACCCAGACCAATGATACCGTCACACCCGGTAATCCCGATTATAGCGAAAAGAGCGCCTACGCCAAGACGATGCAGCGTGACAACTCAACATGGGGCAACCTCTCAGCGACCGAGGAGATGCTCGCCCACCGAGAGAGCAGCATGACCTGCTACGCTTGTCACACGTCGTGGGTGACAAGCTGTTTTGGATGTCATCTCGGTATGGAGGCGAACCGTAAGATGCCAAACCGGCATAATGAGGGCGGTGATTCGCGCAATTTCACGAGCTATAATTTCCAGGTGATCCGCGATGATATCTTTATGCTCGGCAAAGATGGCACCGTGACCGGACACAAAGTCGCACCGGTCAGGTCGAGCTCAGCCGTTTTGGTCAGCTCGAGAAATCAGAACCGTGAATGGATATATCATCAACAGCAGACGGTCTCGGCCGAGGGCTTTAACGGCCAGGCGTTTAACACGCACGTGCCGCACACTGTGAGAGGCAAAGAGACTCAGACCTGCTCCGATTGCCACGTCTCAAATCAAAAGGACAACAATGCATGGCTCGCACAGGTAATGTTACAGGGAACAAATTTTGTAAATTTCATGGGCCGCTATGTGTATGTCGCCGGGACGCACGCGCTAGAGGCGATTGCTGTCACTGAGCATGACGAACCGCAGGCCGTTTACGGCAGTAATCTGCACAAGCTTGCCTACAAGGATAATTTTGACAAATTTGTTCGCGGCAACCGCGAGCTCACAGAGGTTTACGAGAACAAGGGAAAACCCGACGTCCTGCAGGTGCAGGTGCGCGGCGAATATGCCTATGTAGCCGCCGGTAAAGGCGGTCTGCGCGTCTATGACGTCGCACAGATCGATCACAAAGGTTTCTCCGAACGCATCGTGACCGCTCCGGTCTCGCCGCTCGGGCAAAAGTTTTATGTTCCATCAAAACACGCAGCCGCTGTTGCCGCTCCATCGACTTTGGCGGTCGATCCCGCACGTTGGCGAACCGTCTTGAAAGAAGATGGAACCTATATGCAAGTTCCGCCCGATGAGGCATTGCGGTTAAATGCCGAGGCCGCAAAGGCCGGAAAGCCCGCACCGGCGATCAACGAGGAAGGCCCGATCCATCCGCTTTACGCGTATCTTTTTGTGGCCGATAAATTCGAAGGGTTGATTCTTGTGAATGCCGCAACACTGCTCGATGGCGATCCGCGAAATAATTTCCTGAGCCGCGCTCTGACCTTTAACCCTAATGGCGTCCTGACCGGATCGAACAATATTACACTTGCAGGAAATTTCGCCTACATCACGACCGACCGCGAACTCGTGATCGTCGATCTCTCGACGCCGCTCCATCCAAAGGTTGTCAATCAAATCGCCTTTGACCAGCCAAAGGCGGTCGCCGTGCAGTTCTTGTATGCGTTTGTTGTCGATCAGGCCGGAATGCATGTGGTTGATATCAAAGAAGTTCAGAGTAAAGGCGAGGCCGTGCGGATCGAGAACGCCTCGGTGCCGCTCAATCACGCCCGCGACATCTATGTCGCGCGAACATACGCCTATATCGCCAACGGTGGGGATGGTATCGCCATCATAGACGTCGAGCGCCCCGAACAGCCAAAGCTCGACCAGACCTACAACGCCGAAGGCACTCTGAACGATGCCCACGCCGTAAAGGTTGCAATGACCAACGCCAGCCTCTATGGCTATGTTGCCGACGGCAAAAACGGCCTTAAGATTTTACAGCTCACCGATCCAGAAACAATGCCAAACTACGCCGGATTCAGCCCGCGTCCGCAGCCGCGTTTGATCGCCACATTCAAGACAAAAGGCCCGGCCGTCAATATCTCAAAAGGCCTAGACCGCGACCGCGCCGCCGACGAGAGCGGCAACCAGATCGCCGTCTTCGGCCGACGCGGGGCCCGGCCATTCGGCTTTGACGAGGTCATGCGTATGCTAAGGACCAACAGCGGTACAGGCGACTTTTTCACAGTTTCCGATACTCCCACGAAATAACCGGAAACAGTCGACTGTACACAAAGTGTCGGAGAATACCTACTGTTAGTTGCAACACTTGAGCAATCTTAGCGTATATCTGTTATTCGCTTATCAACGCTCTCGGAGCGAATGCTATCTTTAAAACAAAGTTAAATGCAGAATTTTACGAGTATTCCATTCAAATCTGAGAAGCATGAGGGTCTGTCGTCGGTTAACGGCTTTGCCAAATTCTCGGGCGCAGGTGTCGTGCTCGAATTTGAATCAAAGCTTTTTGGTCTAATTTCGGATGGCGTTAAAGAAGCTCGCATCGCCATAGGCGATATTCTCGATATTAAGTTTAAGAAAGGTCTATTTAAACGCGGAGCAAAGATCGAGATCCGGACGAATTCTATGGCAGCTATGGCCGGGTTGCCCACCAGCGACGGCAAATTGACACTAAAGATAGACCACAGCGATTTTGAGCGCGCCCGGGACGCGGTCGAACAGCTTCAAAAAGATATGGCCGGAAAATCAGATGCCCTGCCGCCTATGCACACGCCCGTCAGCTTACTATTCGATGAAAGTGAGGATGAGACGCGGAAATTAGACAACTAGGTTATTTGGCAGATCCACATATTTCTGCCTTGTCGTTTTGTAAAATAATTTCAACGACTACTGGCCCGCCGCCAGCCGGGGATCGGGCCGTGTAGCTATCTGATATTCCTTCGGCGGCTCGGCGCCGTGAAGGTGTTTTACAAAATAGTCCCAACGGCGACGCATCATATAAAAATTTGAGGCGCCGTACCCGTGGCGGGCGTTAGGAAATAGAACCAGATCAAAATCCTTGTTAGCTTTTATTAGAGCATCGACGACGAGATAGGTGTTGTAGGGCGGGACATTGTCGTCCATACCGCCATGGGCAAGCATTAGTTTGCCCTTAAGATTTTTTGCGTAGTTCTGATTCGCCTGATCCTCGTAGTTCGATTTCCAGTTCGCGTCGTATTTCATGAGGCCGATGTATCTTTCGCCCCAGTCGTCTTCGTAATTGCGGTTGTCGTGATTGCCGGATTGCGAGACACCGACCTTGTAAAAATCAGGGTATCGAAACATCGCTGCTGCCGTCGCAAAACCACCGCCCGAATGTCCCCAGACACCGACGCGGGTCAGGTCCATGTACGGATATTTAGCCGCAAGCTGTTTCAAACCAGCAATTTGATCTGGCAAGGTATTGTCCGCCATATCGCCATAGCACGAATCGTGAAATGTCTTGGACCGGTCGGGGTTGCAGGGGCCGTCGATGACGACGACAACAAATCCAAGCTCAGCGAGGGCCTGATGGTCACTGCGTCCCGCCGAGAACGAACGGCTGCCGACGCCGCCCGCCTGTGGACCGGGATAGATATAGTTGACGACAGGATATTTCCTGGACGCAATAAGATTGGACGGCGAAAACATGAGGCCGTAGAGGTCCCATTTGCCGTCAGCGGATTTAACGGTGACGGGTGTCGGCGGTTTCCAGCCGGTGGAGGTGAGACGCGAGATGCTGGCCGTTTCGAGCGTCGCTATTGAGCGCCCAGTCATATCTCTAAGAATGGCGACCGGCGGCATATCCGGTTTTGAAAAATTATCAACAAAATATTTGCCGTCGGGTGACAACGTAACCTGATGATGGCCGTCCTCAGGTGTGAGTAGTGTTAGGTTGCTGCCGTCGAAATTGATTCGATAAAGGTGTGTGAAATAGGGGTCACGGCCTCGCTCACGGCCATTTGCTTCAAAGTAAATGACGCGGGCATCGGCATCCATTTTGATAATCCGCATCACGACAAAATCGCCTTTAGTTATCTGGCTCTTCATGTTTCCGGTCGTCAGATCGTAGAGGTATAGATGACCCCAATTGTCGCGTTCCGAATACCAGATGACTTCGTTGGTCGCGGGTAAAAATTTCCAATTTATCGCTCCCTGGCCTGATTCATATTGAGTTTTAACAACCTCTTCGAACACCTCGCGGACGTTGCCCGTCGCGGTGTCGGCGATGCGGAATTTTGCCTCTTTATGATCGCGTGAGCTCGAGACGAAAGCGAGCCGTGTGCTGTCGGCACTCCATTCGTTATCGTCAAACGCTCCGGTACATGAGATATCATCGCAGAGCGTGCCGCGCCGGTCATCGGGGGCGACTTTAAGTCGGACCGTCCGTGCCGTGTCAACGTCGATAATGACGCGATGGATCTTGATAACCTCATTGTCCTCGGGCAGCGGATATTTCCACGCCTCAAGCCGTGGGGCACCGACGTTAGTGGTGACGAGATACATATCGCTGACGTGACGCTGATCCTGTTGAAATGTGGCAACCTTCTTCGAATCCGGTGACCAGAGTACGATCGCACGGTCGCTGTGCGTCCAGCCGGCATTGTCTGTCGCGTAGCCAAAATCCTTGATGCCATCGGTCGTCAGCTGCGTCTCTTTCCCGGTTGCCACATCTCTGGCCCACAGATTCCAGTCCTTTATGAATACTGCTTTCTTGCCATCCGGCGAGGTGACTGCGTTTCTAATACCAAGACGCCCCGCCACAGCGGGAGGAATTGTAATGCCTAGATCTGGAAGTCGTGCCGCAGTCTTACGCGAACCATCGACCGGATTAATCAGTACATATTCGCTGCCTGTCGCGGTCATTACCCGGTACCAAAATCGCCCGTCAGGCAGAAATGTAGGTCGCACACCGGCCCGATCAATAAATGGGGCCGTACCCGCACCCAGCATTTTCACGGCGCGATCATAATCAGCGGCGGTAAAAGCAGGTTGCTGAGCAAAAGCAAAAGATGAAAAAGTCAGAAAGGTAAGCGCGATGGTAAAGATGGAAATTCTTTTCATTGAGATATATTATCCGGTCCTAGAATGTTGATAATGACAAGTCATTGTCCGTTTTTAAGGTGTTGAAGTATATTCTAACTTATACCTCGCTTTTGTCACATTTGATGCCAGGAATTTGATATTATTTGGCATAATTCTCATTATAAATTAAAGTTAACGGAGAAAAAGTATGCCTAAATATGTAATCGAACGCGAAATTCCAGGTGTCGGTACATCACCCGCTGATGCTCTCCAGGCCGTTTCACAAACCTCGTGCAGCGTCCTGAATGAATTGGGGCCGAGCATTCAATGGGTTCAAAGCTATGTGACCGGCGATAAGATCTACTGTGTTTACATCGCCCCAAACAAAGAAATGATCCGCGAACACGCCATTCGCGGCGGCTTTCCGGCAAACAGCATCGCTGAGGTCAAATCGATCATCGACCCGACCACGGCGGAAGTTTAGTGCCGCTTAGCCATTTTGCGTTAAGATTTCCCGATGCCCCAAACTCCGCATATCGAAACCCATTTCACATCCGGGGCGGTTGTCCGCGACGTGGTGATCGGTATGGCCGACGGTTTGACTGTGCCGTTTGCTCTTGCTGCAGGATTGTCCGGGGCGTCCCTTACGACCGGAATTATCGTCACTGCCGGTTTGGCCGAGATCGTCGCCGGTACCATTGCGATGGGATTAGGCGGGTTTTTAGCGGGCCGATCGGATGTTGAACATTACGAAAAGGAATATAAGCGTGAGCTGTACGAGATAGACAAGCTGATCGATCATGAAAAGGACGAGGTGATCGAGATTTTTGGCACCTACGGCCTGACTCGGGCTGAGAGCACGCCGATTGTCGAATCATTGGCCAGCCGGCCAAAAGACTTTGCCGATTTTATGATGCGATTTGAGCTCGGCCTCGAAAAACCTGAGGCAAAAAGGGCGTGGCAGAGCGGTGCGACCATCGGCGGGGCTTATGCTCTCGGCGGTATGATCCCGCTAATGCCGTATATTTTGACCGACGATGTGACAGAAGCTCTAAAGTGGTCGATCGCCATCACGGTCGTCGCATTATTCATTTTTGGTTACGTCAAAGGGCATTTTACCGGCACAAAACCTCTCAAAAGCGCTTTACAGACATGTCTCATCGGCAGCGTGGCCGCCGCAACCGCATTTTTTGTTGCTCGGCTGATTGGCGGTTGAATTAACTACAACGCCGCAGTCTTTGGGCTTTGAGCTTGAAAACAGTTATATTCGAGGAAATCAGAGTGTAAGGAGAATCTATCTATGTCAGATGTTCAGGCTATACCCGCCGGTTACGAAGGCGTGACTCCATATCTTGTCTGCAAAAATGCGGAGTCTGCGATCGAATTTTACAAAAGCGCGTTTGGTGCCGAAGAGTTATTTCGCATCGGCTCGCCCGGAATGATCGGCCACGCCGAGCTAAAGATTGGCAATGCCATATTTATGCTCGCTGACGAGCATCCAGATATGGACGCTATAAGCCCCCAAACGATCGGCGGATCGCCGGTCAGCTTGCTGGTGTATGTCGATGATGTTGATGAATTTACAGCAAAAGCGGTTGATGCCGGTTTGACCGTTTTGCGGCCAGTCGAGGATCAATTCTATGGCGACAGAATGGGGCAATTCAAAGATCCTTTTGGCCACAACTGGTCGTTCGCAACCCACCTTGAAGACGTGTCGCCGGATGAGATGAACCGCCGTGCCGAGGCAATGTACGGCGGCTAATTTGCTTAGAGAAATATGAACGAAAAATTCACGCTCAATTTTTTATTGCGGTTATTATAGGTCCTTCTTTTCCATTCGCTCGATCTTGTCCACCCGTCGGGCGTGGCGGCCGCCTTCGAAATCCGTGGTAAAAAAAGCCTTAACGATCGAAACCATTTCGTCCGGGTTCGAAAATCGGGCGGGCAGCGACAGCACGTTTGCGTCG
>JBBSJK010000012.1:0-53791 GCA_038257355.1 Pyrinomonadales bacterium | reverse complement strand
CTCCCGCCGCTACCGCTTCGCCCCGCGAGTCATAAACATCACCGACAACCTCGCCGGCGTCGACTTTGTCGGACTAGAGTAGCGATCCTCTCGATCGTTTAAACTAATAAAAAAAGCGGCCCTCGGGCCGCTTTTTTGTTGTAAATGGGTATGTGTCCTGATTAGGAATAGAACGCGAAGCGGGCGGATAAAGACGGATCAATACTGGGAAAATCCAATAAATCTGCAAGATCCGCGTTCTATTTCTAATAAATCAGTGCTCACCCAAACTTGATTAGCCTGACGCTGTGCATCAGGCTAATTTACAAAGTGCCTTCAGCACAATAAAAGCAGACAAACATGACATGTGAGATTGATTGACAGAGGGCAGTTCGTGACATACACTTTCGGTAGTTACTATTTACTATTGAGATCTTTTGAACCCAATCATTGCTAGCTCCCATCCGGGCCGGTAGATTGTTTTTGCACAGGAGTTATTAGAATCATGATGAAATCAGGAGTATCGTTGTTTATGTCCAGTCGCCGATTTTTTTTAATGCTCGGCGTCGTGGCGAGTTTGGCTTTTTTTAGTGTTGTCACCGAGCAAACCGGTGCCCAGGGCGGCCGCGTCATCCGTGCGGTAAATGTTGGGGCCGAACCCGGTGAGCAGGTGACGGTTTCGTTCGAGCTAGTCTCGCTGGGAAACGAGTCTTCGACGAGTTTTACGGTCAACTTTGATTCAACCGTACTTAGCAGCCCGGTCGCGGCACTCGGCAGCGGAGTTCCGGACGGATCGGTAATAAATACCAATGTCAATAATGTTGCCGCTGGACGGCTCGGCATTTTGATTGATTCAACCAATACATATGCTACCGGCACGCGCCAGTTTATGAGGATCACATTCAACGTCGCTGCAAATGCGCAGCTCGGCTTGTATCCGGTCACTTTTGGCCTTACGCCAACGCCAAAAAGCGTTTCGAGTGCAACTGGAACGCTGCTCGATACGACCTATGTTCCGGGCAATGTCCAGATCGGATCGACCGCCGCGGGCGTCGAGGTCTCGGGCCGGGTGTTATCACCCGATGGCCGCGGTATCAGAAGCGCTACCGTTTCGCTGACCGGCCCCGATGGAGTCAAACGGATGGCAACAACGAGCTCATTTGGATATTACAGATTTGAGAATATCAAATCGGGCGAATCGTATGCAGTCGGTGTTTCGTCAAAAAGATACCGCTTTACAACGCGCATCCTGCAAATAGTCGACAGTTTAGCTGACCTCGACTTTGTCGGACTGGAATAGTCATTTCCATTAGACTAACAAGAGGATGTCTGAAAGCCTGTATTGTCGCGGAGCGGCAAAATAGGGACTTTTCAGACATCCTCTTTTTATTTGATGATGTTAAGCTTTGTTTCGGAGTTGCGCCAAGGTCAAAAATAGAACGCGGATCAGGCGAGTTTAACCCGGATAAGCATTCGAACCATATATTGTTTTCACAGTTGGATTTTTCTCGGCCATTTCAGCGTCCTCCTTGGCGAACTCTGCGTGGAAAACAGGTTGAATAGTCGTTAACACGGTTTCAATGCTGAGGCCGGAGAGCAGGACGCAGAGTTTGCGGAGGTTCAGGCAGTTCTATTTCTTACAAAATGACTCTTCTATAATCCGAGTTCAATCCGTAGCAGCACTATCTGGAAAATCCGCGTTCTAATTTTTTATACGATACCCGGGCGGTAATGCCTCGAGATCAAGTTACCAAATCTCGCAAAACTTTTCACGGACCATCTTGTCGCCCGTCTTGCAGCCAAATGCCTCAACAAATTCGGGCATATTCGACATCGGGCCGTTGACGCGCCAGCGGGGCAGGGAATGTGAGTTGCCGGCGACCTGGACGCGCTCGGCCTCGGGTGTGTATTTACCGGCCCAAACCTGTGCCCAGCCGAGAAAGAATCGCTGTTCCGGAGTAAAACCATCGATGTTTGCAGGCCGCGGCTTGCCCTCGAGCGATTTCTTAAAAGCGTGATACGAGACGGTCAGGCCGGCAAAATCGCCGATATTCTCGCCCAGCGTAAGTTTGCCGTTGATAAACAGGTTGGGCTGCACCTCATACTCATTAAACTGCTGTACGACACACTCCGAGCGCTCTTCAAATTTAGCGCGGTCGTCCGCCGTCCACCACATTTTCAGATTACCGTCGGCATCAAAGCGGCTGCCCGAATCGTCAAACCCGTGCGTTATCTCATGGCCGATGACACCGCCGATGGCACCGTAATTGATCGCATCGTCTGCATTGAAATTGAAAAACGGCGGCTGCAGAATCCCCGCCGGGAACGTAATATCGTTGTTCACGCTGTTATACGAAGCGTTGACGGTAGGCGGCGTCATACCCATACGCGTTTTGTCGCGGGGTTTGCCGAGGTCTTTAAAGTTTCGGGCGATCTGAAACTGGTTAGACCGCAAAGTATTACCCATGTATGACTTACGGTCGATGGTCAGTCCTTGGTAACCGCGCAGCACATCTGGGTAACCGATCTTGCGTTTGAAGGTCGAGAGCTTTGCCTGGGCTTGTTTTTTGGTCTCCGGGCCCATCCATTTGAGGCCGTCGATCCGCTCCTTCATCGAGACCATCAAGTTGTCGATCAGTACATTCATCCGAGCCTTGGCCTCGGGTGTAAATGCCCGTTTAGCATACTCCATGCCGAGGGCCTCGCCGAGTGCTCCGTCGGTTACCTGGACGCAAGTTTTCCATCGTGGCTGGCGCTCTTTCTGGCCGCTCAGGTATTTGCCAAAAAAGTTAAAGTTCTCGTCGGCAAATGTTTTTGGCAGCGACGGAGCGGCGGAATTGAGCACCATCCACTTGAGATATGTTTTCCAATCCTCGATCGAGACCGCCTGGAGCATTGCGTTTACCTCGATAAAAAACTTGGCAGGGGCGAGGTTTATGGTCGGAGTCACCGGGACGTTGCGAGCCGCAAAGTACGCGTTCCAGTTGAAAGCTGGCGTTACGGCCTGTGCGGCGGCGATGTCGATCTTGTTGTAATTATTGTCAGGATTCCGACGCTCGACTGGTGTCAGCGAGGCGTTGGCGAGCAGGGTCTGAAGGGCGAGCACCTTGTACGCTTTGGCGGCTGCTGCATCCGGGTTTTCGCCCAGCAGTTTGAACATATTGGTCATATACTCGACAAATTTGGCCCGCGTCTCGACCGATTTGGCATCGGTATTAGTATAATAATCGCGGTTGGGCAAAGAGATGCCGCCTTGAGATGCACTGATTATAACGACATTGTTATCTTTCAAATCGGCCCCTGCCCCAAAACCGAAAATTGCGGGCAAACCATTATCATGGAGCCCCGCCAGCTCACGTTGCAGGTCCTCAACCGTTTTGATCGCATCTATTCGCTTCAAATACGGATCGATGGGTGATATTCCCGCCCGTTCGATCGCTGCCTCATCCATACAGGACGAGTAAAAGTCGCCGATCATCTGCTGATCGCTGCCTACGGCCGCTCCTGATTTACCCGCCGTCTCAAGCACCTCTCTAAGCAGTGCATTATTAGAATCGGCCAGCATATTAAAGGTGCCCCAACGCGACTCAGACCCCGGTATCTGCGTATTCTTTAACCACGTGCCGTTGGCAAACTGAAAAAAGTCCTGACACGCCTCACCTGTGCGGTCCATCCGGCTGGTATCAAACCCTGTGCCCTGCGCCAACGCTCCCGCACAGACCAGCATCCCCATGGCCAACCCAGTAATCAAACTAAATAATCGTGCTCTCATTTTTTGCTCCTGATAAAAGTTATATAGCTAATACGTGTCTCCTAACTTAAAGGTTATGCCCTTTCAGCCCGCTTTGCAAAACACAAATTTCCGGGTTAGATGTTGCCTCATAGCATTGTCGAGTCAAAAAGGTAGTTTGACTAAACGGCCGTTCGATCTCGAAACGAGGTCGGGGAAGGTCCTGTCCGCAATCGTGATTGGTACGGTTATTTGTTCTTCAAGCACCTTTCACCAATCTCGAAAAGAACTGTACCAAACTGGTCAAAATTCGGGATCAAACGGCACATTGTGAAAGACCAATCTAGGGTGTTTTTTACGGGAACTGGTGATGGGCTTTACTGGAAAACCCAGTTATTTACTATATTTCGCTGCTTGAACCGGACAAATTGTGGCACGTGCCACATTTAAAAACCTTTCCCAAACCCGACAATTTTGGGAATTTTTTTAAAATCAAAAAAATTCACCCCAAATTTTTGTTTGAACATTTACAAAACCGGCACGAATTTCTCCGCCACGTTATCTCTAAGTTGGGCAGCGAGGGATTTGCGATCGGGGTTGATGATCGGTTCATTGCCGAAATTTATTATTGCGGTGTATTCCCGGACATGAAACAGGCGCCAGATGTGGGCGAAGAATGTGATGTCCTCCCACCAGCAGGCGGCGAGGTGGGCGGGCATCTCGCCAGGCGGCGTTTGATAGCTGATCGAGGCGTACGAGACGGGTGTGCCGCTTTTGGCCGCGAACTCCAGAAATGATGAGTTAAAAGGCAGAACGGTCTCGCCTTTTGTACTCGTCCCTTCGGGAAAGACGATCACACCCTCGCCGGCAACGAGCCGCCTTATGATCTCTTCACCGGCACGGGGAATGTCACGCCGGTTGGCCCGGTCGATAAAGATCGTACCCATATCGCGGCATATCCGTCCGGCGAGAAACCAGCTGTTTACATCAGACTTCGCCACAAAGACGCCTTTCACGACGGCTCGGAGAGCACCGATATCGGTGTAGCTAAGGTGGTTTGTGACGAGGAAAAACGGTGGTTTGGGCGGGGTGCCGTTAACCTCAATCCGCATGTTCGAGATGATGACGAAGCTTTTGGTCCAGGCCCCGAAAATAACCTGACGCCAATAGACCTTGTTCGGGATAAAAAACCGCGAGACAAACCAAAACGAATGCAGGCCGATCGTTGATATCACGAAAAGCACCATTCTAAATGCGGCTCTGAGGGTTCTCATCTCGGGTATCTAAAGAAATTTAACGCAAAGACACTAAGGTCGCAAAGATGCAATTAATAAATTTACTAGACTTTCTATTCAGTAACACCTAAATAATTGCGACTGCGACTGCGACTTAGCGGTTTTAAGTCCAATCTTTACTCGTTGTTGTCGATTTTCTTAAAATTATATCTTACCAAAAAACGCATTGGCAACGGTTTACCGTTACGCTCGGCAGGCCGCCAGTTCATTGAACGGATGTTCTTTTCGACCGATTCGTCGAGGCCAAAACCGGCCCAGCGGACGATCTCAGTTCTCAATATAGAGCCGGTCGAGTCCGTATCGACGACAATATCGACCGTCGCTTTTACATCGTAAAGAGCTGCCTGGTTGGTGTAGTCCGGCTTGATACGGCGATACGGAACCGGAGTACGAAAATTTTTAGCCTCAGGCGAATTTTCGACGGGTACTTCTTCGATGTGTTGAGCATCAGGCTCTATCAATTCATTCTTTATAGCAGTCCTGATATTAGCCTCGATCCCGGATGCCAGAGCTGCCACGGAATTATCTAGCATTTTTGCGGCGGTATCCGGCTTTGCATCCTCAAATCGCTGCAATTTCCATAAAACAAGACGTCCGCTTCGAGAACTGACAACATAGATCGAGGCGAAAGATTCGTAATACTCCGCCCGCCCAAAAGCGCTACGACGCTGAGTCGCCGACCTTATCAAAACAAAAACATCGCAACCGATCGCTGCCCCGATCCGTTTCGATTCCTCGATGGTCAGATTAAATGGAGTCGCCGGTGACACTGATAAATACGCCGCCTCAGACAGCGAATCGTCGAGAACCTTTAGATTGTCTATTAGACGCCGGGTGAGCTTTTCAGCAAAAGCCCTGCTCGATAACGCCTTGTCAGGAGTCAAAATTGCAACCGTCTGACCCGCAGCCGGGACAGCCATATAAAAAGTAAAAAGTAAAAAGTAAAAAGGCAAAAGTAAAAAGTAAGAGGTTAAAACAGAACAATACTTTTCACTTTTTACTTTAGTTTTTATGATAAAGCTCGCCAATTTTATCCTTCAACTCAGCCGGGAAACAGATGCGATGGATGCGATAACCCTCTTGCAAACCCCGGATCGCCGGGCTGACGGACGAGATCTCGCGGATGACCGGCCGCGAAAAACCTCCCTCGACATAGATCAGATTTTTTGCATCCGAAGTGTCCTTTGAATAGAACGAATACGGAGCATTTCCGGCATTGTCTTCGACAAAATAGTAATCGGGGTCAAAGCCACCGGCAGCAACGATCTGCCGCGATTGAGCCACAAAAGCGGGACGGCCAGCCTCGGGCATATCGAGGTCAAACGCCTTAAACAGCCGACGGTTGAGGAACCGTTTGGCCAAATCGGCAAGTATCGGATCGTCGGAATGCTGCCACCGTTTGATGCTAAACATCACATCCGTATCGTCCAACTCGAGATGCTCTTTGAGGTCGAGCTTTTGACCCGCGAGTATTTTGTCCATCGGAGTGCCGCCGGCTTGCCAAACCCGTTCGCCATTCTTAAAAAGGTAAAGGGCCCGGCTCAGCAATACCCTCAATACAGCCTCAGCCGAACGCAGTGTCCTGTGAAAATAAACCTGCCGATACATATAATACCGGGCCTGCAGATAATCCTCGACCGCGTAGATACCCGGCGCCGACACATATAAATGATCGTCTGCCTCGTTGATCTCGATCGATTTTATTATCCATTCCAGATCATAGATCCCGTACTTTGCACCAGTCATCAAACTGTCGCGAAGCAGATAATCCATACGGTCAACATCGAGCTGCGACGACACAAGCTGGGCTAGAGCACGATGCCTGTAATCACCGCGAATGATTGACCCGACATCGTCCGCCAAACCGGGTGAGAAGTTTTGCAAAAGGTTGCCAATTTCGGTTTCGCTGCTTAAAACCGCCTCGACCGTAAACTGCTCGTGATGAAAGTCGAGTATAGATTCGATCACGTGTGAAAAAGGCCCGTGGCCAATATCGTGGAGCAGGGCCGCGACCCTCACGGCGGTTTGGGCTTCATCACTGATGTTGTAACTGAGTCGAAGTTTGGCCACCATTCTCGCCGCCAGATGAAACGCCCCGAGCGAATGTGTAAATCGAGAATGCTCAGCCGCCTGATAAGCAAAATACGCCAGTCCCAATTGCCGTATCCGCCGCAGACGCTGAAATTCCGGCGTGTCGACGAGCGAAACGATCAGCCGACCTTCCGCCGTATCGGTATTAACCCTGATAATATTATGAACCGAATCTCGGTAAATGCGCTCTGACAAACCGGCACCTCAAAACATTGACTTGGATGAATGTGGCGTAATTGTTAATTTTTTTTGGGATTTTTGGACAAATCCGGGTATAATCAATCTAATTGAATATTTAATTTTCTTAAAGGAGGTTTCTATGAGGAAAAACATCGCTCTTTTCCTTGTTGCTGTCGCCGTCTTTATTATCGTTCCCTCCGATTTAAAAGCTCAAGACAGAAACAGTATATCAGGTTTTATTTTTGACGAGACCCGCCGTCCAGTAGCTCAGGTTTACGTCGAATTACTTAATGATTTTTATTCAACCGTAGCCCGCGTTAGAACGCAGGGAACTGGGATGTACTCATTTGCCGGCCTCCCTCAAGGACGATACAATATAAAGGTGTTGAGCGGTGGGACGGATTATGAGGAGCAGACACAATCGGTCTCTCTCGTCCCTCTTTCTGTCATTCAGGGTCGCGGGATAGCGTCCGAACAAGTTGATTTTTATCTAAAAACCAAACGTCAGAAAAACGCAGGATTGTCGGCCGCTCCCGGCGTTGTATTTGGCCAGGATGTTCCCGACGAGGCAAAAACTCTTTATGAATCAGGTGTTAATGACCTAAGTGATAAGAAGGATGTAGCGGCGGGTTTGGATAAGATTAAAAGGTCAATCGAGCTTTTCCCTGATTATTTTTTGGCACTTGACCGCCTCGGCACAGAATATGTCATGCGTGG
This sequence comes from Pyrinomonadales bacterium, assembly GCA_038257355.1. GTDB lineage: Bacteria > Acidobacteriota > Blastocatellia > Pyrinomonadales > Pyrinomonadaceae > OLB17. The sequence continues at coordinate 45,799 of JBBSJK010000012.1, read as the reverse complement.
ATATTATGAACCAGCGTATGTACTGTTGACCAAAGCAATAGCGGTTAACCCGCGTAGTTTTACAAGCACATTCGGATTGGGTCTCGCAGAGTTCCGTCTCGGACAGACCGATCCAGCTATTGCCCTTTTCAAGAAAGCGATAGAAATGGATAAGGCGTCTGCTAACGGACATCTTTGGCTCGGCATTGCTTTGCACACTAAGAATAATTTGTCAGCCGCTCTCGCCTCTCTGCTGCAGGCTAACAAATTGAGCGGCGAGACCTCATCCGAGGTTCATTGGCAGTTGGCAAGGGTCTATAAGGATCAAAAAAAATATTCCATGTCCGCCGATGAGTTGGAGCTGTTTCTGCAATATAAACCTGATGCCCAAAATTTAAACGAGATAAAGCAGATTATCAGTTCCTTGAGACTGAAAAAGTGAAGGGTTTAATCCCCACGCTAAGTCCTCTCTATAAATAACTTCCGCACTTAAATCGGTGCAAAATTCCCCACCGTTGCAATTGTAATTGGTGCGTCTGAAATTGCGCTTTTAGAAATAAGTCCAAAGACTCGGATAAAATCTAAAATTTTGAATTATCTGGAGGTGATCATATGAATATGATTGCCCATTGGGCTGTTGCTCATGTTCGTAAGTGTAGTTAAACCAATGTTTAGCCATTACAAGCCCGCCGATCCCATCCATGGCTTGAAAATTGCAGATTATATACTGATTGTTTCAGCTAAGTCTGTTCGTTGAATATTAAAAGACTGTTCGCCATTCGGATCGAATCCAATTCGGCCAAAAGAGTATTGAAACAAAAATTTAGGAAAAATTACAGGAGCTAGTTAGTATGAAAAATATACTTAAGTCATTAGTTACAATGTCCGCTCTGATTCTTTGCTTTTGCTTTACGGCATTTGCACAGGAAGTCACAGGCGACATTGAAGGCACGATCAAGGATCCGAACGGTGCAGTCGTTCCGGGTGTGGTCGTAAGGGTCACAAGTGTCGGAAGTTCGGTTGGTGCCCGTCCGGACTCTACTGCCGGGTTTACCCGTACAGTTACTGCTGATAACAACGGTTTTTACCGCATGCAGCAGATCCCGCCGGGATCGTACACTGTTTCAGCATCGGCAACATCAGGATTTGGCGAAGCGTCGAAAACAAATGTTGCTGTACTTGTCGGACGCAGCACGCTCACGGACTTTACCTTGAGGGCATCTGGTTCGACAAACGTCGTTGATGTCGTCGCAGACGGATCAATTGCAATAGACCCCACCAGTAACAAGGTTTTGGCCAACATCACATCGCAGACAATAGATTTGCTGCCAAAGGGTGTTAACTTCACTTCTTTGCTGAACACGACCCCGTCGGTTCGTAACGAACCGCTTTCGGGTGGTTTTCAGATTGACGGTGCATCGGGTTCGGAGAACACATTTGTTATTGACGGCCAGGAAGTAAGTAACTTCCGTACGGGTACGCTCAATATCAATAACAACGTTCCCTTTCAGATCATCCAGGAAATTCAAGTTAAAAGTGCTGGTTTCGAAGCCGAATTTGGTGGAGCGACCGGTGGTGTTATCAGCGTTGCCACCAAGTCGGGCGGTAATGACTGGCACGGCGAAGTCGGCAGCTCATTTCAGATAGCCAAGTTCGAGTCGGATCCGAGCCCGTTCTTCCGATCAGTCACGGTCGGCGCCGGAACACTGCCGGCGTTGAGAACCACCGAACAGATCTTCCCTCCGAAAGACGGTGGAACTAATTGGTTCCCGTTTGCTTCGTTCAGCGGCCCGATCATCAGGGATCGTGTGTGGTTCTTTGCTGCATATGCACCACAGTTCATCAATACGGACCGCACGACGGCCTATCAGACGGGTGACCCGCGTACCCGCACGACTGTCGCCACGGAGTTTTACACGCAGCGCGTCAGGCGTGAGTATGCTTTTGGCCGCCTCGATGCTCAGGTTCTTCAGAGCTTGAGAATGACGGCTTCATATCTATGGAATCCCGTCGACCAGCGCGGCGAGCCGGATGCGTCGACGAACTTTACCGGTACGGTTCCTTCGCAGCTCTTCCCGAGCGGTCAAACGTTCAGGGGTGCTGAGCTTCTGAATCCTCGCGGCGGTCGCCAGTCGTCGAACAATACAAACGGTTCGCTTATATGGACGCCTAACAGCAAGCTGGTTGTGACTGGCCGTGCCGGTTACAGCTTCCTTAATGAAAAGATCGGCAACTATGGCGTGCCTTCGGTTGTTGGCTCGCTTCGACAGATTATCCAGAATGTTGGAACACCTATTCCGGCCGGCTTCGGCGGATTTGGTGCGACCGGTTTTGGACAGAACTTCCCGAGCTTTCGGCCGGTGCAATTTGACGCGACTATTCGTCGCACATTTGATGCCGACGCCAGCTACCTCTTTAACGCCGGCGGCCGTCACCAGGTCAAGGGTGGTTTCCAGTTCAACGGTATTTCGAACCAGGTCAACAGCACACTTGTTGACACCGTCGTCATTCGATTTGGCCAGAACATTCGCCAGGTCTCGGGCATCTCGGCCCAACCGATCTCCCCTACGGCGATAGGCGCCGGCTTCCTGCAGCGTTTTGCCGTCTTCGGCGCCGCCGGCAGCGACAACAGAGCTTTTTACATTCAGGACACGTGGCAGCCGGTCAATCGTCTGACACTGAATATCGGTGTTCGAATAGAGAAAGAAGAATCGCCCAGCTTTTCGGCGGGCAATCCGGGTATCACCTTTGGATACGGAGACAAAATTGCTCCGCGTCTTGGATTTGCCTTTGACCTCTTTGGAGACGGCAAAACCAAGATCTTTGGTAGCTATGGCCGTTTCTTTGACCGGTTCAAGTATGAACTGCCCCGCGGTTCGTTTGGCGGCAACTTCTTCCGCAACGATTACTTCGAAATCTTCCCGGGCCAGACGCTGGGGAGCTTCACGCGTGCGACCATCATCGGCACCAATCCGGATCCGATCGGCGGTGCCTGCCCGCTTGCTTCTAGCACCGGTTTCACCCGCTGCCAGCGCGACTTCCGAATTCCGTCCAATCTGGTCGGAGGTTCGGCGGAAGAGTTTGGTGCCGTTGATCCGGACATCAAGGCTTTCCGGCAGACCGAGTACACGATCGGTTTCGAGCGTGACCTCGGCCGCGGATACCTTTTCACCAGCCGCTACACCCACAAGCAGGTTGACGTTGCTGTCGAAGATATCGGCACCCTGACGGCCGGTGGCGGTGAAGCGTACATCATCGGTAACCCTGGATTCGGTCTTGCTAAGCAGTTCTACGAGGAAAACGGGTTCCTGGCGCCAAAGGCACAACGCGATTATGACGCCGGTGAATTCCGCGTCGTCAAGCGGTTTGCTACGACGGCTTATCTCGATGCGAGCTACACCTACAGCCGCCTTTTCGGTAACTATGCAGGTCTGGCCAGCTCTGACGAGTCCGGACGTACATCGCCGAACGTAAACCGTAACTTCGACCTTCCGTTCATCGGCTTTAGCGCTCTTGGCAGGCCGGACAACGGTCGGCTCGCGACGGATCGCCCGCACAGCTTCAAGATCTCAGGTGCCTACACCTTTGACTGGAGCAGTAGCAATGCCACGGAGCTTTCGGGCTTCCAGATCATTCAGAGCGGAACTCCGGTAACGACTCGCTTCACCTTTGACGGTGTCACGGGACAGATCCTGAACGGCCGCGGCGATCTGGGTCGCACAGAAACATTTACGGCGACCGACTTTGCCGTCAGCCACAAGTATCGCTTTGGTGCCGACAAACGGTTTACCCTTGCTTTTGACGTCGATTTTCTGAATCTGTTCAATGAGCAGAATGTGATCTCGCTCAACGAGACGATCTCGCCACTGAATATCTCGTTCGGACCGGACGATCTTAATCTCACGACCGATACAAATCGAGCAATTCAGATTTTTCAGACCGAGGCGACGAACGCCCGGATTCTACCGTTCCTGACTGCAGGAACGAATTCGAATCTTCTGTACACTCAGCCCTCGGCCTATCAGAACCCGCGTTCTGTTCGGTTTGGTTTCCGTTTACTGTTCTAAATTATTTGCCTGACAAAGGGCAAACTTCAAGAGGCTGTCTGAAAAGGCAGCCTCTTTTTTTCACTGACTGGTATAAGTGAAACACTACACTACTTGCCAAAACCTGATTGTAGATCTTCCTTTTTTTACTCCAGCTCTTCTATTAGCTTTTATCATGGATAAAAAAAGCTGCCTTCAATCAGGCAGCAACTTCTAAATGCGGATTTATAAATCTGACCTTATAAAAATGTCATTTTCTAATATCCAGCAGATGCCCCATTTTTTCCTTTTTTATCCTTAAATAATGGGCGGCCGGTTCGCCGGCTTCGACCTCGATCGGAATGCGCTCAACGATTTGAAGACCTGCCCTGTTCAGGGCGGCTAGTTTGTCCGGATTATTTGAGATGACCCTGACTTTGCATAACCCGAGATCGAAAAGGATCTCGGCGCATTGTTGATAGTTTCGGGCGTCAACGGCAAAGCCGAGTTCCTCATTGGCCTCGACAGTGTCGGCACCCTCGTCCTGTAAGGCATAGGCTCTGATTTTGTTGATAATACCAATACCGCGGCCTTCCTGTTGTTGGTATACGATCGCCCCGCAACCGTCGGACTCGATCATTTCCATCGCCCGATGAAGCTGCGGACCGCAGTCGCATTTGATCGAACCAAAAACGTCGCCGGTTAGGCATTGCGAGTGAATGCGAACAAGCGTCGGCCTATCGCCCTCGAGTTCGCCTTTATACAAAACGACAAATTCCTCATCGCTAGTTAGTGAACGGTATCCAGCGATGCGAAAATCGCCGATATATGTCGGCAGCTTGGCGCTCGCGACTTGCTCAACGGTAATCGCTCGGTTAGACCACGGACAGTCACTGCCATTCTCCGCCAAATTCATATTGTCTAACATCTGTGTTCCTATCCCTGAATTATACTCGCTTATGACACAAAATTGTACGTTTAAATTAAGGCTTCCTTCTGAATCACAGTTTAACGGGATCCTAAGATAGGATTGGCCCATTAAAGTTGGAACTCCAAACCTGGGTCTGCGGTAGTGTGAAGTTTCTCGTCCGAGTATTGCAGTTGGTAGAGCCGCCAATAGAGACCGCGAAGGGCGAGCAGCTCGTTGTGGGTGCCCATTTCACGCAATTCGCCGTGATGCAGCACAATAATGCGGTCGCATTTTTGAATAGTCGAGAGGCGGTGGGCCACGACGAGCGACGTGCGTCCGTCCATCACTCGTTCGACCGCCTGTTGGATTAACTGTTCGGTCTCGGTGTCGATCGAACTGGTTGCCTCGTCCAGAATCAGAATTTTCGGGTCAAATGCCAGAGCTCTCGCAAACGAAATAAGTTGTTTTTGGCCGACCGATAGTCCGGCTCCGCGTTCGCGTACCTCGGATTCATAACTGCTTTCTAGCTTTTGGACAAACCCGTCGGCATGAACTTCGCGTGCAGCCCATTCAATACGGTCGCGGTCAATCTCCTTATTTCCCAGCCTGATATTATTCTCGATTGAGCCGCTGAACAGAAATACATCCTGCAGCACGACCGCAAAATTTGACCTGAGATCGTGCAGATTCCAGTTGCGTATATCGACGCCGTCTAGCAGAATCCTGCCTTTCTGCACATCGTAAAACCGCATTAAAAGGTTAGTAATGGTCGTCTTACCCGACCCTGTGTGGCCAACGAGCGCAATGCTCTCGCCGATTTCGACCTTGAACGAAACATCCTTCAAAACCCAATCATCGTCTTTGTAGGCAAATGAAACATCTTGAAATTCAATCTCGCCTTTAGCTTTGCCTGATCTCATAGGATTTTGCGGCGTCGTAACCTCGACCTCGCGGTCAAGCAAAATGAAAATGCGATGTGAAGCGACAATTGCAGCCTGCAGCACATTAAATTTGTCTGAGAGATCGCGTATAGGCTGGAACAACTGCTGAGAATACTGAATAAACGCCGCCAAAATACCGACCGACAACCCCGCACCAGCGGCCGCAAATCCGCCGATAAACTCATAGCCAAAGGCAAAGATCACGACCGCAATTCCGACCGCACCAATAAAATCGACGAGAGGGTAAAAGATCGAATAGTAATAGATCGTCTCGATGTTAGCGTTGCGGTAATCGTCGTTGATGCCCGTAAAACGGCGGCGAGCTTTGCCCTCAGCATTAAAAAGCTGGACCGTCTGAGCACCTGAAATATACTCTTGCAGAAACGCGCTGAGTTTGGCATTTCGCGTCCGGACGCGGTCAAACCCGCTGCGAGCGTGCTTGCGAAACCAGTTTGTGGCTGTAAACAGAAGCGGGACGGTCACGAGCGAGACGAGCGCCAACTTCCAATCGAGCCAAAACATAATCCCGACGATTGCAAAAATAATCACCAGGTCACCGAGCACGTCGATCACGCCCGATGTAAACAGCTCGTTCAGAGCATCGACGTCACCGGTCAACCGCGTCATCGTCCGGCCGACGGGATATTGGTCATAATATGCGACCTCTTGTCTCTGCAGCTTTGTAAATAGCTCGGTGCGGATGTCAAACATCACTCGCTGACCGACCGTATTCAACAAAATTTCCTGTGCATAGGAAAAGATAAAGCGGAATAAAAACACCCCGAAAAAGGCGAGGGCAAACAGCCAAATACCATCGACGTTTCGCGGCGTGATAAAATCGTCGACCGCTACCTTGGTAAAATACGGCTGTGTGGTGACCAGGATGTTTGACAGCAGTGTCAGAGAAAGAGCGACCGCAGCGAGATGCCAGTATGGTTTTAGATAACGCAGTAGACGACGGGCAATTCGCAGATCATAGGTCTTGCCGATCTCTTCTTCTTCGTGATATTTGCGGACTTCGTCGGACATTTTGTAAATTTTGATTTTAAATTTTGCGTTGTAGATTAGCAATCAACTAACCGTGTATTCTATTAGCTGAACATGAACCGCTTTCTCACCGAACGCAAAGACAACTGGCAGCGGCTCGAGGATTTGCTCTCTATGCTGCGGGGGACGAGTCTCAGCGGACTGTCAAAGATGGAGGTGCGCGAGTTTGGCGAGCTTTACCGGCGGGCTGCGGCCGATCTTGCCATTGCGCGTGCCGAGACACGCGACCCCAAACTAATTAATTATTTAAATAGCCTCGTCATCCGGTCCCACGGCCGAATTTATCGGGCCGAGAGCCAGGGCGTCGGCCTGATGAGGAAATTTTTTGCCGAGGACCTGCCTCAGACGTTTCGCCGGAATTGGCAATATCTGACAGTTGCGTTTGGCGTGTATTTTGGGTTTGCGGTGTTTGGCTTTATCGCGACGTGGATCGATACAGATTTTACGCATTTTGTTATGTTGTCGGGCATAACGCAGGAGATTACTTCCAATAATCAGTGGTGGAAAAGCCTGAATGACGCAAATCAAATCGGTGCGAGCCATATACTGTCAAACAATATCCTGGTCACATTTCGCGTGTTTGCCATGGGCGCATTTTTTGGTGTGGGAGCGTTTTACGATCTGGCGTTTGAGGGCGCGCGGTTGGGCAGTGTATTTGGAGCCAGTTACCGGCTCAATCCGCCGTTTGGCGATGCTCTCGCGAGCTTTGTTGTCGGTCACGGAGTTGTCGAGATTTCAGTAATCTTCTTTTGCGGCGGTGCCGGAATGATGATCGGCTACGCGATGATCAATCCAGGCGATCTGACGCGTGCCCAGGCCCTAAAAAAGAAAGGTATTGAGGCCGCCCGCATCGTTATCGGCTGTGCCTGCTTTCTCGTTGTCGCCGGCATTATCGAGGGCTTTCTCTCGCCATCCGATCTTCCTCCGGCCGTAAAAATTACTACCGGAGTCGGCACCGGGCTTGCAATGTATTTCTACCTCGCTCTTGCGGGTAGAAGTTTAATTGAATCAAAGGCTCAATTTTGAAAACGTATTCTAGCGCCTTTTCTCGTGGTCTCGTCTTAAAAAACGGGCGGCATTATTGTAGAAGATATCGCGTTCTGAGATTTGTTCGTTTTCTCATTGTGTTTCTCGTCAGATTGGTAATAAAGCCGTGGAGCAATTGTTTATTAACCTCAAGATTGATACTTCGTTTCGACATAATATTACTGTTACTAAAGCAGCCCACGTTCTTTTACGCGCAAATACGCCTCCAGCAGTTTTGGCGTCAGCGTTTTGGCGGTCACATCGAGGGCCATGCCGCCGATAGACTCGACTAATTTTAGAGCGGACTCGCGTTGATGGATTATCTCTTCTGCGGCGGATTGGGTGAAGACGTCTTTTATATCTGCCGGCGGTTGGCTGACGGCGGCATTTAGGTCTCGGTCGCCGATGGTGGCGACGAGTGGGAGGTGGCGCGGTCTTAAAAGTTTTAGCGAATTTATCAGCTCTTTTGAGCTGTCCTTGTCGATTAGATCGGTGAGGATAACAACAAAGGAACGTTTTTTTGAGTTAGATGCAATAAATTGGAACGCACGGGCATACGAAGGCTCGATCAGCTCGGGTTCAAGATCGTGGAGCGCTTCGAGGACGGAGTCGATGTGTTCGAGGCCGCGTTTTGGTGGCAGGTATTTTCGAATACTGCGGCCGAAAACAACCAGCCCGCAATTGTCACCGGCACGAGCTGAGGCAGACATTAAAGCGAGGCTTGCGTGCAAAGCAGTGTCAAATTTTGTCTCGTCGCCGATCCTGCCGGTCATCAGACGCCCGGCGTCGAGCGCGATAATTATCGTCTGATCGCGCTCTATCTGATATTGCCGGGTCGTAAGCTTTGACCGCCGGGCCGTCGCCGTCCACGAAATATGCCGCAGCTCGTCACCGCGAACGTAATCACGCATTGATTCGAATTCGCGTCCCTCTCCACGCCTCACCGCACGGCGTTGAATAGCAAGGAACGATCTCGCACCGAGCGCCTTGATCTCCATCTCGCGTGCCCGCCGCATATTTGGATAAACCTTGACTGGTTGCGATTCACCTAACTCCGTCTGACACCAAACTAAACCTAGCCGTGATAGATGGCGGACCGCCGTCTTGCCGAATTCGTAGCGCCCGCGTTTTGGCGGCGTAACGTGATAAAAGAACTCGGCATTCGACTGGGCCTCGACCGTAAATGCCGCTATACGCTCGTCGTTTAGAGTCAAAGCGGCAGGATATTCGTCTTTTATCTTTATGTGGAGCGTGCGCGGCGAGGCGTTTTCGACCAAAAGGCTGACCTTTGTCGTGTCACCGATTGCGAACCTTTTATCGAAAACTCGCGAGATGTTAAATTCCTCAGGCAACCGGCGGCTTATAAAATAGTCCGCAAGGGCAGCCGCGATTAGCAAAAAATCAAACGCGAGAACGCCATATCGCAACGCAGGCAGGCCCCACGACAATGACAACGGCACCATCGCGATCGCAAGGAGAATATAGAATCTACCTGAAAAGACAAATCGCATCGAATGCGAAAATTATATCACCGCTCGTCTAAATCTCAGTGAGTGTCAACCATTGACTAATTATTTGCTCTATACCGATGCAACTTATTACGTATTTGGTGGTTCAAAGAGATAGTCTTTGTTGGAGCATACACGTGAAAGTTTTATATTCAGTCCTGCTTTGCTTATTTGTTGCTGTCTGCCTGAACGCCCAAAGCCGTGCGCCACTAGCACTAGCCACCACGATCGAAGATGTCCATCTCGCCAAGGATGATGGTATCGGCGGGCCCGGCGAGCAGGTAACCGAGTTTCGCACAACCGACGTGCCGATCTACTGTGTTATCTTGCTCGATTCCCAAGAAAAAACATTGGTAAAAATGAATTTTGTCGCCGTCAAGGTCACAGGCGTTAAACCCGAAACAAATGTCGTCACCGCAAGCTATACAACTAAAAATGGCCAAAACCGCGTAAATTTCACCGGGCGGCCCGATGGCAAATGGACACCCGGCAAATATCGCGTCGATCTGTTTTTAGATGGCAAGATCGTCAGGAATGTCGAATTTGAGATCAAAGCCACGGGAGTGTCGGCGGTAACACGTCAGCCTAAATATTTGACTCCCCCGGAATCGCCAAAGCCAAACCCCGCCCGACGTCCGGTAAAACATTAACTGATATCATGCCTATCTCGAATCAGGTTGTGGATTTCATCAATCATTTTTAATGCTGCATCCTCGCCAAGCTGTATAAACTCATCGCGTTTCTTAATCTCGTCCATACGCAAATGGGCGATTTGGGGTTCGATCACGATATCGGCGTGGTGATGCTGATTTCTCGATGCGACGCAGAGTGAAGCCATTGCTGATTGAAAAATCATCCCAACCGCAGTTCTGGGAAGGGAGAGAAACGTGATCCCGCAGGCAATGAGATCGACAGCAATTACGATGTCGGCTCCCATACGCCGGACGGCGTCGGTCGGCACCGGCGATACAACGCCGCCATCGACAAGCAATCTGCCCTTTTCATCTTTTATTGGTGCAAAAAGACCCGGCACGGCACAACTTGTACGGATCGCCGATGCTAGATCGCCGGTGTCTTTTATAATGATTTCTTCGCCGCTGCCTAGATTACAGACGACGGCACCGAAAGGAATTGTAAGGTTTTCGAAGCGTGAAACCGGAAAATACTGACCGATAAACTTGCCCAATGGGGAATTAGACAATATCCCGAGCGGCGAAAGTGATGGCCGCGTCATGTTGGTCCATCGAACTTTTGACGCCATTGTGAAGATCTCTTCAACCGTCATTCCCGATGCAAATGCTCCGCCAATGATCGATCCCGCCGATGTTCCGGCGATGATATCAATCGGAATATTATTCTCGACCAGCACTTTCAACACGCCGATATGGGCAAAACCGCGTGCTCCACCGCCAGAAAGTGCAAGGCCGATCTTTTTGGACATAAGATAATATAACCGCAATTTACGAGGATCTAAGCGTCTAACTTTGGTTTCTTCTTCGCTACAATCACGCAAATTGATTTTAACTGTTCATTATGAAAAACTTAAATTCCTAAAATGACCCTGCACGAATCGACTTTATTTCCAAGGCAAACCAGGATCGCTGATATTGCGGCTGGCGAACAGGCGTGTCCGGTTTGCTCTCGTGACACACAGGACGAATATGTACCGCTGGTTTCGTTGCCCGATGATCTGGAAAAGCTGATTCGTGCAAATGCTCCTGATACGGAAGGGTTTCAGGCGGTTTGTGCCCGCTGCGTCCGGCTGTTCGAACGGGCAAAATCGCACATTATCACCGACGCGGCGATGCAAAAGGACGGTTCGCACGTTCTCTCGACACCGCTGCGGCTCGATGCCGACGAGCGTTTTACGGGCAGAGGCGTGACGATCGCATTTCTTGATTCAGGCTTTTACCCGCACGTCGATCTGACCACACCGACCAATCGGATCCTCGCCTACCGCAGCCTGCTCGACGACGATGGTGATGTGGCCTCGCTGTTTCAGCCCGATGTCGCGAGTTGGCATGGGATGATGACGTCGGTTGTTGCCGCCGGCAACGGGGCACTCTCTAATGGTTTTTATCGCGGTATGGCCCCGGATGCCGATGTCGTTCTCGTAAAACTCGCCCGGACTGGGCGGATATCCGACCAAAATATTCAAGACGGACTCGAATGGGTGCTCGAAAATCGCGAAAAATACGGCATTCGCATCGTCAATATCTCAGCCGGTGGAGACGATGAGTTGAGCTATTTGCACGATCCGCTGTCCAGGACGGTTGAGGAATGTTCGGCCGCAGGTATCACGGTTGTTTGTGCGGTCGGCAATGCCGGCCACCTGCCAAACCATCCCGTCGTGCCGCCCGCCAGTTCACCGTCTTGTATAGCGGTCGGCGGCCTCGACGATAACAACTCGATCAACAGGGCAAAACGCGGCATGTACCGTTCATCATACGGCCCGACGATCGACGGGCTGCAAAAACCCGAGGTCATCGCTTCGTCAATCTGGATACCGGCACCGATCCTGCCAAACACACCTACCTCACAGCAGGCCGAACTTCTCGAAAGACTCGATCACAGCGACGACGCAAATCTGCACGTGATTATCGGCGAAAATCCGGGCACCGATCCTGAATTGGATGCAGCTCTCGATCGGCCCGTCCACAGCATACGTCAGATCATCGCGCTCAAGATCCGGCAGGAAAACGTAATCACAAAGCACTATAAATACGTTGACGGCACATCATTTGCCGCCCCGATTGTGTCGTCGGTCGCGGCCCAGATGATCGAGGCCAATCCAAACCTCTCGCCTTCCGAGATCAAGAAAATTCTCATTTCCACCGCCGAGCGGCTGCCGCATTACGAGGTTGACCGCCAGGGATGGGGCGTTATCGATCCACGCCGAGCGGTCGAATTAGCCCTAATTAATTCTTAATTATTAACATTTCCCGGTGTCCGATTGGTAATGACCGGCGGTCGAGGAGCCATCCTCGGTGTGTCGGCCGGCGAGGGACTTACATTCCCGGCGGGCCTGGTACTGGTGGGCCTGGGGGTCGGTGCAGGCGTCGTAGTCGGGCTCTCGGTCGAGGCGGGAGTCGGAACTGGGCTGGGCCTCGGAGTTGGGGTCGGCGTTCTCACATTCATATTTACATTTGTGTTAAAGCCAGTGTCTACGTTGGAATTTGTGTTGAAATTTGAGTCAGTGTTGAAATTGAAGTTTGAATCAAAACCGAGGTTTGTATTCAAGTTGATGTTCTGAAGGTTGCCGTTTGTATTTATATTGATATTGGCCGTCTCATCACTTTGCAGCACCCAAAAGAGGATGGCGCCAAAACCTAATACGGCCAGCGTGCCGATGATCGTCAAAATGACCGTCTTGCTGGTATTCGATTGAGGCGGCGGGGGATAATAGGCCTGTGTCGTACGCGGCCTGACCTGCTGATCTGCGACTGTTGTAGTTGGTATAACAATGCGTTCGGATTGACCCTGCGAGTCAAAAGCAATGGGCCGATCGCCTGTATTATTGGGATTGCGGCGAATGATGGTCTCCTCGCCAAAATCATCATCCTGAGCGTCTCCGCTTTCGCTCGGGAGCGCCGTAAAACTCGGCTGTTTCTCGTCAACCAGCGGCGTGCCGTCTTTGGTACAAAAACGGATTATCTCTTCGTCGTAACGCTCTTCGCAGATCGGACAGTATTTCATAGGTATTTTGTCTTTACCGGCGGATATTTGAAAAAATAATATTACCACGATTTGCCGCACGCGGGCACTAACCGGATAACCTCAGATTGAGCGGTAGCCCATCTGTTGGATCTTTTTGGTGTGATTATTTTATTTTAAAATTTCCCGGTTTGTGACGTTTTAAACCAGTATTTTAAATGTGGCATGCGCCTCATTTAATGGTTTACATCATTTCATTTTCGCAACGTGGCCTGTAGCCCCGGCGGCCCAGATGGCTTTTTTGCCCTTTGCCTGGACTACGTTGTAGTTGATTTTGTTTAGATTTGTCCAGGTCTTACCGCCATCGACTGACATGTCAGAGCCGCTCGATCCTACCGCAATGATCGTCTTGCGATCGACGAATGCAACACCAGAGCGATAACCTCCGAGCCCTTTGCCCGCCGACCATGTGACCCCGCCGTCAGACGTAAACGCCAGATTTTTGTTGTTATTATTTGGATTCTCATAATTACCGCCGACGATCACGCCGTTTTTTTCATCGAACATCGCGATCGAGAAAATACCGCTGCCCGATGTCCCGTTAACCATCGGCGTATTTGCAACCGTCCAGGTCACACCGCGATCCGTCGAGCGAAAAACCCGTGCTGCGTCGCCGCCCGAGACGAGAAATGCATCGCTCTTGCCATTAGCGATCAGACACGTTCCGCTGGCCGCAAATGCCGCCTCCCCGTCTATTGCGCGTGGCATTTTGCTGCTCACGACCCGTTTCCAACTATCACCGCCGTCAGTCGTCGAGATCAATAAATAATAGTTATCAACCGGATCGCTCATTGCCAGACAGTTATTGCGGTCCCAGCACGCGATAGCATCAAAAAAAGCCTCTTTTTTATCATTTGTAAACTGCAGCTTCCACGTCGCACCACCATCGGTTGTTTTATAGATGCGCGAGCTGTCGGCATTACCGATGCTCAGAATGTATGCGGTATTTTCGTCAAATGCCTCGATATCGCGAAAATCAAGCTTCGCGGCATCAGGCACCGCCATTACCTTCCACGTCTTACCGCCATCGATGGTTCTGATCACAGTCCCGCCCGTTCCGCTGGCCCAGACGACATTTTCATTGACGACCGACAGCCCGCGAAGGCTTGCTTTTGTTTCTATGTTTTGCGTGACCCACTGACCACTGACAGAAATAGCAGCCACGAAGGATATCGTAACGAGAACAATTGTCCGTAACATGAGTTTCATCAGTCTAGGATACATCTCTTTAGTGGATAGTTGATAGTGGATAGAGGATAGTGGATAGTGACAAGTGGTTAGTCAGACAAAATTACCACTTGTCACCGAGTCCTCCACGTTTTTAATCATCATTGGGGGGTATATACAACGCGGATATCACGGAGTCGGACGCAGAGTAAGAGCAGGTTTTTTTTGAGGACTCTATTTCTCAATAAACCATTCTGGCCCGCACAGTGCCGTCGATCAGTTTCAACAGTTCCAGGGCCTCGGCCGACAACTTAGAATCCACATCCAGGATCACATATCCGATCTCGTCATTGGTTTTGAGATATTGGCCGACTATATTGATGCCGTTTAGCGACAAACGTGAGTTTATCTCGCCTAGTACGCCGGGAATGTTTTTGTGAATATGCAGGATCCGGTGCGTATCGTCCTGTGGCGGCAGACTGACGGGCGGCACGGTATGCGAACCTTCCGAAGTGCCGAGTTCGAGATATTTAATCAGCTTTGCGGTGACGTCGAGGCCGATATTGGCCTGCGCCTCCTCGGTCGAACCGCCGATGTGCGGTGTGAGAATGACGTTCGGAGTGTTCTGGAGAACACATTCGAACGGGTCGCCGTTCCGTTCCGGTTCGACGGGAAACACGTCAATGGCCGCCCCGGCGATGTGCCCACTCTCAATATTGCTACGAAGCGAATCGAGATCGACGATGTCGCCGCGGCTGTAATTGATCAGGATGCTGCCACTCGGCATCGCCGCGAACTCCGGATCGTCTATCATTCCCCGCGTCGTTGCGTCCGAAGGGACGTGGAGCGTGACGATATTCGACTGTTCGAGCAGCTCACCGAGATCGCGGACCTGTTTCGCATTACCGAGCGGCAGCTTGATCGCCGAGTCGTAATAGACGACGTGCATCCCCATAGCCTCGGCCATATTCGACACCTGCGAACCGATATTGCCATAGCCGACGATCCCGAGAGTCTTGCCGCGAAGCTCAAAGCTGCCCTTAGCATCTTTTAACCACTCCCCGCGATGTGCCGCCGCGTTCTTGTCCGCGATCTTGCGTATCAACATCACGCACAGCCCGATCACAAGCTCCGCAACCGAACGCGTATTAGAATAAGGCGCATTAAAAACCGCCACACCCTTCTCCGTCGCGGCCTTCAAATCGATCTGATTAACCCCGATACAAAATGCCCCGATCGCCAGCAGCTTATCCGCCGCCTCCATCACGTTCTCCGTAATCCGCGTCTTCGACCGCACCCCGATCAAATGCACACCCTTCACCGCCTCAACCAACTGCTCCTCACTCAAAGCCCCGCCCAACCGCGTAATTTCGAGATAACCCCCAGCCTCAAGCTCCCCAACCGCCGCGTCAGAAATATTCTCCAGCAAAAGGATCTTTATCTTGCTACGTGGATAGGATGTATTTGGGTTTGCCATGAACGTACGATTATAGCAAAAGCAGTGCTAACCTTTGATCATCGCTTTTAAGAACGCTTGGACGGCCCCCGACCGGCTAAGCGGCTCGAGAAGAAGAACAAAAAGATTTACGCCAACTGCGAGATTTGTCGCCTGCTGCCTAACGCCGCAAATCTTCGTGGGGATTAAATAAGAAGGTGCCGCCGAAACGACACTACTCACATAAATTGGTCACCAATCCTACAAATGTATCGTCAGATCATGCACGCCTTCCGCGGCTTCCATGATGGCTTCGGAGACGGTTGGGTGGGCGTGGATGATGCGGCCTAGTTCGTCGGCGGTGGATTCGAGGGCCATGGCGACGCAGGCTTCGGCAAGCAATTCGGTCGCGTGCGGGCCGATGATGTGGACGCCGAGGACCTCGTCGTATTTCTTTTCGGCGACGATCTTGACGAAGCCATCGGTTTCGCCGAGGATGCGGGCTTTGCCCGACGCCGAGAAGGGGAATTTGCCGATCTTTACATCGTAACCGGCAGCCTTTGCTTTCTCCTCGGTCAGGCCTACGCTGGCGACTTCAGGGTCGCAGTAGGTGCAGTTCGGGACGAGGTTCTGTTTGATCGGCTCGACCTTTTTGCCGGCAATCTTTTCAACAACTAGGATGCCCTCTTTCGAAGCGAGATGAGCGAGCCAGGCAGTGTCGATAACGTCACCGATGGCGAAAACGTTCGGTTCATCGGTCTCGCAATACTCATTGACCTTGATCGTACCGCGCGGGTTGACAACGACCTTCGTGTTTTCGAGGCCGAGGCCTTCGATGAGAGGCATGCGGCCGACCGCAACTAGGAGCATTTCTGCTTCAAACGTGACGGCATCGCCTTTCGCATTTTTGCCTGAAACTTTAACGCCTTTTTTGTCTTTGGTCAGCTTGTCGAGCTTGATGCCCGTCTCGCATTTGATCCCGGATTTCTTGAACGAACGGGCGAGTTCCTTCGACACGTCAGCGTCCTCGATCGGCACGATGCGGTCGAGCAGCTCGACGACGGTCGTATCGCAGCCAAAACGAGCGTAAACGCTGGCAAACTCGACGCCGACTGCGCCGGATCCCATGACGATCATCGATTTTGGCACTTTCGTGAGTT
Organism: Pyrinomonadales bacterium; assembly: GCA_038257355.1. Taxonomy (GTDB): domain Bacteria; phylum Acidobacteriota; class Blastocatellia; order Pyrinomonadales; family Pyrinomonadaceae; genus OLB17. Next base: position 28,887 of record JBBSJK010000012.1, on the reverse strand, counting down.
CGAGAATGTGATCGGAATTGACAACCTGCTTGCCGTCGGTTTCAAAACCGGGGATCGGCCGCACGACCGAACCGGTCGCGATAATGATATTTTTGGTATCAATCGTTTCCTTTTTTCCACCGCCGAGATCGACCTCGACCTTACCTTTTCCGACGATCTTTCCAAAGCCGTTAAATATCGTGGCCTTGTTCTTTTTCATCAGATAGGTAACGCCGGCCGAGTTCTTGGCGACGACATCAGATTTATATTTCTGGACACCGGTCCAGTCAAAGCTAAGACCTGTGACCTTGAGGCCAAAGTTCTCAAAATGCCCGGCCTTTTCATACAAATGCGCGGCGTTGAGCAAGGCTTTAGTTGGAATACAACCGCGCAAACCACACGTGCCGCCGAGACGGGCGTCTTTTTCCTTCTCGATGATCGCGACCTTTAGCCCAAGCTGTCCCGCTCTCACCGCAGCCACATAGCCGCCGGGTCCTGAACCGATAATTGTTACGTCAAATTGTTCTGCCACAGATTTTTCCTCTTACAAGTGAATATGAAATAAAAGATAGATTATAGCGGGTAGGCCACGAACAAACAAAAACGCGGCGGCTTTGTAGTTCAGCGCGTTAGTAAATGCCCGTTTTAACTAAACACTTCACTTCGCACAGTGAACCGCTCCTCTAGACTGCCACAAACCACCGCAGGCTGGGTAAGGAACATAATGTCGATCCTCTTCGCGGTATTTTTTTTTAGTTGGTAAAATACACTTAATACGTGGATTAATATTATGCAATTCAAGCAATTTTATTTAGGTTGTCTTTCGCACGCTTCATATTATTTGGGATCAGACGCCGAGGCCGCGATCATTGATCCACAGCGTGATGTACAGCAGTATATTGACGAGGCTGATGCCAACGGGCAAAAGATCAAATACGTTATCGAAACTCACTCGCATGCCGATTTTGTCAGCGGCCACATTGAGCTGGCTGCGAAAACCGGAGCCGAGATTATTTACGGCCAGCTTGCAAATACGCAGTTTCCGACGCATAAGGTGAAAGACGGCGATGAACTGAACGTCGGCAAGATCAAGCTGCGATTTCTCGAGACGCCCGGCCACACGCCTGAGGGCATCACAATTGTCGCCGAAAATACTAGTGACTCAGACGAACCGCTCAAGATGTTTACCGGCGACACGCTGTTTATCGGTGACGTAGGCCGGCCCGACCTTATTGGTTCCATAGGATTTACTGCTGAGCAGATGGGATCCATGCTTTATGACTCGTTGCACAATAGCATTCTGGGATACCCGGACGAAACCGAGGTCTATCCGGCACACGGAGCAGGGAGCCTTTGCGGTAAGTCGCTCTCTAAGGAGACGTGGTCAACGCTCGGAAATCAGCGGCAGTTCAATTACGCGTTAAAGCCGATGAGCAAGGACGAATTCATCAAGATCGTAGCGGCTGACCAGCCTGAGGTTCCGGCATATTTTCCGCAAAGTGCCGCTAAGAATCTCCAAGGTTCAGCACCACTAGCAGAGCTTCCCAAGCCGCGTGATTTGACTTCTGAGGAGATCCGCAGTTTTGACGGTGTTATTATCGATGTTCGCCAGAACGTCGAGTATGGCGAACGCCATATTCCAAACTCGATCAACATTGGCCTCGGCGGACAGTTTGCATCTTGGGCAGGAACGTTGGTGACGATCGGAACTCCGATCGCGATCGTTGCCGATAACAAAACTCAGATTGAAGAAGCCTGCACGCGACTCGCTCGTGTGGGACACGAGACCGTTTCGGGTGCGATGCTCATTCATAATTATACCGGCGAAACGAAAAGCGTCGAGCAGGTCAACGTCCAGGAAGTAAGCGATCTCGCACAGACTGAGAAGTTCCTCCAGTTCGTGGATGTCCGTCGAACCGCTGAGCATTCAGCGTGTCACGCGAAACGGACGATCAATATTCCGCTCGATAAACTCGCCATTGATTTCGAGAAGCTCGATCCGACTGCCCCAACTTATGTGATCTGTCAGGGCGGCTATCGGTCGAGCGTCGGAACCAGTATTCTCGAGAACGCCGGCTTCAATAAGCTATACAACGTCACTGGTGGAACTGCGGAATGGGTAGAGGCCTGTCTCGAAACTGAGGTGTCGGCGACTGCCGGTGTAAACTCAGGGAACTAGCGGTAATGCTTGGAGAGTGAACAGATGTATGAACTTATGATCTTAATCGGCATTGTTGGGCTCTATCTATTATTGCAGCTCGTCATCCTGCCAAAACTTGGCTTCAACACCTGAATGCGCGGTGCATGCAACGTCGAGTTCGACGTTAAGAAGCAGCCGGAGCACCAGAAAAGCAAAAGCGACGTCATAGACGTACGTGGAGAAGGTTAATGAAGTATCTATTGATGTTGGCGGTATACTTTATGGTTTTAACAAGCTGTCAGAGTACCACAACAAAGAGTACGGATTCCGGTGTGCCAGACATCGCGACGGACATTAGGGAGGTATCGCCTGGCGAGGCTCAGAAAGCCGTATCTAAAGCATATTCACAGTTCATCGATGTCCGCACGCCTGAGGAATACGCCGGCGGGCACGCCGCTCGGTCCGAGAATATTCCGTTGGATACGTTGACCGCAAGCTTTGACAAGCTTGAGAAGAGCGAACCCGTGTATATCATTTGCCAGACCGGGAGCCGGTCTCAGCAAGCTGCAAACATTCTGAAAGAAGCTGGAATCAATAATGTACGCAATGTAACGGGCGGAACGGTCGCCTGGCAGGCAGCGGGATTACCGATGGAAACGAACTCACCTCATACCGTGCCGCCAAAGAAATAGCGGAAGCCTTTTTTACCACCGCAACCTGCGGTAAAATCTTCCATATATGCAAGAAGCAACCGAAAGTGCAATTGAAACACGTATAGAGACAGATTCGATGGGCGAGATCCACGTCGACGGCGACAAGTATTGGGGGGCGCAGACGCAGCGTTCGCTAAAGCATTTTGACATCGGGTTTGATGTAATGCCGCGTGAAGTTATACGGGCACTGGGCGTTTTGAAAAAAGCGGCGGCGATCGTGAATAACGATCTTGGAAAGCTGCCGGATGAGACGCTCGATCTGATAATCGAGGCTGCTAACGAGGTGATCGAGGGGAAACTCGACGAGCATTTTCCATTGCGTGTCTGGCAAACGGGTTCTGGAACTCAGACCAATATGAACGCTAACGAGGTCATCTCGAACCGGGCGATCGAGATCGCCGGCGGCGAGATGGGGTCAAAAACGCCGGTTCATCCAAACGATGACGTCAATAAATCACAATCGTCAAACGACACTTTTCCGACCGCAATGTATATCGCCGCAGCCGAGCGTTTGATCGCCTTGATCCCTGAGGTGCAGAAGGTGCACGACGCCATCGATGATAAAGCAAAGGAATTTGCCGATGTCGTAAAGATCGGCCGCACGCATCTGCAGGACGCGACACCGATGACGGTGGGGCAGGAATTTGGCGGCTGGGCGAGCCTGATCAAACGCGACATCGAGCGTCTGCATCTCGTGTTGCCCGGCCTCTTCGACCTCGCCATCGGCGGAACGGCGGTCGGAACAGGATTAAATGCGCATCCAGAATTTGCCGAGCGAGCAGCGTCGAAGATCGCCGAACTGACCGGATTGCCGTTCAAATCACACCCCGATAAATTTGCCGCTCTTTCGGCTCACGATGAGCTTGTTTTTGCTTCCGGCGCACTAAAAACGCTGGCCGCTAGCTTGATGAAAATCGCCAACGACATCCGTTGGCTCGCCTCCGGCCCGCGGTGCGGGGTCGGCGAGATTTCGCTGCCTGAGAATGAGCCTGGATCATCGATCATGCCCGGCAAAGTCAATCCGACTCAGAGCGAGGCGATGACGATGGTTGCCGTCCAGGTGTTTGGAAATGATGCAGCGATAGGATTTGCGGGCTCGCAGGGCAATTTCGAGCTCAATGTTTTCAAACCGGTGATGATCCACAATTTCCTGCATTCCGTCCGGCTCATTCACGATGCGTGTCACGGTTTCGTCGATTATTGCATTAAAGGCATCGAGCTAAACCGCGAACAGATCGATCACTATCTGCAAAATTCGCTGATGCTCGTCACCGCCCTAAACCAGCACATCGGCTACGACAACGCCGCCAAGATTGCAAAAAATGCACATAAAAAAGGGATTTCGCTAAAGGAATCGGCAGTTCAGCTCGAATTATTAACCGCCGAGCGTTTTGACGAACTCGTCAAAGCCGAGGATATGACGCATCCGTGAGATTCCTTGGTTTCAAAAACTAAATTTTAGTCCGAAGTCAATCTTTCGGGAATTTGAGGCAGCTACTGGCTTTCCAAAAAAAGGTGATGTCTGAACGCCGACGAAATTAGCGAATCTGGGCTGATTGAAAATATTGTTGGCGGTTGCGTAGATTTTAATGGAAAATCGATGATTCGGATCGATGCCTATGTCACCACTTGAGGCCTCGGCGGAGGTCACAACTATTGTACCCGGCATACTAATGTCCCCAGCTTTCCGTTTGACTAGACCAATAGTCCAGCTCAGGGACATATCAACTTGCTTTTGCCATTCACCACGCTTGCCGTTACGGGGAATTCCGACGGGCCGATCATTGAAAATCGAATCTTCATTGTCATCTCGTCCGGTCGTGACTGTGTAGGGTAAAGGTGAATTGGCGGTAAAGATAGCTGAAATATTCAGATTTTTGCGTAACCTGTAGAACACAGATGTATAGATTCGATGCCGTTGGTCATCATTTGAGCTTGCTCGATCGAGCCGTAAGTCATAATTATCGCTCGGCAAACCAAAAATCCCGTCGTTGTCAGAGATTTTTTTTGACAATGTATATTCTCCTCCAAATGATATTTTTCGATTCAACCTTCCGCTTAGGCCGATATTTAAGGAATTTTTAACGAAGAATGATGATGATTCAATCTGGACTATTCGTCCAAAAGTTGGGTCAGGTCTTATTCCGTTAAGGGGAGCGTTGAGATCGCGGCTGCGAAATTGATGGACACCTTTTTCATAGTTATAGAGAACTCGAAGCGAAAGGCTGCGAGCCAAACGTTGTTGTAGCCCTAGCGATCCAAGGAGAACATACGGGTTCCTCAAATCAAATGCGGTTTGCGAAAAGCTGCTAGGCAATATTTGACTTGTTCCGACCAAAAATGGATCTGGAAAGCTTGGATTGATGATAATCGTATCCCCAAGCTGCGTTCTATCTCGGCTCAAAACTACTGCCAGGCTATTGGTATCAAACCAGTTGTAATAAATTCCCGCACCGCCGCGAAAAGTTGTCTTTCCGCGCTTATTCGGCGACCAGGCAAATCCGAAACGGGGCGAAAAATTCTTTCGATCCTCCAAATTATTTTGCCATTCATATCGCAAACCAGCACTGAGCAATAAACTTTTGCTTACACGAATATCATCTTGAAGGAATACCCCTAATTGGATTTGCGATAGCTTGACGTTTCTTGTACCGGGTCGTTGGGTAAATGTTGAGGGTCTGTTCTCTATAAAATCGGCAAGGCTTGAAAAAGTAAATGTGCCATTTTGATTAGTGGACAATACAGAATTTCGTCTTTCATACTCAAACAATCCGCCGATTTTGATCGCATGAATCTTGTGAAATCCGAAGAGAAAATTATCTGAAAGCCAAATGCCCTGTTTAGTGCTATTATTTTTGTTACCGGCTCCGCCGCTATTAAAGGTATCTAGAACTATAATGGCTGGTTTATTACTTGCAGGAATTATTCCAGTAGATTCATTTGTAATTTGGAGTCGAAATTCGTTAAAGAACCGATTTCCGATGTTACCTGTTTCGGATATGCGTATTTGATGATTTGATATTTTAGAGGAAAAAGCACGTTCTAAGAGATTAAATCCACCCACTCCGTTATTTTCTGAACTAGTCACTCGTCCCTGATAAGTTATCCCTAAAAAATGGGTTTTAGTAAGATTCTGCGAAAATTTTATCCAGGGATTTATCGAATTTGAAGAGCTACGGATCGATTGTATTAAGTTTCCGCTCGGTAAAACTGCAAATATATTTTCGTCCTTATAGGAATTTGACGCGAAATTTGAAATGAACAGAGAGCTTTTATTTTTAATAAGGGGGCCGCTGAGGAAAAAATTAAAGCCTCTTTGTTGTGCCGGAAAACGTCTTAGTGCAAAAGGGTTGCGAGCATTAAATGAATCATCGTTAAAATTGAAACCAATGGAGCCATTCCAGTTACCCGCACCTGATTTGGTCGTGACATCTATGATGGTCACGCCGAGTTTGTGATACTCAGCATCGAAAGAACTTCGCGTGACCCGAATTGAAGCAATTTGTGATTTCGCTGGCATTCTGCCGGGGAAGCCATCAATTAAGATAACTGCATCTTGTCCAAATTGGTTCCTTAGCTCGCGTTCAAGTTCTTCGGGGTCATCGGGCAGAGCGTCGATTTGTTCTTTGGTGAGAAAATTGCTAAAAACTTCATCGGTTGCCAACTCTTGTCTATCCCGCGCAACCTCAACATTCTCAACTATTTCCGCTACTTCTAATTGTACGGTAAGTTCGTTTTTGCCAGCATTTATTTCAATTTCCCGCGAATAAGACTTAAACCCTCGAGCTTCAAGTTTAACCGAATATACGCCTTTTGTTACGTTTGAGAAAAATATCAATTGTGATTTTGAAGTAATAAATTCTCGGGAAAATCCGTCTTTATTTTCGAGCCTGACATTTACGTTTGGGACAACATCGCCCTTCTGGTCGGTGACAAAAACTTGCAATGAGGCAAAGTCCTCCGCAACGATTTGTGTTACGAAAGAAAAAAATAGTAGAGCAATAACGAAAAAATTAAATGAGGGGCGAAAAAACAACATCCGAGGTCAATTCTTAAATAGGTTTACGTTTTCCTCAGTAACCTCAAAAAGATTCGATTTGAACGAAGGATTTACCTGAAATTTCGTAATTCTGCGATCCTCAGTCATCGAAAAGACTTCCGTTTGAACGCTGATTTTATGCGCGATGAGCAAACCGTGAGCCTCTCTATAATCCGAATAAAAGTATTTTCTTACGGTTTCTTTTTTTACTAGGAATGGTTCAAAAAAGGTCTCAATGACGTTAGTGAGCAGATGACTCTTTCTGTCAAAAAACAATTGATAAGTTGTGCCGTCTTTGCCAGTTAACAAAATCATGTCGGCTTTGCCCTGGCCTGTTTCAACTTCGCCGAGATATTTAAGGCTTAATCCTTGGTGCCAAGAATAGTCCAAAGTTATAGGGAAGACGCCGACAAAAACTTTTGCTTTCAAGGATGCAATTTTCTGCTCGTCCGTAATTTTTGGAATAATGCTGCTTAAATTACTTCCAAAATAGAAAGGTTTGCCATCGACTAGAGTGTCAGATGTTAGCGAGTATTTGGTACTGTCTAATTTCTCAATACTGATTTGTTGGTTTGTTGAATAATCACTATAAACCTCAGATCGAATCTGATTAGGAAGTAATAAAAATAACTTACTTTCGTTTGTATACTCTTTTTTTTCACTATTCGCTTTGCTTATGGTGGTGATTGAGTCAACTTCCAGAATCAGTGATTTGATATTTTCACTTTTAAAGTTTTTCCTGGTCACAAGTCTAGCAGCCCCCAATACTTGTTCGGCAGTTATCTTTGATGTTTCATTGGAGGAAACAGACAGAACCCGTTGCCCAGAGACTTGACAAATAAAAACAATGCACAAAAGTGACGACAATAACTGAATCTTAAGTTTTTTCATTTCTCTCCTTCAATTTCTAGATCTTCAAATAATTTTTCATCGTTTGGAAAGTTGCCAATAAAAGTCTTAACAATGATTCCGTCATTAACTAAATATTTAGTTGGAAAGTGACTAATTTTGAGTTTTCTAAATAATTCTAAATTTTCATCATTTAGAATTGGAAACTCTATTCGATTTTCTTGGACGAAACTTCGCATGATTTCCTTATTTTCAATGTTGAGTCCATAGACTTGAATTTTTGAGCGCAGACTCGCATAGTGTTTTGTAATAAGCTGTACATCCTTTTTACACGCTACGCAGGTAGTGGATAGGAAGATAAGTAAAATTTTACCTTCGTGAACTTTTTCGGAGAGGTCCGCATTATCGTTTATCTGAAGCAATCTTGAAAACGGCAAGGGCTGGTTGGAAATTTTGATGGCGTTTGCCAAATTAGCTTTTGAATCCTGCTCATGCAAGAAATGAAAATAAAAGAGGCAAGGCAAGGAGACGCCAATTATAATAGGTAGCACTGATAACAAGGCCATACCTCTTCTAGTTTTCATTTGTGGAGCCACGTTAATTCACGATTATAACTTGACATGCATAAGAACAAACGCTCACGCCATCGCCAGTATCCGGTGATTCCCCAGTCAAAGTACATGTCATTGGAGGTATTTCTGGGTGCCCCGGAACAGGCGGGACTTCAAGGGTTTGAGGACAGGACCCGCTAATCAGTGGTTGTATGTTAAAAGTGCTACCATTGGCCGCAAAAGCGGTAATTGGAATTATGGACAGCAACAAACCGAACGAAAACGAAACGAGTATCTTTCTGAGTTTCTTCATTTATTTTTCTCCCAATTTTTAATTTATTTTGCTCGATTATTGGGAGTAAGGAGGAAAACAGCTTCCATGGCAGAAAAAAACCGGGGAATTTTCTCAAACTGACCACAACGATTAAGCGAAAGTATTCTCTCTCTCTCTCTCTCTTGTCAAATCGATTATCAAGATTTTATGGACGGTTTGTAAAGAATATTTGTAGGAGCATGTCTGTTATCGTTCGAGCATATCCGGTTATGTGCTCAATCGACTCGTTGCTATGACAACGCGGCGAGAATCGAAAGAAAACTATTAAGACGGGAATTGTTCGAAGGAATCAGCCGTGCAGCTCGATTTGCTCACGAGCGGACGGTTTGATGAACTCGTAAAGGCAGAGGATATGACGCATCCATCCATATAAAGCTCTCCACGGATAGCTTGCCTTTCCGTTGAGGCCAGTTAATGATTCCGAGGCTTAGCCACCATAGAGTTTTGAGACCGTTGAGCATGTCTGAAAGAGGGACTTTTCAGACACCCTCCTATTATCTTTTTACGGCCTTGCTGTTATATTTGAGACTTTTCTGAAAGCCTCGTCATCATGCGGAATAGCCGCAAACAGAGGAGCGCTACTTTCTAATGCGGAATCTAGGTTTAAAACGTCGAGTCGGGAGTGCGATAGGAATATAAGAAGTAAACAATCGCAACGACGACAGCGATAACCGCTACAACGACAATACCGGCGACAAACCCAAAAGTCTTGACACATCCGCCAGCTTTTTTTGGTGCGGCTGGCCTAACAATGTTTTTAGGCGGGCTCTCTTCGTAGGTCGTCCTTTCGGTTTCGGGTGCCTCAGTGACGATTGCTTCCCTGTCAGGTTCCGGGTAGATCTCGTCGGTGTCGGCCTCAAAAAAATCCGGGGCCAGCGTATCTATATCATCTGCGTTAGTGTAGTTTTTCGCGGTCTTCGGCGTCCGTCCCTCTGAGGATCGGAATATCGGCTCGGGCATCGACCATTCGGACCCGGTGTCTTTTTTTGGTTCGTCGCTCATCGATATTTCGAAATAGAACAAACCCGCTTATTTTTGAATATCCAAAACATCCGAACGCGTAATTATAGCAGTAATTCGTTTAAAATCCTCTATCAAAACCGCTGGCTCACGCTGCAGCTTTGCCTTTATCGCGACCAGGCTGGCATCGCCCTCGAGGACGGGGAAGCTGGCGTCCATAACCGCGCCGACCTGGCCGTCGAGCAACTCGCGATTTTCGATCAGTTTTGCCAAAATACGGCTTTCCCGCAGACTGCCAACCGATTGATTACTTTCCAAAACCGGTATCTGCGTCACGCCGTGCTCGCTCATCAGGGCGAGGGCGGCGCTCAGCGTTTCGTCCGGTGAGACAAAAATCAGCTCCTGCGGGGCACCCGCGTTTTTTGTCTCGGCGATGAGTGCAGCGGTTATGCGTTGCGGTTCGAGCAGGAGTTTTTCCTTCATCCACTCGTCAGAGTGGAATTTTGACAGATAATGCTCGCCTGTGTCGCATACGATAAATACGACGAGGTCATCTTCATCGAGGTCCTTTGCAACTTTCAGCGCCGCCGCAAAGATCGTCCCTGTCGAGCCGCCGCAGAAAATGCCTTCGCGCCGGGACAATTGCCGTGCATAGTCAAACGAATCGCGGTCGGTGATATTTATGATCTCGTCAATAATGCTCAGATCAGCGTTGCCGACCGGCAGGTTTTGGCCGATGCCTTCGACGAGGTACGGCGTGGCCTCGGGCACGTGGCCAGACTCTTTGTAGGTTTTAAATATCGAGCCGTATGGGTCAGCACCGATGATCTTGATGTTCGGGTTCATCTCCTTGAGATAACGGCTGGTACCGCTGACCGTGCCGCCGGTGCCGATGCTCGATACAAAATGCGTGATCTTGCCGTCAGTATCATTCCATATCTCAGGTCCCGTCGTGCGGTAATGGGCCGCCGGATTCTCAGGGTGATTGTATTGGTCAGGATAGAAGGAATTCGGAGTCTCCTCAGAGATGCGTTTTGCCGTTGCGACATAGTGATCGGGTGTGCCGGGTTTGGCCGCCGCCGGACAGACGACGATATCGGCCCCCAACCCTTTCAGATATCGCACCTTCTCGGTTGAAGCCTTTTCGGTTAAAACGAAAATACATTTATAGCCGCGGACCGCCGCCACCAGTGCGAGTCCTATGCCGGTATTACCGCTCGTCGCCTCGATGATCGTCCCGCCTTTCTTGAGCACGCCTTCTTTCTCTGCCCAGTCGATCATCGATATTCCAATGCGGTCCTTAACAGAGTAACCGGGATTGAGGCTCTCCATCTTGGCGAAAACCTGCGCCTTGATTTTGTGCTGTTTTGTAATGTGATTGATTCGGACGAGCGGAGTATTACCGATCAGGCCGAGGATGTCGTTATATGATTTCATTTGTGTTCAAAAAAGCCCACGCTTTGCAGCATGCAGAACGCGATGCGTCAATTATGTATGCCTTGTTTAGAGTTTATTCGGAAATTGATGTCTAGGCAAGAATTGCCGAGATCTATGGGCAAATCGAGTTATGTGAAGTTGACGAAAATTGATTATTTTCTGCGAATCTTGAGATTAAATTAAAAAACATTCAGCCCCTTAATCTGAGCGAATGCACCGGTTACGGCGTAATTTATTGACCGCGGGCCACGATCAGCTTGGCCGGATCGTTGGTGATGAGCGACCTGATGCCGAGCCGGCGGCAACGTTTTATCCATTTGGGATTATCAGCCGTCCAGACCGTGACCGGCATTTGGGCGTCGGTTGCGAGTGTGGTAAGTTTACGCGTCACAAGACTGTGATGAAGTGATATCTGATGTGCCCCAAATTCGCGGGCGATGGCAATAATATATTTCCGGCGGCGTAGAAAATCCATTATTTGCGGAGCAAACAATGCCGCTGTCTGCACCTCAGGCAGATGGAATCTGACCACCGGGATCGCGGCCAGCTTAAAGCTTTTGACGATCATCTGCGATAACTGCGGCGAATCGCGGATGATGTCACAGACTGCCCCGGCGAGCAGTGCATAATCTGCGTCACCGCATTTTAGCTCGATGTAGATCGGGCCGGTTGACGGTTTTACGAGTTTGAGGACCTGAGCGAGGGTCGGGATGGTTTCGTCAGCAAACTGTGGCAGAGCTTTATTGGGGAATTTTGCGTTAAACCACGAACCGACGCTGATCTTGCCCAGCTCTTTAGCTGTCAGATCGGCAACCTTTTCGCAACGCAAGCCGGTACGTTCCAAATTGGTGTCGTGGATGACCATCGGCACGCCGTCTTTAGACATCTGCACATCAAACTCTACGCCGTCCGCACCTGCATCGAGAGCCATCTGAAAGGCCGCGAGCGTATTTTCAGGGGCGTGGGCGCTTGCGCCGCGATGACCGATTATCAGCGGCAATTCGCTCATTTTTTCTCCAGCAGGAAGATCGTTTTTGACCAACTGATCGGCTCTGTAACCGGAAATTTGTGATTGCCGACGATATTAAAATATTGTTCAGCGGCGGTGCGGACAGCGGCTAGCTTGTGTGTTTTAAAATTGTATAGTAATTCGAGCACCGACCCGACGATCGATGGCTTGACGGGTAAGAGGACAAGTGGCGCGCCTTGTTTTAGGACCCGGGCTGATTCCCGCAAACCCCCATCGAGCGGGGTATATTCTAATACGCCGCACATCAGCACGAGGTCAAAAGTGTTGTCCGGAAAAGGCAGTTTTAGAATGTTGCCCTGAACGGCGTCTGTATTCCTGGTGTGTTTTTTATGTCGTTTAAATTCTTCGCGTGAGACTTTTAGAGAGTTAAACGAGAGATCGAGAGCGACGACACGTCGTGCGCCAAATCCGGCGTCCTGCAATGCAAGCGTCACCAGGCCCGTCCCGCTGCCGGCGTCCAGAACGAACGAATCGGGGCCGATCTCGAGATCCAACGATTTGAGATATTTTGCGACGGAGGCGCGATAACCGTTGACCTTCATCGCGAGATTTTGTACATCGGCGATGCGGTCGTAGAAGCCCTGCTCTTTCGATTTTTTGGTCGCGCTGTCATTTGGCATCAGTTGTTAAAGTAAAGTATAAAGGCAAAAGTAAAAAGGCAACGGCTATAACCGATTTTGCTCGTTCTTACTTTTAACTTTTAACTTTTGCCTTTTAACTTATAAATTAACCCTCACTTTTCGGCCAGCAGTTTGACTAGCATCAAACGCATTTGCTCGATTCGTGACGAGCTTGTTCCGGTCTCAATGTAACGTATAACGCCTTTTCTGTCGATCAAAACAGCCGTCGGCAGAGCGGTCGCGCCATAGAGCAGTTGGCTGCTCTGATCCTTTGTCACGACAAAATCGTACGGTAGCCGTTCCCTTTGCCGAAACTGTTTATAATAAGCAATCTCAGCCGGATTATCGGCGGGCAAATTGTTTATATTGCCGTAATACCGCGTCACACCAAGTATCTCAAAGCCCTCGCGGGTATAATCCTGATGCCATTCGATCAACGACGGGTAGGCCTCAAAGCACGGTCCGCACCAGGTCGCCCAAAAATCAATCAGCACGACCTTTCCTTTAAGCTCGGCCATCGTCTTAGGCGTACCCGGGAACCACTGATCTATCGCCGGCAGGTCAGGCGCCGTTTCGCCCAGTAGTTTATAGTGTTTCTCACGCCTTTTGAGCCGCGAGATAACATCGGAGGATGCCGATTTTACTTTAAAATCTTTGCCCGCGTTGATGAGCGAAACCAGATAATACTCTATCGCGGCAGGTTTGCGGCCCGTCTCGATCAGATATTTAATTTTCTGATCGACGGCGTAATAGTAAAAGCTCGGCGATCCAAACTCAGCCGCTGTGGCACGCATATCTTCGAGCGCTTCGTCGGCTTTTATCTGATTTGCGGAGTCGCGAAACGCCTCATAAACCAGCATTGAGGCATCGAGTATTTCGGCCAATCCGCGGGTTCGTGAGGTGACATCTTTGAGCAAGCCTTTCGACGCGTTGTAACCCGCCTCGGCGTGCGGTGCCATCTTGACGAATTCCTTCTGGGCTTGATAGGCCTTGGCCATCTCGCCGCTCATTCGCGAACGCTCGGTCAACTTCGTCGGCTCTGTTTTGAGATATTCGGCGAGTAGCGTCTCGGCTTCGTCGAGCTTTTTTTGTTTGGCTAGGACGACCACCACGATCGAGCGGGCCGTTTGGCGACGAACGGTGTCGGGGCTGTCGACAGCAATAAATTTGCTGAGCGACTCGACCGTGCCGTCGAGATTTTCGGCGATCCAGTGCAGCATTCCAAGATAATAGAGATCGTCGCCCTCAAGATCTTTACGCAAACCAGCGGTGGCGGCATACTTGGCGGCCATCTGTCTCTGTTCGAGCTTTGCCTGGTTAAACAGGCGGTCGCTGAACGGCACTTTTCGAGCATCAAATTCAGTAGCTTTGGCACGGATATAACCATTTGCCTCGTCAAACATCTGTTTTACGGTAATATCGGCAACGCTCATCTCGACGGGGCCCGGCGAATTGGCTGTCTTCATACGACCCGATTGTCCCCAAACACCGGTGCTTACAAAAAAGATTATAAATAATACAAAATAACGCATAAATAATTGAAAGTGACACTATCGGGCATTTTAATCAATCTCAAATCTCTGTTTCTGATTTCTGATTTCAAATTTTAGATTGTCGACTTTCGCCACACTCTAGTATCGCGAATCTGGAAACGGCTCGGACTGAATGTCTCAATAAACTTAGAATCTTTGCCATCGATCAAACTCTCAGCCGCTATCTGTGCCGTCAGCGGTGCCAGCAAAATGCCATTTCTATAATGTCCTGTGGCTATAAAAAGGTTTTCGATGCCAGTGAGCGTGCCAATCACAGGCATTTCGTCGTCAGCATACGGCCGTAGGCCGGACCAGTGGGCCGCGACCGGCAAACCGGCGGTGACCGGGGCGATCTCACTGGCCATTTCACGCAAATTACTAGCCGCTGATTCGGTCAAAGATTTATCAAAACCGGCATTCTCAGAGGTCGAACCAACCAGAATCCGTCCGTCCGCACGAGGTATCAGATAACCACGGCGGCTGTAAATCACACTCTCAAATAAACGTTTTGCCGTCTGAAACGCAATTACCTGACCGCGGACCGGTTCGATCTGAAACGGCATTTCAGCGATCCCAAGTTTGATGAGCGATGTCCACGCACCGGTTGCAAGGACGGTTTTGTCAGCGAGGATGCGGCTTTCGTCAGTTTCGGCCCCGATGACGCGGCCATCCTCGACGATCAGCCGTTGGATTTGTGCATTTTCGACAAGTTTAATGCCGTTTATCTCGGCGTAAAGCTTAAGAGCGGAGAGTAATTTGCGGTTATCGACCTGCCAATCATTCGGAAAAAACAGTGCCCCGCGAATATCCGTTGAGATAAAAGGCTCAGCCTGACGAGCCGCATCCGCCGACAAATGCTCGACCGCGAGCCCTGCCTTCCGCTGCCACCGCATCCGATTATGGACCTCGGCCACATCTTCATCGGTAAACGCCAGATACAGCGTCCCGCTGCGGTCAAGCTCGATGTCAATTCCTGTTTCCTCAAGCAATTCTGCCGCCAAATCAGGATAGAGACAACGCGACGCCGAGCATAAATCAAAAAAAGCTCCGCTTTCGTCCGCCTCAGCCTGCGGCCCGAGCATCCCGCCCGCCGCCCACGAAGCTTCCTCACCGCAAACGCCTTTGTCGACCAGCGTAATCTGTACGACGCCTCTCTTGTGCAGCTCGCGCGCAATACTCAAGCCGATCACACCACCGCCGATTATTAAAAAAGTCGAAGCCACTTTTGATTAGATCCCCCTTAACTACAATCATTATAATTTATGCCGTTGGTTACAGAAAGGGTGATCGTGTGCGTTCACCGCGCGTCAAGGAATAAAGCCCATATTGGTTCTCACTATCGATTCGAGTAAAATGTTTACAAGTTATGAAACACAAAATCACACTCATCCCCGGCGACGGGATCGGGCCTGAGATCACGGCGGCGACGGTGCGCGTTATAGAGGCGACGGGCGTTGACATTGAATGGGAAACACAGATTCTCGGTGCTCAGGCGCTTGAGAAGTTTGGCGAGACATTGCCAGCGGCGTCAATCGAGGCGATGCGACGCAACAAAGTCTCTCTGAAAGGGCCGATCATGACGCCGATCGGCAAAGGGTTTACATCCGTAAATGTGGGTCTTAGAAAGGCTCTCGATCTATACGCAAACGTCCGACCGGTCAAGGCCCTGCCAAATGTACCTTGCCGTTACCCTGAGCTTGATCTCGTCATCGTTCGCGAGAATACCGAGGGCCTTTACTCCGGCCTCGAGCACATCGTGATACCCGGCGTGGTCGAATCGCTCAAGATCGTCACCGAAAAAGCATCGACGCGAATCGCGAAATACGCCTTTGAATACGCCCGCGACAACAACCGTAAAAAGGTTACCGCCGTTCACAAAGCCAACATAATGAAGCTGTCGGACGGCCTTTTTCTCGAGTGCTTTTACAATATGGCAAAGCAGTTCCCCGATATAGAGGCCGATGACAAGATCATCGACAATTGCTGTATGCAGCTCGTGATGCGGCCAGAGCAGTTTGATGTGATGGTGATGGAAAATCTGTATGGTGACATTGTTTCCGACCTGTGTGCTGGCTTGATCGGAGGGCTCGGACTCGCTCCTGGAGCCAATATCGGCGAACTCGGCGCCGTCTTTGAACCTGTCCATGGCTCGGCACCCGACATCGCCGGCCAGGGCATCGCCAACCCGACCGCTCTCATGCTCTCAGCCATCCAGATGCTCAGATATATCGGCGAGCGTGACGCGGCCCAGCGTTTTGAAACGGCAATATTCGACGTTTTCGAGGAAGGCACAACCATCACCAAAGACCTCGGAGGGACCGCCAAAACTAACGAATTCGCCCGTGCGATCGAAATGCGAATTAAGAACTAAGAATTAAGAATTGCGAACCCAAATTAAGAACTAAGACTGAATCTTTTCTGGCGGGCGTGTTTTCCATCGGCGATGAATCCATATCCATTGATCCGGATAGGCTCGTATAACACGCTCGATCGCGGCGGTAAATTTGGCGGTTGTTTCCTCGATATCTTTTTTGCGGTCACCGGTGTTTGACGGTTCGATGATCTTTTCCGTGATCAGTGCATAACGGCCTTTGTCCTCATTCCAAACGGCAAACATCGGTACGATCAGCGCATTTGCACGGATGGCGAGCATTGCAACACCCGCCGTCGTGCACGCCGGAATACTAAAAAAAGGTACAAAAACGCCCTCTTTCGGGTGGGAGTTAACATCCGCGAGTATACCGACACTGCCGCCGTCGCGCAGAATGCGCAGTATCGGCCCCGCCGCATTGGACTTATCAATCTGCCGATTGCCAAATTGTGCCCTCATCGTCCGCACCATTTCGTCGATCAACGGGTTATCCATCTTTCGCGACAACAGGTTGGACGGCCCAAACAGCATCGAGTAAGCAAGGGCAAAAAGCTCCCAGTTTCCGATATGCGCCGTCAGGACGATAAAACCGCGTTTGTCAGCTCGCGCCTTCTTAAATGCAGCGTCAAATTCCGCGTCCGGTTCGTATTCAATCAGGGCAGCGAGATTTTCGCGTGAAACCTCACCAAAACCGCCGACAACGCTGAGCGTCCGGCCCAAACCTTTAAACGCTGCTCTTAATAACGTTCTTCTTTCAGCCTCAGTTTTGTCCGGGTAAGCAAGCTCAAGATTTTGCAGCCCAACCCGCCGCAGTTTACCCAAAACATAATACCCAACCCGTCCCGCCGCCAGACCCACACCATTTGCCGCCCGCCGAGGCAAGATCGCAAGCGACCACAATATCGCCCTCGCCACGACATACTCGACCCAAATCTGCACCTTGCCCTTCCGCGCCATAATCAAATGTTTGCCAAGTGATACTTTAGATTCATAACAGTAATAACTCAACGCCGTTTATCAGCATTTTAACTCTTACAAAACTCTCGTAAGTATGTAACATTCCCGTGTGATGCGTGGAAGGGCAAAAAGCTGTAAATACGAGGGTAACACGCCGTTGCTAAGTGAGCCGGTATGCACGGAAACGCATCACGCAGCACAAAACGCTGACAAAAATCTGACAAAACACAGGAGATTACATGAAATACGCAGCGCAGCTAGATAAAATCCTTGGATATTTTAAGGAACTTCAACCAAACAACCCAGAAGAGCTGGCGGCAAGTATTCGCACAGCATTCTTAAAACCAGAAATTCAACAAGATCTTAACTTAAGTGTACCCGGCCGAAACAACCTTGCAGCGGAACTCTACTACAGTCTTGTGTTCCGCATCTATATGCGCCGAACGGAAAGCGAGCGGGCTGGGTTCCTTCAGTGGCTAAGCGACAACGATCTGAAAATTATCTTTATGGAGGAAACGCAAAATGAACAATAAACTACCGGAGACACTAGAGACGCTGGGGCCGCAATTCACGCGGATGGCAGAGGAAATCACGACGTTACGATCAACAAAAAAGCTAAAAGAAGGTAGACCTTAATTGATTTGTGTAAGTTATCAGGTAGACTTATAACTTACACAAATCTTGAATGGAGCCGACAACTACGATGAACGAAATAAGTGACGAAATGGGAAAAACTTGAAGCCGATTTCTGGTCAATAGGGTTGAGGACAGAATATCGTCTATCGCCTCCGAAAGAGACGTTTTCGAGCCGTCCGGCGAGACGGAATGGATAATTCAGTGGGTCAAGGGAAAAGAAGCAGCGTGAAGCTGATTAAGCCGCGATGCGTCTTTAACATTTACCGTTTTGGGTGTAACTAAAATTACAAAATTCTTAAATAAGTGGAGGCGTGGTCGATGACAAATTCCGAAGGAAGACAAAAAGAATGTTTCCTATTTAAGCTTCAGGACGTTTTACTTTTCGCAAGACCCGAAAGACCAAGCGAAATTAGTAAATTGTCGCGAGGTCAAAGCAGGATTGTTCACTACCGGCCACTTTTTACCGATATTCCCCTTGATCCAAATCCAGTGCTCAAAAATCTCTTAGAACACAGAGAGATTACCCGTCTGTACGGCCTACCTTTTCTCTATGCTATCAGCCGACCCGCCGCAGAGTTGGTAATTTCAAATGATATTTTTACCGACTTTCGCGAACGCCTTGAGACGGCGGTCAGAGAACGGCCGGGAATTACTTTAGGCGAGTTTGTTAGATCGTGGTGGCCGACGGTTAATCCCCCCGCTACCGCCCGGCAACTCCCTGCTGTTAGATCACGAGCGGCTGGCCGTCCAAAAGCGACCCGCGACCCGAAAACCGGCGAACTAATGAACGTCAGTAACGATCTTCGTCGGCTTATTAACCTTTGGGATTCAGGGATTGGGTTTGAAGCAATACGAGCGGAACGCTACCCACGGACGAGAATGGCGACAACAAAAAGCAACGAAATTTGCTTAATCAAGCGAACCTTGAGACGGAGACATGATCTCTTGAAACGTCCTTATAGCAATAAATAGTTTTCACGCAAATAATGAGAATCATAAGACAACACGCAACGCTAGACGATGCCGCGACTTACCAGATAGCCTTTACGTCACGAAATATTTTTATGTCGTGTCATTTTATTTAGCCCCCTTTTTTGTGTCATTGCACTTAAGGCACTCTAAGTTTCGACAGGGGAAACCTGAATAAATTACGAAAACGGAGGAAAAGTACAAATGGCAACAGTTAAAGAAATGAAAGACGCGATTGTGGAAGCAGTCGCTACGCTCGATGAGTCCAATGGATCACGGACGGGAACGGCAGAGGCAATTGATGCCGCTAGAGAAATTTTGGCGGACGCATACGGGAATGAGGGCGATCTAAACGACGCGGTTAATGACCATCTAGGAATCGACGATGCCGATGAAGATCACGATGGAATTGACAGCGACGGCGACGGATTTGACGAAGACTAAGGGGAAAATATATGTCGAATCATCCTGCTGGTCAAGAGGGATACGCCGGCACAAGTCGGGTCGTGCTCGACGGTGTAACATACGAAGGTCGCGACGGGCAGGTCTACCGTGTTCAAGGTTCGCAGATGGTTCAGATTACGGATCCAGCCGAATTACTGCGGCTTGAACAGCGGAGGATGGTTACCGGTGATAGTTTTTCCCCAGTGGGCGCGGGCGGAGGATTCAACTCGACGCTTCTACTGGCGGGAGCGGGCATTGTAATGCTTCTACTCTTTATCAAAAGGTGACCGCTGCACGCGATAGAGTCGAGCGGGCCGGTGGTCTTAAAGAAAGATGTTTTTTGACGAAACAAATACGATGGGCGTCGATTACCTGGCTCAAAGCCAGTGGTATCTCGAACAGGCCCGCAACCAGTCCCGCGTTCTCCGCAACGTTTGGGGATTCTACGACCCGGAGGCCGAGGCAAACGCCGAACGCGTTCTCACTGGCGGCGGCGATTTAACGGCTGTCGGACAGGCGTCCGCATCCGGTGTGCGATACGGTACGCAGCTGGGAACGCCGCCGCCGAATTCGAATCCTGGTTCTCCGAAACCATCTGGGACGGATTGGGCTAAGGAGTTCGAAACATGGTTTCAGGTAAATAAAACAGTGGTTATCTTGGGTGCTGTGGCTCTCGTACTGGTGTTGAAAAAGTAATGCGCCGAAACGGGCGATGGCCGCAATGGTATTGCTTATGCTAATTATCGAGTAAATCGAGTACGGCCAAGGCGTTTGGTCGTGGGAACACTGAATTGCGTTACCGGCAATACGCGGTAAATGGCTGCAACAAGCCACGCAACGGCCCGGACACGCCACGTGCAAAGTCCAGGTCGTATACCTTAACTTCACCAAAAGGATTGAATAGAACATGACCAGTCAAGAACCATCGATAGACGCGGAACCGGTGGCCGCGAAACCGCGAAAGCCCCGCCGAGCAAAAACAGAGGGCAAGGCCTCAATTTTTCGTCAGGAGAACGGCTCCGAAATATTACAGGGAACATTCCTTGAAACATTTTTTGGCACACCTTTTGAGCGTAGTTTATATGCTTTCGTTCGGGATACATTTGGCGCCGGTGATTACCGCGTCGTGGTAACGAAACCGAACGGACAATACAGCCGGACTTTCCCGCTGTCGGTCGCGGATGCACGAGGCGAGCGGGAAATCGAGATGGAGGCAGATCGGGTCGATGAGGACTTTGAGGACGCTCCGGACGAATACGCGTTCTTGGACCGCGATGCACCGATGACGCAAAAGGATTTCGAAAACGCTCTTATGAGAGAACGGCTCAAGCAAGTGGAGGCCGAAGCGTTACGACAGCGACAAAGCAGCCAAACGGAAACTCAGGCATTTCTCGCCGCTCTCGAAGCCCATCGCAAGGAAAATCGCGAGATGACAATGATGCTTATCCAGCTGGCGCAGAAACCTCAGCAGGACTCCAGTCTTACGGCTCTCGATCTAATGGAAAAGAGTTTTGGGCTGGTTAACAAGGCCAGGGCATTTTCCGAAGAGATTGCACCTAGCGGCGGATCGAGTGAAGGCGGGGGCGGGTTTCTTGACGGCGCTGCTAAGGTAATCGAGTCAGTAGGCCGCCACGCTCCAACATTTATGCCGATCGTCGCGGGCATGATGCAATCTGCAGCATCGCAGCCACCGGCTCCGCAACCCGGTCAAATGCAACATCCGGGCCAAGCTCCGCCGCCTGTGACAACCAACCCTGGCGAACTTGCGAATCTCGCCGACAGAGTTCAGAAGAAAGGCAAGGAACAGGAGGTGTCGACAAAATGAGCGACAAGATTGTAGACGAAGAAATTATCGAAGAGGTCGAGCCAACCACGGTGAATGAAATGTTTGCTCACGGCGTGCAAGACATAATGTCGGGTAATGGTCCGGATGAACTTGCCGCTGAGTTTGTTGAAGATTTTGTATTGCAGTCTCGCGAGGAAACCGGTCAGATTCTATCCTTGCTCGAATCCGATTCGGCAGGCATTGTCGGCCTACTCAAGACTTTTGTTGGTCAAGGTTATCAAGAGTCGCTAAACGCTTTAGACCAACGCGGCATCGTTTTTATCGACGGATTGAAAAAAGCGGTGAAAGAACGCCTGACCGAGTTGGCGTCCGCCGAATAGCTTGTAATTGAACCTATGCAAGCCGGATTAGTCAATTTTGCCGAAGTTTTGCCGCATCCGACAAGGGTAATTGTCGGTGCGGGCAATACGGCACAGGAAGGGTGGCTTTCGGCCCAGCAAGCGGATCTTGATATCCGAGATTCGCGTAGCTGGCAAGCGGTGTTTCGACCTAATAGCTTGGAAACGATTCTCAGTGAGCACGTCTTGGAGCATTTGGACTTAAGGGAAGCCCAATCAGCGGCCCGCAATATTTGGACCTATTTGCGTTGCGGCGGACGATGGCGGATCGCCGTTCCAGATGGTTTTCACCCGGATGCAAATTATCTGAACTGGGTAGCCCCCGATTCGCCCGGCGAACGATTTTTGAAAATGTTTCGGCAGCCCGGTGAGCCGGACCATAAATGGCTTTGGAACTATCAGGAGCTTATCCAGTTTCTGATGGCGAACGGTTTCAAGGTCGTATTGCTCGAATACTTCGACCAGGGCGGCCGGTTTCATCGGAACGAATGGAAGCAAGACGACGGCAATATTTCACGATGTGCCGGAAGTCTTTGGAGTGGATTTCTCGGAGTGGTTGTAAATGCTCCATACACGAGTTTGATCGTGGACGCGATAAAAGTTTGTAGATGACTATGACGGCGATCGCGGATCGCCGAAAAATGAAAAAGCCCAGGTCCGGGAAGACTAGGGCAATTTCTAAATCAATGACGTTGGCCCGTCATTTGTGAGAACTTTACCACAAATTCAGGCGCATCGTCTAGCAAAAAGCTAAAGGCGATGCGTCTTTTTTATATTTGCCGACGCACGAGGAAACATTATGAGCACAACAGTCCTATCAAAGATGATCCCTACACCTTCGCAGTTGCGAAAGATGCCGATAGATGAAAACCGCTGGTATGTCGAGGGTTATTTCCACGGACTTTCGAGCAACCGCCTCTGCTCGATGTGTAAAACCCAAGGACGGACGCAGATGTTCGATATCGCCGACTGCAAAGCTCCCCCGCGTTCGAATCTGAAATGGCTTCCAAAGAAGACGAATCGCTACTGGACGGGCTTTCTCGATGCGAGAGGCACTAAGAGGTGTTTTGAATGTATTCGTGAGCCTCAAAGCCCGGGAGCCATCGGCTGGGTAACACTTACGCGAGTGTACGAGCTATCAATGACGGCCGCCCAAGAGTTACACAACCGGATGAAGTCCGAACATGACGACAGCCGCCCACGGCGACGCCCGTGGATTACCTACCGAGAGTTGTCGGCGGCAAACGAAGGATTATCCCCATACGAATTACTTTCCGCCTGGGGCAGGATTATTGATTCATCTCCGTGCTACTGAAGGCAGGTAAAAAAATATGCTTGAGCAATTCATAAAAAAATTTCCAGACGCCAGGCGCAACGGCGTCGGATACAAAGCGCCGTGTCCTGCTCACACCGACGAGACGGACAACCTTTCGATTCGTGAAGGTGAAGCCGGGAACATTATTCTGCTTTGCTCGGTCGGCTGCCAACAATCGAAGATCTTAGCGGCTGGCGGACTAACTATTAAAGATCTATGCCCGCCATACATGATAGATTCAATCGACAAAGAAATCGAGGATCTCGCAGAGGTGATCGCGGCGGCCAGGGTCAGGGACGGCGAAGACCTGCCGGACGGCTATTTTCTGGACGATGGTCGAATTTTCTATCGCGAGCGGGGTGGTGACAAAGGGGCGTATTTTGTATGTTCGGCTCTCACCGTCGCTGCTAATACGTGCGACGCTGACAATGAAAGTTGGGGCCGACAAATTTTGTTCACGGATGCGCGGAGCTTTCACCACGATCTTGTAATTCCGATGTCGCTTTTGAGTGGCGACGGGACCGAACTGCGATCCCGGCTAATGGATTGCGGTTTAATAATTTCCGGCTCTCGCGAAGGCCGCCAAAAGTTTCTCCAATTACTTTTGACAGTGAAGCCAACGAAACACATCAGATGTGTTAATCAGCTTGGCTGGCATGATGTCTCATTCGTCTTGCCCGACGCGGTTATTTCTGCGAACGGAAACTCAGCGGATCTTCTTTTGCAAAACGTCGACCGGTCCGCGAATAAATTCAACCCCAACGGGACGCTCGCGGATTGGCAGCAAAATGTCGGGCGATATTGCAACGGTAACTCACGACTCATGTTTGCCGTCAGCCTTGCTTTTGCTTCGGCGGTCCTACCGCTTGCCGGTGAGCCAAGCGGCGGCTTTCATATCTACGGAACATCTTCGACGGGCAAAACAACGGCATTACTCGTAGCGGGTAGCGTTTGGGGCGGTGACCCTCGAAAAGGATTTATTGAGACGTGGAGGACAACCGCAAACGGGCTTGAGGCCGTCGCCGAGCTGCACAATCATTGTCTTCTTTTACTAGACGAGGTGTCCCAGGTCGATCCGCGTGAGATCGGAGAAACGGTCTATAGTCTGTCAAACGGCTTCGGCAAGGCACGAATGACGCGTGGTCTCACAGCACGCCGTAAAGCCGAATGGAATCTCTTATTTCTATCGAGCGGCGAAAAAACCCTTGAGCAAATTATGCAAGCGATCGGCAACCGGCTTGCAGGTGGCCAGGATGCGAGATTTGTGAACATTGCGGCCGACGCCGGGATCGGGACCGGGTTATTTGAAAACCTTCACGGGTTCGAGACTGCCAGTGATTTTGCAAAACACCTGTCGTTAATGAGTCGCCGATTTTACGGAACGCCGATTCGCGGCTTCCTAAAATCGATATGCGAAAACCGAGCGGCGGTGATCGATAAAATAAAAGAGTATCGACAAATCTTTCAAGCCCGGCAGGATCTGCAACAAGCGAGCGGTGAGGTCTATCGCGTCGCGTCACGGATCGCTCTAGTAACGGTCGCCGGAATCCTGGCCGCGGAGTTCGGAATTGTTGACTGGGCGCGGGCCGAGATTATTTCCAGCGGTGAGAAGGTCTTTTCCGAGTGGTTGGAACTGCGTGGGACATCCGGGGTCTACGATGTTCAGCAAGGCGTAAACCGGGTTCTCGCATTTATCGAGCGCCATGGAGCCAGCCGATTTCAGGAGATCGACCCGAAGAGAGACAGGAATTATGACCCGATCGGCGGTCGCGTTTCGAACAGGGCTGGGTTCACCCGAATGGATGATAAAGGCGTCACGGAATACTTAATCCTGCCGGATGTTTTCGAGAATGAAATCTGTAACGGTAACTCGCCGACGGCGGTCGCCAAGGAACTAGAACGCAAGGGCCACTTACGGCGAGGAAGCGAGGTAAAGAGCCTTAAGGCCAGGGTCAACTTGCCCGAACTAGGCCGGAAACGGGTGTATGTCATTGTAAGTGAGGTACTTACGGACGATGACAAGGAAGAAACGTAGTGTTAAACACTTTCTGATTTTATTTCAGAAAAAGAAAAAGTGGTAGGACAGGTTGGACACTTGGACACTTGACGTTTTGGAGTAATAAAAATGGTGCTTGGAGCCTGTCCAACTTTGTGTCCAACTTTTCCGAGATCGATAAAAGTTGGACACTTTTGATCAAATTTTGGGGAATGTCCAACCAATGTCCAACCACTTTTTAAAAGTTGGACAGTGTAAAGTAATGAAAACACGTAAGTTAAACAAAAGTGTCCAAGTGTCCAACCTGTCCAACCACTTTTTTGAAGGAAGTAAACGAAATTGCCGATCACTGAACCCGACAATTTAGCCGCTTTTTTCCAGAGCCTTCGAGAGATCGAGCGATCGAGAACGGATGCTTTGATCGAAATGGCGGAGGAGTTTCTAAAGGCGGTGACGGCCGATATTCGAAAGAGTGTTTCTGAAAAGACGGCACAACCGACGCCGACCAACCATGACGGGTTGGTAGATCGCAAAGGCCTGGCCGCGATGCTAAACATTTCCGAGCGTACGATTAGCGATCTCCAAAATGAAGGCTTGCCCTGTTATCGATTCAACAAGGCAGTGAGATATCGATACGAAGAGGTTTTAACCTGGTCGAAGGGCCGGAAAATTAGGCGTAGAAATTCAAAGCCGAGCGTGTTAGCATGAAGATGCGCAAAAACACTTAGCAACGGCGAATTACCAAAGTGAGGAGCGCATGTCAGTTTATCAAATCAACGGCCATTGGCATTATAGATTCACGATCCGGGGAATTCGTTACCGATCGGCGATCCGGGAAGCACGGACAAAACGACAGGCCGAACAGGCCGAGCAAAAATCGAGAAACGATGTTTTCGAGAAACGCTGGGGTGATACCGGAAAGCGTAATTTTGCCGACTTCGTAGAGAATGTCTACACGCCGCACTGCAAAGACCACAAGAAGGGGTTTCACGTCGAGCGATCCGTCCTCCGAGCCTTAAATACCGTGTTCGGAAAATTGACACTCGGGGAAATTACTTCGGATCGAGTCGAGCAATTCAAACACCAGCGGGCGACCGAGCCGACGACTCGAAAAACGCTACGATCTAAAGCAACAGTTAACCGGGACGTTTCGGTTCTATCTGCGATCTTCAAGCTTGCCATTCGTCTCGGTGAAGTCCGCGATAACCCGGTCAGCAATGTCGAATGGTATAAGAATTTACCTAAGCGGGACCGGGTGCTTTCCGATCAAGAAGAAACGACGCTTTTGAACGGACTGAGCGACGATCGCGATCTGTGCAGAAAGGTCGAGATCTTGCTTTATACCGGTTTGAGGCGGAGCGAAATGTTTCGGCTAGAATGGCGCGATATCGATATTGAGAGAAGGTTTCTTTGGTTGCGATCCGAAACAACGAAAACCGCCAAACCGCGTAAAATTCCTATCCTCTCGAACCTGATCGAAATATTCGAGGCATTACGATCGGAAGCGGGAGACGTTCAACCTAATACATTAGTTTTTGATGGCACTGATACCAGAGCCGGGACATTCTCGCTTCGCCTCTCGGAGGCGTGTCGATCACTCGGCCTTAAAGGAATTTCAGCTCACACCTTGCGGCATACTTGCAGCACCAATCTTAACCGGTTCGGCGTTGACGCCTTTGCACAGAAAGAGATGTTAGGGCATTCCAGACTTTCTCAAACGGCGGATTATACACATCAATCGAATGAAACCTTTCGCCGAAATTTTGACGGTATCGAGGAACATATCCGGCATCGAAAGCTGAACGACGGCGTAAAGTGAGAACTACCACTGGTTAGAAGGTAAGTGAACCCGTCAAGATTCTAGGGAGATTTTGTCGATTTCTTTCATGAGGCGATCGGTTTGGGTCAGGGCGACGATTATTTTTTGGTAGTGGTTGATGTCGTCGTAGTTTAGTGTGCGGCCTTTGCGGTCTTTTAGCCATTTTTGGGCGGGTTGATAGCCGCCGATGTAGAAATTCCAGGCAATTTCGGGAACGCCTTCGAAGTATTCGGTCGCGTTAAAGTACACGTTGCCATTTCTGTATTCCGGTTTCTCAACAATTCGGGCGCCATTTACCGGAAACTTTGTAATGAACTGCTCAATTTTCGAAGATTCAAGCAAATGTATCTGCCGAAGCTCTCCGCCGAGGGCGACGAGTTGCCAGAATGTGACTTTGTCGGTCGGATACGGAACACGCGGAAAGTCGATCTTGAGAAACTCTTTGTACTTCTCGCGATAACTAGGACTATGCAGAAGGGCGTAGATGTAATCGAGAATATCAATAGGCGCAAACGTCCCGTCCGTCTCTTCTTTCTCACTCGTGAATGTCAGGCCTAGGGTTTCAGCGATCTTATCGACAATCTCGAAGTTTAAATTTGGAACGCGCTCGTGCCTGCCGTCGAGCTTGGGTTGAGCGGTATGATTCGGATAGAGATACAGTGGGAAAGTGTTTGACCCGTCTTTCAGCTCAACAAACAGCGCGGGGGTCGGAGAATCTGAAATAACGGCGTGGTGCCATGAGTCCATTTTAGTTTGGCGAACAACGTTCAAACAAAGGTTATCCCGATTTAAGATATTCTGAGTAATATCCTTACGCGGTCGATCACAAATTGAGGAATGCAATATCGTGAATTGTTTATCAAATGGACGATACGCAGTTTGGGCAATAAATTGCTCATATCCATGTGCATCGTTCCGTAAAATCTCTCGTTGCACGGATAGTTTCCAGGTTGCAGATTCAACCACATTATATTTGGCGATAAATTCGGCATCGGTAAAGATTGTTCCAACAAAATCGGCTATCTTTTGCCGAAAGTCTTGTTCATTCATTGAAACAGCAAATCCATCCCGATGAGTTTGATAGCCGAGAACATTAACTTGGAACAATTCACTCAAGTGAAATCCCACTGAATAAGATTGTTCGACCTCGAAATCCTTAGCCACGAAAAAATAGCTTGGGGCGATGTTGGGAAGTTTTTGGAACTGAATACTCGCCACCGATTCTTCAAAAAGAAACGAGTACTTTTTTTCTCGTTTTCCGTAGAGATCAAAATGAAATACATCTGCAAGGTCGCCCTTATCTTTACGACCGTTTTTGATTAAGAGGTTAATTGATACGCCCTGCATGATGTCGAATACATTTACATCAGGCGAACCATCAGGGGAAATTTCCTTTTTCTTGCTATTGCCGTGCAGATCAATTGTATAAATCTTGTCGTAGGTCTTTAGGAGATGCCAACGCATGCCACGGAAAGTCGGATTATCAAGAAATCCGTGCGGATTAATAAATGCGAGGACGCCTTCACCATTTTTTTCGATGAAATGCTGTCCGTAGCGAAGGAATTTAACGTAATCGTCGTTGATCCATTTCGGATTGCGTTCTTTTAATTTTTCAATGCCGCCGGGTTCTTTTTTGTAGTCCTCCATCAAATCCATTATCCATTTACCTTTGTTGGAGCTTTCGCCGCTGTATGGCGGATTGCCGATGACGACCATTACCGGCGTGTCGCGTTTGATGTGGTTGGCTTCGTTTGCTTCGGTGCTGAGCCAACTGGCAAAGAGTGTTCCTGTGTCGGGGTGATATTCTTCGAGGGCGTTGGTTAGATAGACTTGGAAGCGTTTGTCTTTGGCACTTGTATAACCTGTTTCGCTTAGCAGCAGATCGAGTTTGAGATGCGCCATTGCATACGACGCCATGAGAAGTTCGAAACCATTGAGACGCGGGATGAGATGATTATCGACATAATCTCCCCAGATCCCTTGCTGGCCTTCGAACCGTTTGTAGATATGTT
>JBBSJK010000011.1:0-54230 GCA_038257355.1 Pyrinomonadales bacterium | reverse complement strand
GTGTGCCTCGTGCGTTAACGAGGTGGAAACTGGAAACGAAAAAGTCACACTCGCTACCGCTCGTGTTTCTGCCTTGCGCTTGTGGGAAATCCGCTGTAAATTCCTTGCAGACCCTTTCCCCACTTGAAGTTGACGTCCAAAGGAGACCTTTCCGGCCATGAAGAATCCATTTCTAGAAAATTTTCGCTCGTACATCCCCGATGCGACGAGCCTGCGTGAGTTGACGCCTGTCCCGCTCATTGTCGGAACATTGCTCGGCATCGTATTTGGCGCTTCGTCGCTTTACCTGGTTTTAAAAGTTGGGCTGACTGTGTCGGCGTCGATTCCGGTAGCGGTTATTTCGATCACGCTGTTTCGCATATTATCGAAACTGGGAGCGAAAGACGCGACGATTCTCGAGCATAATATCGTCACAACAGCCGGTTCGGCGGGTGAATCTATTGCGTTTGGCATTGGCGTGACGATGCCGGCGATCTTGATACTTGGTTTTGACCTCGAGATTTGGCGGGTGACGATGGTCGCGGTGCTCGGCGGGCTGTTGGGTATTTTGATGATGATCCCGCTGCGGCGGGCGCTGATTCGCGAGCAACACGGGTTTCTGAAATATCCAGAGGGCACGGCCTGCGCTCAGGTTTTGATTGCCGGTGCTTCGGCGGAATCGCGGGCTGCCTCGATCGAATCGGAAAAACTGCAATCTGACGACGCGGCCACACACGGCGGCAAGATCATCAGCATCGGTTTTCTGATGGGATTTGCATTTAACACGATAATGCAGGTTTTCAAGGGCTGGAAGGACACGCCGAGCAAAACCTTCGGATCGCCGCTTGAGGGCGGTTCGATATCTCTCGATAATAATCCTGCACTACTCGGCGTAGGCTATATTATTGGGCCAAAGATCGCCGGCGTGATGTTTGCTGGTGGTGCTCTGTCATATCTAGTGCTGATTCCGATGATCAAATACTTCGGCTCTGGCCTTACCGAACCGCTCGCACCCGGAACGATTCCGATATCTGAAATGGGCATTCAGGGTAACAACAGCATCCAGGCCGACTATATTCTGTATATCGGTGCCGGTGCGGTTGCGGCGGGCGGTATCATCAGCCTGTTCCGCTCGCTGCCGGTCATCTGGCAGGGGCTGAAAGGCGGCATCGCGGATTTTCGCGGGAGCGGCAAGGCCGTCAATGGTGAAGCTTTACCGCGTACCGACCGCGACATCTCAATGAAATGGGTTGTGGGCGGCATTCTCGCCTTGATCGTTGTAATTACGTTTGTTCCGGCGCTCAAGATGAACATCCTTGGCGCGATTTTAATTATCGTTTTCGGCTTCCTTTTTGTAACGGTTTCATCGCGTCTCACTGGTGAGATCGGTTCGTCTTCAAATCCAATCTCGGGCATGACCGTGGCGACGCTGCTGCTGACATGTTTGGTATTTTTGATTCTCGGTTGGACGGCACCAGATCCGTACTTTGTGACGGCGCTCAGCGTTGGCGGCATCGTCTGTATCGCCGCGTCAAACGGCGGCACTACATCCCAGGACCTGAAAACCGGCTTCTGGGTCGGTTCTACGCCGAAATTGCAGCAGATGGCAATTCTGGTCGGGGCGTTGACTTCGGCACTCGTCCTGGGGCCGATCCTGATACAACTAAACTCCGCTTCGACGGTTTATCAACGGGTCGAGCCGACCGCATTTGCTACAGAATTTCGCGTGTCCGAGCAGCAGCTTGTCCGGGAGGGTGGCAATTTTAGGCGCGAACAGGTCGGCGACAGCTATTTTAACGACACGGCGACGTACAGCGTCTGGCACAATACCGACACGGCCAGCGGTGCCACCGGTCGTTATCTCGTCGATCAACAGGGCCGCCCGGCGTATTTTGTCGATCCGGGCATTAACGGAAACGTCACGGAACGGGCGGACGGCACAAGCGTCACTAAATACGCAGCGCCAAAAGCCACTCTGATGAGCTATATCATTCAGGGAATCCTCAGTCAGGAATTGCCGTGGGGGCTCGTTTTGCTCGGTGTGATGATCGCAATTACGCTTGAGCTGGCGGGCATTCCATCGCTCGCATTTGCGGTCGGGCTTTATCTGCCGATCCTGGTTTCGGCTCCGATATTTGTCGGCGGCGTGGTCCGCTGGGCAGTGGACAAGGATCTGTTTAAGAAACTGCGCAAACTCGATATGACTGACGAGCAAATGATCGCCGAAACCGACAAGAGCCCCGGCGTACTGCTCGCTTCAGGATATATCGCGGGTGGGGCTTTGGCCGGAATTTTGGTCGCTCTCGCGGTCGAATTTCTTAGCTCGACAGCCAAGAGCTTTCAGGACTGGTCGACGGCGTATAACCCATTCTTCGCCGGGCCGAATTCCGACTGGCTGGCACTATTGCCGTTTGCCCTTCTGGCCGTGGTGCTTTATCTTGTCGGCCGCCAAACGATCCTTAAGAGCCGCAGCAATGATGTGAGCGAGCCTGCTTCAGCTACCGAGGTCCGCGAAAGCGAACTGTAAATCAATTAAAATAAATTGTTTTACTTTCTTTAACGCGACACGCTATAATTAGACTTAGCGTGTCGCTTTTTCATTCTTTCCTTGGCTTTTCCAGCATTATTATCAGGTGAACCCGACTCTGCAAATGAGAAATCCGTCAGTTTACGACATCTGTTCCCGAAAGCTGTTTTGGCCGTATTCGATCATTCTGCTTTTCGTTTTGCTTAGCGGCTGTTCGGTTGCAGAACCTAGCACCTCTGCAAATACGAATATCGTCCCGCCGGTCAATACTGCCGGAACAGTCAATAACGAAACGGCCGTACGAGGAGCAACTATTGCCATCGATCCAAACGGGCCGGCTGATACCGTTCGCGTGTTTTATAAGAATTTGCGAGAGAAGAAGTTTCGCGAGGCTATCTTTTTGACAAACTTGCGACCGGCTATCGAGGGGCTGACCGAGACTGAGTTAAATGATTTCGCCCTTGATTTTGAGGCGATTGCTGGTCAGGTCCCGGCTGAGATCGAGATCAACGGCGAGATCATAACGGGTGACAGAGCCACGGTGACCGCAGTTTTGCCAAACGACGTGAGTAAACAGGAGCTTCAGAAAATTAATCTTAAAAAAGCGGGCGACATTTGGGTCATCCTGACCGTCGATGAGGAGGCCGAAGCTCGAATAAAAAAAGAAGGCAAGCAGTATTTCTATAATTTACGTATCGAAACGCATCAGGATGAGGCAAAGAAGATGCTCGAACGCATCTCAAAGGCCCAACTTGCCCATTCGCTGCAAAATGGTGGTGTATTTACCGATATGCAGACGCTCGTTAGCACGGGTTTGCTGCCACCTGACGTTAAAACAAGTGTCTCGACGGGTTACAACTACGTTATAAATCTCGCCACTGACAAAAAACAGTATTATGCCACCGCAACCCCCGCAACCTATGCCAAAAGTGGAAAATTATCGTTTATCCTAAAGCTCGATGCTAAGGGCATTTCGCGAGTAACCAGCCAGGAAAACGGAGGAAAACCGATGATAAATTAAAAAAATCAATAAAAAACGTACAAAGATGTTGATATTTTCGTTAAAAAGCGTTATATCTTAAGTACTTACAGTATTTTTAAGGAACAAGCCGATGTTACGAAAGCTGATTAGCAAATTTAATCGCTCTTTGTCCGAGAGCATGGTCGCACCGCGCCGCCGCCACACGGCTCCCTGTAAAATTTGGTTCGAGCCGGACATCAATACCGAGCGTGCCCGCGAGATGGCCCGAGCTGCCTGCGTACTCGGTGAGACGTTTGACATCAGCCGCACCGGGGTCGCCTTCATTGTCCCCTCGATCCGCGTCAAAGAAAAATACCTAGTAGGACATGAGCGCGTTCTTAATATCGAGATTGATCTACCGACAGGCAAGATCTGTATGACGGCTATGGGGCGTCGCTATGAAAAAGTGGGGCTGCATATATCGACAGAGCGCTTTCTCATCGGAGCTCACATTCTGACTCTCCAAGGAGAGGATAAGGAAAATTACGAAATGTTTCTCCGCAAAGGCCATCGCGGAACACGACAAACGGCTTCGAGCCTCGAGCTCGGCATCGATTAGCCAAGTTCTGAGTTTCGACTTAAGGCCCTAAAAAAACTTAAATGGATTAAAGCGTAGGAATATTTCTTACGCTTTTTTGTTCTCTGGCTGTTTCTGTGAGACTAAATTTAATCATGAAAGATAAAGTAGGGATCGGAATCATCGGAACTGGTTTTGCACGACGGATACAAATACCGGCGTTTGAGGCATTCGACGGGGCTTGGATCGCGTCGGTTGCGAGCGGTAGTGTTGAAAATGCCCGGGCTACGGCCGACGAATTTGGCATCGGGCATTTTTCCGCCAATTGGCGCGAAACGGTTTTGCATCCAATGGTTGATCTGGTTTGCATTACCACACCGCCAAACCTGCACCGCGAGATGACGCTGTTTGCCATCGAACACGGCAAACATATTCTCTGTGAAAAACCGATGGCGATGAACCTCGCCGAGGCGTCGGAGATGGCGGCGGCGGCAAAAGGCCAGCCTATGCTTACTCTGATCGATCACGAACTGCGATTTCAGCCGGGCCGTCAAACTGCATTTGATATGATTCGAGACGGTGAAATTGGCAAGATTCGACATGCCAAGGCAATCTTTAAGGCGCCTCACCGCGGCGATCCAAATCTGCCATGGAATTGGTGGTCTGACGCAGCGTCGGGCGGCGGTGCACTGGGAGCGATAAATTCGCATATCCTGGATTCGTTTAACTGGTTTTTAGGTACTACGGTTGAGAGCGTTTTTTGCCAATTGCAGTCGCATATCAGGGAACGTCGCGATACAAATGGCGAAACGAGGCCGGTGACGACCGACGACGAAGCACATATGCTCCTTCGATTTGCGGACAGCGATTTGACTTGCAATGCAACCGGTCTGGTCTCGGTTTCGCTGGTCGAGTATCCTGAATACTGGAATCGTATCGAGTTTCACGGAAGTCTTGGTGCTCTGCGAATCGATCATCGCGGCGATGTTTTTGTAACCACAGCCGGTGATGAGGATTGGCATGAGGTCAAGGTCAAATTTGGGCCGCTCGTCGGGGGCGGAATTGACTCAGGTTTTGCACGCGGATTTACGGAGTTTGCACCCAAAATCATTGATGCTATCCGCAAAGGACAAAAGACGGTCGAGCATGCCGCGACCTTTGCCGATGGCCTCGAGGTCCAACGTGTACTCGACGCGGCCCGCGAATCGGACCGCACCGATCGCCGCTTAACCATCACGCGACAAGGGCTTCTCAGCGTTGAATAATTATCCTCTGATAAATCTGGAATTGAATATGTGTAAGGATTAACTGGTGTGGTCCATGACGATCCGCCAGCCCTCTTTGAACTTGCGGAATGTGAGCGTGAATTTGCCTTTCGGATTGTCCTTTTCCCGAACTAATTCCCAACTACCAAGGACAACGGCTGCGTCCTTAGAAAGCACGAAAAACTCTAGGTCTGAGAATTTCAAAACCCCCATCTTTGCACGTGAATCATAGCCTTTTTTGTAGTTGTCGAGCGTCTCTTTCCAGCCGCGTGTGACCTTGTCGCCCGAGACAAACACGAGCTTCTCGGATCGCCAATAACCGAGCATAAACGACTCAATATCGCCGAGATTCCACGCCGTTGATTGGTCGTTCATAACCTTTTGGATGTCGGCGTTAATTGTCTTTTTTTGCGTTTCGCTCTGGGCAGTTATGTTTCCAACCAAAGCAAGCAAGATCAAGAGCAAAACGAGGATTTTCATAATCGCTATTATACAAGTTCACGCGAGGCTCTAAGATCGGAAGACACCCTCTTTCACCCTGCAAAGACTTCGTTTAGTTTTTTGTGGTTTTGGCTGCGTCATAGGCGGCTTGGGCGGCGACGTTCGCGGTTTGTGCGTCGGTAAGAGCAATGCCCATTTTCTGAAGCGTCACGGCATTCAGCGTCCCAGTGACCTTTATACCGTTAGCCTCTTGATATTTTTTCAGGCCGTCGCGGGTTGCCGGGTCCAGTTTGCCCGTCTCCTCGCCGTCATACATCTTACCGTCTTTCAATAGTTTTTGAACTGCCATGATCTGATCGGCGTTGGCTCTGAAAGGTGCAGGCCTTTTTGGCCCTCCGGCAGGCTTTGAGGCCGTCACGCCCGTCGTCAGCCCACCTGTTCCACCCGTATTTGAACTTAAGGTGCTCGTTTTTTCAGTCGCAAATGAGCTTGCAAGAACAGGGATCGTCTTTTGATTCTCAGTCAATTCCACGCCAAATTTCTCGAGAGTTGCCCGGTTGAGCGTGCCAGTTTGCGTCAAGCCGTTATCTTTTTGAAAGCTCTTTATCCCGGTTCTGGTTGGTGTGTTATATTTGCCGTCCGCCTCACCGTTGTAGAGTTTCTTTTCCTTTAGAATTGTCTGCACTTGTTCGATTTGGTCTTTAGTCGGGCGAAAAACGGCTGGCTTTTTCGCCGTGGCACCGGTTGAGGCAGTCGTTGTCGAAGCCGTTGTGGTAGTTCCCTGGGCGAAGACCGCAGCCGCAAAGAAAAGTGAGATCGAGATGACCAGCATTGTTTTTCTAAACATAGTTATTCTCCAGATAATTATTCAGACTGATAAGCCACGAAAGAATACACCTAAGTCTAATCGAAAGCTCAATCAAATAGTTTATTTTGAACGAGAATTATCATTCGGTTTTAGTTTTAAGTCAAGGAAATTTCGTTTATATTCGATTACGATAATAGTGAATTATAAAGAAAAGCCTGCAAAAATTTGTATTAATGAGAATATCTATATTAAACGCGCTTGCTGAATGAATGCTCATTCAGTTATAATTTTGCCAATTAATACTGGGACTTCAAGAGATATGAATATCAAAAAAGCCGCTGTTTTGGGGGCGGGAACAATGGGAGCGGGAATCGCCGCTCATTTATCTAACGCCGGGATACCGACACTGTTGCTCGACATCGTTCCGCAGCATCTGACACCGGATGAAGAAAAAAAAGGGTTATCGCTCGAATCGCCGGCGGTAAGAAACCGTATCGTCAATTCTCTGTTTGACGCAGCCAAAAAACTAAAACCGGCACCGTTTATGCTTGGCGATAACTCGAAATTGATTTCGACCGGAAATTTTACGGACGATCTTGCCAAGATCAAGGATTGCGATTTTGTTATCGAGGCCGTCGTTGAAAATCTCGAAATCAAACACAAGCTATACGCTGAGGTCGATAAATACCGCAAGCCGGGTGCGGTGATCGCGTCGAATACGAGCGGCATTCCGATCGACTCGATCGCCGAGCCATTTTCTGACGATTTTAAGACACATTTTGTTGGCATCCATTTCTTTAATCCGCCGCGTTATATGAAGCTCGTCGAGGTGATTCCGGGCAGCAACACCAGCGGCGAGATCGCGTGCGGCATTTCAGGATTTCTCGATCAAAGGCTCGGCAAGGGCGTCGTTCCGGCCAAGGACCGGCCCAATTTTATCGCCAACCGCATCGGTGTTTTTGGGATGATGGCCACGATCCACGAGATGATCGCCATGGGTTTCACGCCGACCGAGATCGATCAAATGACGGGAAAGGCCATCGGCCACGCCTCGTCGGCGACGTTTCGGACATCCGACCTGGTCGGGCTCGATGTGACCGCTCACGTGACGACGAATCTCTATCCCGCCGTTCCTGACGATGAGGACCGAGATGTTTTTCAGCTTCCCGATCTGATCAAAACGCTGCTTGATAAAAATCTGCTAGGCGATAAAACCAAGGGCGGTTTTTTTAAGAAATCAAACGACGCCGATGGCAAACGCGTAATCCTCGAACTCGATCTTGAAACTTTTGAATACAAGCCTCAGGTCAAGACAAAATTTCCTTCGATTGAGGCTGCAAAAAGCATAGATGACAATGCTAAGCGGGTGAAAACTCTCGTTTGGGGTAATGACCGCGTAGGTGAATTTCTATGGAAAACTACGGCGCGTGTCTCCCGCTATGCCGCAAATCGAATCCCAGAGATTGCCGATACGATCGTCGATATCGACAACGCGATCAAGTGGGGTTTCGGGTGGGAGATCGGTGTTTTTGAGGCTTGGGACGCTATCGGTGTTTCAGAATCTGTCGAGCGGATGAGAAAGGAAGGCCAGCCCATTCCTGCCAACGTCGAGAAGATGCTGGCCTCTGGTGCAACGACATTTTATAAGAACGAGAATGGCATTACATCCTTCTACGACCTAGTCGCAGGCGAGTACAAATCAATGCCCGCCCGTCCGGGTGTGATAGTCCTCAAGACCATCAAGGAGCGTTCCGGCGTTATCAAATCGAATCCAGGGGCATCCTTGATAGACATCGGCGACGGTGTGGCGTGTCTCGAATTTCATTCAAAGATGAATTCGATCGGCGGCGACACCGTTTCGATGATGAACTTTGCGATAGACGAGGTCGAGAAAAATTTTAAAGGCCTTGTCGTCGGCAATCAGGGCGGCAATTTCTCGGCCGGAGCAAACATAATGATGCTCCTGCTCGCCGCTCAGGAAGAGGAGTGGGACGACATCAATATGATGGTCGCCTCCTTGCAAAAAACGGTTATGCGGCTGCGATATTCGGCAAAGCCGGTCGTGACAGCGCCATATGGGTTGACGCTTGGCGGAGGGTGTGAGATAGCCATGCACGGCGATAAGGTGCGGGCGGCGGGCGAGACTTACATGGGCCAGGTCGAGGTAGGTGTCGGCCTGATACCGGCCGGCTGCGGCACAAAGGAAATGACTATGAGGGCGATGGACGCCGCAAAACGAACGCCCGATGCTGATCCGCTCGCGTTCCTGAAAAAGACTTTTGAGCTGCTCGGAATGGGCAAGGTTGCGACCTCAGCGCAGGAAGCAAAGGCGTGGGGATTGCTCCGCGAATCGGATGCGATTTCAATGAACGGCGACCGATTGATTCAGGACGCTAAACAGGAGGTTTTGAATCTCGATGCGTCCGGCTATGTACAGCCGGTCGAACGGACCGATATTTTGGCTCTCGGCGAATCGGCCCAGGCCGCGATGAAACTTGCCTTGCACATGATGAAACAGAGCGGTTTTATCTCAGATCACGACGCTCTGATCGGCAAAAAGCTGGCTCGCGTAATGAGCGGCGGCGATCTAAATCATCAGACATACGTCTCCGAACGTTATTTAATTGACCTCGAACGCGAGGCGTTTCTATCGCTTTGCGGCGAGCGAAAAACGCAGGAGCGAATTGCGGGCATGTTGAAAACGGGTAAGCCGCTAAGAAACTAAAGCCGGGACCTCAGTCGGAGGCGATTTATATGGACGAACGCATTAAGAAGATTACCTCTGATATGTCGGCGGTCGCAACCGACGCGGCGGCGTCCTTTGGCGGCCTTACACCTGAGCAGCTTAATTGGAAACCGTCGGAAAAGGGCTGGAGCGTTGCTCAATGTCTGGACCACATCATCCTGACAAACCACGAGTTTGACGCTGAATTTAACAAGCTGGCGACTGGTACGCGTAAGAATTCGTTTTGGGAAAACTACTCGCCGTTGACCGCCTGGGGCGGGCGATTTCTGGTAAACGCCGTTTCCACCGACTCAAAAAAAGTTAGCGCACCAGTAAAACGGATAGTTCCGCCGAGTGATTTGCCGTCCGACATTGTTGAGCGTTTCGTCTCGGAAATCGATGAGGTCAACCGTAAGGTCGAGTTGTGTGCATCTGCCGATCGTGAAAAAACGGTCGTCACATCGCCGTTTCTGGCTATTTTTACTTATAAGCTGGATGACGCATTTACGGTTTTAGTGGAACATTCGAAACGTCACATCAGGCAGGCAAAACGCGTGATGGAGGTATACGGCTTTCCCCAGTCGGAGTTGCTCCTTTAGGCAGCCACTTGCGGGCGTTATTGGCCGCCTAAAGGAGCAACTTCATACGATCGTATATGCCAGAGAGTTTTAAGAGCCGAAGTTTTCGATGGGGATTTAATTTTTTCCCTGCGTATCGCGGCATGTTGAGCTAAAGAACAAGGAAGGCGTCGTGCATGCGTTGATCGAAAAAACGCTCTATATTGCAAAAAAACTTTATGAAAGATGGAGAGATGCGGCTGGGCAAAAAATGAACTGGCAATTGCCTATCACGATACCGAATGGGGGGTGCCGATTCACGATGACCGGACGTTGTTCGAGTTCCTTATTCTCGAGGGCGCACAGGCCGGATTGAGCTGGGACACGATACTCCGAAAGCGCACGAATTACCGCGAGGCGTTTGATAATTTCGATCCCGTAATAGTCTCGCAATACGACGAAGAGAAATGCGGAGAACTGCTCCTGAACGAGGGCATTATCCGCAATCGTTTGAAGATCAAATCGGCGGTCGAGAACGCCAAGGCTTTCTTAAAGGTTCAAGAGGAATTTGGAACGTTTGACAAATACATCTGGTCCTTCGTAGGCGGCAAGCCGCTCGATAACAAGGTCAAGTCGATGTCCGACGTCCCGGCAAAAACCCAGATCTCAGATGCGATCAGCAAACACCTGAAAAAAAGAGGTTTTAATTTTGTCGGTTCGACAATTATGTATGCCTTCATGCAGGCGACAGGTATGGTCAATGACCATCTCGTCTCGTGTTTTAGGTATGATGAGATTAAATGAACTTGCAGATAATCAATACCGTCTTGATTTTCATTATAGGTATCGTAAACATTTTGCCGATAATGGCGTTCTTTGACATTACAAAAACCGAAAGTCTTTATGGTGTAAAGATCAGCGGTGAAAGCCTTGAAGTATTGATGCGGCACCGTGGAGTACTACTCGCTATACTTGGGGCAGGATTGATCTTTTCGGTTTTTAAGCCAGAATTTCGATTTCCGATAATTCTCGCCGCACTTGTCAGCAAGTTTGTGTTTATCTTTCTGACCTACACGACATCGAATGTTTCATCCGAGGTAGGCAAGGTTGCATTAATTGATGTCATTTCGATAGTCGTTCTAGCCGTTGCTCTGGGAATCGAATTTTGGGCAAAGAAATGACATATCCGATAACACCGGCGGTAAGGTTTTTGAGGGAGAAAAAGGTCGATTTTGCACCTCGGCTTTACGATTATGTAGAGAAAGGCGGTTCGGCGGAATCGGCACGACAGCTAGGCGTGGATGAGCACTCGGTTGTTAAGACCTTGATACTTGAAACGAATGAGAAAAAGCCTTTGATCGTGTTGATGCACGGTGACAAATTGGTTTCGACCAAGAATCTCGCCCGGCACATCGGCGTGAAATCGGTCGATCCGGCAACACCGGAACGGGCATCTAAACACACAGGCTATCTC
This sequence comes from Pyrinomonadales bacterium, assembly GCA_038257355.1. Classification (GTDB taxonomy): domain Bacteria; phylum Acidobacteriota; class Blastocatellia; order Pyrinomonadales; family Pyrinomonadaceae; genus OLB17. The sequence continues at coordinate 42,916 of JBBSJK010000011.1, read as the reverse complement.
GTCGGCGGCACATCGCCATTTGCCACGCGAACGGCGATGCTGGTTTATGTTGAGAAGACGATATTCGATCTGGAGAAGATCTATATCAACGGCGGTAAGCGTGGATTTTTGGTCGAGATTGAGTCGAGTGAGTTGAAGAGGGTTTTGAATATAGAGGAAGTCGAGGTAGGAATCGAGAATTGAGCATGGCGAATTGGAGAGAATTGGCAAGCGATGGAAGCTATGCTGGGGCCGAGGCAGAGATGCTTGCCGAGACGGATCGCGGCGAAGGCTATTTTCCGCTGAATGAGATCCGAGCCTCATTTTATGAGAACTGGGGCGACAAACTGACCGACGTTGCAGATGCAAAAGCTAAATACGAACTCGCGGAATTCAACTGGCGGCAGTGGGCAGCCTGCTCGACGAGTGGCGGCGAAGGGACAGCGAGAATGTCGGAGGTTTATCGCGTTGAGAAAAAGATGGAGTCGGTAAATGCTGATCGATGATTTTTTGCCAGAATATGATTTTGTCGAAACGCACAATATCGCCATCGATGCTGATGTAGCGAGCGTGTATAAGGCGGCGAACGAGGTCGATTTTAGTGATTCCTTCATCGTCAGGTGGTTGCTTCGGTTACGCGGAATGTCGGGCGAAGCGGTGAGTCTTAGAAACTTGGAATATTCGAGATTTAAGATCCTCGGCGAGGTTGTGAACAAAGAAGTTCTCATCGGCTTGGCAGGCAGATTCTGGACGCCGTGGGGCGATATGCAAAAGGTCGATGCGTCTAATTTTCGCGAGTTTGATAAAAAAGGCTACGCCAAGGCGGTATGGAATTTTTCGCTTGAAAGCTCGAACGGCGAGACGCGCCTGACAACCGAAACACGCATCAGATGCCTCGACGACGGCAGCCGCAGGAGTTTTGGGTTTTACTGGACATTCATACAGCCGTTTAGCGGATTGATAAGAATGGAGATGTTGAAGACGATCAAGCACAAGGCAGAAGCAGTATGAGCGATCAGGAAATAATTGAGCGCGTTCAAAAGAATGTCGATAGCCCGACCATTTCCACCGATACCGGACTTGCGGCTGCTCGGGAGATCGGCAATGTCGCCGAGGCCGAGAATGTCGCTTGGGCATTGGCTGGCGGCATCGCGATGTACCTTTACGGTAGTCTGCGATTGACCAAGGACGTCGACATTATTGCGTCCGGTAACGTTTCGCTGAACGAGGAAGCACCCTCAACATTCGGCGGCAGTAACTACACGGTCGAGGTTGGAAAATACAAAGTTGCGGTCGATTGGATCGTTCGCAATGACGGTTACGCCAGATATTATCAAAAAGCTTTGGCGGAGGCCGTGAGCTTTCCGAACGGATTTCAGTTGATCTCGCCTGAATGGCTTCTGATCTTAAAAATGTTCGCCGGAAGACAAAAGGATTGTGACGATGCCGTTTTCTTGCTGAAGGAAAAAGGGCTGGTAGATCGCCCGAAGGTGAAGGAAAACATAGTCAGTGTTAGCGGTGAGGATGCTTGGCTAGCCACCATGGCAAACTTTAGGCGCCTGTGCAATTTGGCAGACGGTAGAACCGACGAGCCCGGGAAGTATTTTATTGAGGATTAGTGAGTCGAGAAAGAATATATGAAAGAAGCAGTAATAGTATCGGCCGTTCGAACGGCTGTGGGTAAAGCGCCGAAAGGGACTTTAAAAAATACGCGGCCTGATGATCTCGGGGCGGCGGCTATTAAGGAGGCGGTGAAGCGGGCTGGGGTTGACGTGTCCTTGATCGATGACGTCATTATGGGTTGCGCTTTTCCTGAGGCGGAGCAGGGGATGAATGTGGCGAGGACATCGGCGATCGTGGCTGGTTTGCCGGTTGAGGTTTCGGCTATGACGGTCAATCGCTATTGCTCGTCGGGCTTGCAGACGATCGCTTTGGCTGCCGAACGCATTATGACGGGTGGTGCAGATGCCATTGTTGCGGGCGGGCTTGAGACGATGTCGATGATACCGATGGGCGGCAATGTCGTGCGGCCAAATCCGCACATTGTCGATACCTATCCAGATTACTACCTCAACATGGGCCTCACGGCTGAGAATCTGGCCCGCAAATACGAGATCACCCGCGAGCAAGCTGACGAATTCTCATACAATTCGCATCGCAAAGCCCTTGCCGCTATCGCCGAAGGCAAATTCAAGGACGAGATCGTACCAATGACGATATTCGTTGACGAACTCGACGAAAAAGGCCGCGTTCGCCGCAAGGAAGTTGTTTTCGCTCAGGACGAAGGCCCTCGTGCCGATACGTCGGTCGAAGGCCTTGCAAAACTGCGAGCCGTCTTTCACGTGAACGGAACAGTTACCGCCGGCAACGCTTCGCAGATGTCTGACGGAGCTGCTGCCGCTGTGGTCATGTCGAGGGATAAAGCAGAAGAGTTAGGGATCAAGCCGCTGGCTAGATTTATCTCGTTCGCAACCGCCGGATGTTTGCCCGAAGAAATGGGAATCGGCCCGGTCTATGCGATCCCGAAGGCATTGAAAATGGCCGGCCTGACCCTAGATCAGATCGATGTGATCGAGCTGAACGAGGCGTTTGCCGCGCAGGGTTTGTCGGTGATGAAGGTTCTCGAAATGGATCCTTCGAAAGTTAACGTTAATGGCGGTGCCGTCGCACTGGGCCATCCGCTTGGATGCACAGGAGCTAAGTTAACAGCAACCTTGTTGCAAGAACTCAAACGACGAAACGCACGCTACGGCATGGTCACAATGTGCGTCGGCGGCGGCATGGGCGCCGCGGGAATATTCGAAAGATTGGATTAGGGCGATCAACCACATAGAAACATAGAGCACATAGGAAGAAAAATGATCTTTAATTTCAAAGTGTCTATGTGTCCTATGTTTCAATGTGGTTGATAAAAGGAGTAAATTTATGGAACCACAAATGGAAAAAGAATATGTCAGAGGCGGCGAGTTTTTGATCGCGGATCAGGCGGTCGCAGATGTTTTTACGCCGGAGGATTTTACCGACGAACATCGGATGATCGGTGAGACTTGTCGTGAATACATCGACAATGAGGTTGTACCAAACCTGCCGGCTCTCGAGGCCCACGCATGGGAGGTCGCTCGTGATCTGCTCAAAAAAGCCGGTGATCTCGGTCTGCTTGGGGCGAATATTCCTGAAGAATACGGCGGTATGGAGCTTGATCAGACGTCCGGTGCAATCATCGCCGAGATGGTCGGCCGCGGCAGCGGTTTTGGCTCGACGTATGGTGCCCAGACCTCGATCGGCCTGCTTCCGATACTCTATTGGGGCTCTGAGGAATTGAAGAAAGAGTGGATACCGAAGATTATCTCCGGCGAAGCCGTCTCGGCATATTGCCTGACCGAATCCAGTTCCGGTTCCGATGCTCTCGGAGCAAAATGCGTCGCCAAGCTCAGCGAAGACGGCCAGACATGGACGCTCAACGGTGAGAAGATGTGGATCACCAACGGCGGTTTTGCCGATGTATATCTTGTTTTTGCAAAGGTTGATGGTGAAAAAGAAAAATTCTCCTGCTTCCTGGTCCCGCGTTCTGAGAATTGCCGTCCCGGCGGCGAAGAGCATAAGCTCGGCATCAAATCGTCCTCGACAACAGCAGTCATTCTATCGGATGCAAAAATTCCGATCGGCAACCTCATCGGCAACGTCGGCGACGGTGCGAAGATAGCGTTTAACGTTTTGAATGTCGGCCGTTTCAAACTCGGTGCCTCCGTAACCGGCGGAGCAAAACTGGCGATTCACGAGGCCGTAAGATATGCCAATGAGCGGCATCAGTTTAACAAACCGATCTCCAGCTTTGGTGCTATCAAACATAAACTGGCCGAAATGGCTATCCGCACATGGGTTGCTGAATCTATCACGTACCGAACGGTGGGCATGATCGACGCTCTTATCGGCGACGGAGCGAGCACTGAAAAGAAACTGCAATCTATCGAAGAATACGCGGTCGAATCATCGATCAATAAGGTCGCCTGTTCCGAGTCGCTCGATTACGTCGTTGACGAGATGGTCCAGATCTATGGCGGGTATGGTTATTCGAAAGATTACCCGGCTGAGGCGGCATATCGAGATTCGCGGATCAACCGAATTTTTGAGGGAACCAACGAGATTAACCGGATGCTCATTCCCGGCCAGTTGATGAAACGGGCGATGAAGGGCAAACTCGGCCTGTTACAAGCCGCAAAAGCTCTCCAGGACGAGATACTTAATCCGCAGATGTCGTTTGACGAGGATACGAGCCTAATGGCGGCGGAAACAAAGCTTGCTCAAAACGCAAAGAAGATCGCCCTCATGGTGCTCGGCACGGCGGCTCAGAAATATATGATGGCGCTCAGCGAACAGCAGGAAATCCTGATGAACTGCGCCGACATCATAATGGATGCATATCAGATGGAAACCGCTATACTGCGGGCCATAAAACGCGCCGACGCATCTGGCGAAGAGGCCGCCGGCCGTTACATCGATATGGCGTCGGTCTATTGCAACGACGCGATCCAACGCATTGACGCAAAAGCAAAAAACACGATCGCCGCCATGTCCGAGGGCGACGAAGGCCGCACCTTGCTCGTCGCCCTCAGGCGTTATACAAAAAACAATTCGCCCATAAACACCGTCGCCGCCCGTCAGCGGATCGCCGAAACGATGATACAGGCTAATACCTATACATTTTAGCTGCGAACTCTGCGTCCCTCTCAGCGCACTCTGCATTAAAAAACATTTTATACGCAGAGTGCGCCGAGAAGATGCTCAACTTGTAAATCCCGGTCATCAGTACGACCCTCAGAGCTAGAGGGTTTTTCAAAGCTCCCTGTTAAAACAAAAAATTTAGGGTGATTTTTTTTTAATTTTTAAAATTCCCAAAATTGTCGGGTTTGGGAAAGGTTTTTAAATGTGGCACGTGCCACAATTTGTCCGGTTCAGGCAGCAAAATCTAGCAAATAACTGGGTTTGCCCGCAAAACCCATTACCAGTTCACGTAAAAAATACCCCAGATTGGTCTAGCGCAATATGCAGATTGATCCCGCATTTTGACCAGTTTGGTACAGTCCTTTTGCCAGTTTGGTGAAAGTTGTTTGAAGCGAAATAACTGTACCACTCATGAGTGCGGACAGGCAAGCCGCCCTGGTTCCCTTCTTAAGGCTGTAATCTTGCCGCATCTTCGACTCGGCGAAACGCTCGTCCCTTGTAACCAGAAGCTTAGCATCTGGTTATTCTCTCGTCGCCGCTCTGCGGCCATCATTTTTCAAACTGACCCGCTACCTATTTTCTAGGACATTTTCTGTATGTGTTAGAATTAATTTAAGCCGACTTGAGAGTCTGAATCTGAAAGCACGACCTCGACATGCTGCAGGCACGCACAAACCTTACGGGTTTTGCCACTGGATCAATGCCTGACTTAATTTTCGATGGAGGAGCTAGGTGAAAAAAATGAGTAAATCCGCAACGTCTTTTTTTACTTTTAGTCGCGAGACTTTGTTTATTTTCGGGGCCGTGCTATTTTTGGCCGCTTCCGGCTTTGTAGCCGAACCGACAACTGCGCAGGTGCGTGTTATACGTGGCGTAAGCGTCGGCATTCCGGGCCCTGGTCGGGAAGTTACTATGCCGATCCAGATTGATTCATTGGGTAATGAATCGTCGACACGTTTTAGCTTAAATTTTAGCCCCGGCGTCTTGACGAATCCACGTGTCGCTCTTGGCGCTGGCACGCCGGAGGGTTCCAACCTTGCAACAAACACCAACAACGTCGCCCAGGGTCAGCTTGGCATCCTTGTTGATTCGACCAATACGTATTTAGCGGGTACTCGTACTATCCTCACTATAACTTTTACGGTACCTACGAATGTCAACCTTGGCAGCTATGTGGTGGCGTTCGGGAGCACACCGACACCACAAAGCGTTTCGAACCTAACTGGCACATTGCTTCCAACGACTTATGAGCAGGGAAACGTTATAATTGGCGCGACAGCCGCCGGAGTCGATGTTTTCGGTCGCATCGTTACCCCAGATGGCCGCGGGATCAGAAATGCCGCCGTTGTGGTCACCGACACGAACGGCAGCCGCCGTCTCACAACGACCAGCTCGTTCGGTTACTATCGCTTTGCCGATGTCAGATCGGGCCAGCCTTATACGATCAGCGTTCAGTCAAGGCGGTACCGTTTCACGCCGCGCGTCGTTCAGATTGTCGATACGCTGACAGACTTCGATTTCGTCGGCGAGCAGTAGGCTCCGCAAACTCGGAAATGGAATGGCCAGATCGCACATGATAAAAAAATGGGTTGACATATAATAAATAGATATTATAATTCTCAAAGCATCAAAACTTGTTGTAATGAATAAAACACACAATATCAACGATCTAAATACGGAAACTGCGAAATTTTATTCGCCGGATTATGTTGTTTCTGTATTTTTTTATCACAATTTTCCTCCGGAAACATGGTGACTTGTTGGTCTTTGGAAAGATTGAATTTAAGGTCATCATCTGGAAAAGATGGTGGCCTTTTTAGTTTGTAGTTATTGAAACCGTGTCTAAAGAAACGATAAATAATCCGCGTACCGAGATCGACGAGATCGACGGCGAACTGCTCAGGCTATTAAATAAGCGGGCGGAAATAGCTCTGCGTGTCGGTGCGGCAAAGACGGGCGCCGAGACCTCGCTTTGCGATCCGAGCCGCGAAAAAGAAGTTTTGTCTCGTCTGCGGCAGGAGAATAATGGACCATTTGACGAGCACAGCATCGATAATATCTTTCAGCGGATCATCGACGAATCGCTGCTGCTACAGCAAAAACTGTACAAAAAACCGTTTGAAAATGTGGAAATGCCCGAGTCTGAAGTCACGAGATTGACCGGCAAGTCGCGGGTCGCCTTCCTCGGCGACAGAGGCACGTTTAGCGAGGAGGCTGCGCTTGGGATTCTGGGCGAGGACTGTCAGACGGTTTCGTTCCCTACGTTCGAAGAGTTGTTTACAGCGATTAGTACGGGCAAAGCCGACCTGATCCTGGCTCCACTGGAAAATAGCCTGATCGGTTCGGTCCACCGCTGCGTCGATCTGCTGCTCGACAGTTCGCTTAGTATTATAGCGGACGTTATTTTGCCGGTTTCGCATTATCTGGTCGCCTGCCCTGAGGCCACGATGGAGACGATCCGAACTGTCGAGTCACACCCGGCGGCACTGGCACAATGCCGTAGATTTTTTGCGGCGTATCCCAAGTTGGAGGCTGTGCCGGCCGACGATACCGCCGGCAGCGTCAGGCGTGCGGTCGAGAGCGGAGATGTCACGCGGGCCGGAATTGGCGGCAAGCGAACCGCCGAGATCTATGGCGGCAAGATTTTGCGTGAGCATCTGGAGGACAACACCGAAAATTACACGCGTTTTGCGCTTTTGTCACAAAAATCAGATGAAAACGGCACGGGCAGCAAGATTTCCCTGGTGCTGAGGTTAAAGAATCAGCCCGGAGCATTGCACAACGCTTTGCGGCCATTTGTCCGCCGCGGGCTTGATCTGGCTAAGATCGAGAGCCTGCCGATCAGGAATCTCCCAGGGCAGTTTAATTTTTATCTCGATGTCAGGGTGCCGTCGATCGAGGGCGATCTGACCGGGGCTCTGGAGGAAATTCGTGAGCAAACCGAAGAGGTTCGCTTTCTCGGACGCTACTCGACTACAAAACTTACTTCGATAAATTGACTACTAATTAAATTATATGATCCTCGTCCTAAAGCCAAATATCGATGAATCGACCCGCGAATACCAGCGTATCGAAGCTCATCTTAAAAACTTTCAAAACATCGAAATCCTTGTCCATAATTTTCAGGGAACCGAAAAACTGCTGACCGAGCTGCACCTGATCGGCAACACGGCCGCCTTGTCGGTTGATGAGATCAAGAGCTTTCCGGGCATCGAACATGTCATTCGCGTGTCCGAGGTTTACCGTGTGCTCGGCCGCCACAAGGACGACCACAGGCCAAATAATTTTACATATAACGGCGTAAATTTTAGTCAGGACAATCTCAATGTTTTTGCGGGTTTATGTGCCGTCGATTCGCCTGAGAGCGTTGAGGCAATGATGAAAGCTCTGCAGGAAAACGGCCAGGTCTGTACGCGGATGGGGGCGTATAAACCGCGAACAAGTCCGTACTCGTTTCAAGGACACGGCAAAAACTGTCTGCCCTATGTCTTTGAGCTGGCCGGAAAATACGGTATCAAGGTCATCTCGATGGAGGTCACGCACGAATCGCATGTCAATGAGATCAGCATGGCGCTGGACATGACAGGCAATCCAACCGGCGTGATGCTGCAAATCGGGACACGAAACACGCAAAACTTTGAGCTCCTAAAAATCGTCGGACGCCAGCAGGAATTTCCGGTGCTGCTCAAACGCGGTTTTGGCATCACGCTCGACGAATCGCTCCACGCGGCCGAGTACCTCGCCAGCGAAGGTAATCAGAAAATTATATTCGGCCTCCGCGGAATGAAGACGAATATCGGCGATCCGCATCGAAATATTGTCGATTTTGCGCACATACCCGTCGTCAAACATCTGACGCGAATGCCCGTCTGCATTGATCCGTCGCACTCGGTCGGCAGCCGTTCGCGGAGCTCGGACAAGATTCTCGACATTATGCATATCACCGCACAGGGCGTGATATCAGGTGCGAATATGGTGCTCGTTGATTTTCATCCCGAACCGGGCAAAGCACTGGTTGATGGCCCGCAAGCCCTGCGAATGGATGAGTTGGGACCGTTTTTAGAGGATGTACAGATTGTCAGAAAGGCGTTTGACCAAAGGCTCGCTCTTTTCAATAGAGAAGCTGTGAAAGCAAAATCAGTACGCTAAAGGAAAAAAAGCCTCGGCATCCCATCGATGCCGGAGCTTTTTCCACTTATTCGCTAAACAGCTTTAGTTTAGTATCGGTACTGATAGTGGTTTGGATTGCGTGGTGCCTGCTTCTTGGTGACCACATAGCCACCAACCGCACCAGCCGCACCGCCGACCAACGCACCTTTCTTACCGCCTAACAATGCTCCGATTATCGCACCGACACCTGTTCCTACGCCGATATTGACCGCTTTGCGGTGTTTGTCGTACACATTCGGCTCACTGTATCCGTAGCGATTTTGGTTACTTCGATTATTGTATCGGTTGGTTTGATAGACGCGTCTTTCATTCCTGTTCTCATAACGTCTCGTCTGTGAAGAGGCCGTGCTTGCCATCGCGGGGATGGCCACTGCTACCATAATTGCCATTATAAATGTTGCAAAGTATCTTTTAATCATGTTCGTTCTCCTATTCTGTAAATTTCCCCCGACGACTTCGTCACAGATGTATATTGCAAACTACGTGCCACATTGATAAAACGCTCATTTTTCAACAGTTTACCGGCGAATTCCAATAAACACTTAATTTTCGTGTATACCAAATTTGATCAGATTAAACCTTCTCGTCGCGGTCGCCGGATCAAACAAACTAAGAGAAAGGCCCCGGTGACTTTGAGATCACCGGGGCCTTTCGATTTAAAAGCAGTTACAAATTAATTACGACGATAGACACGTCTAACGTAATTCTTTGGCCGTTGCTTATGTGTAAAGAGTGCTCCGCCGCCCGCACCGGCTAGGCCGCCAATTACAAGGCCCTTTTTGCCACCGATCAATCCCCCGACCAATGCTCCCACGCCGGTTCCGATACCGAGGTTAAACGCCTTGCGGTGACGGCGGTAAACATTCGGGCGTTTGTATGTTGTACGGTTGCGAGTGTAAACGCGCTGTCCGCGTGAATTAGTGTAATATCGCTTTTGCGCCGAGACCGTATCCGCCATAGCCGGAATCGCCGCGGCCACCATAAGTGCCATTAAAAATGTCGAGATGTATTTTCTCATGATATTAGTTCTCCCCTTTAATAAAATCGTTTCTTCCGACCCTCTTGTCTCTATTGAAATGGCAATCGTTGTGCCAAAAGCCAGAAACCATTGTAGAACAAGAGGATGCAAGCGATAGAAGCCCGACGCCGACGATTTCGTCATACGAAATCGGCCATTTATCGACCGTATCGTGCGCTTTTCTTGTTTAGTTTTCGGCTGTGTTAAACTTTCTTTGCCTGAGGCAGACTTTGACGTGTTTTTGAGTTCCACTTTCTCAGTTTCAACTGGTTTTTCCCGATGCTAAAATCTCCAATCCAAGACCTTGCCTTATTCTATGATCTCGAATGGGTGCCCGATGCAGCAGGTGCCCGGCGGCTGTTTGATCTGCCGGATGAGACAACCGAGCTTGAGGCGATGCAGCGTCTGTGGGAGCATTCGCCGCAATATAATACCGACTCACAGCCGCGCCCGTTTTTGAAGTATATGTTCTCGCGGGTTGTGTCGATCGCGTTTCTGTCGCGCAAAACCTTTTATAATAGTGAGCGCGAACATGTAACTGAGTTTTCATTAAACTCGCTGCCAAAATTACCGGTTGATGACCACGATGTAAACGAAGCAGAAATTATCAGTCGGTTTCTTTATATCGTCGGCGACCGCCGACCGCAGCTTGTCGGATATAATTCGTCCGAGTCCGATCTGCAGGTGCTCATTCAACGCGGAATTATTAACGAGATATCATCACCGGAGTTTAATAAACGGCCAAATAAGCCGTGGGAGGCGCCGGACTATTTTGATTCGAGGAACAGCGACGCCCATTTCGATATTCTTACAAAATTTTCAAACCGCGGCGGTATGTCGCCGCGTCTCGATGAACTAGCAAAAATGTGCGGGTTCCCCGGCAAGATAGACGTGCGTGGCGATCAGGTCACCGACCTGTGGCTCGAACGCGATCTGACCAAAATCGTCGAATACAACCAGATTGACACGCTAAATACATATCTCGTATGGCTGCGAGTCGTCTATTTTGCTGGGAAGATTGAGGAAGAAGATTATATTCTCGAACAAGAGATGTTTCGCGAATTTCTTGAAAATGAATCCCAAAAACCGGAAAAAGCCTTTCTGAAGGCCTTTCTCGATAAATGGCCGATATAATATGCAGTTCGCCACGATCTATAACGAAAACTGTCTCGAAACGCTCAGCCGAATGCCCGTTGATCTCATTGATATGACGATTACGAGTCCGCCGTACGACGATCTGCGCGATTATAACGGCTATCATTTTCCGGTTGAGGAGATTGCGGAGTCGCTTTATCAGAAGACAAAGCCCGGCGGCGTTGTCATCTGGGTTGTCGGTGACCGGACGCTGAATGGCGACGAGACGCTGACCAGTTTTAATCACGCGATCACGTTTCAGAAGGCTGGATTTAAGGTCCACGACACGATGATCTATGCCAAAAACAATCCGATCCCGAGCGATTGCGGCAAGCGTTACCGGCAGTGTTTTGAATATATGTTCTGCTTTAGCAAAGGCCAGCCGAAGACTTTTAATCCGCTGATGCAGCCCATAAAACAGGAAAAAGCGTTCAAATCATTTCGCATTACCAAGGTCGGACGCAACGATCTGGCCCACGACCACGTCGCTCCAAAGGAGCGCAAGGTCAATAATATTTTTTTTTACAATGTCGGCACATCTTCATCCAAAGACAAGATCGCGTTCGAGCACCCGGCAATTTTCCCGGAACAGCTCGTTCACGATCAGATATCAAGCTGGACCGATCCGGGTGACCTCGTTTACGACTGTTTTATGGGCAGCGGCACGACGGCAAAGGTCGCGCAGATACTCGAGAGGCAATGGATCGGGTCTGAGATTTCGCTTGAATACGTTAAGATCGCAGAAACGCGAATCGTGCCCTATCTGGACGAAATGAAGCTTTCGGCTGCAAAATAACAACCCTCGGGACAAAAAGCGCGTCTATACATTGATAAAAAAAACATCTTCTCTCCTAGTATGAACGGGAAGGTTACGTCTATGAAAAAATTGTTATTGCTCACCATCGCGGTATTTTGTTTTGCAGGTCTGATAAATGCCCAGCCGCGGCCGGCGGTAAAATCCACAACGATGTCGCCCAGTGCCCCGGATTCCTACGAGGCCCGATACGAAGGCGGTATATTCGGGTCGAGCGCCAAGGAAAAAGGCACCCTTAAGTTTGACGACGAAAATGAGCGAGTCGTATTTTACCGTCAAGATCAGCGGGAGATGTTTGCCATTCCATACGCATCGTTGGTCGTGATCTACCCCGATTCGAGAGACAGCGTGCGGCAGAGCGGCAAGGTTATCAGCGCGTTGCCGCTGCCCGGTGCGGGTCTCGCCGGACTGATGTCAAAAAGCACGAAATATGCAAATCTCACCTTTGACGATCCGGATATTGACGCTAAGGGTACGGCGACTTTCAGATTCGATAAAAAAGAAATGCTGATAAACTTTATCGGCAAGCTTGGCGGCAAAGCAAAAATGAAACAGCGCGGTGACGCGTTTTACCGGCCAAAGGATTCTGCGGTATTTTAACGCCGCCCTAATTAAGGTCGCCAAACCTGTGCTGCAGGATCGTTGTGATCGAGATCGCCGCCGTCTCCGCCCGCAGGATGCGGCCCCCAAACGTGATAACTGTTACGCCGCCCAACCGGGCAGCCTCAAGCTCAGAATCATCCCAGCCGCCTTTTGGACCGATCAGGGCGGTTATTTTTTTGTCAGCAGTTATGGTGGAGAAACCGGAGCCGTCACGTTCAGAGAATAGAACTGTGGTCTTGCCATCAGAGTTGGTTATTAGCGAATCAAAGGCCGCCGGTGCGTCTATCTGCATTATCTTGGCACGGCCCGATTGTTTAGTTGCTTCGAGTGCGATGCGGCGCCAGCGCCCGAGACGTTTATCGGCGTCTTTTACCTTTACATCGCCCCGGATGGTTTGCATCGGAATAAGCGTCGCAACGCCTAGCTCGACGGCCTTTTGAATGACGAGATCGTATTTTTCACCATTCAGGACCGTCGCCGCGAGCGTGATCTCGAATGCGGATTCAGGTGATGCCGGAGCAATCTCGCCAATGACCGCCAGCAGTGTGCTCTTTTTGCCAATCTCTCTGATCGCACACTTATATTCGCCACCGGTGCCGTCAAAAACAGAAATTTCCTCATCAAAACTCAATCTCAAAACGTCACGCAGATGCCTCGTCTCATCAGCGTCAAGCGTGACGGCATCATCCTGAAAATTCTCGAGTGGTGCATAAAATCTTCGCATTTTAATTAGTTTGACCGTCCGGCGGTGATGGTTTGTTCCTCGTGTTTTAATTATGGAGAATGAATTGTTTAGAGGCGATTAAACCTGTCATTAAAAGTTAAATCTGATTCCCTTATTTCAAATTTCTGATTACAGATTTCAGATTTGAAATTGAGGTCTCATTCCTCCACACTGCCAAATATTCTGATAAAATCCGGCGATTCACGTCGCAGAGCGAGCCACGAGTCAAAAATTTCCGGCGTTTCCAGCCAGATCCTAAACCACCCTACGATCTCCTCGTTTAGCTGTCGCGTGGTTTCGTCGCCGTTATTCTTTTCGGATTCAGCCGCTGCGATCTGTTTGCCTCGCAGAGCGTTTTCCCTGACGAGTCTCAATCCTTCTCTATCATTATCACTTTTATATTTGCGACGCAGATTTTCCAGATTTTGTATTGAGCGGGCCGTGCTTTTCAGATCATCGATGTGTAGCACGTTACGGAGCGCCGCGTCATACGGGCGGTCAGAGGCTCGCTCGACGTAAAGGGCCATAATCTCAGAATGGCGCAGGTCAGCACCCTCGTCGGCGAGCATCCGGGCGATCACCATCGGCGACGGTATCGCCGGACGTCCATATTGATCGGCGACAACGGCTTCGATCGCCTCGATCTCGGCCGCACCGACATTCTCGCAATCGAGCTTTTCCCAGACCTCGATTATCAGATCGTTTTTGGTTCGAGCGAGCCACATTATTGTTTGACGCAGCGACACTGTTACAGAGCGACGCGGCAATAATTTCACCGTGTCACCGCGTCTTCCCTCACATTCTTAATCAAATCCGTCGACGAATGGTTTTTCGGGTCGCCGACGATGGCGACCTGGCCGCCATATCCGCGGACGATCTCGCGTTCGGGGACCGTATCTGTGGTGTAATCCGTGCCTTTGGCATGAAAATCAGGCCTGATTGCAAGAATAAGTTCCTCGACGGTCGGCTCGTCAAAGATTGTGACAAAATCGACAAACCAAAGTGCAGATACTATCTCGGCACGCTCTTTTTCTGGCATGTACGGACGGCCCTCACCCTTTAGAATGCGTGTTTGCCGGTCTGAGTTTATGCCGACAACAAGTATATGGCCGAGAGCCTTTGCCCCGCTCAGATAGCGTACATGCCCTACGTGAAACAGGTCAAAACAGCCATTGGCGAGCACGATCGTTGAACCAGCGGCCCGGGCTCGAGCAACTTCTATGACAATATCAGGGCGTTGCAGGATGGGTGCAAAAATATCGGGCATAATAGGCTAGTTAGCATTCGTTGATAAAGAAACAGCATCTTTGCCATTTAGCGATTCGAGCAATTCGGCGACATTTACGGACGCTGTTCCTTTTTTCATAACGACGATCCCTCCGGCGTGATTGGCGATTTTTGCCGCATCGGCAAATGTCAGCCCCGAAGCGAGTCCGAGCGAATAGGTAGCGATGACAGTATCGCCAGCACCGGTGACATCAACCGGCTCCGCCGACCCGACAGCATCGATCTGCAGCGGCAAGCGGCCCCCCTCAAAAAGCAGCATTCCCTGATTGCCGTTTGTCACCAAAAGAGCCTCGAAGCCAAGCCGCTCACTAAGCCGCGAGCAATCATCCGATGTAAAATTTTTGCCGAGGATCTGCTCGACCTCTTCGCGGTTAGGGGTCGCGGTTGTCGCGTTTTCGAGCTCCGTGAGGCGAAACCTGGAATCAACGATCAGCGGGATTCCGCGTTCCGCCGCGATTGCTTTAGCGTCATCGAATATCTCGGGAAAAACGGCGCCGTAGTTATAGTCTGAGACGATTATCGCGGCGGCGCCAGCGGCCGCATCGGCCAGATTCTTTCTGAGCACCGCCTTAACTTTAGCTGATATTTCGCTCGAGTTCTCGTAGTCGATCCTGATCACCTGCTGCCTCGCGGCATAATGCTGGCCCGCCAGAACGCGAACTTTGGTCGTAGTCGTGAACGCCGCATCCGACACCACCTTACGGCAATCAACGCCCGATGCGGCAAGCTCATTCAGCAAAATAACACCATTTGCGTCCTCGCCGGTCAAACCGATCAGGACAGGTTTGCCGCCAAGCGAAGCGACATTCGCCGCCGCGTTGGCCGCCGCCCCTGGGACGGTATTGGTCATATCGTGCCTCAAAATAAACACCGGTGCCTCGCGCGAGACGCGCGAGATAGTGCCGTTGAGAAACTGGTCGGCCACGAGGTCGCCGATTATGACAATCGTTTTTTGCGGGAAGATGTCCCTGATCGTGCTGTTTATGTCCGTCATCAAGTTAATTTAATAGAAAAACTACTACAAACCCCTGGAATAAACAAAAATGGTTGAAGACATCGGCCTTCAACCATTTTCTTTACGTCTTTGCCGCTTAGCGACTTACGGTTAAAAATCCTTTTTGACTTCCATCAATGAGTATCGTAGCTGGCAACCGGATAGTCATTTGGTATTCCCCATGGAACAGTCGTATAGGCCCCATTTGAGCTGTTCTTTACATAAAATGCTGCCTGTGGATCAGCCCGAAAGATCGCAATGTCAGTTTTTCCATCGCCGTCATAATCATTCTGAGCGTTTAGATCTATTCCGGTCAGGCCAAAGACCTCTGTGACAGTCCCGCCGCTGCTTTTGAGGATGTGCCATTCGAGGTTTGAGGTCGCGGTCGGCCCTTCCCTAAGCACGGCATAATCAGTCTTGCCGTCGCCGTCGTAGTCACCTGGAATCACCAAATCACTGCTAATGCCCCACGTAGTCTGGGTAACCAAACCGGTGCTGCTCAACATGGTATGAAAAATCGCCGGGCTAGTCTTAGTCGGGCCGGGCCGCTGAACTGTAAAATCAAATTTGCCATCGCCGTCATAGTCGCCGGGCGCCGTGAAATCGGTCGAAAGGCCAAACTGCGTCTGCGTGACCACGCCATCTGAGCTGCGCCATACATACCAGATCATCTGGCCATTTGACCGGCGTACCACCGCTAGATCGGTCTTACCGTCGCCGTCATAATCGCGGGCCACCGGCTCGTCCCCCGACAGGCCAAAGTGAAGGGCTTGAAACGTCCCATCAGAGCTGTTCATCCAATACCAGTCGCCATCCAGATCGCGATAAACGGCGATGTCGCCCTTGCCGTCACCGTCATAATCGCCCGGTGCCATAAAATCTATGCTCGCGATCCCAAAATTGATGCTGGAAAATTGTCCATTGCCTCGCATCGTGTACCAGATATTGTCAGACGGCCGAAAAATGGTGTAGTCCGCCTTACCGTCGCCATCGGTGTCCATTGCTTTTCGCAAACTCAATTGCGAAAACGACGACGCGGCCATAGCCAATGTAACGACACAAAATAAAACAACTTTGCCGCTCCGGGCCAAAATATTTCTCATTTATAAATTCCTTAAATTACTAATTTATCAGCGCAAAGTCAGTGAAGTTTTGATGATAAAGTGAACGTAAAATATATCACTAATCTTTGGTTTATTGCAACAAAAAGCTAAATCGAAACAGATCCCTATTTACGTCTGCTCTTATCTCTTAGGGCATTTGTATCCGCCTATATGTTCTTTGTGTGAAAAATAGAAACTTCTTACAAAGTTCACAAACAGAGCTGGCGACAATCAAATTCTGTTGAGTTAGACGCAGACTCTGGCCCAATGGTTGGAAACTACGGATAAGGAGATAGGCGGAATTTAACTTTTGCCCTGTGTTGTAAGGGAGCGAAGTCAAAAATGGGGCGGCTAGTGGGGCTCGAACCCACGACCTCCTGAACCACAATCAGGCGTTCTAACCAACTGAACTATAGCCGCCATGCAACCGATTTCAGATCTCAAATTTGAAATCTTAAATTGCGATGCGTTGGTACCCCCGGCAGGGCTCGAACCTGCGACCTACGGCTTAGAAGGCCGTCGCTCTATCCAGCTGAGCTACGGGAGCATTTCAAAAAGCAATTTTTAATGTTAGCGATTGTTCGATTGTTAGTCAAACTATTTGGCCTTAAACGGCAGCGACCCGAAAGCCACTTCTGCATCCGCGTGTTCGTCGCGTCCTTTGCCCTTTGCGTAAAATTTCCCATCGATTCTACAGCCCCGGCCCGAAAAGCCAGAAAATGAGGCCTCCGATCAAACCGAGAATAAAGGGAGCGAAATGAAAGACGACAAGCCAATATCCTTCGCGTTTAAATGTGAATCTAAGCCACTGCATTCTGTCTATCACGCACAACCGCAGTCATTTGTTCAAAAACTTCGGCGAGATCGAGCTCGCTCGTGTCGATGACGATGGCGTCGGGTGAGATTGTTAGTGGCGAATCTTCGCGTGAGACATCGCGTTCGTCGCGTTCGTTTATTTCGGCGAGGGTTTGTTCGTAGGTCGAGATGCGGCCTTTAGACTGGTCCTCGGTGTGGCGGCGGCGGGCGCGGGCCTCGGGTTTGGCTGTCAGGAAAAATTTTATATCGGCATTGGGAAAAACGACGCTGCCGATATCGCGGCCCTCGAGCACGCAGCCGTTTGGCGCCGATTCGCCGATCGCCCGTTGATGCTCGACCATAATGCGGCGAACCTCTGAGATAGTCGAGACGACTGACGCCGCCTGGGCCATCTCGAGCGTGCGGATATCGACCGAAACATCGTCGCCATCGAGAAAAACCTTCATCGCGTCAGGTTCGCCAACCAGCTCGATCTTTAAATTTTCCGCGATGTCAGCTATCCGGTCGATATCACGATGCGGCACTGCGGCCCGGTCAACGGCCAGCGCAACCGCCCTATACATCGCCCCGGTGTCGAGATAGAGCAGATTCAATTTCTTGGCGAGCATTTTGCCGAGCGTGGATTTGCCCGCACCCGACGGGCCGTCGATCGCAATTACCATTTGTTATATTTTACCGATTTACAATTGATTGTCAGCCTGTTGAGTCGGAAATAATACGAAATAAAAAAATGACCGATGCCGCATTGGGGGCGGCATCGGTCGAAGTGGCTCTGAGGCGGGAAAATTAATTCTTAAACACCTTGACTGCCCGGTCGGGATAGTCGGTGATGATCCCGTCCAAGTCGAATGTTTTCATGTATTCGAGGTCTGCCATCTCGTTTACCGTCCACGGGATGACCTTTATACCGCGTGTGCGGCAGGCCGTCATCAACGAAGTGTCAACCAGCGAATAGTGCGGGCTATATGTATCGGGACTAAAACCAAGTTTCGCGAGATTTCTGTCAATGCCATCCTTGTTGCTCACCAAAAAGGCAAGCGGCATTTTGGGAGCGATCTTTCTCAGCTCCTGTAGCGGCCTGACGTCGAACGACTGGACGATGACTTTATCTAACATCTTGGCCGCTTTGACCTCGTCATAAACGATCCGGGCGAAAACGTCTGGAAACGGATGAAAAATATCATCACCCTTCGGATCCATTTTGATCTCGATATTGTAACGCGGTCTTGCGAGTTTTCTCTCCTTGACGAATTTTGAGATCTCGGTAAAGACATCCTTGAGCAGCGGCTTAACGACCTTCATTTTCTCCTGCATCGGAAAATCCTTGTTCCCGATACTGCCTACGTCAAAGAGTTTTACTTGGTCATAGGTCATTTTGTAAATATTGTTCTCACGCTGACGGTCCGGGGGAATGCGTTTGCCGTCTTTGTCTAGCGAGATCACGGACGAAAACCACGCCTCGTGCGAGACGACGAGTTTGCCGTCTTTTGAAACCACGACATCAAGTTCGAGAGTATCGGCACCCTGTTCGAGAGCTTTTTTAAACGATGGGATAGTGTTCTCGGGAACGTATCCCCGAGCACCACGATGACCCTCAATGCTGAACGGACGCGGCGTTTGAGCAAGGATCGATGTTGTTATGAGTAATGAGAATAAGAGAAATACGATTTTCATAATTTGATATTGCAAGTCTTTTTCTCTCCGTCCTCAGCGGCCTCTGCGTTTCATCAAAATATAACGCAGGGACCGCGCAGAACACGGAGAGAAAGCCTAGAAGGATAATTTTACCGCAACCTGCACCTGTCGGGCAGGAAAAGCGCTGGTGATCACGCCAAAGTTCCCGGTACTGACAACGCCGCCAGTCGCGTTAAATACGATCTGGCCAACATCGGAGTTAGCCGCCTGGAAGTTTGTGCGGTTAAAAACGTTGAAAAACTCGCCGCGTACTTCGAGCCGGCTCTGTTCGTTAATTGGCAACCGGAACTGCTTGTGAACGGCGAAATCGAGATTGAAGTAGCTGTTGCTACGGGCAATATTTCGAGCGGCATTTCCAAACGGCCTGTCAATCGTTGGGCGTGAGAAGCACGACGGGATGAAGTAATCACGAGTCGGGTTTGGCCGGTCGCCGGTGTTTGTCGGGCTGCACGAAACGTTCGGCCGCAGGGCAACGCCGCCGAGGAACGACGGCAGATTGTTGGTGATTGCACCATTTCCCGCCAGAGCGTAGCGGAAATTGATCGGCTGGCCGCTCGTCATCGTGTTGATCCCGTTGAGTGTCCAGCCGCCGATAAAGGCGTCGAGAACGCGGTTCATATCGCCGCCGATCCAGCGTCCGCGTCCAATCGGCAGTTCGTACACGAAGCTCGTCGTGTTGTTAAACGGCTGAT
Organism: Pyrinomonadales bacterium; assembly: GCA_038257355.1. Lineage (GTDB taxonomy): Bacteria > Acidobacteriota > Blastocatellia > Pyrinomonadales > Pyrinomonadaceae > OLB17. The sequence goes on along the minus strand of JBBSJK010000011.1, from coordinate 23,165 downwards.
CGTACGCCCCGATGCCCTTATCGTTTTGGGTATCGTTAACGTTCTGCGGGGTTCCGGTGTTGCCGTTCGGCTCCTCGAGCACCTGTGAACCGTTATCGATCGCCTTTGAAAAGGTGAACGAGTTGAGCAGATAAAGCCCTCTGGTAAATCGGCGTTCAAGCTTGACCTGAAGGGCGTTGTAGTTAGAAAACCCTTCGGGCAGAACGGACGAGATTGAGCCGAAACCGCTGATAGAGCGGCGTGCGGCAAGGCTCGGCAGCGGGTTTGCTGCCGGATTTGCCGTGAATGCCGCGAGTTCAGCTGAGGTTACCGGCCGTGCCTGATTAAGATCAGCGAGCAGTACGGAATTTTTAACGCGATTTCCAACGTAGGCGACGTCGAGAACCATGTTCGAAAAAAGTTCTTGTTGGATCGAAACCTGATAATTCTGAATGCTGGTCGTGGGCTGGTCACGTGGGATGTAGAGCGTCACGTTGTTCGGCAAATTGGTCGGATAGCCTTGCTGAGTCGTTCTAAAGCAATTGCTGGCAAAGACGCTACCAACGCAAAGCGGATTCGTCGCCGATGGTGAAGCCTGGGCGACGGCGGCACGCGTGACGATCGGGAAATTGGTACCGAGAATATCGGCGCTTCCCAAACGGTTGAGGAAAACATAGCCGAGACCGTATCCGCCGCGGATAACTGTCTTATCGAATAATCGATATGCAAAACCGAGCCGCGGGCCGAAGTTGTTCCGGTCCGGATCGACGAGCCCGCGGTCGTAGAGCGAGCCGTCTCTTGCCAAAACGATCGAGTTTGAAACCGGATCGTAGTTCGAAAGCCGGTTATTTTTTTCCCAATACGGCGTTCCAAATTCATATCGCAAACCGAGATTGAGCGTCAGCCGATTATTTACTTTGATGTCGTCCTGTAGATACGCGTAATGAAATCTTTGTTGCATCTCGGCGATCGTCAGGGTCGCAAATTCGTACTGGCTGCGAGCACCGAAATAGAAATCGGCCAGATTGTAGAGATTGTTCGCCGCGACACCGGTCGGACGGCTGAACTGTCCACCGTACGTATCGAGCCCGAGCAAAGGGTTGGTGTCCTGAACATCAGTACTTACACGCAGATGTTCGTAACCGGTCTTAAAGGTGTGGCGGCCGACAAGGAATGTGTAGTTGAGCCGCAGATTATAGTTTGTCGGATTCTGAAACTGCGGGTTTGTCGCCTGGCGGCCTAGTTGGGTAAAGCCGCCGATCGTTTGCGTGGTCAGGCCACCCGTAACGAGCGGATCGCTCGGCAAACCGGTGATGCCGTAAAGATCGAAAGGGCTCGGTCCGCCGGTCAGCGGCGGACGTTTGCCGGCGTCGATCTGCGACCAGGAAAATCGAACATCGAGCGCCGACGCGTTGCGAAAAGCGTATGTGCCGCCAAGCGCCAGCTGTTTGTTAAGGATATCGATGAAACCGTTCTGATTACTTCCTGACGGCCCCGGGATATTCGGACCCTCGAAGCCGTCGGAGTTTCTATAGCTCCAGCGTCCAAAAATACCGAGAGCGTCATTGAATTTGTGATCAACCCGAACGTTGTATTTGTCGTTAAACTGGCGATTCTGCACTAATTCTGAGTAGTTGCTACTGGTACCACTCGTTGTCGGCGTCGGCAGCTCGCTGAGCACCTTTCGTGCAAATGACGTCAACGGGATCTGCGAGCCGGCCGCATACGTTGTGCCGGTAAACGGATCGCGAACCGCTACGGCAAGGATACCGTCTCGCTGTGCTAGAGTCGGGATCGTCGAAAAAGCTAGATTCTTCTGAATCTGCCTGAAACCTTCGTAGTCGCCGAAGAAAAACGTTCTATCCCGGATAATCGGACCGCCGAATGTGAATCCGAACTGATTGCGGATAAGCGGCGGCTTGACGTTTTGCGGCGGCTTGAAGAAACCGGTTGCGTTCAAAACCGTGTTGCGGTGAAACTCCCACGCCGAGCCGTGGAACCTGTTTCCGCCGGTGCGATAGGTCGCGTTAATTACGGCTCCGCCCGAGCGTCCAAACTCGGCACTGTAGGTATTTGTCTGCACCTTAAATTCCGCGATCGCGTCCGGCGAAACCTGGACGACTTGGCTCGAAAAACTCTGGTTGCTCGTGCCGTAGGCGTTGTTATCGACGCCGTCGAGCAGGAAATTGTTGACGGTCGCACGCAGACCGTTAACGTTAAACGCGGCCTCGCGTCCGCCACCGCCGATCGAACTGTTCGTATGCGATTCGCGCACACCTGGTGCTAGCAGGGCGAGGTTGGCATACGAACGTCCATTAAGCGGCAAGGCGACGATCTGTTGGCTTCCGATGACCTGTCCGCGGTCGCTCGATTCTGATTCGAGCAGCTCGGCGGCACCTGTGACGGTGACTGTCTCGGCGGCGGTGGCAACCTGCAATGTCAGATCGACACGCTGGCGGGCACTAACGGTTAAATTTATGTTTTCGGCAACAGTTCGGTTAAATCCTGACGACTCGACGGTGATTTGATAGTTGCCGATCTTTAGATTGACGAACTGATAGTCTCCGTTTTCGTCGGTGGTGCCGGTCGAGCTGATGCTCGTCGCAACATTACGAACGGTCACATTTGCACCGACCATAGCGGCGCCGTTTGCGTCACGTACAGTGCCAAGCAAGGTGGCCGTTTCCGACTGGGCGATGGCATTAGGTGTGGCAATAATAATCACCGCTACCAGTGAAATTAAATAGACGATGGTTGGTAATAATTTAGAGTTGAATTTCATAATCTCCTCGAACTTTTGCATGTTAATAATCAGAAAACTTAATACGGGGCTGTAGCTAACGCATTTCAAGCATTAACTCTAACTATCAGAAAGATTCGACTTATAAGGTCACTACTCGCAAACCGGACCCAGAACTTGGCAAATCAAGCGTGTTTTGTCCTCGGTAAACAATTACAACTTCGGGTGTAAGAGGGAGTGTATCGGTGAGTTTTAAAATCGGTGTTACAGACGAATTGCTGAGATATTAAATTTTCAGGAGGGGAGAAAAAACTATGTCATTTTGCTCAGAGTTTTCTTTGGCAGTTTGTCGCGGACGAGGCGATAGGAATTGCGAATAAGATCTTTTAATTCGTCAGGTGTGACGGCGTCGAGGCGTTCGATAGTCACCCAATGATAACGGGCTACGTAATGAGCGGGGATTATCCCTTCGCGTTCGGTCAGATCGGTAAATTTCTCCGGCGTACATTTAACCGAAACACCGCCGTCAATCGAATCAACACCTGTCACACAAAACATCTTTGCCCCGACACAGAAACACAGATCGCTCCCCCATTTAACATCCTCAGTCGCGGATGGAAGGACGAGGCAAAATTTGCGAAGTTGTTCGACGTTCATAGTGCTGAGATTCACACAGAGTTTGTAAAGAAATCTAAACGACAGCCGCCAACCGCTCGAGCGCGGTCGCAATATCGCTTGTCGAAATATCGCAATGCGTGACCATCCGTATCCGGCTGTCAAATCCGCTGGCCAGGACACCCTCTTGTTTTAACCTCGCACATATCTCGCCTGATGTTTTGCCGGTGCCGGTGATGTCAAAAATTACGATATTTGTCTCAACCTTTTTAACGTCGAGAGCAATGCCTGAAATATTTGCGATGCCTTCGGCCAAAATGCGGGCATTTGCGTGGTCTTCGTGTAGGCGTTTGGGCGATTCTTCGAGGGCGATCAGACAAGCGGCGGCGAGGATTCCGGCCTGCCGCATACCGCCGCCGAGGCGTTTACGCCAGATGCGTGCCTCCCGGATAAAATCGTGAGAACCGACCAGCACCGAGCCGACCGGTGCACCGAGGCCTTTTGAGAGGCAAAACTGAACGGAGTCGCAATTTTTGGTCAGCCCGGCGACAGTTGTTCCTAACGCGACAGCGGCATTAAAAATACGGGCACCGTCCACATGGACAGGTATGCCGATCGCGTGGGCTTTCTCGCTCAGATTGGCGCACCTTTCGGCGGACATAACGCGGCCGCCGGCGAGATTGAGCGTGTTTTCGAGGCAGAGCAGGCCCGTCTGTGTGTGGTCGTAGATTCCATCCGCGCTGACGGCGGGTGCGATGTCCTCCCAGGTCAAAATGCCCGATCCATCACCGCTTTTCACCGGGCGAATTGTAACGCCAGCGATAATCGACGCGGCACCGACCTCGTAATTATAGATATGACCGCGTTCCTCGATGATGACCTCATCGCCGGGCCGCGTGTGCACCTTGACAGCGATCTGATTGCCCATCGTGCCAGACGGAACAAATAACGCAGCTTCTTTCCCGAATATCTCCGCCGACCTCTCCTGCAGACGGTTGATTGTCGGGTCCTCACCGTATACATCATCCCCGACCTCGGCCGAGGCAATTGCTTTTCGCATGGCGCCGGTCGGTTTGGTGACTGTATCGCTTCGCAGGTCAATAATTCTCATATTAACCATCCAGCCGTCGCATCTGTTTCAGCAGGACTTCGGCATAAAACTTTGGCGTATTGATGTTTTTGAGCACGACCTTGCTGGCGTCATCGCTGGCGTTGTCGATCGTCAAATTGCCAAACCCGAGTAGCCGCTGCATTACTCCGGCCGAAACCGTTACCTCCTGAATTCGCCTGATCGGAACGCTTTGTGTCGTCCGCGAGATAAACCCTTCGTCGATCTCGAGCTTTGACTGCGTCAGAGTGTACCGCACGATCTTTTGCTTAAAATGGTAAAAGGCGGGGACGAGAAACAGCAACAGTCCGATCAAAACAGCTATCCAGGTCTCAATCGAAGTAAACGAGCTGACGATGGCCACAAGCAGCAACGCCCCAAAGGCCGCAAGTGCGTACCCAGCCTTTACAAACATTAGAGTCGGGCTGATGGTAAATATCTCGGCCTCCTCCGCATCCGTATCGGCATCGCCGCCCATCCGGGTATCAACTCCATCTTTCCCAACGAGCGGTGACCGAGCGTCACTGTCGGGACGGTTCGCTCTGCCACCACGCACCGCGACCCGCGTCTCCTCCTCAACCTCCAATGGTTCCACCACCCGTTGACTGCCAACGTCGTCCCCGCACTTCCGGCAAAACTTAGCCGCATCCAAATTGTCCGCCCCGCATTTTATACAATACATACGCGGGCATTATAACCCAAAACACCTAAATCACGCGTCAGAGCTTCGCTCGGCACAGCAGCAAAGAATATTGAAAAGCTACTGAAAAACACAGATTCTCAGTAAATAGACGGGCACAGCCCAAACCAATGTGAGTCAGAACACAATTTGCTACTTTCACAAAAAAAACGCGGCCGGTGCGTCCGGCCGCAGGTCTTTTTAGACTAGATGGAGAAGAGAGCCACACTTCGGTGGGAACTTTTTTGGGAACATTTGCCTCGAATTACTGATTTACTAGCCTCATCCGGCCGTCAGGCAGTTTGATCGCAACCGCGTTCTGCTCGATCGTTAGGTCAAGCGTCTCGTTTTTAACCAATTTTGCCGCTACTTTATCATTTATCCGGGGGAGTGTCCGGGCAATCGAAGGATTTGAGATCGAGCCATACCGGGCCGAGATGCGGCGGACATATTCTCGTGTTTCGTTATAGGGCGGCACACGGTGGCCATATTTCATCACAGCACCCTCCCCGGCATTATATCCCGCCAGCGCCAGCGTCACGTCCTGGCCAAACATATCGAGCAGCATTCGCATATATTTGACACCGCCCTCGATATTTTGTTTCGGGTCATAGATATTCGTTACACCAAGCCGCCGGGCCGTCGCAGGCATGAGCTGCATCAGGCCGCTCGCACCCTTATGCGACAGGGCTTTGAGCTTAAACGCTGATTCCTGGTGCATCTGTGCATAGATCAGTAGAGGGTCGATCCCGTATTTACGGCTCGAATTGACAATGTATGAGTCAATGATGAGATCACCGGTCGTAAAACCTTTCATGTGCGAGGCTGTGCCCATCGTCAGTTTATTGTATTCGGCAAACGGCATTGTGCGATTCGCGAGCCCCTCGGCGACATTCATACTGTTGGTGGATTTACCGGTTTTTTTGAGGAACTTTTTGTTGACCGGGCCTTTTGCGGCTGCGGTTAACGGCGTTGTCTGGACTCCGACAGGTACAAAGTCAGGCCGTTGCACCTGAACTCCGCGTTTCGTATCAAAATTATCAAAGAAGCGGGGACGCTCCTGCGCCAACGTGGGAACCACTGTTAACACAAGTATGGTGAGGATCAGATGTGATGTTTTCATTTTATTGGTGGGTAGGCAGACAGGTAACCGTGCGTTAGATAACCGCCGCCGGCTTATCCCATCGCCTATCTTTATAAAAATGCACAACGGGAGACGGTTTCCACAAAATACAAAAATATTTAACGATGTTTGTCAGTAGTCATCGGCTATAGGCAATTTTTGTCGGCAGGCTGCAGTTGCAGTGGGCAGTCAGAATGCCAGTATCCTCTTGACTATTGACTGCCGACTGCCTTTTACTCACTGACAACCCAAACCTGTGATAGTCTTTGAAAATGCTCTATGTCTCTCAGATATTGAATCGACCGATCTATGACGTCCGTAGCGAAAAGATCGCGGTTATCAGGGATGTGATAGTTAATTACGGCGAGGAAGATCATCCACCCGTTATTGGCCTGATGGCACGGTACCGCCGCCGCAATTTCTTTATGCCGAGCCGGGATTTTAGCGGCCTCGGCCTGCAGGGGGCAACCATGACATCGGCAATACTCGACCTTACACCGTTCATTCGCCGCGATGGCGAGGTGCTGCTCGGTAAGGACGTTTTGGATAACCAGTTGATCGACGTGGACGGCAAACGGGTCGTTCGAGTTAACGATGTCCAGCTAATCGAAACAGGCGATATTTGGCGTGTGTCAGGCGCGGACGTGAGTTTGCAGGGATTCGTTCGCCGCCTTATGCCAAAAGGGTTTTACGGCAGCGACCGGGTAGTAGAGGTGATCGACTGGGCCGATGTCGGCTATCTGGCGACCGACACAGCGACCGTAACAGTTCAGCTAAAATCGTCTAAGGACAAGCTCTCACGTCTTCACCCTGTCGAGATCGCTCAACTTGCCGAAACGCTGTCACCTATCCATCGAACAGAGGTTGTCGTGAGCCTCGACGACGAGATTGCGGCCGACACTTTAGAGGAAATGTCCACCGAGGCTCAAGCCCGAATTCTGGAAGACATGGATCAGGAACGAGCCGCCGACATTCTCGAAGAAATGTCACCCGACGATGCCGCAGACGTCCTTCACAAAATGGATGACGACATGGCACAGAAACTTTTTGATTTGATGGAGGATGACGAAAAGGCCGACGTGGCCGAGCTGATGCTATTTGACAACGACACGGCCGGCGGCCTGATGACTACTGAATTTGTTGTATTTCCTAAGGATCTGAGCGTTGGTGAGGCGATCAAGAGTCTTCGTGAGATGGCCGAGACGCCAAATATGATCTACTACATGTATGTCGTCGATAAAATTGACTCCTGGAAGATCTGCGGCGTGATCAGTCTCAGGTCCCTCATCCTGGCCGACCCAGATTTCAAGCTGGTCGATGTTATGCGGACTGACTTTCGCTTTGCCCACCCATCCGAACCCGCCGAGCAGGTCGCTCAGACCATATCGGAATACAACCTTCTGGCTTTGCCAATAATCGATGATGAAGGCGACATCGCCGGTATCGTTACCGTCGATGACGCGATGGAAATTCTACTTCCTAAGAATCTGCAACGAAGGCTGCCTCGCCTTTTCGGGTAGTCGATTTGTTCAATCATTAATCAACTCGCCCTATGACAAAGAGTGAAACAGTTTGTACAGAACCTGCGTAGAATCTAGGTAGTGTCTTAAATTTAGTGTTGCTCTGAACTCAGAGAAAGCTCCGACGAGTAGAGAAGACACAAAGTGCACGAAAATGAAGCGGGCAACATCTAATTAACACGAACATAATCAAAAAACTTGTGTCAAACGGTTCGAGATTGATAAACTGATTAAAACAATTACTGAAATCTGGAGGCAAATTTAATGAAACGAATGGCTTTTATATTTACCGCACTATTCGCTTTGGCATTGGCGGCTAATGCCCAGGGCATCGCGGTTGGAACGGCGATGGATAATTTCTCGCTGGTGGGCCTGGACGGCAAAATTCAAACCCTCGATGCTCTTAAAGGAAAAAACGGTTCGGTCGTAATTTTCATTTCTGCGCAATGTCCCGTTGTTAAAGGCTACGATCCTCGCATAGTCGAGATCGCGGCGGAGTACGCGGCTAAGGGAATCAATTTTATCGGGATCAATTCAAACTCGACCGAATCGCTCGAGTGGATTACATCCGACGCGGCCAAGGTCGGCTATAAGTTCCCTGTTCTCATCGATAAAGGCAACGTACTTGCCGATAAGCTCGGGGCAACCGTGACGCCCGAGGTCTATTATCTCGATGCAAAAAATGTCCTGCTTTATCATGGAGCGATCGACAATGACCGTTCGGGCAAAGCGATCACGACGCCTTACCTGCGAACCGCTTTTGATGAGTCACTTTCCGGGAAAAAGATCGAGCGGACTAGGGCCAATGCTTTTGGCTGCACTATTAAGCGTGCAAAAGCTGAATAATTGAGGAATCAAAAGATGTTGTTGAGATTTCTGTCAAAAGGGGTGACGTGCGCCGTTGTCACCCTTTTATTTTTAAATTTAGGTTTTGCCCAGGTTCCACAAAGTGTGCCTAGCAAAGTCCCTATCAAAAAACCTGCCGCCGTCGGGCCCAAGGTTACGCAGATCGACATCGAGGGGCTGAGGGCTTTGCTAAAGCCGAAAGGAAAGCCGCTGCTCATAAATTTTTGGGCGACGTGGTGTGATCCGTGCCGCGAGGAGTTTCCCGATTTGGTAAAACTCGATGCAGCCTATCGCAGCCGGATCGATTTTGTTACCGTCTCGCTTGACGATTTGGCTGAGATAGACGGAGATGTGCCAAAATTCCTGAACGAAGTAAAGGCCACAATGCCGGCGTATCTGCTCAAAACAACCGACGATGATGCCGCGATCGCGATAATTTCAAAAAATTGGAAGGGCAATCTGCCGCTCACAATTCTCTACAACCCGGCCGGCGGCGTCGCCTACGAGAGGAACGGGATCATAAAATACGATACTGCGACAGCCGAGATCGATAAGGTCCTCGCCGCCCCGGCACCGATAGCGGACAAGATCGTGAGCCTTGTTCCGCCGTCAGATATGGAATACTAAAGTCCTGCGACCGAGGCGGGTCATATCGCAGAGTTCCGATCAACCAGGCGATAGTCTTTTTCATTTAGGCAGGGAAGCCGGCATTTTCAGGAGGATGATATGTTTAGAAAAATCGAAGATTTTCAAAAAGCCTGGGCATATGAGACGGAAATGACGGGCAAGGCATTGCTTAATTTTACCGATGCGTCGCTCCGGCAAAAGGTAACCGAGGACGGACGCGAGCTAGGCTTTCTCGGGTGGCATTTGACGGTGACGCTGGGTGAAATGCTGGAGTTGGTTGGTTTAACGATTGACGCCCCGGCGGTTGACAGCGAGTGTCCGGCAAATGCCTCCGCGATAGCCGCAGCCTATGAAAAGGGCGGTAAATCGGTCGCCGATGAGATCGGCAAACATTGGACGGACGAGACCCTGCTCCAGAAAGACGAAATGTACGGCGAAATCTGGTCGCGTGGTATGACTCTCTTTTACCTCATCGCACACCAGGCACACCATCGCGGACAAATGACCGTCCTAATGCGTCAAGCCGGACTCGCCGTCCCGGGCATCTACGGACCCGCAAAAGAGGAATGGGCCGCATTTGGCGCTCCGGCGGCTCCATAGCTTCTATGGAATCGGGATTTCGCGATACTCGCCGATGCGGTTGATGGGGTTGATAACATCACAACTATTACTATCTTTCTATCTAAAAGATTTTGCTGTTAACGTAGGTTCTGAGGTCGGACAGAGCGGCCAATTCATAATCAAAACTGCGACGACCTGCTGGCGTTTGATCGACGCCCTCACTAAAAGAGTTTATCCCTCTCAATTTGATAAAAACACCCGAAGCGAATAAACTCATTTGTTTATTTCAAGTGACTTTTTCACTCTATAAACAATGACAAGTATTACCGCAGAAATTGTCGAGCAGCATGGTCTCAAACCGGACGAGTACAAAAAAATCAAAGAATTAATGGGCCGGGAGCCGAATATTACCGAGCTCGGCGTTTTTAGCGTAATGTGGTCGGAGCATTGTTCGTACAAATCTTCGCGAGTGCATCTCAAACGCCTTCCTGTGACCGGTCCGCGGGTGATCGTCCCGCCCGGCGAGAATGCCGGTGTGGTCGATATCGGCGACGATTGGTGCGTGGCATTTAAGGTCGAATCGCATAATCACCCCAGTTTTATTGAGCCGTTTCAGGGGGCCGCGACCGGTGTCGGCGGTATTTTGCGCGATGTCTTTACGATGGGTGCAAGGCCGATTGCGTCGATGAACTCGCTTCGATTCGGCCCGCTCGACGACTCCAGGCACGGCAACCGGAACCGCTCGATCCTGAAAGGCTGCGTCGAGGGCATCGGCCATTACGGCAACTGCTTCGGCGTGCCGACCGTCGGCGGTGAAGTTGTTTTTGACGAATCCTACAGCCTCAATCCGCTCGTGAACGCTTTTGCATTAGGTATCGTTCGTAAAGATCAGATATTTTTTGGCAAGGCTGAGGGAATCGAAAATCCGGTGCTTTATGCGGGAGCCAAGACCGGTCGCGACGGCATCCACGGTGCGACGATGGCGTCGGCCGAGTTTGACGACGATGCCCTCGAAAAACGCCCGACCGTTCAGGTTGGTGATCCTTTCCTCGAAAAACTCCTGCTCGAAGCCTGTCTCGAAGCCATGCGCAGCGGTGCGATCGAGGGTATACAGGATATGGGCGCGGCCGGATTGACCTCATCCTCGGTCGAGATGGCTGCCCGTGCCGGTAACGGCCTCGAGCTCGACCTGACGCTCGTCCCACAGCGTGAGACCGGGATGACCGCCTACGAAATGCTGCTCTCCGAATCGCAGGAGCGTATGCTGATCGTCGCCCGCAAAGGACACGAACGTGAGGTCGTCGAAATCTTTAACAAATGGGACCTCGACGCTGTCGTCATCGGCAAAGTCGTCGAAGGCGACCGCCTCAAAATTTACCACAACGGAAATCTCGAGGCTGATCTGCCGGTCATGGCCCTGACGGACGAAGCTCCGAAGTATAATCGGCCGATGACGAAACCAAGTCGAAAATCCAAGGTCCAAAGTCCAAAGTCCAAACTCACGGACCTTGGACAAGTTCTGAAAGAGCTTCTGTCTTCCCCAAACATCTGCTCAAAACACTGGGTTTACGAGCAGTACGACACGATGGTGCGGACAAATACGGTTGTAACGCCAGGGGCGGATGCGGCCGTTATTCGTGTAAAGGAAACACGCAGAGCGATTGCAATGTGTCTCGATGGCAATGGAAAATTTACCGCCATCGACCCAAAAAACGGCGCCAAACTGGCGGTCGCCGAGGCCGCCCGCAACGTCGTTTGCGTCGGTGCAACACCGATAGCCGTCACAAATTGTCTAAATTTTGCCTCGCCCGAACGTTCCGAGGTGATGTGGAGTTTCTCAGAGGTGATCGACGGCATTGCGGAGGCTTGCAATGCTTTTGAGACGCCCGTCGTCTCGGGAAATGTATCCTTCTATAACGAAACAGATGGCCGCGGAATTCTGCCGACGCCAACCATCGGCATGGTCGGGCTGATCGATGACACGCGAAAGATCATCACCCACGGCTTCAAAAACGAAGGCGACATCATTGCCCTGCTCGGCGTCACAAAAGACGATCTCGCCGCCAGCGAATACGCTCAAACGATCCTCGGCCGTACGACAGTCGAACTCATTGATGACGGCATCTCGCCGCAGATCGATCTCGAAGCCGAGAAGCTTGTCCAGGACACGCTGCTAAAACTCGCTAACGAAATTCTGCTATCATCGGCGCACGACTGCTCCGACGGCGGGCTAGCCGTCGCAATTGCGGAAAGCTGTTTCTCATCGCTTGGGCGTGAATGCATCGGTGCCGAGATCGATCTGTTAAGCGACGGTCTGTTGGCCGAAACGCTCCTCTTCGGCGAATCGCCATCCAGGATTGTGGTAAGTTATTCGCCAGAAAATGCCGAAAGTGTAAACGCTTTAATCGGCTATTGCCAGTTTGCTGTGATAGGCCGGGTCAGTGGCAAAGCCCTTAAGATCGAGATCGATGGCTCGGTACATATTGAGTCAGAAATAAATGGTCTCGAATCGGTCTGGAGCGGGGCACTTGCAAAGACCCTGGAAAACTAGTTTCTGACCACACCCTAATGGCTGCCGGTGTCTATATACATATTCCTTTCTGTAAATCGCGGTGCTCGTATTGCGACTTTGCCACCGATATCTATCGAAGCAATGAGGGAGTCGAGCAGTATGTTGCGGCGTTATGTAAAGAGATTCAGTATTTCACATCTACCGACTTGGTTAACACGATCTACTTCGGCGGCGGCACACCCTCGCTGTTAAAGCCAGCTCAGCTTGAACGCATCCTCGACACAGTTATTTCAAAATTCAACATCGCTCCGGATTCCGAGATTACGGTGGAGATGAATCCGGCAACAATCACGCCGAAAACTCTCATAAACTTCCGTGTGTTGGGTGTCAACCGTGCGAGCTTTGGCGTGCAAACCTTCGACGACCGCTCGCTAAAGCTCCTCGCCCGCGGCCACGATGCAAATGATGCGCGGCAAACTTTCAAAATGCTTCGTGAGGCGGGTTTTGACAATATCAGTTTTGATCTGATCGCCGGTCTTCCCGGCCAAACCCTCGACGCTTGGGAACGCAATCTCGACGAGGCCATCTCAATGCAGCCCGAACATCTCTCGCTCTATCTGCTAGAGATCCATGAGGGTACCCCGCTTGCCGAGCAGGTTCGCAGCGGTCGGCAACCATCACCGGACGACCAACTCTCGGCGGTGATGTACGAGGTAATGCTCGACAGTCTAGCCGCCGCAGGATATGAGCAGTACGAAATATCAAACTTTGCTAAACAGGGCTTCCAGTCGCGACATAATTCAAAATACTGGACGCTGGACCCGATTTACGCCTTTGGCGTCTCGGCACATTCATACGATGGACGGCAACGTTATGCTAATGAGCGCGACACGGCTAGATACGTGGAATTGATCAACACAGGCATCACTCCCGAGGTTATGCGTGAGGACAGTGATGTTGCTTCGGAATTTGCTTTTCTTGGTCTTCGCATGGAGAATGGCATTGATTTAGACGACTATACCAACCGCTTTGGCGTTGATCTCACATCGGCATTCCGCGATGAGATTGTTCACTTGAGCGAAGCCGGGCTGATTAACGTCGTCGGGGGGCGGTTACGGCTTACGCGCAAAGGCAAGCTTTATTCTAACGAGGTTTTTTCTGTGTTTGTATGAAATATGTGATTTTCACGGGTATTATTTTTTTTTCGTTCGTGGTTTCAAGTTTTGGTCAGGCGATGCCGCTACCCGAACGTGAATTTCGGGCTGCCTGGATCGCGACGGTCTCAAACATAGACTTTCCAAGCCGGAACAACCTCTCTATCGAAGAGCAAAGGTCAGAATTAACGGCAACACTTGAACTTGCTAAAAAGCTGCGTCTTAACGCCGTGATCTTTCAGGTCAGGCCGATTGCTGATGCCGTTTACAAATCCGCTTTGGAGCCATGGTCCGAGTATTTGACGGGTGAAATGGGCAAAGGGCAGGCATTCGATCCGCTTGAATTCGTCGTGGCCGAAGCTCACAAACGAGGCATATTCGTTCATGCATGGTTTAATCCCTACAGAGCGTATCATCCATCAGCTAAGACCATTTCCAAAGATCATATTTCAGAACGCAGGCCCGATCTGGTCAGAAAATATGGCAAACATTTGTGGCTCGACCCGACCGATGCCGGGGGCCAGCAGCACAGTTTGGACGTGATACTCGATGTCGTCAGACGATACGATATCGACGGCGTGCATTTTGACGATTATTTTTATCCTTATGTCGAGAAAGATGAGTCAGGCCGTGACATTGAGTTTCCGGACGCTAAAAATTGGGAAGCGTATCAAACGACTGGCGGGAGGATGTCCCGCGGAGATTGGCGGCGAAACCACGTAAACACTTTTATCGAAAGGGTCGGACGCGAAGTAAAACGCCTCAAACCGCATGTCATGTATGGCATTTCCCCCTTCGGCATATGGCAGCCGATGCCTGAGAGAGGGATCGAGGGACTGGATGCCTACACAGTACTCTTTGCCGATTCCCGCAAGTGGCTGCGGGACGGCACGGTCGATTATCTTGCTCCGCAGCTTTACTGGGAAACCGCGAGAAAAGCCCAGAGCTATCCCGTCCTCCTTGATTGGTGGAAATCACAAAATATAAAAAAAAGGCATATCTGGCCGGGTCTCGCAACATACCGCATCAATCGCAACAAAGACTGGACAACCGGTGAACTGGTAAACCAGATTAAATTAACCCGTGCGGCACCCGAAACTCGCGGAGCAATACACTTCAGTTTCAAATGGCTGCGAGACGACCTTGGCGGGATTCAAAAGGTTTTAGGTGATGACGTGTATCAGCGACAGGCATTGATCCCGGTTTCTCCCTGGATCAAGGCCCCGAAGCCCCAGCCGCCCAAAGTTAAGATTAAGCGGGACATTGATTTTGTCAGAGCATCGTGGTCAGAGAGAGGTCGGGCGAAAGCATTTTGTTTCGTCGTTTATGTCAAGGACAAAGACGGCTGGAGCTATTCGATATTACCTGCGGCCGAACGATCAATTGCTCTGTCATCCGCCAGAAAAATTGAGAAAATCGTTGTGACACATGTTGATAGGCTGGGAAATGAAAGTCAGAATCACCTGCGCTAGCGGGCGGTTTAACGTCGTGAAACTACTCTCGGCCGGGAAACCTTCTTTAATCACCCGCTGGCACAGGTGGTTCTGACAATTTAAGATGCGTTCTCGCTTCCCATATTTCGGGGTAAAATTTCTTTGTCAGCGTCGTCATCAGGTAACCGACGCCTTCGGAACCGCCGGTGCCGCGTTTCATGCCGAGCATACGCTCAACCATCAGGATGTGATTGTATCGCCATGCGATGATTAGTTCGTCATGCTCGATGAGCAGGTCCTGCATGTTATATAGCTCAGCGTATTTTTCCGGGTGGGTTAGGATTGCGACGGTCGCTTCCACTCTCTTTTCAGCGGTAGCGACGGGAAAGCCGCTGCGCTCCGTAAGACTCCAAAACGCATCGGCCAAAGAGTTCTCGTTAAAGCGACGGGTTAGGCGCTCGTGGGCGAAGTCATCACCCGCAAAGGCCGCGAGGATTTTCTCGTCCTTTGCCCCCGATACAAATTCCAGTTCACGAAACTGCATTGACTGAAATCCGCTGGCCGGATTGAGCTTGTCTCTAAACTCCAGAAAGCCGATCGGTGCCATCGATTCGAGCACATGGATCTGGGTGACGAGTATTCGTTCGATCGAAACGACACCCCGGAGGCTGTGGTTTGCGCGAAACATCCGTCCCTCGTCCAGCCATTTGATTGTGGCGTCGATCTCGTGGAGGATCTGTTTGAACCACAATTCATATGTCTGATGGATGATGATAAAGAGCAGTTCATCGTGACTGACCGGATCCGATAGCGTCCGCTGCAGCTTGAGCAGGTCGTACACTTGTAAATATTCGTTGTAGGAGAGCAGCGAGTTTTTGCCGTATTCCGATGACATATAAATATGTGTTTTTAGCCTAGAATAATGCCTTTATCTTGCGTTATTGACATATTTATGTCAATTTTCGGCAAAATCGGCTGAAATACTAAAAAACCTCTTGACAGAAGGTCAGGATTTGGTTAAATTTCCTTTCGTCTATCAACACAAAGACTAGAAAAAATAACGACGATCTTGCGGTTTAAGATCAACGATCTTTTTGTAATATTGCGTGCGACATAGATTTGACCGTACCTGTTACCAGCCAATTTTGGCCGGTGTGAGGTGTGGTATTGTTTTCCGTCGTGCGCCGTGAAGGCGGACGGAAAAATCATATGGATTTGAAGTTTTAGGAGGAATTACAACGTGATGTCAAAGACTATCGGCAAGGTCAAATGGTTTAACAACGCAAAAGGCTACGGATTTATCGAGCAGCCCGGCGAACAGGATATTTTCGTGCACTACAGCGCGATCGGCGGCGACGGCTATAAAACCCTGATACAGGGTCAGGAGGTCGAATTTGAGGTCACAGACGGCCCTAAAGGGCCACAGGCGGAGAATGTTATGAAGGTTGCATAATCCAATCAAAGAACAAGAAGCTGTCCGGAATCGCAATTCCGGACAGCTTCTTTCTGTATTTGAAATTAAAAATCACGAATTAAGAATTGCGTAAGAATAGTGAAACTGACACATCGAGAACCCGATTCTCAATTTTAATTCTTAATTCGTAATTACTTAAACCAGCTCCTCGCCTTTTGACTTTAGCGTTCGACGCCAAAGCTCGCGGTACGAAGTAAACCTAGAAACCAGTGTATTGAAATAATAGCGCTGGGCTAAGGACATACTACGATTGTCTGCGATGCGTTTAATGCTCGATTCGAGTCGGGCCCTGGCCTCCAGCGGGGCACGTTTCGTTGCCCCGTTAAAATATATATCAAAATCGATCTTTAGCTTGCGAATGTCGTCCTCTAAACGACCTAGTTTTTGATCGAATTCCGCAGTTTCCTGCCTTTTAGTCAGCGTGGTTCCGTATAATTTATTTCCGATTGCCATTTTTTGAAGATTATCCTTGGGGAGGGTTAGGCGCGGGATTGCCTAATTAAATTAAACTTCTAACGGGGCAGGTTTTCCACGTTTTTGTAATTTTTTTCGGTTAAGATAGTTTTATGTCGTCCAGCACCGCTACCTCAAATTCAGTTCTGCGTAATCTGCCGTCCGTTGACGAATTGCTTCGCTCTCCAGCGGGCCGTGACGTATCGGTATATGCCGGTGACGATCACACCGCTGTAATTGTCCGTAAAGTGATCGATGAGATACGGGCGGTGATCGGACCACAAGCAGGAACAAACTTTTCAAAACCAGAACTGCTGGCGATGGCTGAGGCCCGGTTGCGTGAAATGTGGTGCGAGGAGCAGCTCACTGGAATTCATCGCGTCATTAACGCGACCGGTGTCATTATCCACACCAATCTCGGCCGCGCACCGCTGTCCAAAAACGCCCGTCGGGCCGTCGCCGATCAGGCCGCCCAGTATTGCACGCTCGAATACGATATCGGCACAGGAAAACGCGGAAAGCGCGGACTGCGTGCCGAGAGTCTGCTGGCGGAATTGACTGGTGCCGAGAGCGTCCTCATAGTCAATAATTGTGCCGCCGCTGCGTTTTTTGTTTTGAATGTGTGCGCGGCTGGCGGCGAGGTGATTATCTCACGCGGCGAAATGGTCGAGATCGGCGGCGATTTTCGCGTACCGGATGTGTTGTCGCAGTCTGGTGCGACGCTTAGCGAGGTGGGCACGACGAACAGGACGAAACTCGCCGATTACGAACAGGCGATCAATAAAAATACACGCGTCATTCTCCGGGTACATCCGTCAAACTACCGGATCGTCGGCTTCACTTCGATGCCTTCTCTCATTGAACTTGCCGGTCTCGCACACCGTCACGGAATTTTGCTTTACGAAGATATCGGTTCAGGCGCCCTCATCGATCTAAGCAACATAGGGCTGACCGATGAACCGTTGGTTCCAAGTTCTATTGCTGCCGGAGCGGACATTGTAACTTTTAGCGGTGACAAACTGCTGGGTGGGCCGCAGGCGGGGATTATCGCCGGAAAATCCGAATATATCGAGCGTCTCAGAAAACATCCGTTGTATCGCGCCTTACGGGTAGATAAAATCACCTACGCGGCTCTCGAAGCGACACTCGACGCCTATCGGCAAAACGCCGCGTTTACCGAGATCCCGGTCCTGCGGATGCTCTCGATGACTAACGTTGAGATCGGAGAGCGTGCTGAGCGTGTCGTTGCCGTCCTGCGTGAGCGGCTATGTATTGCGAGTGGTCCGGAATCTGAAATCTCAGAATTAAAATTTGACATCGTCGATGGTTTTTCGGCCATCGGCGGCGGTGCGGCTCCGGCCGTGGCGTTAGAAACAAAACTCGTTGCTCTTAGTCACAAAACACTCTCGGTTTCGAGAATAGAAAAGATGCTGAGAACCGCCCAACCACCTATCATCAGTCGCATTACCGACAACCGCCTTATGATCGATCTCAGAACCGTCGATGACAGTGACGATGATGTTTTGGCTCAGACTATTATCCGTGCTTTTGTGAAAAAACCCGCATAAAATCCACGAGTGCCGTGACGCCGTCGCGTGGAAATGCGTTATAGATCGATGCCCGGATGCCGCCAAGTGAACGGTGTCCACGCAGGCCGTCGAGACCGAGGTCTGCGGCTTCGCGGCAAAATTGTTCGTCAAGTTCGGCGGTTGGCAGGCGAAACGTGACATTCATTACTGATCGCACCTCGCGCTCGGCGTGACCTGTGTAATAGCCATCGCTCGAGTCGATTGTGTGATATAAAATAGCCGCTTTCTCTTCGTTTTGTTGCTGGATGGCGGTCACGCCCCCTTCTGATTTGAGCCATTCGCAAATGAGCCCGATCATATAGATCGCCCAAGTGTTCGGCGTATTTGCCATCGAATCGTTCGCGTCAATCGACCGGTAATCGAGCAGCGTTTGCAAGCCATCAGGAATAAGATCGAGCATATCTTCGCGGATAAATACAACGGCGACACCGCTCGGGCCGATATTTTTTTGCGCACCATTGTAAACGAGGGCATATTTATCAAAATCTACCGGTTTCGATAAAATATTTGACGACATATCGCAAACGACCGGTATCCCGCCGCCGTCAATGTCGTATTTGAACTCGACGCCCTCGATCGTCTCGTTGGCGACATAGTGTATGTATCTTGCACCAGAGGTAAAATTTAGCTCGCCCTTTTCGGGCAGCGATCGATATCCGGTTTTAACAGAGGAGTAAATTTCGTTAATGCTGCCGCATCGACTGGCCTCGGTGAGAGCTATACGGCTCCAGAAACCGGTGGTAACATAGTCGGCGGTTTGGCCGGGACCGAGAAAATTCATCGGGATCATCGAGAATTGCAGCGACGCTCCGCCCTGCAAAAAGAGGATCCGGAAGTTGTCCGGTACGTTTAGCAGGTCGCGTAATCCTTGTTTTGCACCGGCCAAAATGGCCCCAAAACGGTCAGAGCGGTGGCTGATCTCCATTACGCTCATTCCGCAGCCACCGAGCGAGAGCAGTTCGTTCCGGGCCCGCTCGAGCACCGTCAGAGGCATTACGGCCGGGCCGGCACTAAAATTGTAGATCCTGTGTGTCATTGCGTAATATTCCCGCCACGTCGACAAAAACCGAATAGAAAAGATAACATACGGTGCGTGGAATTAGAATTTATTAAAGCTGTGGGTCATGGGTCATTTTGAATTGGTATTTCTTTCTCTCCGGTCTCCGCGAGTGCCTCCGCGCCCTCGGCGAGGGTAGTAATTGAGGTTTTTTAATGCGGAGGTACGCATAGTAACCCGAGCGGAGTTCGCTGAGAAACCGTCTAAATCATGTACAATCTAAAACCAACCCGCTAACAATCTGCGATAAATTTGTTACTGGCGCACTCATATTACTTCAAAAATGAGTGCATTTTAGGGTAGAATAATGTATTCGCATCAAACTCTATTATTGAGTATCGCATCCTATAAAAGGCTGTATTCCAGCGTTTTAAATATTACCGGAGGATTCCAATGTTTCTAAAATCAGTTATTTCTTCACTTTTAATCGGTATCGTCTTTGTTATCGGCGGCGTCACGATTTTTGCTCAGACCAATCCGGTATCCGGAAAGGTCGAGATCGCTAAGGCTGACGGCACCCGCGAGCCTGTCGCCGATGCTCTGGTCGAAGTTTACCGCACCGACATTAAAGCTGGCGGGCCGTCGGCAAAGACCAATAAAAAAGGTGAATTCAATTTTGCCGGCCTTCCCTACGACGGGACGTTTATCTTGTCGGTGAGCGCTCCAAATAGTTCCCCTGGCTATTTACCAAGTGTTAAGGCCGGTCAGACCAGCCTCCTGATCACGATTGGCCCTGGTGATGGAAGCAAACTATTAGAAGACGACGTGCGTAAGGGAATTACCGCAAAACCCGGCGATGCGGAAGCAGCGCTAAGCGCCGAAGAAATTAAAAAGCTGCAAGCAAAATATGAGGCCGAAAAAGCTGCGGTTGAAGCCAAAAATAAAAAGTCTACTGAGACTAACGAAATTATAGCCAATGCGTTAAAGGCAGGAAACGAGGCATTTTCGGCCAAAAACTATGACGTTGCGGTTGCAAAATACGATGAGGGAATCGCGGCCGACCCTGTTTATGTAGGTAGCGCTCCGATTTTTTATAACAATCGAGGTACAGCCCTTAGAACTCGGGCCGTGGACACATATAATATTGGAATCAAGTCCACTGATCCGGCATTAAAGGTCTCAAATCTCGCAAAGACAAAGAAAGATTTCGCAGATGCAACCACAGGTTATCTAAACGCCTGGAGCGTCCTTAAAAATGCCCAGGCCGCCGACATCACCGATCAAAATAATTATAACGCAACAAAACTCGCAACTCTCAACGGTTCGATCGAGACGTTTCAGCTGGCCGTGCGTACCGAACAGGTTGACCCCGCGACCATCGAAGCCGCAAAGACTCTTATTCCTGAATATTTAAAGGTCGAGACCGATAATACAAAAAAAGCACAGGCCAGCATCACATTCGCCGATCTTTACCGTATCAGTGAGGACCGGGAGAATGCGATTGCCAGCTACAAAAAGGTACTTGAGACGTCGCCGGACAATATAGATGCTATGGCGTATGTCGGCATAGTTTTGGTTGATCTGGGCTGGATCAAGGATAATGACAAGGAATTGTCTCAGGAAGGTGCCAATTACCTGCTAAAATTTGTCTCCGTTGCCCCCGATACTCACCGGCTTAAAACTGGTGCGGTCGAGTATTTGGATATTTTGAAGGCACAGAGCATTATTCCGGTGAAAACGGCCCCTGTGAAACCGGCCACCCGCAGAAAGCCGTAGTTGATTTTCTTAGTAACTTTCAGGACGAAGGTCATTCTTTCGCAGCGGAGCGGCTTAAAGATAATTATGGGTTGAAAACGTCTTAGTTTTTAGACTTACTCATTATCTTTTTGCGGCTCCGCCGCTTTAATTTGACGTTTCAGACATCCTCGCCTATTTTAAATGACACCTTCAATTCGAAAGATCAGGCCCGAGGACCTGGAAAACGTAGTTTCGATGCTGCGCGAATTTGCTGAGTTTGAAAAACTTAGCGAATACTGCACGGCAACCGAGGAACGATTTCACACCGCGATGTTTGGCGACAAGGCCGTCGTCGAAGGCCTGCTCGCTTTTGACGGCGAAACGACCGTCGGCTATGCCCTCTTTTATCCAAATTTCTCGAGCTTTCGTGCCCAGCAGGGCATGCATCTCGAGGATCTTTATATTGACGGCAACTATCGCGGATGCGGCATCGGTGAGGCGTTGTTAAAAGAAATAGCGCAAATCGCAACCTCTCGCGGTTATGAACGCATCGACTTTTTTGTCCTCGATTGGAACACATCGGCACTTAAGTTCTACAAAAAGCTCGGCGCCGAGAGCAACGACGCCGAGACGCATTTTAAGTTTTCAGATGAAGCCTTTGCACGTCTGGCATCCTAACACGTTCCACCTACAAAATTTATTTTGTCACAAACCTCTTCTGCACGGTGTTTTCAATTTGTAATGCAATTCTTGCAGACAAATTTGAGATTAAACCGGAGGTTTTCTATGCGGAAAAATATTAACAGCCTGGCTCTCGGCCTTGGCTTTGCATTTATCATCATCATATTTGGTAATATCGTCATCGTCGCCCAGAACGTGGTCACCGGCGAATGGAAAACGAACAGCCATTCCGAAAAACAGGAAAGTGAGGGGAAAATACACCTTTCCTTCGAACACCGAACCGGCAGCGATGGCCGCAATCAACACGGATCGAGCTACGCTTACTCAGACCTACAGGGACTCACCCGCGAACAGATACAAAATGGCCGGGTAAATTTCAGGCTCGTTCGTGAGGCTGGCACCATTGAATGCGAAGGCTCGTTTGTAAACGGTAAGGGATCGGGAACTTTTCGCTTTACCCCCGACAACGGATATGTGGCGGCAATGAGATCACGTGGCTTCGATTTTGAAAAATCGACTTCAAAACATAATGACAATATCGAAGGCAGGCTGTTATCGGCGGCCCTCTTAAACGTCACGACCGCACAAGCCGACGACCTGAAATCGGTCGGTTTTGGCGAACTCGATATCAATGATCTCTTTAAAGCTGCGATCTTTAAGGTCGATTCAAAATTTATGGCCGAGATGAAGGCGACCGGTTTCCCTAACCTCACCATGGAAGACCTCGTAAAGGCCCGTATCTTCAAAATCGACGCTGAATTTGTCAGAAAAATGAATGAGATGGGCTTTGCCGAGAAAGGATTCGAGAGCATGGTCAAGTTCAGCATCTTTAAGGTGACGCCGGAATTCCTGGCCGAGCTGCGCGATGCCGGATTTACAAACCTTTCGTCCGAAGATGTCGTAAAATTCCGCATCTTCAAGATCGACAGCGACTTCGTCCGCCGCGCCCGAGCCGAAGACCCAAACATCACCATCGAAGAAATGGTAAAAATGAAAATCGGCGTCCGCCGGATGAAAAATACGAACTAACATCCATGCTACTTGAAAAAAGCTGACAGAAAAACGCGGGTTCAGCCACTGGCCTCTTTCAATCCCAGCGGGATTGAATGTTTATGGAACGATCATGCCCAAAAGATATCGTGCGACCCCGGCGGGGTCGGATTCGTATTTATCGTCACGAGTTCTATAAACATATGACGCCGCTGGCGTCTTTCAATCTCGCTGTCGGCACGGCTGGCCAAATTGTTTTTCCCAAAACAAAATTGATAGTGTCACATTTGCCAAAAACAACTGTACCAAACTGGCAAAACAACTGTACCAAACAGGGTAAAATCGGC
>JBBSJK010000010.1:0-54764 GCA_038257355.1 Pyrinomonadales bacterium | reverse complement strand
TGCATTGTCGTACAGCATCTTTTCAAAATGCGGCACGAGCCAGATCGCATCGACGGCGTAACGGTGAAACCCGCCGCCGAGCTGATCGTAGATCCCGCCGCACGCCATCTTGTTTAGAGTATGCTCAACTATCGCCAACGCACGGTCTTCGCCAGTCCGTTTGTGATATCTCAGCAGGAATTCCAGCGACATCGCGGGCGGAAATTTCGGAGCGCCGCCAAAGCCGCCGTTCACCGTATCGAATGTTCGCGAAAAACTAGCGAAAGCCTGATCGAGCAACTCTTTAGATAATCCGCCCTCGGCCGGCTCGACAATGCTCAACCGCCGCAATTCGTCGACGATCTCGTTTGCCGAATTTTCCAGTTCGTCGCGTTTGTCCCTATATGCCTCAGCAATGCTCATCAAAATCTGCGGCCACGATGGCATGTTGTAACGCGACACCGGCGGAAAATAGGTGCCGCCAAAAAATGGCTTCTTGTCCGGCGTAAGAAATACATTCATCGGCCAGCCGCCGCGACCGGTCGTGAGCTGGACGAAATTCATATAAATCTGATCAACATCCGGACGCTCTTCCATATCGACCTTGATATTGACGAAGTGCTCATTCTGGATCGCCGCAGTCTTTTCGTCCTCAAACGATTCGTGCTCCATCACATGACACCAATGACACGCCGAATAGCCGATACTGACCAGCACGGGCTTATCCTCAGACTTTGCTTTTTCAAAGGCCTCGTTGCCCCACGCATACCAATCTACGGGATTGTGAGCATGTTGTAGGAGATACGGAGAGGTCTCATTGATAAGTCTATTTGTGTTTTTATTCGATGACATACTTCAATCATAGAGAACAGGGTTCAAGTCAACAACATCCACTGCGTGGGTAGCCGACTATCAGCTAGCGGCAGTTCGCTTGGTCAGAGATAGAATACAAGTCAGCATCACGAATACTGCGTCGGGGCGTCGGCGTGCGGCACAAAGCATTTGCGGCAGCGGGCTTCGTATTTGTCGGCGGCGCCGACCTCTACGAGAGCGTCAGACTCGACTGTCCGTTGAGAATAATTGGCGGTTGAGCCGCATTTGACGCAGATAGCGTGGGTTTTTGTGATGAACTCGGCAATCGAAAGCAATTGCGGCATCGGTTCAAATGGCTTGCCGGTATAGTCCTGGTCGAGACCGGCGACGATCACACGTTTTCCTGATTCGGCGAGCCGGTTTACCGCGTCGAGGATCGCCATATCAAAAAATTGAGCTTCGTCGATACCGACCACCTGTGTGTCGCCGTTAACCTGCTCCATCATCTCCGCGGTGTTTGCCACCGGGATCGAGTCGTGTTTCTGTCCGGAGTGAGACGCGATCTGCTCGACAGAAAAGCGGGCGTCAATACCGGGTTTAAACACCTGCACCCGTTGCCGTGCAATACGGGCCCGAGTGAGTCGGCGGATCAACTCCTCAGACTTTCCCGAGAACATCGAACCGGCGATGACCTCGATCCAACCAGTGCCGTTTTGTCGTACCTGACGCCGTTCGTCCGCATTGTCGAACGCAAATTCCTCAACCATAAAATGACTTAAATTCCTGACTTTCTAATGCTCTAGAAGAAGATGAGATTAGCATTTACCAGTGGATTTGTCATATACAGCGAAGATCGTTACCGGTCATCTCGGCGGGTTTTTCGATGTTTAGGATACCGAGTACCGTCGGGGCGATGTCTTCGAGCGATTTGCCTTCGTAGAGCCTGACACCGGCAGTCTGGGCATCAATGTAATGAAACGGTACCGGATTTGCGGTTGCGAGCGGGTTTGGTTCTCCGCTGTCAGAGTGAATCATCTCCTCACAGTTGCCATGCGTCGAGGTGATCATCACTACGCCGCCGGCTTCTCGGACCTTTTCGCAAATACCGCCAATACAAGTGTCGATGTATTGTATCGCGGCGACTGTCCGACCAAGATCGCCTGTTTCGGCCATCATATCTGCGGCCGGTAAATTGACTACGAAAAAGCCGTTCGGTACTGCGTCGAGGCCCTGACGGAACTTGTCCGTGATCTTAAAACTCTGCGATTCCGGATAAATCTCAGCAGTTGCAGTCGATGTGCCGACTATGACCTCCTGCTCGGATTGCTGCGAATCGGCCCCGCCGTCAAAAAAATGGGTTATGTGGGTGCTCCGGACACTCTCGGTGATTTTAAGATTTGGTATATCGAGGCCCGATAAAACCTCAGTCAGAGTGTTTCTCTCAGGTTCCTGTCTAAATGCGGCGGGCAGATTGAAAGCCCTGTCATACTCAGTCAGGCAAACTGTCTCGACCGACGGTTTGGCACCGCTGTCGCCCTCGGGGACGCAGAGCGAACGGACGAGTTGACGCATCGTTTCGGCCCGATGATTAAAAAATACGACGAGGTCGCCGTTTTTAACGCTTGTCATCGGAACATCAGGCGACTGTTCGACTATAATTGGCGAGATAAATTCATCAGAAATTCCCCGTAGAAATGAGTTGCGAATCCCTGTCACGGCATCGTTTGTCCGTTCGCCCTCGGCGTGGACGAGCATCGTAAAGGCCCGGGCCGTACGTTCCCATTTCTCATTGCTGTCCATTGCAAAAAAGCGTCCGCACAGCGTCGCGATGCGTCCGATACCGATATCGGCGAGCTTTATCTCAAGCGCCTCGACATAGATATCGGCCGTTCGCTCCGGCACGTCGAGACCATCGAGAATGCAGTGAATATATACATCCTGCAGGCCGATATGTTTGGCGAGCCTGAGACAGGCAAATAGATTGTCGGTCGATGAATGTACGCCGCCATCGCTCAACAGTCCGATCAGGTGCACCGCCGACCCGTCTGCCTTAGCCTTTTTGAATGCCCGGTTCAGCACGTCGTTCTGCATAAATTCGCCTGATGTGACAGCGCTTTTTATCATCGCGATCTCAGTTTGAGCGACGCGGCCGGTGCCCATATTCAGATGCCCGACTTCCGGACTTCCCGGCTGTTCGACGCTCTGGCCGACGCCCGGGCCGGATGCCGCAAGCGTCGTCATCGGAAAATTGCGGCAGATCTCGTCATAATATGGAGTATGAGCGATCGCGATGGCATTTCCCTCGGTTCGGGGTGCGTAGCCCCAGCCATCCAGAATGACTAGGGCTACCGGACGATTAATATTTTTTTTTGTTGGAACCATTCAGGCGATACGAGTAACGGGACTCAGTTAATCAATTATAAA
Organism: Pyrinomonadales bacterium; assembly: GCA_038257355.1. Taxonomy (GTDB): domain Bacteria; phylum Acidobacteriota; class Blastocatellia; order Pyrinomonadales; family Pyrinomonadaceae; genus OLB17. Next base: position 51,548 of record JBBSJK010000010.1, on the reverse strand, counting down.
CAGATTCGCGCCTTTGTGCGCAACAAATTACTTTCTCCGTGCTGTCGAAGCAAGCGGTCTCATGGCAAATGGCTTAGATGAGTATTGCCCATAACGGCTCTCCGCCGACAGTTGCCCAAGATGCTTATGGACGTCCTGCCGCACCAACTGTCTGAAATATTCGCTGACTGTTGAAAAGCCAGCATCCTTTACCCGAGCCTCCACCTGCCTGTGCATAGCCTCAGGCATCGAGATCGTCAATTGCTTTCTTCCCATAATAAATTGCTCCATATAAAGCTGTCCTCAACCATATCTGTATGACAACGTCATACAAAAAATGAACCGCGAATTGCCCCTAATATGTTGCTCTCAATAGACTTACGGCATTCATTAATCGATCGTCCGCTGTCCCATGTCCCGTCACCTCGCAGCGCGCATATCACATTTAATTGTTCGTTCGAAGCCATAAAAGAAATAATACCACGTGTTGCGTATCAGGTCAATTGTTTTATCTGTGACACATTTCCATTCGGTGCGGAATGTTTGTAGATTTGGCGACACCCCGCTTTCCAGCACCTTTGTTTCCGAATGGCTCTAAGGCCGAGAACATATGCGAGACGGAATTCGGGGCTAATATGCTCCCGGAGATGTTCGCTCCATCCAACGCTCGGGGAATTTGAGTGAGGCAAAATCGTACTTTTCGTACAATCCATGAGCGTCCAGTGTGGCCAAAACCCATCGCCGCAGGTTCTGCAGATCGGGATGCGAAATGATCACTTCCATCAACCATTTGCTCAATCCACGTCCACGATATTCGTCTAGGATAAACACGTCGCCAATGTACGCGAAAGTCGCGCAATCACTCACAACGCGGGCAAATCCGATCTGCCGTTCACCGTCATAGAGGCCGAAACAAATTGAATTTTCGATAGCAGTTTTTGTTTGTTCGATTAGACGATTTTGGGCCCAGTAGGACTCAGTGGACAGAAATCTATGGATTGCGTAGAGGTCGAGTCGCGATCTATCTGTGCTGATCTCAATCCCGGCTTTTTCAACTGCGATGTCTTCCTCAAGCTGAGCGAAAGGTGGTTCTGCCCGAACGGTTGCCGGAAGTGGGTCTATAAGCCTCAAGCCGTTAATAAACTGAAAATCCGAGGAATTAAAGGTCAACAGCCCGAGCCGATGCTCAAGGCAAGTAGCAGCGATCTGAGCATCCGCAAGAAGTAAGCCGTGGGTATTAGAATAACGGTCGATCAATTCCGCTGAGAGCCGTGAGATCCGATCTGAAACGAAAAATACTGGAAATGACTCTAGATAGCGTTTTATTTTAGCCTTTTCGGCATGCGACTTCGATCCTTGCAAACACTCAATATATATTGTCGAGTCGATTGCGGACTCGGTAGTCGCCACGGCCTCACCCATCTCTCCGTCGCCCTTGAGAATTAGCGAGATAACATTTGTATCGACAAGATATCCGTTCATCCGAGACCATTATTGCGTCGACGCAATTGCCTCGCGATCTCATCCGCTGACTCCGGACGGTCAGCCCAGATCCCAACGATCTCGTTTAGTGCCTCTTTACGGTCGTTCCTTCGCGGAGGGAGGACATTGCTTGGGTATTTATTCATCTCGTGCAATTCGAGCTCATCCATGATCTGAGCGCTAAATTCAGCGTCATCGAGGCGAAACGACTTGGTCACTTCTTGTGGAATTTCGATCGTTAGAACGCCCATATGATGAATTTTACACCAAGGTAGCAGAAAATGGCAGTGAAGATTTTTCCGATCTCGCATCAGTTCCGATCAGCTGATAAAACGCTTTCCGTCCCGGATATTTTGCCGATTCGCCTAGATCCTCTTCGATACGCAGAAGCTGATTGTATTTGGCGATGCGGTCCGAGCGGCATAGGCTGCCGGTTTTGATCTGGCCGGCGTTTGTGGCTACGGCGAGGTCGGCGATAAATGTATCTTCGGTCTCGCCGGAGCGGTGTGAGATGACAGCGGTCATATTGTTTGTCCGGGCAAGCTCAATGGCATCAAGTGTTTCAGTCAACGTGCCGATCTGATTGACCTTTATCAGGATCGAGTTTGCCGCCTTTAGCTCGATGCCCTTTTGCAGAAATTTGGTGTTAGTAACAAACAGGTCGTCGCCGACGAGCTGGACGTTTTTACCGACGCGGCCGTTCAAATTGACCCATCCCTCCCAGTCGTTCTCGGCCATGCCGTCCTCGACTGAGATGATCGGATATTTGCCGCACCAATCGGCCCAATATGCGGCCATTTCGTCCGATGTTAACTCGCGTTTATCAGACTTCTTAAAGATATATTTACCGTTTTTATAAAACTCGCTTGCCGCCGGATCGAGGGCGATCATTACGTTTTCACCCGCTTTGTAACCGGCGTTGTCGATGGCTTCGAGAATGGTTTCAACCGCTTCTTCATTCGATTTCAGGTTCGGTGCAAACCCGCCTTCGTCGCCGACGCTGGTCGAATAGCCGCGTGATTTTAGGACGGTTTTTAGATTGTGAAAGATTTCGGCCCCGGTTCTAAGAGCTTCGGAAAAGCTTTTCGCTCCGACCGGCATTACCATGAATTCCTGAAAATCGACATTGTTGTCGGCATGCGCCCCGCCGTTTAGGATATTCATCATCGGCACGGGCAGCGTTTTGGCATTAGTGCCGCCGATGTAGCGGTAGAGCGGCATTTCCTGAAATGCGGCAGCAGCACGGGCGTTGGCAAGCGAAACGGCAAGTATGGCATTGGCACCGAGTTTGGATTTCGTCTCTGTTCCATCGAGATCGATCATTGTCTGATCGATCAGAGTCTGGTCGAGACAATCGAGGCCCTCGAGTTCGCGGCTAATAGCTTCGTTGACATTCTTTACGGCGGTCAAAACGCCTTTGCCGAGATAGCGGTCATTGTCGTCGTCGCGCAACTCGACCGCCTCATTCTCACCCGTCGAAGCCCCGCTCGGCACCGCCGCTCGCCCCTGCGTCCCGTCCTCTAAAACAACCTCAGCCTCGATCGTCGGATTACCCCGCGAATCCATAATCTCACGTGCCCAAACCTGGTCAATTATGCTCATTTTTTTAGTTAAGACTCCTATATGTCCACAATCACTTGCGGCTTTGCCACCCTATGTGCGGGAGAGAAGCTGTGCATTTCCGAAGGTAATATTGACATGCTGCGCCATCGTTACCCGATTCTTTTCTCCATCCTGACCTGCATTACTCTGTGTTTATAAACCTTTTCGATTTGAAAATCATGGCCGTTGAAAGGTACAGTTTGCCCCTCGGACAGGATCTTGCCGGCCTCGGACATCAGGAAGCCGGCGATCGTCGTGTAGCCCTCGGAAATCGGCAGATGCATCTCGAGCCGCCGGTTTAGGTCGCGTACCGCGAGGCCGCCATCGAGCAGATAGCTGCCATCGGGCTGCGGATTGATCTGTTCGTTGACCTCTTCGTCGTGCTCGTCCGAGATGTCGCCGACGATCTCTTCGAGCAGGTCTTCGAGCGTGATAATGCCCTCGATGCCGCCGTGTTCATCGACCACAAAACCGAAATGAAACTTTTCCTTCTGCATCTGCCTCAGCACGTCTTCGAGCCGCGCCGTGTCCACCACATAATTGGGTTTATTGATGATGGCGTCAATTCTGAATGCCTTAGGACGGTTAACATAGCCGACGAGATCTTTGCTGTGAATGACACCGGCAATGTCATCGAGCGAATCGCGGTACACTGGCAAACGCGAATAGCCGCTTTCGCCAAAGACTCGAGCGATCTCGGTAAGGGTACTGGATTCTGAGACTGCTACGACCTCAGTACGCGGTATCATCGCCTCTTTAACCGTCGTCTCGGAGAACTCAAAGACCTTGTTGATCAGTTCCCTTTCCTCTTCGTTCAGATGCCCGCTTTGCTGAGAGACATTTATCAACTGTCTGATCTCGTCCTCAGTATAGCTTGACCCATGCTTACCCGACGGACGAAGGCCAAATAGGCGAACGGTTTTGGTTCCAGCCCAATCCAGCATACGGATTGGATAGCTGAAAACCCGGTAGAACAACTGAAGCGGAGGGGCGATAAAAAATGACACCTTCTCAGAAAGCTCGAGCGCAGCTGTTTTTGGAGCGAGTTCGCCAAAGACGATGTGCATAAAGGTAATAAACGAAAATGCAATCGTAAACGAAATAGTGTGCAGCACCGGCCCCGAGGCCAGAAAGGCAACCCCGGTAAACTCGCCTAGACGAACCAGCAACGGGTCGAGAATCGCTGCAACAGCAGGTTCGCCGACCCAGCCGAGAGCAAGAGACGACAGCGTTATGCCAAGTTGAGTTGCGGAAATATAGGCATTCAGATTGTTGAGCATAGCCAACAATCGCACTGCAGCCGCATTACCCTCGACAGCTAACGCCTCGATACGCGACTTGCGTACGGCGACTAGTGCAAATTCGCTCGCAACAAAAAAGCCGTTGCCGAGCACGAGGGCAACGACCAGCAATATTTTAAGAAACGATTCGAGCAGAGTCGGGATCGGCGGTACGACTGAGCCTTCGGCGGCAAAGAGTAAAAACAAACTAGCGGGATCGTCCATTGCGGATCAGGGATTGTGACCAATCGGATCGTCATTTGACGATCCTCAAATTAACTCCTTTACAAACATATTACCGTCAAGAGACGGTAGAATTTAAAGAGTATAGCATAGATCAGTCAGTTCAAAGTGCCAAATTATTGTTGGCTAAAAGCTCAACAGAGGCCATTTAATGCTGGAATTCAGGGCGGTCGAGCATCTCCTGAATCAACATCCGGCACGAACCGCAACCGGTGCCGGCATTACACAAACTGGCTACTTCATCTACCGTTGTGAGCGATCTTGTTTCAATATGATTTTCAATAGTCTCTTCCGAAACGCCAAAACAGGTGCAAATCAGAGCCTTTTCACCGCGAAACTCCTCGATCTGCCTTGATCTGAAATTAATAAATCCGGCACGCAGAGCATCGATCGACACCTTGATACACTCATTGCGCCCGGCCGGAATTTCACCCAATGCAACACCGATTTGCGACCTGAGATCATCGCCGGTAAGTCCGTGAAGCTCTGTCAGCCGCTTGCCGCTGACACTTTCGACCAGAACATCCGCAGCCGCGAGCATATACCCGCATCCGTTGGTTTGAAACGCGGCCGCCTCGACACATTTTGTCTCAAGATCAACGCGAATCGAAAACCGGACAAACGATCCGCAGACAAAACTCGCGTCTTTACCGCTGGCGTTCTCATCGGTCACTCTGCCGATATGTTGCGGTGATTCGGCCCGCTGCTGCACCTTTGGCGGATAAATGCTCACGTTACAATATTAAACCTGAGAGGTGAGAAGAGGTTAACATAAAGTTCACAGAGGCAAGACACTGTGAACACAAAGGATTTCTCCGTGAACATTGCGTCTTCGCAATGTATCCCCTGTGTTTGAGATTTTATTTTTCCGAATACGTGAGCACAAGGATTAAGCGTGCAGGATCGATTTTCTTTTACAATCACCTGTTTTCGGATTAAGATTATTCACATGCGATCTGCCCTTGTTTTACTTTTTACTTTTCCTTTTTTGCTTTTCACGGCTTGTCGGCCGGCGGCGGCTCCTGTTTCCGTATCGGACCGGCCCATCTCGATCAACGACCGTCGAACGACAAACCTGCCGATGCCGCCGTCAAAACCGTTTGCCGAGATGAGCTGGACAAATTCTGAAGATCGCGTTAGAAAACTATCCGACCTCAAGGGAAAGGCTGTTATTCTTGATTTTTGGGCGACTTACTGCAAGCCCTGCATCGAGGCGATCCCGCATCTCAACTCACTGCTGGCAAAATATGGCGAAGAAAATCTGTATATCATCGGCCTTAATGTCGGTGGCGAAGAAGACCGTGTCAAAATACCGGATTTTGTCGCGAAAACAAAGATCAATTACGAGATCGCATTTCCCGAAGATGCCCTGACCAACTTCATTTTTTCGACCCGCAGCGACATCCCGCAAACCGCCATCTTTGATCGACAAGGCAATATGGTCACAACGATCGTCGGATTTAGCCCCGCAATACAACTAGAACTAGACGCCGCCGTCGAAAAAGCAATAAAGTCGGAGCCACCTGCCTAACGGAATACGAATCTAGAATTCAAATTAAGTTCAAACTTTCGTCTGTTGCGCAGTCCGGCGTTGTAAGATGATCTCAGACCTTTCTGGAAAATTATGCGTGACATCCCCGTCGGTAACGGCAGCCTGCTCGTCAATTTTGACGACAAATATCAGATCAGAGACATTTATTTTCCGCACGTCGGGCAGGAAAATCATACCGAGGGCTTCCCCTTTCGTTTTGGCGTATGGGCCGATGGCGAGTTCTCGTGGGTTTATTCTGACGAATGGGCCCGGGTTCTCAAATACCTGCCCGACACGCTTGTTACTGATGTAACGCTGAGAAATGAACAACTCGGCGTTGAGATCAACTGTAATGACACAGTCGCCGGACGCGAAAATATTTATCTGCGCCGCAGCAAAGTAACAGATACTCGTGGCACAAACCGCGAAATTCGTATCTATCTGCATCATGATTTTCGTATCTATGAGAATAAAGTCGGCGACACGGCGTTTTACGATCCTGAGACACGGTCGCTCATTCATTACAAAAAACACCGGTATTTCCTGATCAATACGTGGCCGCACTTTGACGAAAGCGCGACCGGGCGAAAGGCGTTTCGTAACAGCGAAGGCACCTGGCGCGACGCCGAGGACGGACATCTGCACGGCGGAGCGATCACCGAGGGATCGGTTGACTCGACGATCGGCGTTCATTTCCGGCTTGATCCTAACGCGTCGTTCGAGTTTTATTATTGGATCGCCGCAGGAACGACGCATACAGAAGTTGCCGGACTGAATGCTCATGTAATATCCCGCGACACCGAAAATTATTTCCGTGAATCGGAAGGCCACTGGCGTGAATGGGTCAATCAACCTGATTTCGACAAATCCGGCCTGTCTGCAAATATCGTTGATCTGTATAAACGCAGTCTACTGATAATCCGGACACAGATCGACAACGGCGGAGCGATCATCGCCGCCAACGATCACGACGTGACCGAGCGAGCGACAGATCATTACAGCTATCTGTGGCCTCGAGACGGGGCTTTTGTGGCTAATGCTCTCGACATTGCAGGTTATCCTGATTTGTCGCGAAAATTCTTTGAGATGTGCGGCAGCATTGTCGAGGAGCACGGATATTTTTTACAAAAATATAATCCCGATGGCAGCGTGGGCTCCGGCTGGCACCCATATTGGGATCCGTTTCGTAAGATCGCGCTTGTTCCGATCCAGGAGGACGAAACGGCGCTCGTCATTTGGGCATTGTGGGAGCATTACGAAAAATATCGCGACATCGACTTTGTCCGTGACCTATACCAAAAGCTCGTCATTCGATGTGCCGATTTTATGGCAGAGTATCGCGACCCCCAAACAAAGCTGCCATCCCCGAGTTGGAACTTGTGGGAAGACCGCCGAGGCGTCCACACATTTACCTGTGCAACGGTCGTCGCCGGGCTGCGGGCTGCGGCAAAGTTTGCACGTCTGTTTAATGATTCCGACAAAGCAACGTGTTACGAAACCGCGGCCGATGAGATCGTCGCGGCAATGCGCAAGCATCTTTACAGCAATCACCTAGGCCATTTTCTGCGAGCTCTGCTTTCTAACGACGACGATTCCTTTGCACCTGATGCCACGCTTGATGCCTCGCTGTTTGCGATATTTTATTTCGGCTGTTTCGAGATCGACGATCCCGTCGTTATAAATACAATGCGGGCCGTCGAAGAAAAATTGACGGTTAAGGCGGCGTACGGCGGCGTTATGCGTTTTGAAAATGATGGCTATATGCGCGGCGTCGCCCCGGCCCCGCCTAATTCGTGGATAATCACCACGCTCTGGCTTGCCGATTATTACATCACATCGGCAAAGTCAAAAAATGAATTGTCAAAGGCACTCGAAATACTCGAATGGACGGTCGCACGAGCATTGCCATCCGGCGTGCTTGCCGAGCAGATCGATCCGCTGACCGGCGAAACACGCTCGGTTTCACCGCTTACATGGTCGCATTCGACGTTTGTTGCTACTGTCCACAATTATTTAACAAAAGTAAAAGAAATCTGAATTTCTTCCATTGCGTCTTACTGAGTTTCCGACTTTGCGTTAAAATCATAAAATGCGAAAAGCAAAGATACTCGCCACGCTTGGCCCGTCATCGAACCAAAAGTTTATTATCGAATCGATGCTTGAGGCCGGCCTCGATGCGGTGCGTATAAATATGTCGCACGGCACGCAGGAGGAGCACGTTGAAACTATTCGAATTGCTCGCGCAGCTGCGGCTAAACTTAAAATGCCGCTTTCAATACTCGTTGATCTGTCGGGTCCGAAGATACGCACCCGCAACCTCGAAAACGGTGAAACAATCGAATTAAAAGAGGGCCAGGCGTTTGTAATAACGACGCGGGAGATCGTCGGCAACACACGCGAAGTTTCGACAAATTTCATCCATCTGCCCAGATCGGTCGAGGTAGGAGCAAGGATATTGCTGGATGACGGAGCGATTGAGCTATTAGTCGAATCCAAAACCGAGACCGATGTAATATGCCGTGTCATCACCGGCGGAATGCTCGCCGAGCGTAAAGGAATTAATCTGCCACACACTCCGCTACCGATCCCATCGATGACAGAAAAAGACCATATCGACCTGATCTGGGCGATGGAGCAGAATGTTGATTATATCGCTCTCTCATTTGTCCGCTCAGCCGAGGACTGCATAGAGGTCAAGGACATAATTAAAAAGCTCAATAAACGCAAACTCGGACGTGCGTTGCTGGTTGCCAAGATCGAAAAGGCCGAGGCTATCGAAAATCTCGATGCGATCATCGCAGCAACCGACGGGTTAATGGTCGCCCGTGGCGATCTGGGCGTCGAAACGAGCGTCGAACTCGTCCCCGTGTATCAAAGACGCATTATCGAAAAAGCGGTGGCCAACGACAAATTTGTCATTACAGCGACGCAAATGCTGCAATCGATGATCGAGAACCCTTTCCCGACGCGGGCTGAGGCATCAGACGTGGCAAATGCCGTTTGGGACGGCACCGATGCCGTTATGCTCTCTGCCGAAACCGCCGCGGGACGCCATCCTATAGAGGCGGTGAAAACGATGGTCCGCATTATCGACTCGGCCGAGACGATCAAAGCAGATCAACTGCGTAAACCTGCAAAATTCTCACAACCGCCCTCAGGCCGCACCAGCCAGGCCCTCTGCAAGGCCGCCGCCTACGCCGCAAAGGAGATGCAAACCGATAAAGTTGCCGTCTTTACCGAATCCGGTCTGATGGCACGCCGGCTTTCCAGCGTCCGCTCTGGCCTGCAGACATACGCTCTCACAAAATCGGTTGATGCTTGTAACCAACTCTCGATGATTTGGGGTGTAAAACCCTTTGTCCACGAAGATCGTGGTTCAACCCGCGAAATGCTCAACATCGGCGAGAATACCCTACTCGACACCCAAACGGTCGAACCAGGCGAGACAATTATAATGATGGCCGGCAGATTGTCAGGCCTCGGCCTCTCGAGTTCGGTCATCGTCTGGACAATAGGCGAACGAGTGCCGCGTAGGTAGCTAGGTCATTATTACCCTAAGAATTCAAAAAATATGGCTTAAATGTTTGCTAACGAACAGAACACGAGCGGAAAAAGTGTCAGCATTCAGGAATTGGCCTATTCAGTTGCCTTTGGAAAGAGGTTTTGAAGGCGATTGAACTAATTACAAGGGGGTATTATGTATAATACACGCACGCCGTCTGCGTGGTTTTTAGTCTTTATTTTTTCACTTCTGCTTTCAACGCACACTCAGGCGCAAATTTCACAATTATCAGCTTCAGGCAAATCTGAAAAAATTTATACCAAAATTAATTCCAGGCCTGTCGCAAACGGGAGTGATCCTGCAGCAGCTATTGTCGAAATAAAACGCAAAATTTTGCTAAACCCAAAGGATCCAACGCTCTACAATAGTCTGGGAACTTTCTATGCCAGATTAAAGTTATATGAAAACTCGTTGGCGGCAATAAAACGAGCGATAGAGATCAACCCCACGGATGCTTTTCTTTATCGAAATTTGAGCGTTGTATACGAGCATTTAAATCGTCCCAATGAATCTCTCACAGCGATCCGCCACTCTATTGCAATTGATCAAAATAATATAAGCGCCCATCGTCAATTATGTGGGCTTATAAGAGCAGCCTCAAAACCCGAGAAATCAGTCTCATGCTTTAAGCAAATGGTCGAGTTATTTCCCAAAGATCCATCGTCCCATGTATATTACGGCTTAATACTTAATAAGCAAAAACAATTAAAACAAGCCACCAAAGTCATGGAGAAAGCCCTACTGCTTTTTCCAAATGACCCTTCTGTGCATAATGGATTGGGTGTAACATTAGTTAATAATAAACATTTAAAAAAAGGAATCGCCGCTTTTAAACGAGCTATCGAGATCGATCCGACATTCATGACGGCACGCTTCAATCTGGCAATTGCGGAATTAGAAAATAAAAACAAAACCGCCGCGTTAATACAATATCGTGTTATTAAGAACTCGAATGCCGAGATCGCCGATCGCCTCTATAAACTGATGTACAGTGATAAGTTGGTATTTGTAAAAAATTAAAATGTACGCCTTAATATTATTTTTTGGAAGTGAGATTTTCCCGGCCCCATCTTAACGCACTGCCCATCCAAACAAGTTCGTCCAAAAACCGATGAGCACGCTTTTCGTACCCCTCGTCGATCAACTTGCCGTCGTCATCAAATTTGCCGGCGACCTTTGAAAAATTAAGATCATTAAATGTAACGGCGAGGCCGAGTTCGCGTACCATCGGCACCATCGACTCGATCACGCGAGTTCCGCCCCACGGGCCGGCCGACACGCCGACCAAGGCGACCACCTTGTGAATGTACTCCTTTAACAGCAGATCAAGTACACTCTTTAACGTGCCAGGATACCCGTGATTGTATTCTGGCGTAACGATGACGAGGCCGTCGGCCTTGATGATCGCATCGCGCCATTCCGGGAAATGAGATCCGATCGCAGTGCCGTAATCATCCCGCGGCAAATCAAAATCGCGCACGTCAAAAAGTTTGGTTTCGATGTCATCACGTTCACGCATTTTGCCGCAGACCCATTTCGCAACGTTTTCACTTTCACGGTTTTTTCGCGAAGTCCCAAGCAGAACCGGGATAAATAATGTATTTTCAGCCATTTATTCACCTCAAAAGCGACATTAAGTATTCATTTTCTCCAAGACACACTGGATCTTATTTTTTGCAAGATATTTGGCGTTACGGTAAAAAAAAGCGCCCAGAAATGTCACAAACGGGTTAGTGATGCCCATATTTTTCATATAAAACGCCGCCGGCATAGTGTATTCGCTTGATTCCTTATACTTAGTGATTTTTAATCCGCTGTCGTTTACTACCAGATCAAACGACCGTTTCGACCAAATCTGAAGATGAGATAGTGAAACCGTACCACGCAAAACCTTTGCGTACAGCGAACTCGAAAGCATCTTTGCTGCCTGAAATACCCAAAACTGTTTTGGCGTATCGATAAATATTTTGCCCGTATCTGTTAGCTTTGATGCGAGCTGTGTCAAAACAACCTGTGGGTCGCTAACATGTTCAAAGACATCATTTAAAAAGATAAAATCAAACTTTGTGTCGTCGTCAGCAAATTTGATAAATGGAATTTGTGTATTCATCGGCTTCCAATCTTCAAGCAGCGACTCGTCACTAATATCGGTAATATAAACTCGCACCTCAGGGAAATGCGACCGGCAAACGAGCGCAAATTGTCCGCCGCCGCCGCCGTAGTCCAGAATGTTTAGCCTTTTATTTCGCAAACTTTCGTCAATCGTAAAACGAAGCATTTGGGTAAAATTGTCGTGATTCCTAAACGACGAGAGGGAATACCACTCAAGTGCGGCATCGCGCGGCCAAATCTTCCCTTCGCCATCGGAGATTAGGGCATCATCACTCTTCGGATATGGCCAAAACAGAAGCACCTTACAGTTTCTGCAGCGAGCGGTGTGGGCGAATACTTCGAGTTCAGTTCCCTGACAAATCTTGCATCCCTCGTCTGGTGGCAAACTACTTTTAGACATTTGAACGGTCATGGATTTTCATACCCTAAAACCCGGATTTTAATCGAGTGTGAATTTGGATCCTTTGAAAAAAAGAGCCCGCCACTGCGCTCCGATCCGCCGGGGACGTAAGCCAGTTCCACCGTACTCGTTTCGACGATCTGCCCTGCATTCTCCAAATTCGCCTCAAGCTGCAGCCCGGCTGCTGTCTGAGTTCCGACATTCCTAAGTCGAAAAGCTACCATATAACCATTTGGCACAATGGCAATCGACTCAACACTTGCCACGAAACCTGGCGGCGATTGCTCTTGAATGACCGCCTTGTACAGTGCTGTGCCAATTACGGCTCCGACCAGCACCAAACCAATCGCGGCGAGTATCCATTCCCACACGGGCGGCTCGGTATTTTTGCTTTTTCCTTTTTTTTCAACCATTCAAATTTATAAAATCAGCCTCGATGCTGACGCACCAACGGCAGCGGGGACGCCGAGCACCACAGCGACTTTTAATTGTTCCATAAACGGCATTCCATCTGTACTGCCAAACGTCCAAAGGATAAAAAAAGCAATTAACAGCACAATCGCATACCCGACAATCGTGTAGCGAAGAAAAATACTCCACAACGGTGCATCAGGTGACAAAGCGTTGGAGTGCCCGCTGTATTCGACGGCGTAAATAAACCCCTGCATTATCAATAAAGACGACAGGATGGTGGCGATTGTATGCCAATTCGACATCTTAAAAGATATGAACACCATCTCCTCAGTCGGAGCGACACTCATCGAAAGAAAGACTGCACCCACAATCATCAAAAACAACTGCCCGGCGTAAGTGGCGGTTCGCTGCCGTTCCTCTGCCTTCGAGTCTCCAGATTCGCTTGACTGCAAGAGACTCTGCGCCAACATCGCTCCTATACTAGCCGGAATCGCCTGCAAGGACACTTTTCCGATCAGCTCATCCACTGACATCTGATAGTTTAGAACGTTAAATAACAGAAGTATCACGGCTGAGGCTTTGAAACCGACAGTATAAGCAACAAATGTGTCAACGACATCGTCGAGCAGCGATGAGGTGTCTTCGAATCCGTCGAAATACGAAAGCCCAGTCAGCAGAGGAATGGTCAAAAGCGTGAATAGTGCGAGCCGGTAACCATCGAGCGACGATCCGAGCTCCCACATTTCCATCGTCATCAAAATCGGAAACGAAAATAGAATCGCACCGCCGTACGCCCTGCCCAGAGATGAGAAAAACGGGTTTGAACCATTCCGTTCTCTCGTTGCTTTGGATGTTGCAGACATCTACACTTGTCCTGTTTGGTTTCAGGTCACTTTTGAAATATCAAGAATTATTCGGCATTAAGGACTTGGGCCACAGTTTCTTTATTCAACCCATTTCCAGTTCGCTTATTGTAATCCGACAGCGAGATCTGTTTGTCGCGCCAAGAGTCGAGGTGGCCGACCTGGTGGACGCATTGGATGGTGCAGGTTGGGGCGCACCATTTTTCGGTGTGGTATTCGCGGTGCATGTCGGCGTGGGTGTATTCGAGCAACGGGATGCCCGGGGTGCCACGCTGCTGCGAGCACCAACTGACAATTCCCGCCTCGTCGATGTAGAGATAGCGGGCACCGGCCCGGCAGCGCCATTCGTACTCGCCGCCATCAACAAGAGTATCCTGAAACCAGTTCCAGCGGGCGTATGAGCTGGCACCTTTGCTCTTGATCTCTTTGTAAACTTCCTTTTCACGCGGAGTAAGTCCTTTGTTGAGGCCATCGCTATCGTGAATCACGCCGACCGTGGAGGAAAAGCCAAGCTCGCGGGCACGATTGGCTATAATCAATGCCTCGTCCGGATTAGCGACACCGCCGCCAACAACTGAGTTGATGTTGACCTTGAATTTCGCGTGGTCCCGCAGGTTGATGAGTTTGCCATCGAGGACCTTTAAACTCTTTTTCGAGACATCATCCGGGGTGACATTATCTATAGAGATTTGCAGATAATCGAGACCAGCGTCGTTTAATTTTTTAACCTTTTCGGCCTGGAAATAATAGCCGTTCGAGATTAGTCCTGCGATCATTCTGTGATGGCGAATGCGGGCAATAATCTCATAAATCTGAGGGTGCATCATCGGTTCGCCGCCAGAGATGGTGATGACGGAAGAGCCAAATTCGGCTAGCTTGTCGATGCGTTCGAGCATTACATCGATCGCCACCGGATCGCTCGTTTTGTCGTATTCATTGCAATATGTACACGCCAGATTACACCGCCGCATCGGCACGATATGCACCAGCACCGGATGTTTTGTTGACGCAAACGCACGAACGGTATGCCGCACTCCGCGTGTAAATCTGCTAAAACTGCTTGCCTTTGGCATATTTAGGAATTATGGAAAAAAACCGATAAACTTCTCGCCGATGCAGAAACCTAAAAATCACCTCATCCCTAACAGCTTCCATTGATAATGCCGATTCTAAAATGATTCAACCCACAATTATAGGTTTTGGGTGAAAACATTTCAAATTGGCATAAAAATTGATATCAGGTAGGTTGTTCAGTTATTAACACTTCTCAAATCCCTGTCTATAAATCACTTAAAGTGCGACGGCAGGCGAGACGTGCTATCTTGTTGAAACTATTAGGCATAAAAGCCATTCTATCCAGCAATCCGCCTTTTTTTTTCAAACGGTTGCAGGACAGGACAAAACAAAGGGGCTTAAATTAATGCCGCTTTGTGTTGTTTCGTAGTTTTAGTTTCTTTACCACCATTTGTCAAGACGATGTTAAAGGGCAGCAAAGTCAGATTTGTAATGGGTTATGCCTTGATCTTTTTTGCTGATGCTGGATATTGCAGCTTAAATATAGCCCCCGGCAAGGTTAAATTCTTTTGAACGCCCTCGAGTAAAACAGTCGTGTGATCGCTGTTGTTTTCGGTTATCCTCGCCTGAACGGGCAGGCCGTTGCCATCGACCCAGAGTTCTGCGTTTTTATAGTTGGTCGCTGTTTTAGGAATGAGCAAAATACGCCAGGTCGCGGTTCCGCCTTTGACATTTTCCTGTGAGATGTACTGCACATTGTAGTTGGCTTTTAGCTGGTCCTTTGACATATTCATAAATCCAAGCGCGTTACCGACACCCGCACTGTTTTTTGCCTTGCCGACCTTGCCTGTAATGACCTGATTTAGACGTTTGCGATAAAGCTCATAATCGTCACCAATGACAGAAACCTGCTCTTCGAGCGGTTTCA
The DNA here is from genome assembly GCA_038257355.1 of Pyrinomonadales bacterium. Taxonomy (GTDB): domain Bacteria; phylum Acidobacteriota; class Blastocatellia; order Pyrinomonadales; family Pyrinomonadaceae; genus OLB17. The sequence goes on along the minus strand of JBBSJK010000010.1, from coordinate 36,138 downwards.
CCCAATCGATCCTGACATACATCTTACGATCTCCCACCTTTGGCAGGTATTTGGTTGAGCCGATCGATTCATCGGAAACTCCGAGCTGCGTATTGGTTTTAACCATCGTCACGTTTGCCTGCAGAGTTTGCAAATTTTTATTATTGAGGTCCATACGCTTCAGTATCTCGCTAAGCACACCCTGAGCGCTGGCATCTGAGACGGATATCAATAATCCCAAGCTGATAACCAAAAAACTATATCGTAAAACTTTCTTCATAAAATACTCCAAATATGCGAGGACTATCGATCGCCTCTCGAATCTTCGACTTTGACGGTCTCAGACCGTGTTGGGGTTGCTAGTTCACTCCTATAATTAAACCACTCCTTTGGCGTTAAAAAGATAAACGCAAGGATCACAATGCATAAGACGTCCCACTGCCACGAGCCGCGTTCGTAGTTCCAGTTGATCACGTTTTTCATACGAAATAGTTCAATTAACTACGTGTCCGTCACGCATCTGTATTGTCCGCGAACATGCGGCAGCGGCCTCAGGATTATGCGTGATCATTATGATCGTCTGATTAAATTTCTCGTTTAGTTCGCGAAACATTTCGAGCACGATCTGCGAATTCTCGGTATCGAGATTGCCGGTCGGCTCATCGGCGAGGATAATCGCCGGCCCGTTAACAATCGCTCTCGCAAGTGCGACACGCTGCTGTTCGCCGCCAGACAGTTCAAGCGGCTTGTGATGCATTTTATCCTCAAGTTTGAGCAGACGCAACACTTGACGGCGGCGGTCCGGATTTTTGCTGCCGGTCGCGGTATGGATCTTTTCGGCGAGTTTCAGATTCCCTTCGGCAGAAAGTGTAGGAAAAAGGTTGAATCGCTGAAATACAAAACCGATCTTACGGCGGCGAATATCGGTGCGTTTTGCGTCCGAGACCTTTGCGAGATCCTCGCCGTCGATGAGAATACTGCCGCTCGTCGGACTCAGCAAACCTCCTAGCAGATGTAAGAGCGTCGATTTACCACAACCGGACGGGCCCATGATCGCAACAAATTCACCCGCGTTCACATCAATCGAAAGGCCGCGCAGAACCGGAACTTCCAGTTTTCCGACTTTGTAAGATTTTTTTAGATTAACGGTCTGCAGGATCGGTTTCATTTGGTCATTTTATTGGAAACGCGTCACGCCGGCCTTGTTGCTGTTGCTCGTCGGCTGATCGATTACGACCTCGGCCAGCTTTTTGTCGAGATCAACCTCTTCGAGTTTCCATGAATTTTTCAAATCAAACGCTGCGGCTGGAAAGGGGGTGCCGATGGTGACAGATTCGGGGGTCTGGTAAGTCAGTTTCATCGAATATTTTTCCACTGGCCGCGTTACCTGTATCTCGAGCGGAAGTTTTGTGTACTCTCCGGATGCGGTCAGACTACCCTCTTTGCCATAGACAATGTCGGACTCGATTTCGCCCTGTATATCAAAAATCTGCTGCCGGGCTAGCCGGATGCCGCCAACGCGGTCGAACCAGAACCGGCGTGTAATCACTAATGAACCATCGGTTTGTCTGGAAAATTCGTCGAGCAGATAATAACCGCGCATTACTTTCCTGATCGGAGATTTGTTATTGACAGTGTAGTCGTCCTCAATCACAAAAATACTGCTTTGAGTGTAAACTTCCGTTTCGCTGGTCGGCCGGACAAGCATGGCATCTGTAAAATGCTGTGGCCGGAGATTGGCAAAGGCATTTACATTTTCCCTGACAGCTTTGCCATTGCCCTGCCCATTTGGGGTTAAAGCGTTTTGCAGTTTGGAGTAATCGGCGTTGTTAGTTCCCCTGACAAACTTTTTATATTTACCCGAACCGCCGTCATTCAGAATTGCTACACGAAATGTCGCTCCGTCGGATGTCATTTGGGCAATATCTGAACCGATCAGTGGGGCCTGAACTTTGAGAAGTATCATCCCTGGACGCTGAACAACAATTTCTCCGGGCACATTACGGTAGGCGTCCTTCGTACCAAACTCGGCAAATGAGTTGTCCTCAAACTTGAGATCCATCTTTGCCCGCATCGAATTGACCCGTGCAAAACGGTTGATCTCGTTCATCAACTCGCTTTGCCTGGCTGTCTCGGTTTTGAGCAGCGTCGGGGTTTTACTTTCCTTCTTGACGATGTTGCAGCCCGTAAATAATACGAACGCCACCACGACAGGCAAAACCCTCAATCTCAATAGTTTAACTGCAAAATACTTCATTCGTGTCTGATGTGCCACTTCACTATGCAGTTGCTATTTTAATGCCAAATTAACAACCGGTAATCCTCTCAAACCGAAGATGATAGCACGACAAAACTGCATATGCCAATTAACGAAATACGCGGAACCGGGATAAAAGTTCCCTGTTCCGCGTTTATCTGCCCTAAACGGTCATTAGCCCGAAAAAACTCCAGATTCGCGAGTCAGATAATCCTGCATTGTGTAGGCAAACATAATCGCGAGCCAGAAAAAACTTGCAACGGCACCGAGCCAGATCATCCTTTTGCTCCAGTAAACGTGCATAAAGAACAACATGACAAAGGTCATCTTGGTAAATGCGATCAACAGGGCAACCAGCGTGTTAGCCCCGGGAAAAATGCCATCCATATCTACTGTCGCGGCGAAATATGTTAAAACCGTGCCGACAATTAAAATTCCAAATATACCCAAATATTTTGGTATATTCATGTGTTGGTGATCTTCGTGGTGTTCTGACATATATCTTCCTTACTAATGCATAAAGTGCCTGCCAAGCAAATAAAGCAGCGGAAACAGGAATATCCAGACAATATCGACAAAGTGCCAGTAAAGCCCCGACATCTCGACCGGCATATAATACTCGGCGCTGAATGTGCCTTGCCATGCTTTAAATCCCAGCCACGCCATCAGTCCGAGTCCGATGATCATATGGAGCGCATGCAGGCCAGTCATCACAAAATATATCCAGTAAAAGATAAGGACCTTATCGCGAAACTTATTAATATCAATCTCGCCATTTGAAAAATAGCCGGTTTTCTCAGATTCCGTCAGGTAATTTTTATCCTGTGCCATTTTTACAAGCGAACAGTCGGCCCACAGGAATTCGCCGCGCGGGTTTACATACGCATGTTCTGACGGGCCGTGACTAACCTCATAGCATGGTTTCTCGGGCGTCGTCGAATGAGCGTCGTTAGGATCGGCTTTTACTTTTTTGTTTAGACCGGCAATCGGTACTAAACCGTCGTTATATTTACCGGTGTATTCGATCGCCTTGACGCCAAGAAAAACGGCACCAAAAAACATCGTGAGCACGATCAGGATAACCTGCATGTTACGGTTACCTTTTTGTGCGTAGTAAACGGTCAATGCCATCGTCAAACTGCTGACGATCAGGACGACTGTATTCAGACCGCCCCAGAATGCATCGAGATGATTACTGCCGGCGGCAAAGGCCATCGGGAATTTCGAGCGGAATACGAGATATGCCGTAAACAGCCCGCCAAAGAACATGATCTCCTGCACGAGGAACATCCACATCGCGATCGTGACGCTCTCTTCCTGCTGCCCCATGTCCTCGAACTGGTGCTGCAGACCCGGCTGATGATGATGTTCGTGTGTATGTTCGTGTGTCGACATCTTTTTACAATTACGAATTAAGGCAGTTCTAAAAAAAATTTATCGCAAAGACGCAAAGGTCGCTAAGACGCAAAGCAAGTTACAGATAAGCAGATTATTCTTTTTTTTATTGCATTAATGATCTTTTGCGTCTTTGCGTTAAAGAATTTTTTCCTTTGATCTTAATTCTTAATTAGATTTTCATCGATTCCCGCCGCTTTGCTCCCTCAATGTCCATACCGCTTTCTTCGCCAAATTCGTATGCTTCCCACGTGACGACCGGCATCACTTCAAAATTTTCGGTCGGCGGGGGCGAGGCAGTTCTCCACTCAAGACCGGGGTGCATCCACGGATTATCACCGGCCCGTTTGCCAAAGAACAGCGAGTGCATAAGGTAAACAGCCGGCATTAACAAGCCAATACCCAAAACCGAAGCACCGGCGGTCGAAAAAATATTTAGTACCTGAAACTCATCCGGGTATGACGCATACCGCCGCGGCATTCCCTGATAACCGAGGATAAATTGCGGGAAAAACGTCAGATTAAACCCGACAAACACAAGCATCGCCGAGATTTTGCCCCAGAATTCAGAATACATCCGGCCCGTCATCTTGGGCCACCAATAATGGATGCCGCCTAGATATGCAATCACCTGTCCGCCGACCATCACATAATGAAAGTGAGCTACGACAAAATATGTATCTGTCAGATGAACGGTCAAACCCATAGCCCCGAGAAACAGCCCGGTAAGACCGCCGATCAGGAACAATCCCATAAAACCGATTGCATACAGCATTGGCGTATCGTATGAGACCGAGCCTTTGTACATGGTCGCGGTCCAGTTAAACATCTTGATTGCCGAGGGCACGGCGACGACCATCGTCAGGAACGAGAAGACGAGTCCAGCATAGATCGACTGGCCGCTGACAAACATGTGATGTCCCCAAACGAGGAATCCGAACACAGCGATCGCGATGCTGGAAAAGGCGATAAACTCGTATCCAAATATTTTCTTTCGCGAGAAATTAGAGATCAGCTCCGAGATAACACCCATGCCGGGCAGGATCATGATGTACACGGCCGGATGAGAATAAAACCAGAATAAATGCTGAAATAGGATCGGATCACCGCCGATTGCCGGGTCAAATATGCCTACGCGACCGACCCGCTCGATAGCCAAAAGCAGGATCGTGATCGCGACCACGGGCGTCCCCAGAATCATTACGAGGCTTACTGCGTAATGTGCCCACACAAACAAAGGCATGCGGAACCATGTCATTCCCGGTGCACGCATCGTGTGGATCGTGACGATAAAATTGAGGCCGGTTAAGATCGACGAAAAACCGTTAATAAATATGCCGAGCCCTACCAGCATCACAAACGAGTTAGAAAAGGTTGTGCTGTAGGGCGTATAAAAAGTCCAGCCGGTATCTATGCCGCCCTGCATCAGGGCAAACAGTGTCATGGCACCGCCAATCCAATAAAGATATAGACTTAAAAGATTTACGCGCGGCAGAGCAAGATCCTTGGCCCCGATCATAAGCGGGATCAGGAAATTACCTAATATCGCCGGAATCGACGGTATCAGGAAGAAAAAGATCATCAAAATACCATGCTGCGTAAAGACCTTGTTGTAAGTATTAGATTGAACCAGATCGCTGGCCGGGGTAAGCAGCTCGAGCCGGATGGTCGCGGCATAGAGCCCGCCCATTAAAAAGAACATCGACACCGTGACCAGATACATTATCGCAATGCGCTTATGATCTTTGGTCAACAGCCACGACTTCAGAGTCGAGCCGTTTGTTATGTAGTTCAGCTTCCCCGCTCCACCGTAACCTGTCGAAATTGCCTCTTGCGTATGCATAATCTTCGTTAAAACCTATCTGTTACTATTCGCGGCCGGCGTTGCGGTGGTGTTAGCTACCGCAGTATTCGCCGCAGTCGTTGTATTGGCCGACGGAGCAGCAGTCGTGCCGGTTGCCGCCGCGTTTGGTGTCAATGATTTAATATACGCAACGAGCGAGGTGAGCTGTTCCTCGGTCACTTGCCCCTTAAAGGTCGGCATTATCGGTTGATATCCCTCGACAACCTGTGCCGACGGGTTAAGTATCGAATTTCGGATATATTGATCATCCGCTGTCACGGTCGATCCTCCGACAAGTTTTACTTCTTTATTGTAAATGCCCTCAAGTTGAGCTCCTCGCTGTGTCGGGCCGCCTGCATGACACGATGCGCAGCCTAGCTTGTTCTCAAACAGGTCCCTGCCAGCCTCGACCGGCGTCTGGCCCGTAACAGTTCCGCTCAGCCAATTGTCAAAATCACGCTGCTCCATCACGTAAACATAACCGCCCATGCCGGAGTGATTGAGGCCGCAATACTCGGCACAGAAAAGGTGATATTTGCCGGGTTTGGTTGGCTCGAACCAGAGGTATGTGTAGCGTCCGGGGACAACGTCGGCCTTTGTTCTAAAAGCCGGGATCGCAAAATCATGAAGCACGTCCTCAGTCGTCATCGTCAGCTTAATCTTGCGTCCGACCGGCACGTGCAACTCATTGATCTCACGCTGTCCGGTTTCATGCTGGACCTTCCACATCCATTGCTTGCCGACGACGTAGATATCCATCGTGTCTTTTGGCGGCGTAAACTGGTTAAAAAAGACGATCGCACCGCCGAGAAAAATGGTCATCGAAATAGCAAACGGAATGATCGACCAAACCGTCTCGAGCACCATCGAACCGTGCATTTCCTCAGGAGTCGCAAATTTTTCAACCTCGCGGTATTTGATCGCGAAAAAGAATATTGCCACCACGATCGGAATCGTAAACGCCACACTCACCGCGATCAGGTAGAAATACAACAGATCAACCTGCCACGCGAACGACGAGGCCTGCTCCGGAAATAATGGTACCCAATTTGTACTCTGCATAACTCAGTTGTCAGTGGCCGGTTGTCAGTGGTCAGAACTTTTCCGCTCGATCACTTTTCACTAATCACTTATTCACTATTCACTGTTCTCCGCTTATTTCTTCGCCAAAAAATAAATCCCATCGCACCCAGGCCGAGCAGCGTTAAAACACCGCCCAAACGCATCACTCTGAGGATTGCAAGCCCATATTTGCCAGTTGCCGGATCGTAGTGGAAACAATATAAAAGCAATTGTTCGACGGGATTGCCGACGCGGCTCTCGGCAGACTCCATAATGCCGAACTTTACGTCTTTCGGCGAATAATCGACACCATAAAAATATCTCGAAAGCTTGCCCTCGGGCGTCGCGATCATAATACCGGCTGCATGGGCAAACTGATTGCTCTGTTCATCCCACTCATATGTAAATCCGGCGGCCGAGGTGACCTTATCCAAGGATTCCTGTGTGCCAGTCAAGAAATGCCAGCCATTTTCCGATCCCGGACGGCTGTACCGCTCCATATATCCAGCCTTTTTATTCTTGGCAAGACCAGGTTTATCAAATTCGTTAGCGTCAAAGCTGATCGCGACGACATCAAATTCCTTACCGGCATCAAACGTTATCCCCTTGAGCGAACCGGTCAATCCATTCAACACCTGATTGCAAAGCATCGGGCATTCGTAATACACAAAGGCCACGATCACCGGGCGGCCCGTTTCAAAATATTTGCCGAGCTTTACGAGATTGCCGTCCTCATCTTTTAATTCCGTATCTAGCGGCAATTGGGCTCCGAGCTGCTGTTCGATCCCGATCTTTTTCAGCGGCTCGGGCAAACCGCTCGCCGAGGTTATCGTCGGATCGTACTTTTTTGGCGAATAAAGCGGCGAATTGTAATGCTCATTCTTTTGAGCGGAAACGGTTAAAAGTGAAAAGTTAATAGTGAAAAGTAACAAATAGAGAGCAAACAGCAATCCCCGCCCGACAATGCCGAACGCCGGTGAACTATTATTTTTTAACTTTATATTTCTCACTTTCTTACTTTTACTTTTTGCTTTTTACTTTTAAAAGTTACCTTCTTGTTTCCGAAGCCATTCTGCCCGCACTTGAATCAGAGATGTGCTCTTTTGAATCTTTCAGAGCTTTCTCTGCATCAGGCCCGTTTTTGGCCTTTACACTTTGGCTGAGCAGCATGGCTTTAGCCTCGTCGATAGACATCATTGTTACTACGCCGGTTTGTGCATCCTTACGCCCGTCTTTCCAGAGAATCTCCCACTGTTTGTGAAGTTCCCGATACTCTGCCTGCGGTGCACTGAGTTCCATATTGACAAAGCCCTTTTCAGATTCCACTCCAAAACCCGGAGCTCCCTGCAGTCGCGGCTCCGGCGGCAGGCGTTCCAATTCGCTCATCGCCATAGGGTTGGCGGGGCCCGCATTTTCTGTTGTATAGTCCTTAAGCACATTGAGAAACGCCCACATCAACGCAAAGGTGACGACGATAAGCAGAATAAGTCCGATAGCAAAACCAAAGATGCCCTTTAGCTGAATCTCGTTTTGCTCGTAAGCAATATTTTTCTCGACCGCAGTATCTGTGTGTTTATTTGAAGACATATACCTAAAATTCAAGGTTCAATATTAAAGCTCTAATGACCTCGTCCGTGTGCGACTGCTTCTTCGAAATACGGATCTTTTACCGGTACGATGGGCCGTTTTAGCAGTTCGCCAAAGAACCACCACAGCCATATACCGCCAACCGCAATCGGAGCGACGATGTCCATCCAGCTAATATAAAAGGCCCCCTCCGCTATTCCGTTGGGGAAAATACGATGCGACGGCGCGATCTGATAAAACATATCGACCAGCCTCATAAACAGGATGAAAAGCGAGATCGATGCGAGCAATTTGGCCCTTCGCTTAAAATCCTGTTTCAAGAGCAGCAAATACGGGAAGGCAAAATGGAACAGGATCAGGCCGACACCCATGTAGCCCCAGCCGCCCGCCATTCGGGTCAGATACCATGTCGTCTCTTCGGGAATATTGCCCGACCAAATGATTAAAAATTGAGAAAAATTGAAATATGCCCAGACCATCACGAGGGCCAGCATCAATTTGCCGAGATCGTGGAAATGACGTTTGCCTAGCACCGCATTTAGAGGTGCTTTATCCACCAGAAAAGCCAGAATGGCAACGGTGAAACAAAGACAGCTTAAAGCCCAGCCGGCGACAAAGAGCAGTCCCCACATTGTCGAGAACCAGTGTGGATCGAGTGTCATCACCCAATCGACAACCGCAAAGGTCACAACCAAAGCATAGACAACCATCGTCGGGCCTGAGAACCGCGATGCCCGTTCGAGTAAAAGCCTCGATTCCTCAACCGTTTCCGTCTTATCCTGTGCGGCTCCCCATTTATTGAGCAGATGCACCATGACGGCCCACAGGGCGAAATAAATCATAGATCGCACGATCCAGAACCATGGCATTAGGTATATTCCCCTAGCCTCGATCGCGTGGTCGTCCGGAGGCAGATGAGTCCATTCGTAAATGCTGTGTGTGTAAACACCGATTGCAAGCGGAATAAACATCAAAAATACAACCGGCAACGTCCGGGAGCCGGCCTCGACGATCCGTCTGATAACCAGGCCCCACGCACCGCCCGTCAGATATTGCAGCATCAACATGCCGAGCGAACCGATGGCGATGCCGCCCCAGAATATAAATCCTAAAAGCCATGACCGCAGAGCCTGCTCGGTGTTAAAATACGCGCCGACGGCCCATATAATGAGCGCGATTCCGCCTATGCCGAGAGCGATTGTGCGCACACCATTGAGTTCAGCAGGTGCTTGATAATTTTCAGGATTCGCCATTTAAGGTTTTCCTCCGCTAGTCCCGGTCGTCACACCTGACGTCGGAGGCGCTGAGTTTGAATTTGAACTCATTTTAAGTGTCTCTTCCGGATTCTGGCTCACTTGTAATGCCCGGATGTAAGCAACGATCGCCCACCGGTCAGCTGGCTGCACTTCGAACGCGTAACTGTTCATACGGCCCCAGCCATTTGTGATCACATCGTAGAAATGGCCGACCGGAGCGTTACGAAGACGGTCGTCGTGATAGGTCGGCGGTTTAGAAAAGCCACGCCGCACAATCATACCGTCGCCGCTGCCGACTGGGCCGTGACAGACGATACAGTAGATGTTGTATCGCTCTTGCCCACGATCGATCAATTCTTTTGTAACCGGGAGTGGAAACTCGTCAATCGCATTCGGAAAACTTGTGACCAGCGTATTACCCGTCGCATCAATCGTTGTCGCAACCGGAGCGGTTGTGTTTGGATTGTCTATTTTACCGGTGTAAAAAGCCTTGTTTTCGCGTAATTGGCCGCGAGCGACCGTCCCCTCGACATGATCCCGCGAAGAGCGTTTGTCGCTAAAAAACTCGCTCTTCTTATAAGCCTTGTAGCGCGGCTGGTCCTGCATATCAAAACGTACGCCGCAGCCTGCGGTCAGGGCCAAAGTAAAAAGTAAAAAGTAAAAAGTAAAACGGGTATTGAATCCGCTTAAGCTTTTGACATTTGACTTTTGCCCTATTATTTCCGCTACGCGGTTATTCCTCGACATCAAAAACCTCCTGAGCATCCAGGCTTTCCATAAAACTCTTTGTTTCCGCATAATCATAAAGCGGATCAGCCGATTCGATAAGCAAAAAGAATTTTTCTCGGGTTGCCAATGCAAAACGCGGCACATTAAAGACCGGGTGATATGGTGACGGCAGCCCGTTGAGAAATAACATTCCAAAAACCGCGACAAAAGCTGCAAACAGAATCGTCAATTCGTACGCCGGCGGTATAAATGACGGTAGGCTGAAATGCGGACGGCCGCCGACGATGATTGGCCATTCAATCACATGGACAAAATACTGAAGCCCTAACCCCGTCATCAAACCTGTGACACCGCCCACAAAGATGAGGTATGGCAGAATGCTCCGTTTGATGCCTAACGCCTCGTCGATCTCGTGAAGCGGGAATGGCGAAAATGCATCCGTTTTGGTATAACCGGCGTCGCGCACCTGTCGAGCCGCATCGACCAGTTCCGTCGGCGTATCAAACTCAGCTAAAATCCCGTAATACTTCATAACAGTTGTCCGTGGTCAGTTGTAAGTTGTCTGCGGCAGTCTTTTACTGCCTGTTGCCAACTGCCAACCGCCTACTGATTTGGCGGATCGGTCCGGTCGTAGGTCTCCTCGATCTCGTTAACATTCTCTTCAAAATCCTGATGATGTCCATGAACATTTGCCTCGGGCAACAGAGTTCTCACCTCAAATATCGAGATTATCGGCACAAACCTCACAAACAGGTAAAGAAGCGTAAAGAACAGGCCGATCGTACCGGTAAACATTGAAATATCGAATATCGTCGGACTATACATCGCCCATGAGGACGGTAAAAAGTCGCGGTGCAGACTTGTGACGATAATGACAAAGCGCTCGAGCCACATACCGATGCTGACGATGATCGAGATCAGGAACAGCCAAAATTCGCTCTCCCTAAACCGTTTAAACCACAGCAGTTGTATGGACAACCCGTTACATAGCAGCAGCAACCAGTAAGACCACCAATATGGCCCTTCCCAGATGCGATTCTTGATCATGAAAACTTCGTATTCGGACGCACTGTACCAGCCAAAAAACGCTTCCATCAAATAGCCGTAAACGACGATGAGGCCAGTCGCGAGCATGACCTTTGCCATGAAGATAAGGTGCGTTTTGGTGATGAAATCTTCCATCCGGTACCAACGCCGCAACGGGATACAGAGAATCAGAACCATTGCAAATCCGGCAAAAACGGCCCCCGCAACAAAGTACGGCGGAAAGATCGTTGCGTGCCAACCGGGGACCTGTGACACCGAGAAGTCAAAGGAAACGATCGAGTGGACCGAGAGCACCAGCGGCGTAGAAAGTCCGGCCAGGATCAAATAAGTCAGTTCATATCTATGCCAGTGACGGGCTGACCCGCGCCAACCCCATGCCAGCGCCGCATAAACGAATTTGAAATATGGATTTTTTGCCCTGTCGCGCAGGGTCGCAAAATCGGGTATTAAACCGACGTACCAAAACAAAAGCGACACCGTTGCGTATGTCGAGACCGCGAAAACGTCCCAAATCAAAGGGCTGCGAAAATTAGGCCAGAGGCCCATCGTATTTGGATACGGGAAAAGCCAGTAGGCTGCCAGCCACGGACGGCCTGTGTGCAACAACGGAAACATCGCGGCGCAGGCCACGGCAAACAAGGTCATTGCCTCGGCAAAACGGTTTATAGACGTTCTCCACTTTTGGTTCATTAAAAGGAGAATCGCCGATATTAGCGTACCTGCGTGGCCGATACCGATCCACCAAACAAAATTGATGATGTCAAAAGCCCAGCCGACCGGCTGATTGTTTCCCCAAATACCGATACCATTTGCCAGTAACCAGATAACGGTAAACAGCAGCAATTGGGCAACCATAAACGATATGGCAAACCCGATAAACCAATGAAAAGGCGTACGTTTCTTAAGCGTAATGTCACTGATCTTGTCAGTGACACTCGCATAGGTATGATCGCCATCGAGCATCGACGGGTGAAGTGGTTGTTGAAGATCTTTGTCGTCCTTCATAATCCTTCAAATCAATTTCGCGTCTTCCGTCTTAGACTCTTCGAGTTAATAACTCGAAACCCGGAACTCGAAACTCGGAACTGTTTCAGTGCCCTTCGCCTCCCGTTGAATTGGTTTTCGGCTTTGGGCCGTGCTGCTTTTGCACGAGAGCTTTGTAATCTGGCATTTCCCTGTTCTGATTCTTGAGGCTGGCCAGATAGGTGGTTCGGGGTTGTGTATTTAGCTCATTGAGCAGCATATAGTCCCGCTGATCTTTTTTGGCTCTGGCAATCTTGCTAGCCGGATCGTGCATATCGCCAAAAACGATCGCATCAGCTGGGCAGGCTGATTGACACGCGGTGACCACCTCGCCGTCTCGAATTTTACGTCCGTCTTTTTCGGCCTCGATCCGGGCGGCAGAAATACGCTGGGTGCAATACGTGCATTTTTCCATGACGCCGCGGCTGCGAATCGAAACCTCTGGGTTACGCATCAGTTTGTACTGCGCCGTATCCCAATCCTGATAAAGCAAAAAGTTAAAGCGGCGAACCTTATACGGACAGTTATTTGAGCAATATCTGGTTCCGACACAGCGGTTATAGACCATGTCGTTGAGGCCCTCGGCACTGTGAACCGTCGCGTGTACCGGACAGACAACCTCGCACGGGGCCAACTCGCATTGCTGGCAAAGCACTGGCTGGAAATGCGGCCCTTCCGGGTCATTGATGTCGCCGCCGTAATAGGCATCGACCCGCATCCAGTTCATCTCGCGGCTGCGTTCGACTTGTTCTTTGCCAACGACCGGAATGTTATTTTCTGATTGACACGCTAAGACACAGGCGTTGCAGCCGACACAGGAATTGAGGTCGATCGACATGGCCCATTTATAATTTTGGTTATAAACGGCCTGATGCTCCTCGCGGGAATACATCGACTTCGGGTAAAAGTCTTCCTGGTGTCCCATATCGGGATGTTCTTTAAAATCCGCGAGGTCCCAGACACGAAGCAGATCGCGGCCTTCCATATTAAAATGGATCTGCGTTGAAGCGATGGTCGTCGTCAAGCCTTGTTTTACGATCTCACCAAAGCCGTGATTCATCGCATCCGAACGCCGGACGTCAAAGGCGCTGTAGCCAAGCCCCGTACCGATCCTGCCCGCCCGCCAGCGGCCATAGCCCATAAAGATGGTGACCACATCGTCCGGCTGTCCGGGAGCGATCCACATCGGAACCGGCTTGTTAATCTCACCGCCCTGATAGGTAAGCGTTACGAGGTCGGAAAACATGTTGCCGCCCTTGGTGTTGATAAAACTCGTCCCGCGCACGCCGCCCGATTTTTCGTCAGCGTCAGTTCCGGTGTTGACGCCATATTTTGCCGCCGTGCGCGGGCTGATGAGAGCGACATTGTCCCAGGTAATCTTATTGAGCGGGTTCGGCAGTTCCTGTAGCCACCCATTGTTGACGAACTGGCCGTCATAGACGCACGGATCGGGGAGAATCGAGATTTCAAGACTGCCGACCGCCGCCGGCTTTGGATCCGGCTGACTCAAAAAAGCGGTCGTCGCCGCCATTGCCTTAAGCATTGCGGCCGTGTTCGGGATCATGCCGTCATGCAGGGCTTTTCGCCAATTGTCCTCAAAATTCTTCGGCGGCATGGCGGTCGCCGGAGTCGGAGTCAGACTGGCGGTCGCCGGAGTCGGGGTCGGACTGGCGGTCGCCGGAGTCGGGGTCGGACTGGCGGTCGCCGGAGTCGGGGTCGAACTGGCGGTCGGTTGCGGCACCTCGGTCCCGGCGGTCGCGACCGGGACGGGGGCAATCGCCTTGGTTTGCCAGTATTCCTTAAGGATGTCGTGGCCTTTTTTGTCGAAACTCTCCCGTAGAAAAAGCTGAGCCACCTCGTAGATACTGTGACTGCCATAAAGCGGCTCGATGAGCGGTTGGATAAGCGAAACGGTGCCGTCATAGGCGCGCGAGTCGCCCCACATTTCAAGATAATGCGTTTCGGAAACATGCCAGTGGCAATATTCAGCTGTCTCATCGGCATACTTACCGAGATGCACGCGCATCGGGATTTTCGCCATCCGCTCGGCGTTCAGTTTGAGATCGGCGGGCGAATTATAGACCGGGTTGCCTCCCAAAATCACCAACATTTTGACCCTTCCGCCGTCAATATCCGCAATTAGCTCGCGGAGTTGCTCGATCTGCAGTTTTTCTGTGCCTGGGAACATCGGATCGGCATAGACCACTGTCTGGCCGGCATTTCCGAGCGCCGCGTTCATCGCGTGGGCGAGTGCATGGACGACCGCCGGCTGATTATCACCGGCAACCACAAGTGATCTGCCACGGAATGCCGAGAGATCTCTGGCCATCGCTGCGATCCAGGCGGCGTTTTCTGTATAGGTCGATGTCGCCCCAGCAACGCCAATGGCTGCCGCGATTGCCTTGGCAACCTCCGCCATCTGGCTCGGCTTGACCGCGATGCGGTGGTCGGCCTTGGCACCGGTAATAGTGATCGTGGATTCGACCGAATAAAGGCGGCTGATCTCAGTGTTCTCTTCGGAATATGCACGCCCTCTGGCAAAATCCTTAATATAAGCGACGTTAAATCCCGAGAATATATCGGCGTCAAGCGATAGAATGCGCTCGGCCCTCTCAAATCTGTAGATGGTTTGAACCGGAGTTCCGAAAGCCATTTTGGCACCGGCAATTGCATTGTCCAGATTGACCGGCTCATACTGGACCCATTTCGAATTTGGCAGTTCGGCTTTGATTCTTGTGAATTGATCTATTAACGTCGGCGACGTAACCGTTTCCGTCAAGAATCGCACGCCCGCACCGCCATCAGCTCGATTTTGCTCAATCTCGGCACGCAGGTCGCTCATAAAGCCTTCCCATGTTTTAGGCCCGCCGCGATATGTGACTTGCTGCGAGCGGTCGGGATCGTACATCCCCAAAAGCGAGGCCTGGGCAAGGATATCGGTCGCTCCGCGGCTGCCTGGATGATCGGGATTGCCCTCGATCTTTACCGGGCGGCCCTCGTACGATTTTGCCAGCAGTCCTGTCGCGACGCCGCTGAGCGACATTGCGGTCGCAAAGAAATTTGCCTTACCGGGCAACATACCCTCGACCGGCCTGACATATGGAACAATCTTCTCGGGCGGTTGGATGACGCATCCACCAAGGCCCGCGAGAGCAAGCGAGGCACCCATTACCTTGACAAAATTACGGCGACTGAGGGAATTATCCCATTCCTCGATCTCGTGCGGGTACTCTTCGGATATAAACTTCCTGAATTCCGGCGTATCCGCCTGCTCCTCTATACTGCGCCAATAGTCCTTGCCGTTTTGCTCCAGGATCGAGTCACGAATCGAGGCAAATTTAGCCGCAGAGGACACAGAGGCTTCTGAGGACATTTCCTCAATAAATTTATTGTTTTCCGTGTTCAGCGGCTGTTTCATAAAGTCTAAAAACTCTCTGTGAGCTCTGTGGCCAGTCCCTACCTGTGACAGGTCGAGCAGCTGGTCAGCATTTCCTTACTGCGAATCTTGAGATCCATCTTTAACTTTGTCCGTTCTTCTGAGTCTAGATCGCCATCCTGCCACTGCATATTGTAAATCTCAGATTTCGGCCTGATAAATTTCTCGGGTTCGCGGTGACATGCCAGACACCATTCCATTTGGAGGGTATTTTCCTGAAACACAGCCGGCATCTCATCTATCTGCCCGTGACAGGTCGAGCAGCCTACGCCCTTGGCCACGTGAATACTGTGATTAAAATATGTGTAATCGGGCATGTCGTGGACGCGTTCCCATTCGATCGGCGTGTTATCGCGAAAACTGGCCCTCACAGGTTCGAGATATGGGCTGTCGGCCCAGATCTGGCTGTGGCAGTTCATACAAGTCTGCGTTGACGGCATACCGGCCGAGGCCGTCGTCTCAACTGTGGAGTGGCAATACCGGCAATCGATACCGTCATCCCCGACATGGTGTTTATGGCTAAATTGCACCGGCTGCTGCTTTTCCACATAGCGTCCGGTCAGATACGAAGACCGTGCGATCTGTGTGTAAGCCAGAAAAGCCAGGCCCGCTAAAACCGCCACCGAGACCATGCTGATCCGGGCGATATTATTTGCACTTTTATTAAAAAGTTGTGCCATCTATAAATCTCTAATACAGAGAAAAACTTACAACAATCAGACTCTGACGGTTTTTAAAAACTGCAAAGAAGCAGAAAAAAGCCTTTGAGCCAAAGTGTCCCTAAAATTGCTTACGGTAAAACTGTCTATGATTCTACTAAAACTAAGTAAATCCGCAAATTGCACAATTCAAAATTAGAGCAGGACACATCTGTGTGCAAATCACTTAAAAATTAGTTCTGTTAATAAGGTGAATTATCATTTTCAATTATACTTAATCAACCGGCTGTCCACTGATAAACGCTGCCCCGACCGCCGCCGCATCCGCACCGAGTTCGCCCGCGACAATGCTTGTAGAGGCAAACGACGGTTCAAACGAAAGTTCCTCTGCGCGCTCAACAATAGCATCCAAAACCAGATGTTTGGCCTGCATTATTTCGCCGCCCACTACAATCTTCTCTATATTAAGCAAATTTATAACGCTTGCGACCGCCGTACCGACGTATATGCCGGTACGTTCGAGCATCATTTCAGCAAAACCGTCCTCGCCTGACGCGGCCATAATAATGTCCTCAAGACGTATTTCCTTTTCATTAAGTTTGCCGAGCGACGAGGTGCTGTCCTGGTGAAATCGACTACGTGTCCGGCGGATGATGTTTGCCGCCGAAGCAACATCCTCGAGCCGCGTGCCCTCAGAATTTATCGGCACATGCCCAAATTCACCGGCAAAACCCGACGCGCCGCGCCATATCTTGCCTCCGAAAATAAAGGCTCCCCCAACACCCTCGCCGAGGGTTGCGTAAAACAGGTTTTGGCTGCCGCGTCCGGCCCCACAACAATATTCACCATAGGCTGCCGCGTTTGCATCGTTTTCGATCACGACGTCCATGTTGATCGCGGCCTTAATACTACGCACGAGATCGACCTCGGTATGTTTCGGGATGTTGGCCGACAATGCGACCCGGCCGGTGGCGCGGTCGACAAGCCCTGGCACCGCAATTCCAATGCGGTCAAAACCGGCGAATTCATTCTTAAACTGCCCGACCAAACCGATAAGCTGTGGCAGAGTGCTCTCTTCATCGGGAACAGCGACAGAAATCGTCGACAGAATAGCATCATTCTCACTTATGACCACGCCAATTAAGGCCGTTGCAGTGATCTCGATGCCAACGCGGTTTTTGGATTGGTTTGGGGAATCAACCATAATAAAAAACTTGATTTTACAGAAACTAAAGGCGATTTTAGACACTGGCCGATGGCGTGTCAAACAATACTCGGGTAATAAAGTCAAAGGCTCTGTCTTCCCGGTTCTTTTGACTGTATGACTCGGTAAAGATACTCTCTCATTGGCGGTGCCTTTAGATGGCGGCGTTGTGGGCACTGTTCGGTATGGACCATCAGCTTTACGAATTAATCGCGCAGTACGGTATTTATGCGGTTTTTGCGCTTTGCACCGTCGAAGGCGATATTACTTTACTGCTCTCGGGCACGATGGCTCAAGGCGGGCTTTTTGGCAATTGGGGCTTTTTTAAAGTGGTGCTGGCCGGAACCCTGGGCGGGATTGTCGGTGACTCGGCGGGCTATGCAGTCGGCCGTATTTTTCACCAAAATGCTAAGGACTACCGTTTTTACCAGGTTGCCCAGCCGCGAGTCGAAAAATTGATAGATAAATTTGGCGGCTCCGCTATAATCATATCGAAATATATCTATGGAATACGTGTTGCCGTCTGCGTTTCCTATGGCGTTAGTAAGATGCCCTATTTGCGTTTTCTCGGCTTGAGCACTATAAGCTGCTTGCTGTGGGTGCTGCTCTTGGCCGGTCTCGGATATTTCTTTAGCGGTGCGATCACCTCGTTAATAGGCGATTTTAAACAGGTTGGTTTCGCTTTGTTCTTTATTGTGATGTTCGGGATAATCGTGTTCTACGTGCTCGAACGCTATTGGCTTTCTGAGCGGGTCGAGGATGCGAACCCTGAAACTATACATAAGATCGAAGAAAAACTCCTTGCTGTCGAAGAGGTTGGCAAAAACACCCTCCACGACATCAGCGAACGCCTCCACCTAACACGCGAACCAAATCGCTCGGAAGACAGTGACAAGCTGAACAAGAGCGAAATGGAGACGGCGAGACACGTGGACGATGAGAAAAAAAAGACCGTTGGTTAGCAGGTCGAATGGACAAATGACCAGCTACAATCGACTAATTAAAACTGAACGATAACTGACAATCGACAACCGACCAATGATAATCGAATCATCAGCCCCGACCCGAGTTGATCTGACGGGAGGTACAATTGATATTCCGCCTCTTTTTTTATTTCACGAGGGTGCGGCAACCGTCAACTTTGCGATCAGCATGTTGGCCCATTGCCGTATCGAAACACGCGACGACGACCGCATTATTCTCGAATCTATCGACCAAAAAGCGTTGGTCAACACAACGGTTGGCGACATCGCAAGTCTGAGAGATGATACGCGGCTCGAACTTCTGTCAAAGCTTGTTTACTTTTTCCGTCCGGGACTCGGTTTTCACATGACAACCGAGTCAGAAGCTCCGGCCGGTGCAGGCCTCGCGGGTTCTTCGACGTTAAATATCGCATGCATCGGAGCTCTAAATAAGCTGGTCGGCGACCGTTACACGTCCGACCGTTTCATACCGATCGCCGCCAACGTCGAGTGTCAGGTTATCCGCGTGCCGACCGGATTTCAAGATTATTATTCTGCCCAATTCGGCGGTGTGGCTAGCATTCACTTTGGCCCGGATGGCATTCGACACGAAAAATTGGACATCGACATCCAAACGCTCGAACGCCGTATTGCGATCTGCTACACTGGTGAGCCGCGAAATTCGGGGACCAATAATTGGGAGATCACAAAACGACACATCGACGGCGACCGCGAAATTTTTGATATCTTCGAGGGCATTCGCGACACATCGGTTGATATGCGGCTGGCTCTGACATCTCACGATTGGGAGGCGGTCGGGCGGATTCTCACAAACGGCCATCCGCAGCGAAAACGACTCTCGCCAAATATTACGACTCCGCAAATGGATCGTCTGATCAATGCCGCCATGGCAAACGGTGCAATCGCCCCAAAGGTCTGCGGTGCGGGTGGCGGCGGCTGTATGGCATTCTTTTGCGAAGATGGCCGCCGACCCGATGTAGAAGCCGCGTTGGCCGCTCAGGAAGGTGCAACAGTTCTTGACTGGCACGTCAGTGCCGGCGGACTCGTTGTGAAAGTCTCGGAAAAGCAGGAGTTGAGCCGCCCTTCCTGACCTGTTAAATGGGTTTTGTTTATTAGATTATTAAAGTTTAATCTATCCGATCGGAAAAAAATTGTGCTAGACGAGATTTCAGGTCAGGATGGTTGCTCTGCACACGCTCTTCCGATTGACGTTTAAACGCAGAATCTTATATTTCCTTGTCACAAAAAGTTTCCCTCCGGTGTTTTGGTTGTAGAAATCACAATTTCTTAATCAAAATATTTCGGAGGGTTATGCAAATGAACTACGTTTCTAAAAATCTAAGATATATCGCGACCGCATGTGTCGCTGCGATAATCGGCATCACGGCAGCCAGTGCTTTTGGCCAGGAATCGACTGTTAAAGACAAATCGCACAAAAGCGAATATAAACATAAGGAAAAAGGCTTTTGCGGCGGCAATAGCTGGTCGAGCGACGAACGCGTTTCTTTCACCGACCTGCGCGAATTGACAATTCCGGCTACCGGGACGGTCAACGTCGATGCCGGTCAAAATGGCGGAGTCAGCATCAAAGGCAAGGATCGCGGCGACGTTTTGGTTCGTGCCTGCGTTCAGGCATGGAACACTTCGGACGAAGCTGCAAGAGCTACAGCGGCAAATATTAGAATAAACACCTCAGGCGAGATCAAAGCCGTGGGCCCGTCGGGTGATAAGAACTGGTCTGTTTCGTATCAGATACTCGTACCGCGATCCACGAACACAAGATTGATGGCCCAAAATGGCGGCATTTCGATCAGCGGCGTGGACGGCACGGCCGAATTTGAAACAAAGAATGGCGGCGTCAGCGTCAGCTACGTCTCTGGTTCTGTAAAAGGCAGGACGACAAACGGCGGCGTTAACGTTGTTCTCTCAGGAGTAGAGTGGAAAGGCAGCGGGCTCGACATACAAACGACCAACGGCGGAGTAAATTTGATCGTCCCCGAAAACTATGCAGCCAATGTCGAGACCGGCACGGTCAATGGCGGCTATAAAAGCGAAATCCCGAGTCTGAACATCACTACGGAAGACATGAAAGGGGACGAATACGGCCGTTCCAGATCAAAAAGGATCAGCACCAGCCTCAACGGTGGCGGAGCACCGATTCGCATTATCACGACCAACGGCGGTGTTAAAATCAGCACACCCGATCGAGACTAATTATTCGAGATAGGGCTGCAACCGCAAAGAGAAAAGGCTTCAAACAATACTGCGCGAAGCTTTTCTTTTCTGTTAAATTGCAAAAACTGGGGAATCAGCGTCTAAGAGGAAAGAGGAAGATCGATTATTGGTACGGAAACGAAATCTGGACTCGTGGCGGTTCATACTCGAAAATAAGATGCTGTCCTCGCCGATGTCGATAGACAGTCACAAACTTCTCATGATCGTCCATCTCCTCAAGAGCGTGGACAGTAATCTCGTAACGTCGTTCCCGAATCGCACGCCTTATGCGTTTAATTCCCATAAAGTTATGAAACGGCTTCGATATTTGCGATCGCTTTAGTTAGTGAACCAAAAATATCGCGGCCGTCATTTGACCCGAGCAATTCTTCACAGGCGCGTTCGGGGTGGGGCATCATGCCGAGAACGTTGCGGTTGAGGTTGCAGATGCCGGCGATATTTGAGCGGGCGCCGTTGGGATTTGATTTGTCGTTGATCTCGCCGTTTTCGTCGCAATAGCGAAAAACGATCTGGCCATTTTCTTCAAGTGAGTTAAAGGTCTCGTCGTCGCAGGTGTAATTCCCCTCGGCGTGAGCGATGGGGATCGACATCACTTTGGCAGGATCAACCTCAGTAGTAAAAGGCGTATTTTGATTTTCGAGCCGCAGATTGACGTGTTTGCATACGAAATGAAGCCCGGCATTGCGCATCAGTGCCCCAGGCAGCAAACCCGCCTCGCAAAGTATTTGAAAGCCATTGCAAATGCCGAATACAAATTTACCATCCGCGGCAAACTCCGTGATCGCCTTCATCACCGGCGAAAACCGCGCCAATGCCCCGGCCCGTAGATAATCGCCATACGAAAACCCGCCGGGAACGATCACCGCATCAAATCCCCTCAGATCAGTCTCCTGATGCCAGATAAAATCAACAGGCTGGCCGACATGCTTAGAGATCACGTGATACGCATCGTGGTCGCAATTTGAGCCTGGAAATACTACAACTCCAAATTTCATCTTCCGATCTCCTTCTGCTCCCGTTTCCATCTTTGCCAAATTTCCGGGATAGGCCGCCCACCATTAGCCTCACGAGCTTCGAGCAAAGCGAAATAACGTAACCGAACTCCAAAGTAGTGGCTCATCATCGATCAATCTCCACCCGATAATCCTCAATTACAGGATTTGCCAGAACATCATTTGCGATCCTTTCGATAGATGCACGGGCCTCTGCCTCAGTAATTGCTGGGTCGAGGGCGATCTCAAAATACTTTCCCTGCCTGATATCACCGATGCCCGCGAACCCAAGCGAGTCAACGGAATGATGAATAGCCTTGCCCTGCGGATCGAGTACGCTCGGCTTTAATGTGACATAGACTTTTGCTTTCATGTGTTGCACCTGATGACCGTACCAAAATAAATTCTAGATTTTGACGTAGTTTCTTGTATTTATCAAAGTCTTGTGTTAGATTTCACGTTAATTTCCGTCAAAGCAAACCTAAAAAACTAAACTTCTAAAGGAGATCGTCTATATATGGAAAACGGTAAAACCGCTCTCGGTCTGGATAAAAATGTCGGATCGCTTCTCTGCTATCTTCCAGTCTGTGGAATCAATCTAATCTATAGCATTATTGTAATTGTAACGGATAAGGAGAATCGTGATGTTCGTTTTCACGCTTTTCAATCGTTATTGCTAGTGGTCGTGGCTGTTGTAGCCGGCGTTGCGATTGGCATCATAGCAGGAGTTGCGGCTGCTATGCAATCGACAATTTTGGCGCTATTGGTGTTTTTAATTCAACTTGTTTTTGTTTTCGGTATTTTGGGAGCACTGATTTATTGCATGATCAAGGCTTATCAAGGCCAGCAGTTCAAACTCCCTGTCATCGGCGACATGGCTGAGAAATGGGCTAACGGATAAACGCTCTTTCAGTTATTTTTTCGATCTTGCGTAGGCCGTGTTTCGGAACAAAATAGGCGAGCAGATCTTCAGCCGAAAGGCAAAGAGATTTGCTCGCTCTATTTTTTTTAGGATTACGGTGCTGGTCTATCTCTATAAATGCTTATTTAATCGTCCTTTTGATGACATCTGAACAGGAACCCGATGAAAGCCCAATTGCTGAGAGACGAAAGTCGTTTTGTTTCCCCTGGCCTTCCGAGTAATTCCGTTGTTTCCTTTACTTTATGATTCAACCTTGGGAGATCGAGGGTTTCCTCGACATTAAAGACAATCAACTACACATCGACGGGGTAAATGCAGCCGAACTCGCCCGCGAACACGGCACGCCGCTGTTCGTGTTTAGCGAAAACCGTATCCGGCATAATATCGCCCGGCTGCAGCGTGTGCAGAACGCGATCGGCTGTCCGCTCAAGCTCTGTTACGCGGCAAAAGCGATGTCCACGATGGGCATTCTGAAGGCGGTCAAAGACGCCGGCTGTGACATCGAGGTCAATTCCGGCGGCGAACTGTGGAAGGCCCTCGAGATCGGCTTTACCGGCGACCAGATAATTTTTAACGGCACCAGCAAAGAGGTTTGGGAGATCGAGAATGCTATAAATGCTGAGATCTACGCGATCCAGGTAGATTCGCTCTACGAACTCTCTCTGATAGAAGAAACTGCAAAACGCCTCGGCAAACGAGCGAACGTCAGCCTTCGCCTCGTCCCCGAAATCGAAAGCGACACCCACTCCGGCCTGCAAACTGCTCTTTTAACTTCGAAATTCGGCATGATGCCGGACGAGGCATTTTCAGCGTTTCGCGATTACAAACATTCCCCGCACCTCCACCTCTGCGGCATTCATCTGCACGTCGGCTCGCAGAATCCAGATCCTGTTGTTTACACTGAGGCTCTGGAAAAGCTCTTTGACGGCCTGCTTCGTATTTATCAAGAAACCGGCATAAAACTGCGACACGTCAATCTCGGCGGGGGCTTTCCGGTCAACTACCTACGAGGTGAAGATCAGATCGATCTATCCGACGGTCGCCGTCAGATGCTTGTTGCCGATTTTGAACCTGCCGACGCGCTCGAAGCGGCTTGGCATGCCGTTCGTGAGACCCTCGGGGCCTCAAACGCCTCTCATATTATCGACGATCTTCAGGTTTTGCTCGAGCCCGGCCGCAGCATCATATCAGACACAGGCATCTGTCTGACGACCATACGCAACATCAAACAACGTCCTATAAAAGCCGACCAGACATCTTCTGAAACACTTAATCATCCTCAATTGTTGATTGATAATTGGCTCTTAACGGACGCAGGATTTAACATCCTGCTTTCGATGGAAACGTATAAATGGTACTACCACATAGTCTCGGCCGAAAGGGCGAATGAGGCTCACAACCTCAAATACAAAATCGCAGGCCCGCTCTGTGACGGCGGCGACGTCTATTTCGACATCGAAGGCGAAGGCCGCCTGCCCGACCATCGTCTCTTGCCACCGGATACCAAAGCAGGCGAAATTTTGGCACTATTGAATTGCGGTGCCTATTCACTAGCTCAATCGTCGCAGTACAACGGACGTTTTCTTCCGGCTGTCATCCTCGTCCGCGAGAATGGCGTAGCTGAATTGATCAGAAAGCGGGATGGTTTTAGAGATCTCGCAAATAACGACATTTATTGATTTTACGCGATTGCCAACTTCATCCCGTCCACGATATCAAGAGATTCAGCATATTCTATATGCAGTACCCGTCTTGGAGAATCGGTTGTGCTTTTTGAGGAGGCGTGCAAAATTAACGGACTCATCGCGATAACACCGCCTTTTTCGATCACACAATCGTAGGGCTTCCGGCTCTTTAAAACTCGCTCAAAATCTGCATCATCCACAACACGCTCGCTATGCGAATCGGGAATCACTCGCAGCGGTCCATTCTTTATTGTTGAGTCATCGAGGTGAATTCGAAGTGCTATTACCTTCTGCAAGGCGTGGGTTGGAGCGTGTGCGAAAATAACACCATCCTTTACCGACGCAGCACCCCAACCTCGTGCTCTTGGAACAGCGACCACGGGCAATGCAGTGTCTTGGTGAAATGCCACGAGCCAGTTTGCTTTGCCAGTCTTCTCAAACAAAGTGGCCTTGTACGGTACGGCAGTGGTCCGCAAAAGGCGTTCCGCAATCTGAGTTAGTACCGGATAGTTAGCGAGTTCTCTAATCTCCTTCCTAGACATCAGATTCCGCAAGCCAGCCCGGCGGTCAGGGGTTTGCAAAATCTGGATCAGTTGATCGCACTCATCGATAGACAGTACATCGGGAAATAACCAAAATCCGGGGCTACTAATCACAATATTACCCGCCAAATTCAACCTGTCTCACCAATCCCTGCATAACGGCTTTTTCAGCTTCCGTAAGCTCGATGTTTCCGGTTGCGTAGATGGTCGCGAGGTTGGCGACGGCGACGGCTCTACTGCCTTCGTCGCGGATTTGAGAGGCGACAGTGAGGCTTTCGATGGCGGCGGAGCGCGCCTTTTCGGGATGACCGAGACCGACGAAACGTTCGGCGATCTCGTTTAATACACCAGAACGCGATGAAAGCTGTGGGACGGTTTCAGCCAGCGTTGCTGCTTCGTCCAATAGGGCAATCGCAGCGTCGGTCTCACCAAGTTTATGCTTGCCATCCGAGACCTCAATCAGAGCGAAGAGCCTATTCGCGTCTTCGGCGATCATATTTAAGGTTTGGCGGGCGATGTCGTCTTCTTTTTGGGCGGTCAGAATCCGGGCTATCTGCGAGAGTGCCGCCATTTGCTGGTCTGGGTCCTGATTTTCGAGAGCTATCTCGACCGCTCTATCCGATTTGCCAAAGCCCGCAAATTGAGCGGCAATCGATTTAAACAATGTATTTCGTGAACGGCTGTCGCGGGTTTCGTTCTCACGTTGGGATTTGAGGATCGCATAGGCCTCCTCGAGAGCGTCGAGGGCGTCTTCCGTTTCGTCTTTTTTCCAATGATCACGGGCAAAACCGAGCATGGCCGATGCCATGTGCGTTTTGTCAGTTACGATGTCGAGCGTGCGGTCGGCCAGATCGCTGCTGCCCGCGTGCAAGAATCCAAGAGAACAGCTAACGAGAAAGAAATCGCGATGCTGATTGTCCAGTTGCTCAGCAAATGCCCTCGCCTGGTCAAATATTTCGATCGCTCTGTCATTGGCCTTTGCTTCGATAAATATGTTGCCGATGTCGCAAAAGGCTCTGATTCTCTCCTCATTATGCTCGATCTCGCCCGCCGACTCAGCCGCCCGGCCCAGTAAAGCTAAAGCCTTTTCCCGCTTTTCATTTTCAATATCAGTAACTGCAATCTGCATTAATGCCGAGACACGTGCAGACGGAAACTCGATGCTGTCGAGCGTCGCATCGGCCGCTTCGTCGCTGCCACCCGCCGCCTGGTTCACAGCGATGCCTGCGTAAACAAAATCCGGATGCCCAAGCGAATCTGCGACCTCGGCGGCACGCTCGGCGTGACCTTTACCGGCGAGTACCAGAGCGACACGCTCGATGGCCTGTGCCTGCAGCCCGTGGTCATCAATCGCGTCGGCAAGCTGCAACGCGTAATCTTCGTCATCCAGCTCGGCACATTTTTCGGCGACGACGATCAGCAGTTTGTCGCGCGAGAACGGGTCCTCGATGGCGTTCGAGAGTTCGGCCGAAAGATCGACATCGCCCTTGGCCAAATATCGCGGCACGATCGTATTCATCGCGTCGGCATGACCCTCGCTGCTCTTGATACGCTCACCAATAAACGCCGCGCAATCAAGCAGATCGCTCTCGGCCCTTTCTATTGAAATAAAATGATCAGACATAATCTTTGATCTTTGATCTTTGATCTTTGCCATGATTCTTCACCAAAGATCAAAGGTCAAAAATCTAAGATCGAAGATCAAAAACCCTCCTGATCGATTCCGGCATCCAGTCTCTCAGGTCTTTGGCAATCGCTCCGGCTCCTGCCGAACGCAATTCATCTGCCGAAACCGTATTAGTCACACCGAGAGCTGGGAGATCGGCACCCCTGGCAGCTTGAATGCCGGGAACAGTATCTTCGATTACCAGACAATCGCCGTGCGTCATTGGCAGATGGCCGTTTGCCGTTCGAAAGGCGTCGATCTGTCGAAACCCGCTGCGATAACATTCCGGATCAGGCTTGCATGTAGAAACCTCGCTCGAACTGACGATTACAGAAAAATGTTTTGTGAGGCCCGCTTTGTCGAGTACGTATTTGATCTGCTCACCGCTTTCCATACTCACGACGCCGAGCGCGAATTCGTGTGACATCTTCTCGACAAAATTTTCGATGCCTGGAAATAAAGGCAGGTCGTCACCGACGATCTCACGCCATTTGGCAAATTTTGCCGTTATGATCTCGTCAATCTTTGCGTCATCAACGGTTTTTTTATGCCGCCTGTAAGCAGCGATGACAAACGTCCGGTCATCCATCCCGTGCGACGCGGCGTAATCTTCGTCTGTCAGCTCAACGCCCTCTGCCGCGAGCAATTCGCGATAAGCCCGCATCTGTATCGTCTCGTCATCGATAATAACGCCGTTAAAATCCATTAAAATTGCTTTGATCATAAATTCTTTAACTATCCACTGAAGATCATGTGATATTAGGACTCCAGACTTTATTGGATATTAATAAGTTAGTGATTAGTCTAGGTATTTTTCGTCAAACATATTTCCACGTCCCAGAATCCCGTAAGGATCAAAGGCTTTTTTCAGTTCTGCCATCTCGTTTAAATATCGCTCGCCCATCATCGCTGACAGGTATTTACGCTTTAGCTTGCCGATGCCGTGCTCCGCTGAGACCGTCCCGCCGAGCATGATTGCCTGAGCGACGCAGCGACCATAGATATGACGCGCTTTCTCTGCTTCGTCCGCATTTTTCGGCAGCATATTGGCATGCAGATGACAATCGCCGATATGGCCAAAAATTACGTAATCGAGCCCGCTCGCATCGAGCGTTTCCTTATAATATCGCAGAAATGATGCAAAATTGACATCCGGCACCGCCATATCAGTGCCGACCTTTCGCTGGCCGTGGTGCGAAATTCGCTCATTGACCGTCACCGGTAACGCATGTCTAAACGAGCGCATCTTCTCTCGGTCTTGGTCATTGGTGGTGAACCACGATCGCCCGAGGTCCGCACTGTGCTTTTCAAGCAAGTCGTTCCACTGCTCAAGAAGATCGTCTTCGTTCAGGCTAGTCGTTTCCTGCTCAAAGAATATGGCCCCCGCCGCATCGCTCGGTGTTTCGGGAAATTTTTCACCAATAAAACTGAGCGCACGGTCGTCGAAGTACTCTAAAAGAGTAGCGTCAATCCCATAAGAACCTTCGCCGGTGGCGCCCTGATTGATTCGCGATGCAAACGAGACCCTACGGACATCATCGACAAACCTTAACAGATCACTCTCATTTCCGAAGAAAACGATCCCACTAAAGAAACCCTCGGGTTTTGGCAGTAGATCTAATTCGACTTCGGTGATGACACCTAGCGTTCCTTCGCATCCGATAAACAGGTCGATCACATCCAGCGGTGACTGGTTATAATATCCGCTGACATTCTTGCGAACATTAGGGCGGTCGTAGGTGAGCGGTTTTGCCGAGATTTCTCTGCCGCTATATCGAAAAAAGATTGAACCTTCCTGTTCAATAAGGTTATCGCCACGCGCGATCTCTATGACCTCACCATTTGCGAGCACAACTTTTATTCGCCGGACATATTCCCGCGTTGCACCATATTTGAAACTTCTCGCTCCGGAGGCATTTGTCGCGACCGTTCCGCCGATCTGGCAGCTCCATTCGGTCGGGTCCGGCGGATAGAATAATCCTTTTGCCTCAACGGCTTTTTGCAAGTCGCCAAGGATCACACCGCTAGCAACAATTGCTATTTGCGAAGCCTTATCGATTTCGAGCGTCTTTAATCTTTCCAGTGAAATGACAATGCCGCCAAAGGGTATGGCTCCCCCGACCGTTCCTGTCCGCGCACCTGAGACCGTAACGGGTGTCTTACTTTCATTTGCCTCAAGCAGGATCGCGGGGATCTCCTCAGCCGATTCCGGGATGAATAGCCTCGCCGCATGCCCGCCCTGCATATTGCTGGCATCGCTCAGGTAGTTTTGTAGATCGTCCGGATGTGTTTTAACTTGCACATAAGAACTCTACCCAAACCACCCAAAAAACGCTATGGGCGATATTGATTCTGATTCTGAGTTGACTCTTTTGTCGAAGTCGGCGGCGTGTAAAAGGCCCGCATCAGCTTCGGTACGGAGCATCAATCGGCCGTAATTGCATGACGAATGCGTTCGAACTGAGCTAGAAAGCGTTGCTTCTCGTCTTCTGTCTCAAGTGTCATTTCCGCATATTCTGCGGTCAAAATCAGTTGGCTTGTGAGTGTGTCGCGGCGTGAACTCGAGTTAGTTCGTCCGGCTGCAAGTTCGATAGCAGACGCGAGTTTTATAAAGACAGCAACATTTGCTTTGCCGCTGATGCGTATCTGGTCAAAGGCCGTCCCTACAAAATCTGCAAATGTGGGGGCCTTAAATATAATCACGTCCTTGCCGTCGGCAACTCTGGTCTTTTCCGGAAATTCTCTCGACGCGAGTTCGCCTATTAATTCCCCGAGGTTCTCGATACAACTGACGGCGGTCGTAGTATCGTTGACACCGGGCGACAAGGCCTTGAGGGCGATATCAACAAGCTGACGGAACCCGAAACCCGCATCCTGCTCGATCATTCGGTCCCTCGATATCACGAAGAGATCGTTCAGTTCTTCCAGTTCATCATCCCCAAAGTCTTCTCCAGTGGACGGCAATACTGAAAGGAGCCGCGCACCCGTACCGACAAAGTCGCCGACCGCAGCATCCATCCGCACCACGCAAGCGTTCTCATCGGCAAACTCAGCAAGTTTTTCGACATCGACCAGTTTTATATGTCCCGATCGGAAAGACGGGACCTTGATCCATTCCCGGCCTGTGTCGTCCATTCTATCGACGATATCTTCCACATCTTCCGGTGTGGGCTTTCCGACACCCTCCGGAAACAGACGGTCGATGCTAATTTTCGTCTCATCGACTATTTCTGAGATAATATTGCTGATCTGCAGTGATGTGGCTATGTGATGAATAAAGAAGATCAGGACGACGATGCCGCCGATAGCCAGTAGGAGTCCAGTCAAAACCGCAACCGACGGGACAAAATTTTCCTCGTCACCGCTTCGGATGGTTCGCAGAACCAAAATGCAATATGCGAAAACAGAAACAAAATATCCTAGGACGAATTGATTCGCGCGATCACGCAGAAAATTACGAAAGATGCGCGGGGTAAACTGCCGGGAGGCCTGATTTACCGCATTCAGCGTAAGCGAAAAAACGAGTGCTGCGACCATCAGCATCGACGATGCGATAGCTGTCAGCATCCCACGCGAACCGTCAACCCCGACGCCGAACAGGAGCGGATAACGCTTGATCCACTCGTTGCCGATCATCAAATCAACCTCGACAAGCAGAAGCGCCAAAGCTATCGACACCGCAATCATTAAGCCAGGAACGAACCAAAGCGATACTCGAAGCTCGATCCAGAAACTGATAAATCGGTTGATCATATTGATACAAAGTCGTTACGTTATCGTATCAAATATACTGTAAGTCGCGCTCGCGAAGGTATTTTAGCTTGTCCCGCAATTCTGCGGCGCGTTCGAATTTCATCTCTCGGGCGGCGAAGCGCATGTCTGCTTCGAGTTGGGAGATGGTTTCTTTTAACTGCTTTGGCGAATATTCTTCGAATGAGTCCAGATCGAGCGGTACTTTGAAGTAGTCGGCCTCGTATGCGGTGACGAGTGTCGCGTCTATCGACTTTATGATTGTCGTCGGCGTGATGTCGTGCTCGATATTGTACGCTTCCTGTATGGCACGGCGGCGGGTCGTCTCAGAGATGGCGTAGTCCATCGATTTTGTGATCTTGTCGGCATAGAGGATCGCTTTGCCGTCTGAGTTTCGAGCGGCGCGGCCCATCGTTTGGATCAACGAGCTTTGCGACCGCAAAAAGCCTTCCTTGTCGGCATCGAGTATCGCAACGAGCGATACTTCCGGCAAATCGAGGCCCTCTCTTAGCAGATTGATGCCGACGAGCACATCATATTCACCGCGCCGCAGATCGCGGAGAATTCTGATGCGTTCGAGCGTGTGGATGTCGCTGTGCAGATATCTGACCTTGACACCGACTTCGGCGAAATATTCGCTGAGATTCTCCGACATTCGTTTTGTCAGCGTTGTGACGAGCACTCTTTCGTTACGTTCTGCTCGTAGGCGGCATTCTTCCAAAAGGTCGTCGATCTGACCTTTTACGGGGCGTACCTCGACTATCGGATCGAGCAAACCTGTTGGACGGATAATTTGTTCGATGACCTCGCCTTCAACCTTTGTCAGTTCGTACGGGCCAGGTGTTGCCGACACATAGATCGTCTGACCGACACGTTCTTCGAATTCCTGAAAGTTGAGCGGCCGATTGTCCTTAGCACTTGGCAGGCGAAAACCGTACTCGACCAACGTACCTTTTCGCGACTGATCTCCCTTAAACATCGCTCCCAATTGCGGGATAGTTTGGTGCGATTCGTCGATTACCATCAACGCATTCGGCGGCAGATAATCGAGCAGTGTGGGCGGCGGTTCGCCAGGCTGCTTACCGGTCAGGTGTCGAGAATAGTTCTCGATGCCGCGGCAAAACCCCATCTCCTTCATCATCTCAAGGTCGTACATCGTCCGCTGATGCAGACGCTGGGCTTCGACGGTCTTGCCTTCCTTTACGAGAAATTCCTCGTGCATGTCGAGTTCGGCCTTGATGGTTGCAACCGCGCTCTTGACCGTCGATCTGCTCATAACATAGTGGGTTTTGGGATAGATCGGAACGCGCGAATCGTGCTTTTTTATAACCTCGCCGAGCAGTGGATCAATCGTATAGACCGCATCGATCTCGTCGCCCCAAAACTCGATCCGGTAAGCCTGGTCCTGATAACTAGGATAAAGCTCGACCACATCGCCGCGCACCCGAAAATTTCCCCGGTCAAAATCAATATTGACGCGTTCGTATTGCAGCTCGACGAGTTTTTGCAGAAATTCCTCTCGCTTGAGCTTCATGCCGGGCTCGATAAAGATCAGCATCCCAAAATACGCGTCCGGATCGCCGAGACCGTAGATGCAGGAAACCGATGCCACGACAATCACATCCCGTCTCTCAAAGAGCGCACGAGTCGCAGACAGACGTAGGCGGTCGATCTCTTCGTTGATCGTAGCTTCTTTTTCTATGTATAGATCGGCAGCGGGAACGTAGGCCTCCGGCTGGTAATAATCGTAATACGAAACGAAATATTCGACTGAGTTCTCTGGGAAAAAGGTCTTAAATTCTTGATAAAGCTGTGCTGCCAGCGTTTTGTTGTGGGCCAGAACGAGCGTTGGACGCTGCGTTTTTTCAATTACATTTGCAATCGTAAAGGTCTTTCCGCTGCCTGTAATTCCGAGCAAAACCTGATCTTTAGTTCCACCATTCAAACCATCGACGATTTGTTTAATTGCTTCCGGCTGGTCACCTTTGGGCGTGTTTTCAGAAATGAGACGGAATTGCATCTCTTAATCATAAACGAATGCGTCCGATATGCAAAAGAGAACCTGCTCAAATTCCAGTGTTGGTCACATTAAGCGTTTTAGGTTGACTAATCTTTCCAATTAAAAAAACTGCTAGGCATTGGTGCGCTGAGCCCTTTTTTTTAGCTGATCGTATTTTTCGTTGAGTGCGTCGCCACGTGCCTCGTAAATATCGGTTATGATCTGGTCGTCCGACGGACGAAAGGCCCGGAGCATAATATCGTTATTACGGACAACTCCCTTGGCATCGATCACAACGACGGCTCGTGTAAAACTGACGGGAAAGAGCCAATGCTGGCTAAAAAGACGCGTTACTGTACGATTCGGATCGGCCAGTAGCGGTATCGGTAGTAGTCTGCTCTGCGAAAATGCCTGATGCTGTTGCGGTGTCGCGGGCGAAATACCGACAATTGTAGCTTTCGTTTCCAGATAGCTTTCCCAATTGTCACGCACTGAGCAAAGCTGCTTTGTACAGACCAGCGTTTCATTTTGTGGGTAAAACAGCAGTACCGTGACTCCGCCAAAGTAATCGGATAGACACCAGTCCTCATCCCGATCGGTTTTAAGCGTAAAATCCGGTGCCCTAGAGCCAACTCTAATTCGTCCGGTTTCGTCCTGCTCGTCTATGTACAATGATGACATATCTTCAAACTACGCCATTACCTGTTCAAAACTTAAAACCGCGGCACGTATACGCTCGGCAACATCGGTTGGAAATTGCCCGTCCCGATCCAGTTTGTTGAGCTCGGCGAGAGTGCGTTCGTCTTTTTGTACTTTTAATACATGCAAAAGAGCGAACTTTACACGTTCGTCTTTGTGTGTCCTTATCGAGTTAAACAGACCATCGGTTTCGCCGGATTTGATAATTAGAGAAATTAGCGTAAAAGCTTCGTATGCAACCTTCATGTCCTCGTGCACGAGCCGGTCAAACGATTTGACAACGATGCCTGACTCGATAGCCGCCCGTGCAGCGTGACTCATTCGAAACTTGTCATTTGTCTCTATGATCCGTTTCCATGCGTCAGCACGGTCAAAATTTAGGCGAAATAAACCTCGGGCCGCCGCCGCCCGAACTTCCCTCGTCGGATCGGCACACGCCAGCAGTATGGCCTCAAAAACCGATTCGTGATCAAAATCCGTTAGTATCGAAACCGACTTTGCCCTCACATTTGATGAGAGATCGTAAAGAGCGATTTGCGAAAGGGCTTCGACAGAATTGCGTGTTCTAAAAGCCGTCAGTATTCGCACCGCCAGTTCGCGGACCGCTTCGTCCTCTTCAAATTCATCGTTTGCCTGCTCAATAGCGTTGAGGACCGACGGGTCATCAGAGATCGGGAGCGGCTCGTAAAGCTTGGATGGCGTCAGTACATTAAATGTGTTGATCGGCAATTGCGAATATTGCAGCTTTCTCATCTTTTCCTGAAATGCTTTGGTGTCGATATCAGTGTTAAGCGGAATTCGGGAGACTGGCGGCAAAACCTTGGCTCCAGCAGTGTTTGGACTGAGAGTTAGTTTTTTTGGCTTGGCAACTGACTTTTTTGACTTCCGAAGCAGTTCGAGGTCTCTATCAGCCTCGTTACCTTGCAGCTCGTAACTCTCGTTTTTATGGTAATTTGCGTAGGTAATGTCTTTTTTTTGCTGATCCGCTCCTTTCTTACTCTTCTTCCACAGATAAAGTGCAACGCCGATACCGGCAAATACGAACAAGATCACGGAAAACCACCAGCCACCTCCTGCCTCATCAACGATCTGCCGTTCCGCAGCGGATTGGGCTGTTACGTTGAGCGAAAGCATCGCAAGGAATAAAACCGTAGGGGTTATACAGCGTTTTAATAAAAAATTGCGTTTCATTTAATGGGTAGTAAAACTATGAAATATGAGAATGTTTGTTCTCTAAAAACGGCGGGGGCTCATACGGGCCTGTGTGCTCAGGACGCCAACTCATATTATGCATGTTTCTAGTGAGTTTGTCATCATAAATTTTCAACATTGTTCATAAAGGTTGAACATTTTGAATTTTCCATAATTAAAATTGGTGGCAATATCAGGTGCCTGCGTGCAACTTTTCACATGATTGGAAGTGTTGGCATTGCCAACCCAACAGGCTTAGTAATAAAGTTGTTTATAATTCTTAAGTATATGACCGTTGCGACGACCATTTCCGAATCTGAGATTCCAAGTCTGAGGCTGCTTCATCGCGGAAAGGTTCGCGATGTTTATGAGGTTGATGCGTCGAGACTTCTGCTGGTCGCCACGGATCGCATCTCGGCATTCGATTGCGTTTTGCCTACATTGATACCTCGTAAAGGTGAGGTCTTGACCCAGCTTTCCGCATTTTGGTTTGAACGCCTGGATAAGATTGTCGCCAATCACATTATTTCGACGAATCAGGATGAGATGCCTGAGCCGATCAGGTCTAATGAAACACTTCGCGGCCGCTCAACGCTCGCCCACCGCACCGAGGTCTTTCCGGTCGAATGTGTCGTCCGCGGTTATCTGGAAGGCTCAGGGTGGAAGGAGTATCAGGCGACCGGTGCTATCTGCGGCCACAAACTGCCGGACGGCCTCAAACAATGCGACAAGCTGCCCGAGCCGCTTTTCACACCAGCAACCAAAGCAGCGTCTGGGCATGATGAAAACATTGACTTCACAAGTTTTGCAGCAATCGTTGGCTCCGAAACAGCCAGTTTATTGAAGGATATTTCACTCCGTATTTATCAAAATGCCTCTCAGTACGCGGCAACGCGAGGCATCATAATCGCCGATACAAAATTTGAGTTTGGCACCGATGGTAACAGTAATATTCTCTTGATTGATGAGGTTCTGACGCCGGATTCATCACGGTTTTGGGCTGCCGAAACATATTCGCCCGGCAAGGCTCAAGCCTCATTCGACAAGCAATTTGTCAGGGAATATCTCGAGACGCTCGATTGGGATAAAACGCCGCCCGCTCCCGTTTTACCCGCCGATGTCAGAGTGGCGACTTCCGAGCGATACTTGCAAGCTTTTGAACTGCTTACAGGAAAGGTCTTAACTGTTTAGAGAAATTTGTGTATTACATTCGACCGGACGATTTAAATGGGCTCGATAGTGTCGCCTATGTTTATCGTTGCTCCAAAATTTTCTGCTATCAGATTTTGCCCGAATAATACGGCCGTTTCGTTAAGGCCAAGCGAGACTAAGCGGTCAGGTATCACGTGTTCAGCCATTCGATACGACGCAAGTGTCTTTAACGGCTCCTTGCCTGCAAACTCACCTTTTGACTGATCGACAGTAGTTATTACGCATCTCGCGCACGGTCTGGTCGCTCGAAAAACGGTTTCGCCGACCTTGATCCTATCCCAACGATCTTCCGCAAACGCCGCCGAATCGGAAACGACGATATTAGGCCTAAAACGATTCATCGGCAACAACTCGATTGGAGACATCCTCTCCGTCTGTGACTCGGAAATACGTCGGTTCAAATCCTCCAGCGAAGATTCGCCAATCACCAGCAGCGGATAGCCATCAGCAAAGCTGACGATCTCACCGCCCTTGTTAAACCGCTCGCTGATGTCCCGCTGTGCATCATCCGGCATAAACACAAGCTGACACGCCTCGCCGATCACATCGCTAAACCACTCATTCGTCACCGCCGGATAAACCTCGCCCTGGCAAACGCTGTCCCAGATCGTCACCTGCTGCTTATTGCCAGTTTCCGGCTCGAGCGGTATCTCCAAAGTCCCAAAGCCCGACGCCGTCACATAAAGATCGTCGCCGACCCCAACCTCAATCGTCGCCATCTGCGGAAACTCTCGCTGCGTAAAAAACATCCCATCCGGCGTCGTCAACATCCAGCGACGGTCGTG
>JBBSJK010000009.1:0-55562 GCA_038257355.1 Pyrinomonadales bacterium | reverse complement strand
TTGGGGTGCGAGAGGCCGTGAGTTCGAATCTCGCCGTCCCGACCATACAAAAAAAAGCTTGTGATTCTTTTTTGAATCGCGAGCTTTTTTGTTTTTTCATAACGTCTCGTCTTTGGCAGGGTCCATAGGTAACTCCGGCTCCTCGACAACAGGCGGCGGATACATTTTTCGATTTAACTGGACCACAATAAATTGGTTAAAAAACACAATAATACCCATCAAACCGATCAATATAACGGCGAAAACCGGCCCAATCGTAAAGATGCCGTCGGAATAATTATTTGTCATTCGGAAATCAGCAAATGCCTGATCGAGCCAAAAAGTTCTAACCACAACGGCGACGGCGAAATAGACAAATGTCGTCCATAATGCCCAAGCCTGGCCGCTCGTCCACAATATGACGTTACCCAAAAATAATAATGCGATGGCAGATATCCACAAACTATTCCATGAGAGGCTAGAATGATATTCGTATCCTGCGGTAGCAGCAACCGGAAGGCCGATGCTTTGCAGCCAACTAAACGAATAATAAGTAAAAAAGGCCATCACCACGACCGAGAGTACGAGTAATACAGTATAAACCTTGCTCCACATATCGAACGTTTTTAGCATAGAAAGCTGGAGAAAACAAAGCCTTATTTAAGGATGTCAGAAAGGATATATTCTTTACTACCTATTCAGGCCTTAGTGTCAAATAGTTTGTTTGGCCGCGACGAGTTACAAGTAAAAGTACTGGTTTGTCACCCGCTGCTTCAAGGGCAGATTTTATGTCATCTACTGAATTCACAGCCTTTCGGTTTATCTCGAGAATTACATCGCCTCGCATAATTCCTGCTTCAGCGGCGACGCCATTCTGATCGACATCGGTGACAACCAGGCCTTCGGAAGCGGAATCAAGGCCGAGCTGCCGGGCCGTTTGAGGAGTGACTGGCTCGAGGGCCACACCGAGTTTCCCGCTCTGATTTTGTGGTTCAGGGGCGCTTTCATTGTCGCCCTGGCCGGGTCCCGTCTTCTGGCCATCCGAAATTATAAATTCGTCAAGCGTAGCCGTTAGCTCAACATTACCGCCGTCACGAACGACCGTGATCTTTATATCGGTACCGGGCAGCGTGCCGGCAACCTTGTTACGTAAAACGTTGCTGTCCTCGACCTTTTCGCCGTTAATATTGATGATGATGTCGCCGCGTTTGATGCCGGCTTTATCGGCCGCGCTTCCAGTTTTAACATTGCTGACCAGGATGCCGCTTTTGTCTTTGAGGTCGAGGGCCTGAGCGGTGTCGTCGGTAATATTTTGAATATTTATGCCGAGCATACCTCGTCGGACCTTGCCGTCTTTTAGAAGTTGGTCCATGACTGATTTTGCCATGTTTGACGGGATCGAGAACGCAATGCCGATATTGCCGCCGCCGGAGCCGCCCGGTGACAGAATCTGTGAGTTGATCCCGATCAGTTCGCCGTTTAAATTTACCAATGCGCCGCCGGAGTTGCCGCGGTTGATAGGAGCATCGGTTTGGATAAAGTCCTCGAAGCTCTGGCCATCGCTGAGACCGGTCCGGCGACCTTTTGCTGAGATAATGCCAGCCGTGACTGTCTGGCCAATTCCGAGTGGGTTACCGATCGCCAGCACGATATCGCCGACTCTGACGCTGTCGGAGTTTCCAAGATTAAGAAATGGTAAATTTTCCGCTTCAATCTTTAAAACGGCCAGGTCGCTCGGTTGATCTGAGCCAACAACTTTGGCATCATACGATTTATTATCACTCATCAGAACCGTGATTTTATCAGCACCCTCAACAACGTGATAATTGGTCAAAATCGTACCGTTTGCCTGGACGACGACACCCGAACCTACACCGCGCTCTATCTGTGGCCGCCGGTTCTGCTGCGGTAATTGAAACTGTCTGAGCAGATCTTCACCACCCGGAAACTGGCCTTGGGGAACTGTTACCTGAGGTTTCTGTTTTTGTGAGGCCTCAATGCGGACGACTGCGGGGGAGGTTTTTTCAACAACATCCGCATATGATGTGCGTGTACCGTCGACGACAATTTGTGCGGCAGGAGCCATTGGCTGACTCGCTGCGGGAACCTCAGTGCCGCCTAACAGACCGGTTTTGCAACCTGATATCGCAACAGTCGATATAACAAGCATGAGAAGCGTTAAAATTTTTATTCGCATTGATTTTATGATACTCCGATGAATTAGGTCTTGAACCTATTTTACTACTTCTGCACTTAGCTTCAAGCTAATAGACTGTTTACGATACGAACAGCATATTTGTTCGTTAATATTCAATTGATCAAATCGGTTAAACATTTGGGCTCCCAACCGGGTGAACTCTGTTTTAAGCCCGGATTCCGTAATAGAATCATTTTTTTAGAAAATTAGTATGTGAACCTGGGCGAACTCGGCGTCCCGCTCTCGGGACTCTTCGTTGAACCATTCTTAACGACTATTCAATCTTATTTTCACACACAGCCGCAGAGAGGACTTTAGAATGTAGTTGTCCCGGATAGTATTTATTTTATCATCAGGAAGGCGCTGTGAGATGGTGATAATACAATCGCAAATCTTGACCCGCACTAAACTTTACAATAACTTAAATATAAAGTTTTCTAAATTAATTGGACTGACCCTATATTTTAAATGAATGAATCGCATGACCGCGAAATTATTGCCGGCCATCTGCTCGTGATCGGCGGGGCAGAGGACAAATATAACGAGCGGCGGATATTGAAAAAATTCCTTGAGTTGGCGGGCGGTGATAAAGCGGAAATTTTGATCGTACCCATTGCATCAGACTTTCCTGAATTTGCCGCTGACGTTTATACACAGGCGTTTAGAAATCTTGGAGTGGCACATCCACGCGTTCTGAGAGCGACTTCGCGCCAGGATGTCGTGAATGCAGATGTCAAAAAACTGCTGGATTGCGTGACCGGAATAATCATGACCGGTGGTGATCAAATGCGGCTTGTGTCATTGATGGGCGGTACAAAACTGGCAGAGGAAATCCGTAAAAAAGTAAGGGAGACCAGTATCGTCCTTGCCGGAACCAGTGCCGGAGCGGCGGCGATGAGCACCTCGATGATCGTCCGGGGCGAACCCAGTTCGCATCCGCACAAAGATGCTGTACGACTCTCGCCGGGTCTGGGTTTTCTAAAGAATATCATCATTGATCAGCACTTTACAGAACGAGGCCGGATAAGCCGGTTGATCACAGCGGTTTCATTTAATCCATACAACCTTGGTATCGGAATAGATGAAAACACAGCGATCATATTAGACGGTAAAGGAATACTCGAAGTATTTGGACAGGGTTCGACAACCATCATTGATGGTTCACAAATTAGTTTCAATGAGATAGCGGAAGTCGCTGATAATGAAACATTTAGCGTGTGCGGCGTACAGTTTCATGTATTACGAGATGGCTTGATTTATAACTATTTGGAGAGAAACCCCATACAGCCGCCGAATGAGTTTTTGCTACCGGATTTGGGATGATATTTTCCACTGAGACTCATAGACTCAGACATTGGGGACAATATGACTGAACATTCATAACTAACTGCAAATATGCGGAGACGAAGTGAACACTAACTTTATGGAAATTCTGGAAACACGCACCCTTCGAGGGCCTAATTATTGGAGCGGCTATTGGAAAAAGCTGATAATTATGCGCCTTGATATAGGCGAGTATGAAGAAAAGCCCACAAATAAGATCAACGATTTTTACGAGCGTATGAATGATCTCTTGCCGTCGCTTTTATCCCACGGCTGCAGCTATCAAGAAGAGGGCGGGTTTCGCCGGCGGGTCGAGGAAGGCACGTGGGCCGGTCACGTTATCGAGCATTTTGCCCTTGAGTTACAAACTCTGGCTGGAATGGACACCGGCTATGGCCGTACTCGCGAAACTGACGAGAAAGGGATCTACAACGTCGTTTACAGCTATTTAGAAGAAGAAGTTGGGCGATTTGCGGGCCGGTCGGCGGTCAAGCTCTTTCTCGATCTGGCTGAGGGGAAAGGGATTGAGGAATTGAGTGAGGTGCTTGCTAACGACATTCAGGAAATGCGTGAGATACGCGAGAATGTGCGATTTGGCCCGTCAACCGCTTCACTTGTCGAGGAAGCCGATAACCGGGACATTCCATTTATCCGGCTCAATGATCAATCGCTGGTGCAACTCGGCTATGGCGTTCACCAAAAGCGCATCCAGGCAACGACGACGGTCAATACAAATATGATCTCTGTCGATATCGCGGGTAACAAACACGCTACCAAAACCCTACTCGGCGATATGGGTGTTCCCGTTCCCAAAGGTTATCGTATACGCGAGATTGATGAATTAGAAAGCGCATTAAATAGTATAGGATATCCGGTTGTAATTAAACCGCTTGACGGTAACCACGGACGAGGGGCAACGGTTGGGATCACTAACCTTGAGGATGCGAAGACTGCGTTCGAAAAAGCATCCGAACAATCACGTACACGATGGATAATCGTCGAACAACAGCTGGCCGGCTCGGATTTTCGGGCTTTGGTTGTTAATAACAGGCTAATCGCGGTTGCCGAGCGTGTTCCAGCCCACGTTATAGGCGACGGTAAAAGCTCGATTCAGAAGTTGATCGATAAAACAAACTCAGATCCGCGTCGCGGTTACGGCCATGAAAAAGTCCTTACTCAGATCGACGTTGACGGACAGACCATGAGATGCGTCCGCAATGGCGGTTTTGACCTCAGCTCGATACTCCCCAAAGATGAGATTTTGCATCTTAAAACAACCGCGAACATCTCAACGGGCGGAACGGCAATCGACTGCACCGACGAAGTTCACCCGGAAAACATATTCTTATTTGAGCGGATAGCCCGTATTATTGGACTCGATATAGCCGGCGTTGACGTGATCGCACCAAATGTCAGTGAACCTTTGCGTGAGAATGGCGGCGGAATTATCGAGGTCAATGCCGCACCAGGATTTAGAATGCACCTAGCTCCGAGCGAGGGAATCGGGCGCAATGTTGCCGAACACGTTATCGATATGCTCTTTCCGGGGGCGACTCCGGCACGAATACCGATCTTTGCAATAACCGGTACTAACGGCAAAACGACGACCACACGCCTGATCGCCCATATCCTAAAAAACAGCGGCCGGACGGTCGGATTTACGACGACAGACGGCACCTATATTGGTAACCAGCAGATCGTTGCGGGCGATAATACCGGGCCTGTCTCAGCACAGCTTGTGCTGAAAGACCCGACGGTTGACGTTGCTGTCCTAGAAACAGCACGCGGCGGTATTATCCGTTCCGGACTCGGTTTTGATTACTGCGACATCGGCGTTGTGTTGAATGTGGATGCTGATCATCTAGGTCTGAAAGACGTAAACACGCTTGAGGACCTAGCCCGTGTAAAATCTGTCATTCCACGTGCTGTGTCAAAGAAGGGCTATGCGGTCTTAAACGCAGAAGACGCACTAGTTTACGCGATGAAAGATAAGGTGGATGGTAAAGTAGTCTGTTTTTCGATGGATGAGAATAATCCGAACATCAAACGCCGGGCCGAACGCGGTCGCGTTTCCTGTGTTTATGAGAATGGTTTTGTCACTATCCTCAAAGGTAAATGGAAGGTCCGTATCGAAAAAGCGACAAATATCCCTCTTACATACGACGGCCGTGCTGAATTTATGATTCAAAATGTACTGGCCGCAACGCTCGCGTGTTTTGTTCACGGCATCTCACTCGAGGATTTGCGTACCGGACTGACCACATTCACGGCTGGAACTGCTCAGACACCTGGACGGCTTAATTTTGTTGAGGTGGGAGATGTTACAGTTTTGATGGACTACGCACATAACCCAGCCGGACTCAAAGGTTTAGCGGACTTTATCTCGAAACTGCCTAATAAATATCGTACCGTAGTATTAAACGGAACCGGTGATCGCCGAGATGATGATATTCGTCAGTTCGGCA
This sequence comes from Pyrinomonadales bacterium, assembly GCA_038257355.1. GTDB lineage: Bacteria > Acidobacteriota > Blastocatellia > Pyrinomonadales > Pyrinomonadaceae > OLB17. The sequence goes on along the minus strand of JBBSJK010000009.1, from coordinate 49,598 downwards.
AAATCGCTGGAGATACATTCGACCGTATTGTCATCCGTACAGGCAATTATCTGCGCGGTCGTACCCCGGACGAACTCCATAACTTATTGCAGGAGGGAGTTGCTCAGAGCGACAACAAACCGACGGTCCGTATTATCCCTGACGGCCGTACTGCCATCCACCACGCAATAAAATACGGCCGCAAAGGCGAACTCGTCGTCACCCTCGCCGACCGTGTGCCGGACGACATCAAATATGTGCAGGAATATAGGGATATGGTGAATGAGAAACTCGGGTAATCACCCACATAATTTAGAAGGGGAGCCAGAAAAGCATGAAAGAATAAAATTTTTTTTTGTGTGTGTTTGGCTGGTTCCACTTCTGACTTTTGAACTTAGTAGATTAACTTCGACTATTTTGCCTCGCTGTAGATACTTGTTTGCGTTTTTCCGTCGCTTAAAACAAAACCACGATACATTCCAGCCGAGTTGAACGGTAACGTCACAATTCCATTTCGATCTGCAGCAATTAAGCCGCCTTCGCCATTTATTTGGGTTAGGTTATCTATTGTTTCGCGGGCGGCGGCTTCTAGGGTGAGGCCCTTGTATTTCATACGGGCGGCGACATCGTAGGCGGTGATGCTCAGCATGAAATATTCGCCGTGGCCAGTGCATGAGACGGCACAGGTTTCGTCGGCGTAAGTCCCGGCGCCGATGATTGCTGTGTCACCAACGCGGCCAAATTGTTTGTTGGTCATACCGCCAGTCGAGGTTGCGGCGGCGAGGTGGCCGTTTTGGTCGCAGGCTACGGCACCTACAGTGCCTTTGGACTGTGGAGTTTGGAGTTCGGAACGCGGAGTTAAAGATGCGGCGGAGATTATCGTACCCGGTTCTGACAGAGTGTGATCAAGTTGAACGCGTCCGGCGGCCATCGCTTCTTGTAGCTGTAGCCAGCGGTGTTCGGTAAAGAAATATTCGTCCGGGGCGGTTTCGACCTGCATTTGCTCGGCGAAATGGTTGGCGCCTTCGCCTGCGAGCAGGATGTGTTCGGTGCATTCCATGACGAGGCGAGCGAGTTTTACAGGGTTTTTGATATTCTTTACGAATGTCACGGCACCGGCTCTGAGGACGTGGCCATCCATTATGGCCGCGTCAAGCTCGTTCTCACCTTCGTGTGTAAAAACGGCACCGCGACCAGCATTAAACAGCGGAAAATCTTCTAGCGAGCAAACCGTCGCCTCGACCGCGTCGAGCGAACTACCGCCCTTGTCGAGGATCGACCAGCCGATAATAAGTGCGTTTTCGAGCCCGGATCTATACTCCACCTCGAGAGCGGCCGTCATTTGGGAGCGAAGGATCGTTCCGGCTCCACCGTGGATTGCTAGTGCGATCTTGTTCATACGCAGATTTTATCGCAGAGATGCCGAGAAGTAGAGGGACGAGAAATGTTTTAGCCACAGATATAGCTTCGCCTTCGGTTATTTCGCCGTCGATCGTGACCTTCTTGTTAGCTTTTACGCTTAGAGTCTGTCCGGCTAGGATTAAAATTTAGCTCAAAAAAACATTTACGCATTCCAAATAAATTTTCAGGAAAAATCTAAAGATTAATTATTTGTTTAACCAAGTAAAACTAAACTGTTTTACTACCTTAACCGAAAAGGCAAGTGTCCGCGGGGGCATACGCAAAGCTAGAAACTCATTTAATAACGAGTTGTTCGGCTGCCGAAGTGAGGAATTAATGTATAAAACGCTTCTCCTGTTTTTGTGTCTGTTTGTCGCTTCAGCGTCGAGCACCTTTGCCCAGTCCAATAATTCTCAGCATCAAACCGCGATAAAACTCACAAGCGGCAGCGACATCTCCGACCCGTGGGGACTGTTGGAAACCGAAGACGAGTACGACAACCGGAGCAATAAAGCATCCGGAGTAAAATCGGTTCTTTTTGTCAATATGTCGAGTGCCGAGCGGACGGCGTTCTCGATGATCAATCAGACACGTGTGCAATACGGCCTAACACCTTTGGCGTGGAATGATGAGATTGCGGCGGTTGCCCGTGTTCATTCGCAGAGTATGGCCGAGTTTAAATTTTTCAGCCACCGCGGCCTTGATAATTCGATGGTCAGCGACCGAGCAGATAAGCTGGGACTTGGCAGATGGCGGTCGATTGGCGAGAACATTGCTTTTAATCGAGGCTTTCAGGACCCTGTGGCAATGGCCGTGCAGCTGTGGCTCGATTCACCCGCTCACAGACGTAGCCTGCTCGACAACAATTGGAAGGAATCGGCCATAGGCGTCGCCCAGGCTGCCGACGGAGCATATTATTTTACACAGGTGTTTTTGGTGCGGAGATAGTCCTGGCGTGATGCCTAGGACGCGTAAGATCGCTATACGTTGCCGCTGTCATGGCTGAAATATTTTGTTTTCCCAAAACGAAATTCATACTGACACATTTGCCAAAAAGAACTGTACCAAAGTACCAAAACAACTGTACCAAACTACCCAAAATCAGCGATCAAACGCCACCTTTAACTGTACCAATCCAGCCCTTGAATTTCCCGAAAAGTTCACCTCACAAATCCCAAAACCCTGTATTTACGGCTTGTGTTACTTCAAATATTTAAATTGTGGGACGTGCCACATTTAAAAACACCCCAAAATTAGTGAGCAAGCCCCTGGAATTTTAAAATAAAAAAAAATCACCCCTAAAAAACGTAATTTATTGAGTTCTTAGGAAAACTTTTTACTCTTAGGGAGCTTTGAAAAACCCGATACAATATCCGAATCTTCTCTGCGTACTCAGCGTAAAAAAAAAATTTAAAACGCAGAGAATAAAAAGGGGGATTCAGTAGAAGAGATCTTTCAACTCTTTTCCAACTAAATTCTCCGATAAATATTTTATGTAGCGTTGGGTTCACAGGTATTCTAACGCGGGGGTTGCGATTCCGGTGCAAAATTCGGCATTCAATTGCCATTGGCTGTTGCCGCCATTTGCGGGTTTCTCTATGCTATTACAATGCCGCGTGGATTTACATTGCCTTCGTTTGCCAAGATAAACTGGACGCTTCGCGTTTTGGGGAAGCAGAGTGATGATTTTCATGAGCTTTTTACGGTCTTTCAGACGGTTTCGTTGCGGGACAGAATAACGTTTGCGTCTAATGGCGATCTGGAGATGACCTGCAATCGAAGATATTTGCCGACTGATGGCCGGAACCTGATAATAAAGGCCGCGACGGCATTGAGGGAACGTTTTCAGATCACTAGAGGTGCGGCAATGCATCTGGAGAAGCGAGTACCGACTTCCGGCGGTCTCGGTGGGGGATCTTCAAATGCGGCGGTTGCTCTCATCGGACTTGCGAGACTGTGGGAAATCGACGTTGTAAATGAGAGCCAGATCAATGAGTTGGCGGCAACGCTTGGCTCTGATGTGCCCTTTTTTTTATACGGCGGGACGGCGGTTGGCACCGGTCGAGGTGTGGCAATCGAGCCGATCGCCGACGCCGATGAGCGATTTTTGCTCGTTGTCACGCCAAATGTGCGGGTTTCGACGCGGGTTGCTTTTGAAAGATTAAACGCCGCGACCTTGACAAATGCTGATCTGGATCGTATTCTTCGAGATTGCCGCGTTGAGGCGGAATCGCTTGATTTGCGTCAAGCGGTATTGAAAAACGATTTTGAAGAGAGCGTTTTCAACGCTTTTCCTGAGATTCGGCGGGTCAAGGAGACTTTGTTGGAACTCGGTGCAGTAAATGCCGCGATGAGCGGCAGCGGGGCTTCGGTCTTCGCAATTTTTGACAAAATAGAGACACGGCAAGCTGCTATTAAAGCCCTCGATCATGAATCGACCTGGCGAAAGTTTGCCGTAGCAACCATTTCGCGATCTGAGTATCGCGAGGCTCTCGGGCTTTAGGTTGTTTCCGCGTCGTTGAAAGAATTCGCATTGGGGCGTAGCCAAGTGGTAAGGCACCGGTCTTTGGATCCGGCATTCGTAGGTTCGAGTCCTCCCGCCCCAGCCAATTTCGATTCATGAAACGGACTGTCTCAATTTTTGGGAGAGTCCGTTTTTTTAAAGCTGGGAATTTGAAATCTGAAATTTAATGAGCGTCACGGGAAAGATCAAGATATTTTCGGGCACCGCGCATCGTGAATTGGCTGAGGAGATATGCAGCCATTTCGATTGCGAACTGAGCAAAGCGACGACCGAGCGTTTTTCCGATGGCGAATTTAATTTCTCGATTGGCGAGAATGTTCGTGGTTCGGATGTATTTATCGTTCAGCCGACATGCCCGCCGAGCGACCGTAATCTGATGGAGCTGTTGATAATGATCGACACCTGCGTCAGGGCATCGGCCGAGCGTGTGACTGCTGTTATTCCATACTTTGGCTACGCTCGCTCTGATAAAAAAGATCGTCCGCGAGTGCCAATCGCGGCGAAATTGGTTGCTAATTTGTTAACTACTGCGGGCGCACAGCGGATATTGACGGTTGATCTGCACGCATCTCAGATACAAGGGTTTTTTGATATTCCGGTTGATCACCTGTACGCTGCCCCGATAGTAGTAGATTATTTTAAGACTAACCCGATTGAAAACTTAATCGTGGTCGCCCCGGATACAGGCGGGGCTGAGCGGGCGAGGGCGTATGCAAAACGCCTCGACGCGGGCCTCGCGCTTTGCGACAAGCGTCGCGAACGGGCGAACGAAGCAGATGTGATGAATATCGTCGGTGACGTTCGAGGCAAAAATTGTCTGATCGTTGACGATATGTGCGATACGGGCGGGACGATCTGCAAGGTTGCCGAGGCGCTTCACATGGCCGGTGCCAATAAGATATTTGCCGTGTTTACGCACGGAGTGTTATCAGGGAAGGCGGTCGAGAATATTAGTGGTTCGTATTTGGAAAAGGTGATAGTGACCAACACCATCCCTATCCGCGACAACGGAAAACCGTTGATCGAGGGCGGTAAAATCGAAGTTTTAAGCGTCGCGAAGTTATTATCTTCGGCGATCAAGTCGATACACGATGAGACGAGCGTTTCGTCACTATTTATTTAGTTCAAAGTTCATAGTTTCTGGTTAAAAGTTAATGAAATGAACTTAAACATTTAACGTTGAACCTTAAAAATGATTTTTTAACTGAGGAAGAGTTATGGCAGACAAAATATTAGTAAAGGCTGAAAAGCGTGATACACGCGGCAAGAATGAGAATCGACGGCTTCGCGTCGCCGGTAAGATCCCGGTCGTCGTCTATGGTGGAGGATCGGAAAGTCTGGCTGCGTCAGCGAATCTAAGCGATCTGGCGGCAATCATCCGAACGGATAGCGGCGTCAACACGGTTTTTTCGCTCGACATTGCCGGTGAAGGCATTAATGACGTCATTTTCCAGGACCGTCAGATTCACGCGGTCCATGGCCGTTTGATCCATGCTGATCTCAGACGTTTTGCCAAGGGCGAGAAGATCGAGATGACGGTGCCGATTCATCTGATCGGCGAACCCGAGGCCCTCAAAGAAGAAGGTGCGGTACTTTCGCAGGCTATGCGCGAGATCAAGGTGCTTTGCGAACCAGCGAAAACACCAGATTCGATAGATGTAGATATCTCAGAGCTTACCGCCGAACATGCAATCCATGTCAGTGATTTGAAGGTTGGGGAAGGGATCGAGATTCACGATGACCCCGAGGCTGTAATTGCGTCTATCGTCATGGTGAGCGAAGAAGTTCTCGAACCGCAACTCGAAGAAGGTGCAGAGCCTGAGGTAGTCGGCGAAACACCGGAAGAAGATGAAGGCGGCGAGGAATAGCCTGTTCGCAGTTCCAGCCTTAACTGGCTTCCGTAAGAGTCGTCAATTAAAGTTGTCACTCCAAACGTTATGAACTGGCTGATCGTTGGGCTTGGTAACCCAGGCCCGGAATACGCAAAGACGCGGCACAATCTCGGGTTTATGCTCGTTGATCTACTGGCATCGCGGCTGCAAACGCAGATAAAACGCAGCGAATGTCGATCGCTGATAGGTCGTGCCGCAATTGACAATCAAACGGTCGAGCTGGCAAAGCCCCAGACGTATATGAATCTGAGCGGCGAGACGGTTAGTTGTCTGATCGCAAAAGATGACAGGTCGGTTGAACGGCTGATTGTTATTTCGGACGATTTGGCGTTGCCTTTTGGGTCGATGAGAATACGGCCAAAGGGAACTCACGGCGGCCAAAACGGCCTCAGGTCGATCATAGATTGTTTGGGCACGCCGGAATTTATCAGGTTGCGAATCGGTATTCAGCCTGAACATCCGGTTGGCGATGCAAGCAGATTCGTTTTGGATGATTTCGCCAAGGGCGATGCCGAAACACTTGAAAATATATTGGACGAATCCGCCGAAGCCGTGCGAACCATCGTAACCGATGGAATCGATGCCGCGATGGCTAAATTTAACTGATCTTTGATTTTCGATCTTTGATCTTTGATCAGAATTTTTGTAACCGGCAAAAGATCCAAGATCGAAGTTCAAAGATCCAAGATCCAAGATCCAAGGAGACAGCAATTATGGCACTAAGAACGTACGAAGTAATGTATATCGTCAATCCGGATACGGAAGTCGAGAAGATCGAGAAATTAAACGAAGCAGTCGGGAAATTGATCGAGAAAGAGGGCGGCACGGTTGTCCGGATGGATGACATCGGCATTCGCAATCTTGCGTATCCGATTCAGAAAAAGTTTACGGGGCATTATGTGCTCTTTGAGATCGAAGGCAGCGGTCAGGAGATACTCGAGCTCGAACGGCGTATGCGCGTCAACGATTTGGTGATGCGATATATCACGGTACGCGTCGATGAAGATCGAAAAAAGGCTGACAAGGTTCGGGCGAAACGCGAGGCACGGCAAGTCAAAAGGGCTTCATATCGCAATACCCCGGAGACTGCGGAGGAATCCGCCGAGGCGTAGAAAGTAAAGTAAAAAGTGATGAGAAGACATTTGAAAGAATTTACTTAATGGGCCCCTTTTAACGGTAACACCTATTAACTTTTAAATATTCACTATTTATATTTCCGGAGAATATTATGGCAGACAATGATTTGGAATTGATGAATGACAGAAATGATCTCGGCGTTGGCGAGGACGTCATCGGCGACCGCCCGAAACGGTATCAACGCAGGCGTTCGCGCAACGTGGTACCCGATTACCTAGACTGGAAGGATGTCGATCTATTAAGGCAGTTTGTGCCGGAACGCGGCAAGATTATGCCGAGACGCATTTCGGGAATTCCGGCAAAAGACCAGCGCCGCATCGCCAAGGCGATCAAACGCGCCCGCTCGATGGCGATACTGCCGTTCGTGGCTGACTAAGTTTTTGATTTTCGATCTTGGAACTTTGATATTTGTCGTAAGACTTTCTCAAATATCAAAATCAAAGGTCAAAGATCGTTTTATGGAGATATATCATGGCAAACACAACAATATTATTACGCGAGGACATTGAGCACGTCGGCGGACGCGGCGAGATCGTCAAGGTTAAGGCCGGTTACGCCCGCAATTATCTGCTGCCGCAGGCGTTGGCAACGCTCGCGACAAAGGGCAATGTAAAACAGATCGAGCAGGAACGCTCGTCGCTCCTAAAAAAGGCAGCGATCGAAAAAGCGACCGCCGAAGCTCAGCGTGAGCAGATGGAGAGTATCGTTCTCACATTTGAGAGAAAGGTCGGCGAGCAAGGCCACCTTTTTGGTTCGGTCACATCGATGGATATTGCGGAAGCCCTGAATGCGAAAGGTTACGAGATGGACCGACGTAAGATCGTCCTTAAAGAAGCGATCAAAGAAATCGGTGATTTTACGGTCAGTGTTAAGCTTCACCGCGAGGTAACTCTATCAATCCCCGTCACTGTCACCCCGGAAGGCGGCGAAACTGAAGCGAAAGACGACAAGAAGGCCAAAGCCGATGAGCCAAAAATAGAAGCTTCGGCTGAAGAAGTCGTTGCCGAGCCGTAACATTCGGACGAAGAGCAGATAAATTAGCCTATATTCAGCGGATGCCACTGACATTAGGCCTGGGGTGAAGTGAGCGAACCCTGGGGGTTTATATTTAAGAAAATCTGTTTTTTTCCGTGTTTAACCGCACCCAGCAATATCGCCAACCGGTTGAAGAATCGGTTGCGAACGAGAGTACGGACGAAAGCGTCGCTTCCGAAACAAAGAGCGAAAGAGTTTCAAAAAGGCACTTTCAGGCCCGATATCAGACGTTCTGTTTGGCATCGGGCTTTTCATGTTTATGCCAGTTCATAAAAAGGCTAAACCGATTATTAACAGGCTTAACAGTCGTGTTAAATTAACTAAATGGGCGTAGTTCAAAGGAGACTTTCCAAGACATTTAACAAGTTCTTTGACTCCGAGAAATCGAGCGGCATCTTGCTGATCATCTGCACGGTGATCTCGCTGATCCTCGCTAATTTGGTGTTTGGAGATATATATGTCGCCTTTTGGCAAAGGTACCTCGGCGGATTGAGTATCGAACACTGGATCAACGACGCTTTAATGGCGATATTCTTTTTGCTGATAGGTCTCGAACTTCAACGTGAGATATACAACGGCGAGCTTTCTAACCTTAAGAACGCTATGCTGCCGATCTTTGCCGCTCTCGGCGGGGTGGCACTTCCGGCCGGAATCCATTACTTATTCAACGGTGGCACTGATACACAGGCGGGTATTGGCATCCCAATGGCGACCGATATAGCCTTTGCTCTCGGAGCACTGGCACTCCTAGGCAGTCGCGTGCCTGCATCGCTAAAGGTATTCTTGACCGCGCTCGCCGTGATTGACGACCTGATCGCGATCATAGTTATAGCTGTTTTCTATACTTCTAAACTGTCGATAGCTTACTTCGTCGGATCATTGGCGGTTTGGGCACTCCTAGTGGTTCTAAACCGTCATTTTCGCGTTATATCGCTCATTCCGTACATTATTGGCGGGATCATAATTTGGTACCTGATGCTCAAATCCGGCGTTCACGCAACGATCGCGGGCGTTCTGCTCGCATTTACGATACCGTTTTCAGCGAAGCAGGATGACGAAGATTCTCCCGCGCATATTCTCGAACACATTCTTCACAAACCAGTTGCTTTCCTCATTCTCCCGATCTTTGCCCTTGCAAATACGGGCATCATCATCGGGGCCGACGCGATCCAGACACTCATGAATCCTAACGAGATCGGCATCATGGCAGGCCTCGTTCTCGGAAAGCCGATAGGAATCACGATCTTTTGTATCATAGCCGTGACCATTGGCCTCTGTCGACTTCCGCTCGATCTCGCTTGGCGACACGTGATTGGGGCCGGAATGCTCGGCGGCATCGGGTTTACGATGTCTATCTTCATTACGAATCTGGCGTTTGCGACAAACCCTGCCGAAATAAACGGTTCGAAGATGGCGATCCTACTCGCGTCTCTCGTCGCGGGAATCATCGGATTTCTTTGGTTAAAATTCTTCGGCCGTCCGCAAGATACGGATGTCGATATGGATACGATGGATTTTGACATTTCATAAATCGGATCTATCTAAAAATCGAATACGATTCTTTGTCAGAAAATTTCGAAGCGAGTATTATTAGAGACTGCAAAACCACTTTTTGCAGTCTCTTTTTTCTCCGGAATTAACATTTCCCAATGTTTCCGGCACATTCTTTATTTTTCCGGAGTATTTTTAATTAATGGCAAGCGTTTTTCCCGATTTGAGACGAGAGCAGTATTTAGAAAAGCCTCTGCCGAGCAATGAGGAGAGTGAGCGCGTCATTCTGGGTGCGATTTTGCTTGATAACTCGGTGATTGCCCAGGCGGTCGAACATCTACGGCCAGAGGATTTTTATTCGCCGCTCAACCGACGTGTTTTTGCGGCGATGATCGCCCTTTTTGAAAAACAAAAGCAGATCGACCCGATTTTGATTGGCGAGGAGCTAAAAAAAGAAGGTGCTCTGGATTCGATGGGCGGCATCGCGACTATCACAAATCTGACCTTCGGACTGCCTCACTTTTCTAACGTCGAGGCGTATATAAAGGTCGTCCACGACAAATCTGTCGTCCGCAATCTTATCCGCACATGCAACTCTATCACTAGCGAAGCCCTGGCCGAGGAGGATGACGCTGAGATCATACTCGATCACGCCGAACAGGCAATTTTTGCCATCGCCGAGGCACGGACGAAGCAGAGCTTTTCGAGGATTGCACCCATCGCCGATCGCGTCTTGGCACGTGTCCGAGAGTATGCTGCGGGTGAAGGCACAGGTATTACCGGCCTCTCGACCGGTTTTCGCGAGCTCGACGAGATGACCTCCGGCTTTCAGAGAACTGATTTGATTATCGTCGCCGGCCGTCCGTCGATGGGCAAAACCGCTCTTTGCCTGACGCTGGCCCAGAACGCGGCTTTATATTCCAAAGCTGTCGTCGCCATTTTTTCGCTCGAAATGTCCAAGGAGCAGCTTGTCACTCGTATGCTCGCCTCCGAGGCTCACATCAACGCCCACCGATTCCGCACCGGCCATCTGATGACGAATGAGTGGGAACGCCTCGCAAACGCCATCGGCACGCTATCGGACGCACGGATGTTTATCGATGACACACCGGCAATCTCGGCACTTGAGATACGTGCAAAATGCCGCCGCCTCGCGGCTGAGCAAAAGCAGCTTGACCTGATCGTGATCGATTATCTCCAATTGATGGGCGGTTCTAAACGCAGCGAGTCCCGACAGCAGGAAGTTTCGCAGATCTCGCGTGAACTAAAGGGTTTGGCAAAGGAAATGGATGTTCCGGTCGTCGCTCTGTCACAGCTTTCGCGGGCGCCGGAGGCACGAAATCCGCCTAAACCGCTGATGTCTGACCTGCGCGAATCAGGCAGTATCGAGCAGGACGCCGATGTCGTCGCATTTATCTATCGCGAGGATTACTATAAGGAAACCGAAGAAAACAAGGGCCTCGCCGAGCTGATCGTCTCAAAACAAAGAAACGGCCCGACCGGCACCGTCAAACTAGCGTTTCTCAAGGAATTTACCAGATTTGAAAATTATTTTGGCGGGTGAACACCGTAAACTAAGAAGTTTAATATGACTGACTTGCGATTTCCCATAGGTGAATTTAATCGTAACTACGAGGTTTTAGGCGAGGCCCGGCAGATGCGGATCGCGACGATCACCGATCTGCCCTCGCATCTAGCGACGGCGATTGCCGGTCTCGAAAAATGGCAGATCGACACGCCGTACCGGCCTGACGGCTGGACAGTTCGGCAAACCATTCATCACATCGCTGACAGCCATGCTAACTCGCTCATACGGTTTAAGCTGGCACTGACCGAGGATGCACCACCGACTATCCGCCCCTATTACGAAGACCGATGGGCGCAGCTCGGTGACAATAATCTGCCGATCGATGTTTCGCTGAGAATGATCGACGGCATTCACACTCGATGGGCCGCCTTGCTCAACTGGATGACAGACGGCGATTTTCAGAAAACGTTTATCCATCCCGAAACCGGCGAATGGACGCTCGAGGGAGCGCTAGCTCTTTACGCATGGCATTCGCTGCATCACACCGCTCATATCACGCATCTCCGCAGCCGGCAGGGTTGGTAAAAAACCTTCCCGCCGACGCACCTATCAGTGCATCTCAGAAAAGGCAATATTTAAAATTTCGGGGTAATTTTTTTAAATTTTAAAAAATGTGCAAAAGTGGTCACTTTGAACCCTGAAAAAAATGTGGCACGTCCCACATTTTATAAAACAAGCATGCCGATTTCTCGATATTTACTGGGTTTTTGTAAACTCACGACTACGAGTTCACTCGTAAAAGCATTTGAAATTGGTAATTAGACACTACTTTCCCAGAACGAATTTTGGGGTGATTGGTGACAGTACTTTGCCAGTTTGGTGAAAGGTCTTTGGGGCCGAAACGACTGTCACTTTCAAGAGTTTGATTTATACACCAGAAAATCGCTGTTTTGACGTAGGAAAAGCTTACTAAACGGGCCTAATTCCTTCTCTCGTTTACATTCTGCGCATTAGCCTGTGTTTCCGGTGTTTACTGTGGTAAAACATACCGTATGCCCGAAGAGACAGTCCAAAATCGCCTCATTTCGCTCGATGTATTTCGCGGAGTGACAATCGCGGGAATGGTACTCGTCAATAATCCCGGTACCTGGTCTTCGATCTATGGGCCGCTTAAACACGCCGAGTGGCACGGCCTGACGCCGACGGACTGGATCTTTCCGTTCTTTCTCTTTATCGTTGGCATCGCGATACCGATCGCTCTTGGCAAATGGCTGTCCGAGGGCATCAGGGCCCGCGTTTATTGGAAAATTTTATTGCGGGCCGTAATGATCTTCGCACTTGGTCTCGCAATGTCGGTGGTTCCGTTCTTTCAGTTTGCAGCGACAGATGCTCCGGACGCATTAAAAATGCTGATCTGGGCCACGATGACGGCGGGATTGCTGTTTTTGCTGTTGCGGAGGTTTAAGGTCGCAGCTGCCCTGATCGCGACGAGCATCAGCGGCATCATTGCGATGAATCTCGTTGGGTACAATGTCGTCGCGTATAATTTCGGCACGATGCGCATCTTTGGCGTGCTTCAGCGGATCGCGATCTGCTATCTGGTCGTCTCGCTCATTTTCCTGCATTCAAATTGGAAGCAACAGCTAGGAATTGCGGCCGCATTGCTGCTCGGTTATTGGGTGTTAATGACCACAATCGCGGTCCCAGGCTGTGAGATAACGACCGTGGGCGACAAAGCCTGCAATCTCGCCGCTTACATCGACCGCCTGATCCTCGGCGAAAACCATATCTGGCGCGGCGGCAGGGTCTTCGATCCCGAAGGCATCCTCTCGACCTTGCCCGCAATTGCCACAACGATCTCAGGCGTGCTGGCGGGAACATGGCTGATGCGACGCGATGCTGGGTCAGAACTGGTTGCGGCAGCCACTGTGGATCGGAGGGCGGAGGATGATTTTGCAAAACCGGAACCAGAAGCAGCGGTTCCTACCAAAATTTCCGGTACTGACCCTCTAAACACCGCCTCCGGCCTTTACTTCTTCGGCGTCGTTCTGTTGGCTGTCGGATACATCTGGTCAAGCTATTTTCCGATAAACAAATCGCTGTGGACAAGCTCGTATGTCCTCGTCACATCAGGCATTGCACTGCTGACGCTCGGGTCGTGTTATTGGCTGATCGACATAAAAGGCTATCGCAAATGGGCAAAACCTTTCGAGATATTCGGTGTCAACGCCCTGACGTTGTTCGTTTTCTCCGGCATCATGGCCCGGATGCTTGGCGCCTACAGAGTTACCGGCTCCGACGGATCGAGCATACCGTTGCAGAAATGGATATACGAGAATATATACCTCAGTATCGCCGGGCCCATCGACGCGTCACTAATGTACGCCGTCAGTTTTATATTGTGCTGGCTGTTTCTGATGTGGCTGCTTTATCGCGAAAGAATTATTGTCAAGGTTTAGAGGTTTATAGTCCATGAGATAGACAGATATAAAAAAGAGGACGTCTGAAAAACCTGTATCGCCGCGTACCGGCGTAAAGATAATAGCCAGACGTGAAACATCTGGACCGGTAGCAACCTGATTTCCGCACTGGAGGTGCAGCAGAACGCCATTCTTACCCCTTCAGGGCGTGGAAGCATTCTGATTTTTCCATTATCAGCACTTCTGACCCAAACAGAGATACAATTTTTTCAGGCTCTGATCGCTGGGTTTCACCCACTTCGTTGACTTTGCCCCCTTATTAGGACTGCCAAAAAACACTCATACGCCCTTGACCTGCACCGCTAATTTCGATATCCTATCGGTTCGCATTTTTGCGGGATTTTGTATTAGTGTGTGATTATGAGTACTTATTTTCCGAGTGGAAAGGGTTTAGCGGAAGGTCGCAAGTGGTTGGTCGTTGATGCTAAGGGCAAAACGGTCGGCCGCCTAGCGACTGAGGTGGCGAGAATCTTGTCGGGCAAGAACAATCCGGCGTGGACGCCGTTCCTTGACATGGGCGACCATTGTGTCGTGATAAACGCCCGGCACGCTGTGTTTACGGGTGCGAAAGACGATCAGAAGATCTATTACCGCCACACTCTTTATCCCGGCGGTTTACGTGAGACAACGGTCAAAGAGATGTTCGAGAAAAAGCCTGAAAAGGTGATCGAACTCGCCGTTCGCGGCATGCTGCCAAAAACAAAGCTCGGCAAGGCAATGGGCAAAAAATTAAAGGTTTACGCCGACGGCGAGCACAAACATCTGGCGCAAAACCCGGAGACGAGGGAATTGTAGTTTGGCGAAATTATCTTTGATCTTGTTTGATCTTTGATTTTAGAATTGGAAACGATTTTCAAAGATCAAAAGTCAAAGATCAAAAGTCAAAGATCAAAGATCAATCAAAATATATGGCAGACATACAGTATTACGGCACGGGCCGCAGAAAAACTTCGACAGCACGTGTTTACCTTCGGCCGGGGAGCGGCAAGATCGTTGTCAATAAACGCGATTTTGATGCGTATTTCCCAAATGAGGCGTTGCAGATGATCATTCGTCAGCCACTGCGTTTGACGGAAACGGTTGAGCAGTTTGACATCCTCGTCAATGTTGATGGCGGCGGCACGGCTGGACAGGCCGGTGCGGTCCGCCACGGCATCACGCGAGCTCTGATGGAATTTAATGCGGACCTTCGTCCGGCCCTTAAGAAAGCGGGATTCGTCACGCGTGACCCGCGTCAGAAAGAGCGTAAGAAATACGGGCAAAAAGGTGCTCGTGCGAGATTCCAGTTCTCGAAACGATAGGAAGAATGATCTTTGAACTTGGATTTTTGATCTTTGATTTTTCAAAGATCAATGATCAAAGATCAAAAACCATCGGTAAAGCCAATTGGTTCGTAGGCGCTTTACCGAGTACATAACCAATAGGTTCAGGAGATATAAAGTTTTGGCAACAGTAACGATGAAAGAACTCTTGGAAGCGGGAGTTCATTTTGGCCACCAGGTACGCCGTTGGAATCCGAAGATGAAAGAATACATCTTTGGCGAACGCAACGGCATTTATATTATTGATCTGCAAAAAACGCAGAAACTTTTTCGTGACGCCCTAAATTATGTCACGGAATCGCTCACCGAGCGTCCCAACCAGAAAGTCCTCTTTGTCGGCACCAAGCGTCAGGCACAAGATGCGATCAAGGAAGAAGCGGAACGCTGTGGACAGTATTACATCAATAACCGCTGGCTCGGCGGCCTGTTGACAAACTACGAAACGGTCAAAAAATCGATCAACAAACTAAAAGAGATCGAAACGATGCGTGAGGACGGGCGGTTTGAGATGCTCACGAAAAAAGAGCGTCTCCAACTCGACCGCGAACACGAAAAATTGATGAAAAACCTTGCCGGTATCAAGGATATGAACGGGATGCCGGACATGATGTTTGTCATCGACGTTCGTAAAGAAGATATTGCGATCAAGGAAGCAAATCGGCTCGATATCCCGATAGTTGCGGTAGTTGACACAAACTGCTCACCCGAGGGCATCGATCACGTCATTCCGGGCAACGACGACGCTCTGCGTGCAATTAGATTGTTTGCTTCGCGTATTGCTGATGCGATCATCGAAGGAAAACAAGTCGGGACCGAAGGCCGCACAGCCGATGTTGAGGTAGAGGATACCGGCGAAGAGGGTGCAAATGCCCCGATCGTCGAATCAACGATCTCGATTCCAAAGGAATTTCTGACGCCGGATGATGTCGCCGAGATCGAATCGGCAGACGTGCCCGACGAACCGCTGGACGACGACGCAGATGAGCCGGTCGGGGAAACGGATAGCTCGACGGCAGCTCAGCCTGAGAATACCGCGGATCTGCCTGTCGCAGAGACGGCATTAGAACAGGCCGAGGTGGCCATTCCTGACAAGCCGGCTGGTGGTTCCCTAGCACACGAAGAGCCGGGCAGCGGGCCGGATGCAAATAAGGGAACTATGCATAACGCCCCGGGCGAGGCCAAGGCAGAAAAGACGGAAGCAAGCAGCGAAGCGAAAGCAAGCTAGTGGTTTGAAATTCAGTGCATATTCTTTACCGCTCACGCGGTAACACTTGATTTCGTCGGTTCCGTTGGTTGAAACCTACGGTTAAATTCAGGAATCGCTACGCGATATAAATCCAAAAGATTTAGTTTATATTGCACTAGTTCTACATTTTTTTTCTTGAAAGCGTAGCTCATTTCCGTTCACCGGCGACTGGCTACGCTTTTTTTTAGGTTTAATACACAGAGCCACCTAAAGGCTGGGCTCAAAACAAATTGGAGTTATAGTTATGGCAGAAATTACAGCAAGCGGTATAAAATCGTTACGCGAGAAAACGGGTGCGGGAATGGTCGATTGTAAAAATGCTCTTATCGAGGCAAATGGCGACGAGAGCGTGGCCACTGACATTCTTCGCAAAAAGGGCATGGCGTCCGCAGAAAAAAAATCGGGCCGCGTCACCGCTGAGGGAGCGGTCGGCTCGTATATTCACATGGGCGGCAAGGTCGGCGTTTTGGTCGAGATCAATTGCGAGAGCGATTTTGTCTCGCGCGGTGACGAGTTTCAACAGCTCGTCAAGGATGTTGCGATGCACATCGCCGCAACCGATCCGCGTTATGGCACCAGAGCGGAGGTTCCCGCCGAGGATCTAGAAAAAGAGCGTGAGATACTACTCGAACAGCTCAAAAACGATCCTAAAAATGCCAGCAAGCCCGAGGACGTTTTGAATAAGATCATCGAGGGACGATTGAATAAATTTTACGAGGACAATGTGCTCGTCGATCAGCCATTCGTAAAAGATCCGTCAAAAACTATCGGCGAACTCGTCGCCGAAAAGGTCGGTTCGATCAAGGAAAATATCTCGATCCGCCGCTATGCCCGCTACAAAATGGGCGAGGGCATTACGAAAAAGACGGACGATTTCGCCGCCGAAGTCGCATCGATGATCGCTTAAACGCGAGTTATTGGGTTTGGGTTTGGGGAGTTTACAGATAATCATGAACTCTAAAAACTCACCACACTCATCAATCTATGGCTAGGCCAAAATTTAAACGTATTCTGCTAAAACTGTCTGGCGAGGCCCTGATGGGATCGCAGAATTACGGCATTGATACAAAGGTGGCTGAGTCGGCGGCGAGAGAGCTCAAGACTGTTCATGATCTCGGTATCGAGATTGCCATCGTGGTCGGCGGCGGCAATATTTTTCGAGGGGTTTCAGAGTCAGCCGGCAATATGGACCGGGCGGCAGCCGACTACATCGGCATGCTCGCAACTGTGATGAACGCCGTTGTCTTGCAGGACGCTCTCGAGCGTGTGGACGTAAATACCCGCGTTATGTCGGCTATTGACATTCCGCAGTTAGCCGAGCCCTTTATCCGACGACGAGCGGTCAGGCATCTCGAAAAGCAGCGGGTAGTGATATTTGCCGCCGGGACGGGAAACCCTTATTTTACGACCGATTCGGCAGCAGCATTGCGGGCGCTTGAGATCGAGGCCGAGGTCATTCTGAAAGGGACAAAGGTTGACGGCATTTACACCGCCGACCCGATGAAGCACCCGGACGCAACCAAATTTGATAAAATAACATTTCAGGAAGTTCTCGAAAAACAGTTAAAGGTGATGGACGCCTCGGCAATATCGCTCTGTCAGGAAAATAATCTGCCGATAATGGTCTTTAACATGCGAAAATCTGAAAATATAATAAAGGCAGTGTGCGGCGACCTTTCGATCGGCACATTAGTGACTAACTGATTTTCAGGTTCTTTTAAATTGCCTTCTGATCCTCCAGCTAAAGCTGGGGGCGATTGATAAATCACATGAGTGCACAAGACATTACAAAAGAAACTGGCCCAAAAATGGACGCCGTGGTCGAGGATTTTAAGAGAAAGCTCACCAATATTCGCACAGGACGAGCGACGGTTGGCCTACTCGATGTGGTGATGGTCGACTATTACGGCGTGCCGACACCGCTCAGCCAGATGGCCTCAGTAGCTGTGCCTGAACCGGCAATGATTACTGTACAGCCCTGGGATGCGACGCAGATGGCCGCCATCGAGAAAGCAATCATGGCTGCAAATCTCGGCCTCAACCCATCGAACGACGGCAAAATCATTCGCCTGAGCGTTCCCGCCCTCAATGAGGAGCGTCGCCGCCAGTTCGCAAAACAGGCCCACGAGATCGCCGAGGACCACCGCATAGCGGTGCGCAACATTCGCCACCATTCCAACGATTTGCTCAAAAAGCAGCTCAAAGACAAGGAAATCTCTGAGGACGAAGAGCGCGGCGGCCTCGATGACGTGCAAAAGCTGACCAACACCTATATCGCAAAGATCGACGAACTAGCAAAGAACAAAGAGCACGAGATAATGAGCGTTTAGCTCTTGATACTTACTGAGCTGTTTTCTTTTCTTCCTCAGCTTTATATTTTTCCAGTTCTGCCTGAGCTTGTTTGCAGTCTTTCGCGAGTGCCGCTTTATCGGTTTTATTTTCTTCGACGCTGGTTCTGATAGTTTCCTTAATCTTATTTACGATCATCGCTTTGCCGGCTTTGATGACAAAATTATCGTCCGGATTGTTAGCATATTCGGTAAGTAAATTCATCACCGCATCGCATTCGGGCACGCCGATCTTTTGTTCTCCGAGGGTGGTATCAACTGCCTTATCAGTAAGCGTTTTATTAGAATTCGCGGTTGCCGTGCCGGTCGCCGTATTTTGCAGCCGCTCAACCATGCCGCAACCGAGTGTCGCTAATAATAGGATCGTAAATGTGCAAATTGTCAGAAAGCGATTCTTCATTTGGTCTCATCTCCTATTGGGCCGGGGCGCCGCTAAATGCATATATGACATACAGATTAAGGGCGTTATCCCTAAACTCGGCACGGATGTCCGTTACGTTTGCCTGTAATCGCCCGCTGGTTGATTCAATCGGCGCGTCGATTGCGATCTGCCGACCCTGAAGTATCTGAATCGGATTTACTTGATTATTCAGGGTTGTCTGAACCAGCGGTGTCACAAAACCACTGATAATCGGGTTAACGCCGTCCAGATTGACCGTTTCGACATTTATACGGCCAAATACCGTTTGTTCGGCGGCCTCATATCGGAGTTCGAGATTTGCCTGCGCCCAACCAGTAAACTGTAGGCATCCGAATGGCGAACTGTAACTTCCAGAAAATGCGAGCGGCGCCGATATCCGGTTATTCTCAAACCTCAGTGCCGTCTTTACACCACTGCCCTCCGGAATGACCGTGATACGGCTGGAGCACTCTCCAGTGGTTTGCTGCTCAGCACCGAGCGGGAATGCAGGGGCATTCATGTCGCGAAAAATAGTGGTTATCACTTCGTTAAAGAATTCCTGCCGCAGCACGATCTGTGCTGAGCCGGCCGCGACGCCCGCATCGGGCGGTTGGATCGGAGCTCCCGGCGTCTGAGCGGCACGCGGGACGCCGACAAAGAAATAAAAAACCAAAGCTCCGCCTACAACCAGACCAATCAATCCGGCGATGATAAATTTTGCCATAGCCGTTACCTCGCAGGTGATGTCATTGGGCTGGCGGCCGTCTGCCCCTGTTTCATAAGCTGGCCGATCAGCATGGCGACCGAGTTAAATATCATATTTACCTGCGAGCGGACTTGTTCGGACTCGATCTTTTGAAATGCAGTCGGCTCGGCGAACAGTTCGGGTGATACTTCCGTTTTAATCTCAGTAATCTCTGTCACTACACGCAATCCGCTATATCCCTGAACGTTAGAACCCGATTGTGATTGCGAAACCGTTTCGGACCTGAGCGGCAATCCCGTCTCTTTATCGACCAACAGGAATGATTCCGTTTCCACCTGTCCGGCCTTTGTCTGTGTGTTTGCGACGGCACCGTAACGATATTTTATCGCATCGCGGCCATTATATTTTTCTTCGCCGACGAGCTGCATTCCCTGCACATTTTTGACCTGTTCGATAATTTGCTCAGGCATCAGCATCCGGCGAACGTCAAAACCTAGCGAATCTCGGTTTAACTCTGCGTATTGCTTTTTCTCTGGCAATACCAGATAGTTTGTGCCCGCTTTGTCGAGATAGACCACACGGCCTCCGGCCGGCATTGTGAATTCCATACGGCGGTCATCGCCGCTGCGGGCGACGTTCGCGCTCAAGGTCGGGAGCGCAATGTTTTGCTGCCCGCCGATGGCCTCGAGCTTGAGTGTCACAGCAGCCTGATACGCCGTCGGCTCTTTGGTTTCGACGACGGGTGAGGCCGCGGAATTGCTGGCCACAGAGTTAGTATTTATTGAATTTGTGTTTGAATTTGTGGTGTTTGCAGTGGAATTAGCCAGATTAACCCCCGGCTGGGCACCGCACCCAATAAACAAACTCGAAACAAAAACAACTACAGGCAGTGCCGCCAGACTTCGAAATTTTTCGATTTTCATAATTCAAATCCCCCTTTAAATTGATCTAACAAATTAAAAACATCTTGTTCACAGAAGTTAGTGAACAGCTAAAAGCTATATCATTCCCTGACAAGATTTGCATATTTTTCGATCAGTTTCTTCTGACCAAAACCGGGAAAGCTTACCGTAAGTTTAACATTATCTCCCGAACCTTCGCGACGAAGCACGAGGCCGCGTCCATATTTGTCGTGCCGGACGTGCGAACCTGCAACGAGCAAATTCGGATCAGCCTTTTGCGCGGCGGGTGTTGCTATTGCACGAAGTTTATCATAACCCGACAGCGGTTTGTCACCTGAATCGGGTTGACTTCCGGTCGTAGATTGCTGACCGCTTTTCTTTTTGAAAAATTCCGCTATCGCCTCGCTACTGTTATAGGTCTTTCCAGCGTAAACGTTTTTAGGCTTTAGCGGCACACTCTCGCCCCGCAGAGCGCTCACGGTCGCCTTTGAGCTCATTGCGGTGGTGCTGCGGGCGTACGAGAGCCATGAGGCCCCGTGTGAGAGATCGTTGATCAACTCCAGCGGCATTTCGTTGAGAAACTGTGATGGCTCGGCAGCGATTTCCTCACCATAGACGCGCCGCCGCATCGAATGTGTTACATACAGTATCTTCTCGGCCCGCGTGATAGCGACATAGGCGAGACGGCGTTCCTCTTCCAGTTCTTTTGTGTTACCAAGCGAACGCGAATGCGGAAAGATTCCATCCTCGAGACCCACCAGGAAAACTATAGGAAACTCAAGCCCTTTGGCCATGTGAGCTGTCATAAGCGTGACGGCGGCCTTCCCGTCATATTTATCAGTGTCTGAAACAAGCGCCGCGTGATCGACAAAATCTCGGAGGCCGTCTTCTTCCTGTTTGTCGTAATCGACGGCCGCATTGACGAGTTCCTCGAGATTTTCGAGCCGGGCGGCAGACTCATCTGTATTCTCGACCCGCAAAACGTTGGCGTAACCGGTATCTTCGATGGCAGCGATCACAACCTCGGAAACCGCTTTGCCCGATTCAGAAGAATCGGAGACCTTTGTTATGAGGTTCTCAATAGTTTTGCGAAAAGCCCGCATCGCCTCCTTTGCACGCGGCGTTAAATTTACGGCCTGCGGGAAGTCGGGGTCGGTGATCGATGCTATCGCCATCCACAGCGACGTGCCGTTTGCTTTTGCAGATCTTTGCAGCTCGTCGAGACTCGTTTTGCCAAGCCCGCGGGCGGGCGTATTGATGACACGGAGCAAGGCAATATCGTCAAACGGGTTCATCGAAAGTTTGAGATATGCGATCACATCCTTGACCTCGGCCCGTTCATAGAACGAAAAACCGCCGACGATGTTGTACTCGATTCGCATTCGGCGAAGCGATTCCTCGAACAGACGCGATTGTGCATTTGTCCGGTAAAGTACTGCAATACGGTCACTTAGGCTCTTACGTTGATGTTCCTCGATCTTCGCCGCGACAAAGCGGGCCTCGCCATCAGCGTCGTAAGCCTGGTAATAAGAAATTCGTTCGCCGCCCGGATTCGCCGTCCACAGCTTCTTTTTCTTTTGGTGAAGGTTGTTCTCGATGATCGCGTGGGCGACATCGAGTATGGTCTGCGTCGAGCGGTAATTTTGTTCGAGCAAAATTACCTTCGCGGTCGGGAAATGCTTTTCAAATCCGAGAATATTGCGGATATCGGCCTGACGAAAACCATAGATGCTCTGTGCGTCATCGCCGACCACACAAATATTCTGCTGCTTTTCTGTTAGAAAACTTATGAGGGCAAATTGGAGAGCATTTGTGTCCTGATACTCGTCAACGAGGATATATTTGTACCTGTCGTTATATTTTTCGCGGGTCTCGGGGGATTTCCTGAGCAATTTGACTGTTTTTATGAGCAGGTCGTCAAAATCGAGAGCGTTAGCCGTATTCAGACGCTGGTCGTACATCTCGAAAACCTTGGCCATCGCCGCCTTTTTTTCATCGCCGTATTCGATTTTTGAGGCAAATAACTCATGGTCTTCGCCGCGATTTTTGGCCGAGCTGATCGCATTGCGGACGTATCGCGGTGCCATCTGTTTTTCGTCAAAACCGAGGTCTTTGATGCAGGATTTGACGACCTTTTGGGTGTCGTCGGTGTCGTAGATCGTAAAGGATTTGGTATAACCTTCGTCGAGTTTGTCGATGTCCTGCCTCAGAATACGGACGCAAAGACTGTGAAATGTCGAGAGAAGCGGTGCGGAATTTAACCGCTGGTCTTTCAACAGCTCGTGTACACGCTCGCGCATCTCGCCCGCCGCTTTATTTGTAAACGTGACGGCAAGTATATTGCGAGGCTCAACCTGTTTTTCGGAAATTAAATAAGCAATGCGCACAGTTATAACGCGCGTCTTGCCCGAACCGGCACCTGCGAGAATAAGCAGCGGGCCGTCGGTCGTCTTGACGGCCTCGACCTGTTGGGGATTAAGAGATGAGAACATGTCCATAATTCTAGATCAATGCTCAATGTTAATGGTTTGATATTGGTGGGTCAAAGCCAGGATTTTTTCATTGAAAGAGTCACTCTCGTTTTGAGAGTACATGTCGTAAGGGATAATGAAAGGGGAGCTAAGTTGCTGGTGAATATTGTCACAAAGAAAACGTTGAGAGATTTTTGGCAGATTCATCCTGAGGCAGAGGCCGTTTTAATGATTTGGTATAAGGTAACAAAAAAGGCTGCTTGGAAAAATCTGGCGGAAACAAAGGCTGATTTTCATCACGCTGATATCGTCGGAATATGCACAATTTTTAATATCGTTGGCAATAAATATCGTTTGATAACGAAAATTTACTATCCTGGCAAAAAAGTATCGATTAGATTTGTCTTGACGCACGCCGAATATAACAAGAAGGGGTACAAGGATGACTGCGAATGTTGACAGAATAAAATATGGCATGCTTTTGATGCAGATTCTACCGTCAGTTATCACAAATGACGAAGAGTTAAAGCAGATGAACGAAGAAGTTGACAGGTTGCTGTCAAGGGAATAAAGGCCGGCGATCAACTGAGTCCTGAGGAAGATTCATTGCTCGAACTACTTTCGACCCTCATTGAAGCGTACGAAGATGAGCATTACCCGATTCCAGAAGCATCTCCGGCAGATATTCTGAAATTCTTTATGGAGGATCGTGGAATAAAGCAAATAGATCTGTTACCTGTCTTTGGTTCGAGCGGCATTACCTCTGAGGTGGTTAATGGAAAGCATTCGATAAGCAAAGCGCAGGCGAAAAAACTAGCGGCGTTTTTTAAGGTTTCCGTTGAGCTGTTTATCTGATCAGACTCTGAACCTCTTTGAATTTGTCATGCGTCGAGTCACGCATCAATTCAAAAAATGCCATTTCGATTGATGACGAGATAACACCGCTCGAACGCATTTTGGCGATGCCCGCCTGTTTGTCGTGCTCGAATCTTGAGCAGACGCAATCTAACAACAGATGAACCTGAAAGCCGCATTCAATCAGGTCATGGGCCGTCTGATTGACGCAAACGTGCGCTTCGAGACCGCACAGTACAACTTGTTCGATGCGTAATTCTCTGAGTTTTGCGACAAACGGCTCACTTCCACAAGAGCTGAAAGCGGTCTTTTCAAAAATTTCGTAGTCGTCCGGCAGGACGAGATGTATCTCTTCGGCGGTGCGGCCGAGGCCGTCAGGATATTGCTCGGTCACAATCACCGGTATATCAAGCAGTTGGAATCCCCGCACCGCAATCGACGCACGCGACGCAATTACCGCAAAATCAGGGATTGCATTGCGAAACGCCTCTTGTATGTCGACTACAACCAGGGCTGTTTCTGTGAGTTCTAAAATGCTTGAATGCGGCATTGTTTAAATTGAGAATATAGAATTCAGAGTGGGGATTTCAAACTTCAGATTCTGATTCCCGATTCTTTTTTTCTTCAATGCGCAAGTCTTTTTCACGCATCTCTTTCCGGTACGTTCTCACAAAAAAATAGATAACTATGATCGACATGACCATGATCAAAATCATCATCGCGGCGATGAAATATATCTCTGCTCTTTCGGAACCGGGCATAATCAAAAGTAAAAATTTAAAAGTAAAAAGTCAAAGGTCAAAAAACTAGTGTGGGGCCTGATCGGCAGGGAAAGCCTTATCTTCTGAGGTGTCTTGCAAACAATTACGGTAAATTTCCGGCAGGCTTCGGACTTTTTTGTCTTTGTCCGTCACCACATGCAGCGTTTCGCCATCGGCTATTAATATATCGTCCAAAGCTCGATGTATTTCGTAATAAAATCTAAGGCTCCGGCTACGGATCTCAAAAACCTTTGTGCGAACAGTCAGTATGTCTTCGTAAAAGGCGGGTGATTTATAGCGGCAGTAGGCCTCGGCGACTAACATCAGAGCACCGGCCTCATCCTCCATCTCTTTGTAAGAGAAGCCTTTGGCACGGCACAGGTCGCTGCGGCCGGTCTCGAACCAAATCAGGAAATTGGCATGATGCGCGATTCCCATCTGATCGGTTTCGGCGTAGCGAACGCGAATCTCGGTTTCGTGCCAGTCATCCATATCGTTTTAGGTGGTTAGCGGTGGAGCTGCGGTTGGCAGCCGCAGAAAAATCTACCGAATGCCACCAGCCTATTGCCTAGTAATTTTTGGCTGGGAGACAGGGATTCGAACCCCGATAGGCAGATCCAGAGACTGCAGTCCTACCATTAGACGATCTCCCAGCGTATTTATAATTTACGGGCAGGGGATGTGCATTGTCAAATATCAGACTTGCGGTAAATAGCACAAAAGCACACAATTAAGTTTTGCCAACAGGATTGCAGCTCAGCCGTTTTACCGCTCTTTTTCTCCTTGGCTTTAATTTTGCCTTTTTATTGTTAAAGTTTACTTTCACCCGATGCCTCTAGACAAGGAAATAATCAACAACCGTCAGGCTTACCACGAATATCACATCCTGGAGAAATTTGAGGCGGGTGCTGTGCTGCTTGGTACTGAGGTCAAGAGCATAATGCTCGGGCGGATACAGCTCAAGGAGTCTTACGTGTCGATCATCGAGGGCGAAATATGGCTGATGGGTGCGCATATCTCGCATTATTCACACGGCAACATAAATAATCACGACGTTTTGCGAACACGCAAGCTGCTACTCAATCGCCGTGAGATCGAAAAGCTGCAAAAGGAAACCACGCAAAAAGGAATGACACTCGTCGTGACGAGCATATATTGGAAGAATGGCCGGATAAAATTCGAGATCGGAGTCGCCAAGGGAAAAAAACTTTACGACAAACGGGAGACCGAGATGAAAAAAGCAATCGAGAAAGAAACACGTCAGGAGTTGAAACAAGCGCAAAGATAAGTTATAGATATAAAAGCAATTTTTTCAATTTAACACATATTTACAGAGGGTATTAATGAAATTCCAGGGAATAAACGGAAATTTTTCCGAGGCTAATGTCGAAGCATTGGCAGTAGCAATTTTTAAAAGCGAAAAAGGCACATCGGATGCGCTCAAAGATTTAGACAAATTGACCGGCGGACTAATCACCGCTCTTATCAAAGCAGAGGAATTTAAAGGTGAGGCAAATGAGACCGCATTGATCCGTTTTACTGCCAAAGGTGCGGTAAAGGCGAGTCGCTTGCTGCTCGTCGGTGCCGGCAGCAAGGACGACTACCAGACCTATTCGGTTTGTGCCGTCGCAGGTACAGCTGCCCGCTTTTTCCGTAAAAGAAATATTAAGAGCTTTGCATTACTGCCACGCAGTGAAGCCGCTGCCGCCGATGTGGCTCAAAATGCAGTGCAAGGCTTCATCACGAGTCAGTTTGAACTTGATAAATACAAGACTAGTGATAAGAACAACAAATCTGTCGCTAGTTTGGTCGTATGTGTCGAAGGTGCAAAGCCAGCAGATATGAAAGCCGGTATTGTTCGCGGCCAGATCATCGGCGACTCCATGAATTTCACACGCGATTTAGCCAATGAGCCTCCTAATGTTCTCACCCCGACCGAAATGGCTAATCGTGCCCAGACGATGGCAAAAGAAGCCGGACTGAAATGCGAGATTCTGGACGAGGCCAGAATGACAAAAATGGGCATGGGATCGTTGTTGAGCGTTTCGCAAGGCTCCGTCCAGCCTGCGAAGCTCATTATTCTCCGTTATACACCGACGAAGAGTACCGCAAAGAAGGGGGACCTTATTGCTCTCGTAGGCAAAGCCGTGACGTTTGACACGGGTGGAACCTCGATCAAGCCTGCAGAAGGCATGGACGCAATGAAATATGACATGACGGGCGGCGGAACCGTTATGGGTGCAATGCGGGCAATCGGTATGCTCAAGCCGACCGTGCCGATTATTGGGGTTATCGGAGCAGTTGAGAATATGCCTGGTGGTTCAGCTTCTAGGCCAAGTGATGTTGTTACGGCGATGAACGGCAAAACCATCGAAATATTGAACACCGATGCAGAAGGCCGCCTTGTTCTCGCAGACGCTGTAGCGTACGCCGAAAACCAGGGTGCTAATCGGATTGTCGATCTGGCAACGCTCACTGGTGCCGTCATCGTCGCCCTTGGCGATCAAAATACAGGAATCATGGGCAACGATCAGGAACTAGTTGACGAGATCATCGCGTGCGGTAAGGATTGCGGGGAAGGATTTTGGCAGTTGCCGTTAAGCGCGGAATATAGTAAGCAAATTTGCTCAGACATCGCCGACATTAAGAATATTGGCCCACGCGGTAAAGCCGGAACTATCATGGGAGCGGTGTTTATACAGGAGTTTGTTGACAAGGCCAAATGGGCCCACCTCGACATCGCGGGAACTGCCTGGGCCGATGGCGTAAAGCCCTATCAAGCCAAAGGGCCGACAGGTGTTGCAATTTGCACACTTCTGACGGTTGTCGAAAAATCACAATAAAGATTGGAGCTCCAGTTTATCTGGCCTCTCATAAAAAAATTAAACTAAGGTTATAACTTGAACGTCTGGAGGAGAATATGAAAAAGCTCTTTAACGAATTAGTTTTTGGTAAAAACACAAAAGTCAGCGGCCTGATCGCTCTGGCTGTTATAGGCACGATCGCTCTTGGATGCAACTGCGGTAAGAATTTTGACCTTTCCAATCTTTCAAACGGAAACAATGCGGCCAATACGCCGGCCAATACGACGGCGGTTTCGACCGACGGTTCTGTTCCGTCGAATGAAGTGGTCGAAGGGTTGGTTAAAGAGACAAATTCTGAATTTGCGGATGCAGTGGATTCGGGCGATTTTTCTGACATTCACAGCTACGCATCGACCGACTTTCAAAACTCGTATACCGTCGAGCAAATGACCGCAGCCTTCAAATCATATACCGATAAGAAGTCTGTCGTGCTGCCAATACTCCAGAGTGCTGAGGGAATGGGAGCGGAGTTTACTAAAACGCCCTCCATCAGGACGGAAAAAGGTTTGCAGATACTGATGGCAGCCGGTGAATTCCAGACCAAACCGCTTAAAATTCGTTTTGATTACGAATACGTTATGCGTGGCGGCGAGTGGAAATTGCTCAAGCTGATAATAAATATTCCGTAATTTTGGAAGGCGGTATTCCCAATACAAATGAAAATCCACGAATATCAAGGTAAAGCGATCCTCAAAGAATACGGTGTTCCCGTACCTCGCGGCATTGTCGCACGAACACCGGACGAAGCCGAATCCGCCGCACGTGAGCTAGGCACCGACATTGTCGTCGTCAAAGCCCAGATCCACGCGGGCGGACGCGGTAAAGGCGGAGGCGTAAAGCTGGCCAAATCTCCGGCCGAGGCAATAGAGATTGCTTCGCAGATCCTCGGCATGCAACTCATAACACATCAGACCGGGCCGGAAGGCCGCGAGGTCAAGACGCTTTTAATCGAGGAAGGTCTGCCGATTGATAAAGAGTTTTATCTCGGCATCACGCTTGACCGCGTGACTGGCCGGAACGTCTTTATGGCTTCGTCAGAAGGCGGTATGGATATCGAAAAGGTGGCCGAAGAGACACCGGAACTGATCCTCAAAGAAACCATCGACCCATCGGTCGGGCTTCGCGGATTTCAGGCCCGCAAACTAGCTTTCGGCCTCGGTATTCCGGCTGAGCTGATCGGCCAGGCGACGAAATTCATGCTCTCGCTTTACGATGCGTATGAGAAGATCGACGCATCGCTGGTCGAGATCAATCCTTTCCTACTGACCAAAGACGGCCGCCTGATCGCACTCGATGCTAAGGTTACATTTGACGACAACGCGATGTTTCGGCACAAAGATTTTATCGATCTGCGCGATCTCGACGAAGAAGAACCGCTCGAGATTGAGGCGTCTAAACACGATTTAAGTTACATCAAGCTCGATGGCAATATCGGTTGTATGGTCAACGGGGCCGGCCTCGCGATGGCGACGATGGACATTATCAAACTGGCGGGCGGCGAACCCGCCAACTTCCTCGACGTCGGCGGCGGTGCCTCGCAGGAAAGGGTCGAACAGGCATTTAAAATCCTGCTCGCCGACAAAAATGTTAAGGCCGTCCTGATAAACATTTTTGGCGGTATTGTACGTTGCGACATGGTCGCAAATGGAGTTGTCGCCGCATACAAAAATCTCGGTATGTCGATCCCTATTGTCGCCCGTCTCGAAGGCACCAACGTAGAAGAGGGCCGCCGCGTCCTCCGCGATTCCGGCATCAACATACTCACCGCCGAAGGTATGCGTGACGCCGCCGAACAGGTCGTCGCGGCCGCCGCGTAGTGATCTTCACAATTTCTTTTTTTTAAGAAGACTGTCTGAAAAGTCCCTATTTCTCCGACAAGCGGCCTTAACCGTATTTTACGCGAGCATTTATGATGCCGATTATGGTTTTTGCATCTTCGATCTCGCCTGAGGTGATCATTTCGGATAGCTGATGGAATGTATATTTTTCGATCTCAAGGATTTCGTTTTCATCGAGCTTTTGCCCGACCTCGGTGAGTCCGGTAGCGATGAATACGAACATCTTTTCCGTCAGAAATCCGGGCGAAACGTAAAATTCACAAAGTTTTTCGATCCGCTCGGCGGTGACGCCAATCTCTTCTTCTAGTTCGCGGGCGGCGGCCGCGGCGGGCGATTCACCGGCATCGAGCGTCCCGGCCGGTATCTCGAGTAAATATTTACCCGCCGCGTGTCGATACTGTCTGACCATCGCTACTGTGTTGTCGTCAAACAATGGCACGATCACAGCACTGCCCTTATGGACAACAACCTCGCGTGCATACTCGGCATCGCCCTGACGAATCTCGTCGATCCGTACATCGAATATCCTTCCCTCGTGAATCGTTCTCGATGAGAGTGTTTTTATCATTAAACTTTTCGTTCGGCGACATAGTCCACCAACTGAGCAAGGCAATCCCGAGCTTCACAAGGTGAGAAGTTATTGGTCAATATCTCCTTCGCCTGTCTAATCTTCTCGTTCAAACTCTCTCGCGATGGTGCAGTGGCAACATCTCCATTATTATGATATTCGAAGTCAAGGATCAGGGCATCCTGCTCGGTATCGATTATGTCATCACTGATCTGATAGGCCTGCCCGAGGGCTTCGGCAAACTGTGTGAGAGCAGAAAGTTTATCAGAGCCTGCGCCTGAAAGTATGGCGCCGAGCCGGAGTGATAGTCTGATCAACGAAGATGTTTTGAGGTTAAGAACACCGCCAAATTTGTTTCGAGCACATATTTTACATTCGGCGGATGAGGAGATCATCAGATCGACCGACTGGCCGCCGACCATACCAGCAGGGCCTATGCAATCAACTATTTCGAGCACCGCATCAATCGAACGTTTAGGATCGTCCGGGCAGTCGAGGGTGACGAGACGATATGAATGATTCAAAAAGCCAATCGCTACGAGCGTCGAAAGCCCCTCGCCAAATTTCTCATGCAGTGATAATTTACCCCGCCGATGACGCGAATCGTCCATGCACGGCAGATCGTCGTAGATTAGCGAACTTGTGTGGATGAGTTCAACGGCAGCTGCTGCGTGCAAAACATCTGTGGAATCCCCGCCAAAAAGCTCGGCACCTAAGAGCGTTAAAACCGGGCGCAGACGCTTTCCTCCTGGAAAGACAGAGTATTTCACAGCCTCGTTAAACGACGTCTCAATCTCGACCGGGGCAACGGGCAGATTCAATTTGAGCGTTTGTTCTATCTCTGGCCTATGCCTTTCGACAAACTGCCAGAGGACGCTTATATTTATTCCCTGTTTAGCTGTCATTTACAGTAGAAAAAAATCAGAAGTCTGGTCAAAGCTGATTAACCAAGTTATTCGCACAGCCGGGTAATTCGGATGCGTCGTCGTACGTGAAATTGAATCTAAGTTAGAATATAGCGCGAAATAATAAGATTGACTCGGGCCATATATCAAGTTTTTTAGAAAACGATCAGTTGTTGGATTAATAAGGTTAATGGACAGCCTGAAAAGCAAAACAGAGTTTCTTGCCAGCGGATTGCAGAAATGTAAAGCAATCACTCGTAAATACGGTACGAGTTTCTATTTTGCAACGCAGTTTTTCCCGCGTGAAACACGCGAAGGCATCTACGCAGTGTACGCGTTTGCCCGAATTCCCGACGAGATCGTTGATGATCCTGCCAAGGTCGGCAAAGCAGAAACTATCGCAAAACTCGAAGAATGGCGTCAACAGTGGCTAGCTGCGATGACTCTAGGGAGCAGTCATGACGATGTGATGAACGCGATCGTCCATTACTTTTATAAATTTAAAATTCCAGTCGAGGAAGGCGAGGCTTTTCTACGTTCGATGTTTATGGACGAGGAACGAGCGACCTATGAAAATTATTCTGAACTGGAAGAATATATGTACGGCTCGGCAGGGGTGATCGGGCTGATGGTTACACGAATTGTGGGATATTCTGAAGAAGCGGCTTTCCCGCATGCGATTAAGCTAGGATACGCTTTTCAGCTCACTAATTTTTTGCGTGACATTCGCGAAGATTACGATGAACTTGGCCGCGTGTACATGCCGCAGGACGAGATGCGGCGCTTTCGATTATCCAATGAGGACATTTCAGACCGCGTCTGGGACGAGCGATTTGTGGATTTTATGAAATTCCAGATCGAGCGAAACCGCGAGGTCTATCGCGAAGCCCTGCCCGGCATCGTCATGCTCGCGTGGCGAGGGCGTTTGGCGGTTAGGGTCTCGTATGTCCTTTATAAAGCAATCCTTAACGAAGTAGAGCGAGTCAATTATAATATATACAAAGGACGCGTCAGGACGAATTTTCGCCAAAAGGTGTGGCTGTCGGCTAAAGCTCTGGTCGGGGTTTATGAATGACCGTGCCGGGAATGCAGGCGACTTCGCCTGCAACTCGATTCGCGGGTGTGAAAGCCATTGTTATTTTGCAGTTTGAATTATCACCACGTTTGTCAGCGTCCTCAGAAGGAACGCCTGCAGGCCAATGAGCCTGAGTTCCCGGCTTAAAATATGAAAAAACTCGTCATCATTGGAGCCGGGATCGGCGGGCTTGGGGCCGCCGGTCTTTTTGCGCGGAAGGGTTACGATGTGACGGTGGTCGAGAAAAACGCAAACCTCGGCGGACGGGCAAATATTTTTGAGCACGACGGATTCAAATTCGACATGGGCCCGTCGTGGTATCTGGCGCCGGATATTTTCGAACACTATTTCCACCTCGTCGGTGAAAAGGTGGAGGATCACCTCGATCTGAAAAAACTCTCGCCGTCGTATCGCATATTCTTTCGCAACAACGGCGATCCGCTGGATATCAATTCGAATATAGACATTGATACCGCGACATTCGACGCGATCGAGCCGGGAGCGGGCGATAAACTGCGGGCGTATTTGAAACAATCGAAATATCAATATGAAGTGGCGACGCAGCACTTCATGTTTAAGAATTACGACACGATATTCGATTTTTTTAACAAACGCGTGATGACCGAGGGGCAAAAGCTGTCGGTTTTCTCGACGATGCACAAGTTTGTCTCGAAATTCTTCACGTCAAAGAAGCTTCAGCAGGTGATGGAATACACGATGGTATTCCTCGGCACCTCGCCTTACGAGGCTCCGGCCCTGTACAACCTGATGTCGCACATGGATTTTAACCAGGGCGTGTTTTATCCGCAGGGAGGTTTTTATGAGCTTATCAGGGCACTCGCGAATATAGCGGAGAAGAACGGTGCGGTTCTGCGTGTGAATTCTCCAGTCGAAAAGATCATCGTCAAAGACGGAAAGGCCTTTGGCGTCAGACTCGAGGGTGGCGAAGTGATCGACGCCGATCTCGTTATCTCGAACGCCGATATGTGGTTCACCGAGACACAGTTGCTCGACATTCCGCAGCAGACCCTCAAGGAAAAATACTGGCAAAAACGCACGATGGCCCCGTCGGCTTTCATTATGTATCTAGGCGTAAGCGAGAAATTGCCTTCGCTGATACATCACAATCTGCTGTTTAGCGAGGATTGGCGAAAGAATTTTGACGACATATACAAAGACCCGCGTCTGCCTGACGAGCCGTCTTTGTACGCATGTGCCCCGAGCGTGACCGACCCGTCGGTGGCTCCTGAGGGGAAAGAGAATCTGTTTGTGCTCGTGCCGATCGCGTCGGGTTTGACCATCTCTGAGTCTGAAAAAGACGATTATGCCGATCGCGTTTTGGCGTTGATGGAAACCGAGATGAACCTGCCGGGGCTTCGCGAAAAGATCGAGTACAAGAGAATTTATACGGTCGCGAATTTTGCCGCTGATTACAACTCATTCAAAGGCACGGCGTTAGGACTTGCACACACGCTGCGGCAGACGGCGATATTTCGGCCTAAGAATAAATCGAAAAAGGTCGAGAATCTGTTTTACGTTGGTGCCGGAACGAACCCAGGCATCGGGACGCAGATATGTCTTATAAGCGCGGAACTTGCTTATAAGCGCGTGCACGGGATCACGTCGGCGGAGCCGCTTGAGTCATTGTGATCAAGCGAGTTTTTAACCACATAGGAACATAGATAACAT
The DNA here is from genome assembly GCA_038257355.1 of Pyrinomonadales bacterium. Taxonomy (GTDB): domain Bacteria; phylum Acidobacteriota; class Blastocatellia; order Pyrinomonadales; family Pyrinomonadaceae; genus OLB17. The sequence goes on along the minus strand of JBBSJK010000009.1, from coordinate 16,181 downwards.
AGGTAAATAGATTTCTTTGTGATCTATGTTCCTATGTGGTTGATTCAGTTACCAGATCTTTGAGAGGGCTATATGCCAGAAGAGTAGGAAGCCGGCAAGCATGTTGATCAGAGGAAATGCTTTGTAGAGCTTGAATAGGCGGCCCGTTTGATAAGACCGAACCGAGGCGAGCATCAGAAAAACGTACGCAAACCCCAAGGAAACGCTGACCATGCCGAGGTACTCGAACGAGATTATGGCGGCAGCAAGATATAGACCAGTACAGATCGCGAGCGTTAAATAGGGGCCGCAGACGGTGGCGATCGTTTTAAGATTTGCCGCTTTGTCGGCCACGATATCGGGTATCGCGGAATAAGCATGCATCGCGGCGGTCCAGCATCCGGCGGCGATCATGAGGCTCATCGGTGGGAATGAACCGGAGAGCATTTGATAAGCAAACGCACCGGGGAAGACGTAAAGGATATTAAATGCTGAATCGAGAAATGGTTTAGCTTTTGCACGGATCGGCGGTGCCGAGTAGAAGATCGAGAAGAACATAAATACCGCGAGCGAGGGCAATGCCACTGGAGCGAAAATGATCGCGGCGGCGATGAAGGGAAGATTGGTCGCTAGTATTGCGATTGTCAGCGATCTTCGCCGGTCGGGGGGGACGAGGGTTTCGTAATCGTTCTTTTTTTCGTTTAGTTTGTCGGTCTCGTAGTCAAAAATGTCGTTTACGCCGTAGATGAGGAGATTTGCAGGGAAGAGAAAAAATATTGCGAAAACGGCTGGCCGCCAATACAGAAGTTCGCTACATACTGCCGCACCGGCGACCAGGCCTACGATATACGGCCCGAAAATGTAGAACCAGAATCGCGTACGGCTGATTTTTAGTAGAAATCGGAGATCGGGCATTCATAATATTTTAGGCTTTCGGGCCTCGCGCGTCTATTTGCGGAAAATGCTCTGCTTTTCCACAAATAGAGCGGCATAGCCGCAACGAAAGGGACCCTCATTTCAGTCGCGAGTTTAAAATGCAGACAATTGGTCGCCAAAATTTATACATCATCGCTGTTGTGCTGGCGTTGCTCGCCACGAGCGCGTTCTTTATGTCGAATGTCGTGATTCCACCGGAGTTGGCGTTTGTGTCGGGCATTAACGTCATCCTCTTTGCGGCTCCTGCGTTTTGGGCGGTGAAGATGTGGATTGGGATTCGCGATGCCATTTGGTTATTTGTTATTTTGGGAATTTTGGCTATGGTGATCGAAACGAGCGCGATCATAACTGGATTTCCGTACGGGCATTTTGGTTACTCGGACCTGCTCGGTTTTCGGCTTTTTGCTTATACGCCTTGGACGGTTTTTCTGGCTTGGACGCCGTTGGTGTTGGCGGCGTATGCGATTGCGGCACGGTTGGCGGTTGGCAGTGGGCAGTGGGCTGTGTTTCGGATCGTCGTGGTTGCGGTTTTACTTGTAACTTTCGATCTTGTTCTCGATCCCGGAGCGGTGAAGATCGGGTTTTGGCAGTACGAAGGCGGAGGTGCTTTTTATGGCGTGCCGCTTTCAAATTTTCTAGGCTGGCTGTTTTCCGGAGCCATTGCAGGCGGCGTGCTTGAGATCTTTACATATATTAAAAAGCCTTTGCTGCCCGCCCCGGTGCAAATGATCTCAAGCACGTTTTTTATTGTTTCATTTTGGACGTTCATTGCGTTTTTCTCAGCGATGTACTGGCCGATGATAATTGGGATCGTCGTAGTCGCTCTGCTCGTAGCGTTTTACGTTAAGTACCACTACGCCTTCGACGACATGATCGTCTACTGCAACGAGTCCGGGCGACCGACCGGAACCGCACGCAAATTACCCGCCCACAACGCCGACACACAGCGCCACCTCGCATTCTCTGTCTTCCTATTCAACGACAAAGGCGAACTCCTGCTCCAGCAGCGGGCTCTCACCAAAAAAACCTGGCCCGGCGTCTGGTCAAATTCGTGCTGCGGCCACGTGATGCTTCACGAAACGGTCGAAAACGCAGCAAAACGCCGTCTAAAATACGAACTCGGCATCGCGGGCATCGAACTCGCCATCGTCCTCCCAGATTTTCGCTACCGCGCCGAAAAAGACGGCGTGGTCGAAAACGAGATATGTCCGGTGCTGGTCGGATTCGCATTGTCACAGCCCGAGCCGAATCCCGACGAGGTCAACGATGTGAAATGGGTCGATTGGGAACGGTTTGTGCTGGAAGTCGCGGATCCGGAGAATGGATATTCGCCGTGGGCGAGGGAAGAGGTTGAGTTGTTGGGGAAAGAGCCGAAGTTCGGGGATTTTTTTCGGACAAGAAACGGAATGCGCTAATCGCTATTTTCAGTGAGCATGATCCAACTTTGATTTCCCGGCTTTGCCGCTTGAAAATCCTCAACAGCCAACTCCTGAATAGCCAGCTGCAAGCCCGACGATTTCATCTCTCTTCGCGTGCGATGACAGGAAAAGGGTTGGCGAATAAGCATTGTAGTGTCCAGCAAGGTCCAGTAAGAAATCAAGTTTCCCGTCGCTATCTAAATCACCCGCCCAATTCAGAGACCACGAACAATCATCACAATTCTTTGGCAGAAATCTCATAATCTGCCGCTTACCTCCAGTTTCAAGAGTAAGTGCAGATCCGGCTTGGAGATAACCTCCTTTCTGCACATTTTCTACACGAAGAACATACTGAATTCCCTTGAAAACAAAAGATTTAGATTGTTCATCCTGAAATGAAAATCCATCTACCCTTTCATCAAAAACCGTTTCGACTTGACTTGGCACGAGTTTTGAATCTCGAATGAGAAAAACGGATTCGCCTGTTCTTCGCGTAGAAACCGTAGTGCTGAACAACTCATCTTTCCGTCCACGCTTTACGTCAATCTCAGTTGGAGCCAGTTCATAGCCACTTGTTGTTCGAAATAAGCCAAGCCATTTTTCTCCCGTCCAGTAAGGTGCGTCCTCGGCGTGGAAGTCCCCTGTCGTTATTAGCTTTGTCCTTAAACTTTTCTCGTAGTCAATTGTCGGGTCGAAAGTGGCGTTGATGTCAGTTACAAAAGATGGTATTTCGACTTGCTCCGTTTGGACCGCGACAATTGCGGGTGGAGAGAACTTTTCAAATTCCTCCAACGCACTCAGACAAACCAAAACAACCGAGCTTCCAATAAGAAAAGCCAACAAGAACATACCGGTATTCAAAAATGGTCGCTTCATATTACTGCTTGCTGAAGGAGAAGCTTCTCACGAAAAATTCTAGCATAAACAAACACGCGAAAGTATAGTAAAATGTTCCGGAAAGATGAAGAATTTTCGCATAGGTTTAGGCGTGACGGGCGGTATTGCGGGTGAGGTTCATGAGGCAGAGGATTTACATTGATACATCGGTGGTTGGCGGGTACTTCGACGAGGAATTTAGTGAAGCTACTGCAGGACTTTTTGAACGCCTTGCAAATGGGGAAGTAGTTTTTGTGGTCTCCGATCTTCTCGACCTTGAACTAATAAATGCACCAGAAAAGGTTCGTGACTTGCTTCAGCGTTATTCGGCTGACAAATTCGAACGCGTGGAGCTAACCGATGAGGCACTTGAACTTGCGGATCGGTATATTGCGGAAGAGGTTGTCGGGCAGACAAGTCTTGAGGATTGCCGCCACATTGCGCTTGCTACGGTAAACCGGGTAGATGTATTGGCTAGTTGGAATTTTAAGCATATTGTCAACTTGCGGAGAATTAGAGGGTATAACTTGGTAAACTCAAAATGTGGCTACCAAGTTTTGGAAATAAGAAGCCCGAAGGATCTGATAAATTATGGAAACGACTAAAAACGAAAAGGCGTTCGACGCAGTCAAGATGATGCGCGAGGCGAGAGAACGGATAAGCGTGGAGACCAGAAATATGAATGCTGAGCAATTGAAGGCATACGTCAAGGCAAAACTTGCCATAAATAAATTGCAGCCTGTTGGCCGGTAAGCGGCAATTGATACCGAATAATTTCATGACTAAATTTCGCATACGTTTAGGCGTCACGGGTGGGATTGCGGCTTATAAGGCGGTTGAGGTTTTGCGGCTGCTGCAGAAGGCGGGGTGTGAGGTGTCGGTGGCGATGACGCGGCATGCGACGGAGTTTGTGCAGCCGCTCACGTTTCGGGCTTTGACGGAGCGGCATGTGATTGTGGATGACTACGATCCGCAGAATCCCGACCCGATTGCGCATATCAATTTTTCGCAAAACATCGACCTGCTTCTGATCGTTCCGGCGACGGCGAATATTATCGCTAAGTTTGCCTATGGGCTGGCGGATGATTTTTTGTCATCGACCTATCTTGCTTCGACAGCACCGGTGCTGATCGCTCCGGCTATGAACACGACAATGTGGGAAAACGCATCGGTCAAGCGGAATGTGGCGCGGCTGCGTAAGGACGGAGTGCATTTTATCGATCCGGTTGCCGGGGAATTGGCATGTAAGACGATCGGGACGGGGAAACTGGAGGATGTGGAGAATATTGTCAGGCAGGCGATGGCTTTGCTGGAGACAAGAGACAGAAGACGGGAGACGAGAGACGAGAGTCGGGACACAGGAGATGTTTCCGGCGCAATGACTCCTGTCTCTGGTCTCGTATCTCCTGTCGTCTCGGATTTGACCAGCGAGCGGTTCTTAATCACCGTCGGTGGTACGCGTGAGGCGATCGATCCGGTGCGGTTTATTTCCAATCATTCTTCGGGGAAAATGGGATTTGCGGTGGCCGAGGCGGCGGTTGCGCGCGGGGCAAAGGTCACGGTTGTGGCCAGTTTTACGACCGTCGAACCTCCGCCAAATGTAAAGGTAGTACGAGCGGTTTCGGCGGATGAAATGCATACGGCGGTTAAAAAAGCTCTCCGAAATTCCACTGTATTTGTCGGTGCAGCCGCAGTCGCCGATTATGCTCCGGCAAATGCTGAAGGCGCAAAGATCAAAAAAGATGGCCGTGAGTTTATGATTTTAGAACTCAAAAAAACGCCTGATATCCTGTCCGAAGTCTCAAAAAATCGTAACAAAGGAATGCTGGTCGTCGGCTTTGCGGCGGAAACGAACGACGTAATCGGTCACGCTCGTGCGAAGATGAAGAAAAAAAATCTAGATCTCGTCGTCGCAAATGACATCACAAAAAAAGGTGCCGGATTTAATACTGATACTAATATCGCGACGATTCTGACCCGTAACGGCGCAGAGATCGAGCTGTCGCTTATGCCGAAACGCGAGATGGCTGACCGGATATTGGATGAAATATTAAACCTCAGGAAATAGCATTATGTCCCAAACTCCCGATATATTGACTCTGATTGCCGACGTCAAAGAGCAAGTCCTCTATTTGCAGGAACTTGGCGTTGAGACGTTGGATGTTAATTTATCAGCAACAGGGATTGGTTTGATGACCGTTTCAAGAGCAGATGTCGAAGAATCGTCGAAGCGGGATTTTCGAAATGCGGAAATTCCAAGTATGAAATCTCAAATTTCAAACCTTAAACCGGAAATTAAAGAAAATAGAATTGAGCGTCCGCCGGCGGGTTCGCGGCTCTCGGCTTTGCCGTCTTTATCAAGCCTTGTAAAACGAAATGTACCTGCACCGGGACCTGACTTAATAGACAGACCGGCGGAAACACATATATTGGAAAATCAAACCGTACCACTATCCCCGGCTTTGCCTGAGCCAATCGAGACTGTTGAACAGATTCGTGCCGAGATCGGTCCCGATTGTATGCGATGTAAATTAAGCATGCTGGGACGCAGCAAAGTCGTCAACAGCACCGGAAATTTTGATGCGGATCTGATGTTTGTTGGTGAGGCACCGGGGGCGGATGAGGATGAACAGGGCTTTCCGTTTGTCGGGCGTGCGGGCAAATTGTTGACCGATATAATGATGGCCATCGGGTTTAATCGCGACAACGTTTTTATCGGCAACATCAACCGATGCCGCCCGCCGGCCAATCGTGCACCTGAGCCGGACGAGACCATCGCATGTAAACCATTCTTAAAACGCGAGATCGCCGTCGTCCGGCCTCGAGTGATCGTCGTTTTAGGGGCAACGGCCGCTCACAATTTGCTCGAGACAAAGGTGCCGATAGGTAAGCTCCGAGGTCAATTTCACGACTATCTTGGTACCAAGGTAATGCCGACATTTCACCCGGCGTACCTGCTCCGCGACCCGCACAAAAAACGCGAGGTGTGGGAAGATATGAAGATGGTGAGAGATTATCTTAATAAGGTTTGAGTTCAGAGTAAATTTTAATCTATCTTTTTGATTATTCTAGCTTTTTGACTGCCACGCTCTTACAGGGTTTTATGAAAAAAATAGTTATTTATCTGCTGTTGTTTGCAATTCTTGTGACACCAGCAGCCGCTCAAAGAGGGACATTTACTGAACACAAACAGCTCCAATCTCCACAAAATCCGAAATTAGGCTTTATGATACACGGCGGGGCCGGAGTGATCTCAAAAGCGACGATGACACCCGAAAATGAGAAGCAACATCGGGCAAAGCTAGAAGAAGCGTTAATGGCTGGTTACAAGGCCCTGCAGGCCGGTAAAACGAGTCTTGATGCCGTCGAGATCGCGATCAAGATTCTCGAGGATTCACCACTCTACAACGCCGGAAAAGGAGCGGTTTTTACTAACGATGGAAAGAATGAACTCGACGCCTCGATCATGGATGGCAAAACGCTAGGTGCAGGTGCGGTTGCGGGGTTGCGTAACGTAAAAAACCCCATCACCCTGGCCCGGGCGGTGATGGAAAAATCAGAGCATGTAATGATGTTTGGCGATGGGGCCGAGAAATTTGCCAGAGAGCAGAAGATCGAGATCGTCGATGCTAAATACTTTTGGACAAAGCATCGTTGGGACGCACTACAGCAGATATTGAGGGAAGCTAAGTCAAAAGTTAAAAGTCAAAAGTCAAAATCTGAGGAAGTTCAAAGTCCTAAGTCCAACGTCAAAACTTTGGACTTTGGACAAGCTGCATTGGACACAAATAGATTTGGCACGGTTGGTGCGGTTGCTCTTGACCGGAACGGTGATCTGGCGGCCGGGACTTCTACAGGCGGTATGACAAATAAGAGATACGGCCGGGTCGGTGACGCTCCGATCATCGGTGCCGGAACTTACGCCAATAACAACACATGTGCGGTCTCGGCTACCGGTTGGGGCGAGTATTTTATTCGCCTCGGCGTCGCTCGTGACATTTCTTCACTCATGGAATACAGACAATTGCCGATTCAAAATGCGGCTGATACTGTCATCAAACAAAAGCTGCAAAAACTAGGCGGGGACGGCGGCGTGATAGCAATGGACAAATTTGGAAATATGGCTATGTCGTTCAACTCTGAAGGGATGTATCGAGCCTATATCAATGGCGATGGCAAACCTGTTGTTGAGATTTATTAAGAAAGATTGCGGCGGAAACACGTTGGTAGGAGTGTGATTTCCGTGTCGCCTGATTCACACCCTCCCGGTCGTGTTCTGACTATGTTGTCTGCTGAAATTATCGCCATTGGGTCCGAACTGCTTACGCCTACTAAAACCGACACTAACGGCCTTTGGCTGACTGAAAAACTGAATGAAATCGGCATCGAGGTGAAGCTAAAAACGATCGTTGGCGATGACGGAGCACGGCTTGAGGAGACGGTTAGTGATGCGATGAGGCGGTCGGATATCGTGATTACGACCGGCGGTCTCGGGCCGACCGAGGATGATATTACTCGTCAATTTACTGCCTCTGGCATCGGCAGGGAACTGGTCTATCACGATAATATCGAATTGAACCTACGCGAGCGTTTTCGTGCCTGGGGCCGTGAGATGCCTGAGATCAACAAACGTCAAGCGTTCGTGATCGACGGGGCTGAGGTACTGCCAAACCCGAACGGTTCCGCAGTCGGTATGATGGTTGAGATCGATGGTAAAATCCTCATCATTCTGCCCGGCCCACCGCGTGAAAACCAGCCGATGTTTATCGATAATGTTTTACAGAGGCTGAAGGCAATCGCGGGCGAAGTCTATGTGAGACGCCGTGTCCTGCGTGTTTCCGGCAAAGGCGAATCGGCCGTCGATGAGATCGCTGCCCCGATTTATACAACTTATCCTGATGTGCAGACGTCTATCTTGTTCAACAAAAGTGAGGTTGAGATTCACGTCGCAGCCCAGGCCGGTGATCCCGAAACCGCACAAGCGACCGCCGACAAACTTGCCGCCGAACTCGCAGCTGCCCTCGGCAATGCGGTATTCTCAACAAATGGAGAGACGATGGAGGAAATCGTCGGCCAACACCTGACAATACTTGGCCAAACCGTATCCGTTGCCGAAAGTTGCACCGGCGGGCTGATCGGCCAGCGGCTGACTGATGTTGCGGGTTCCTCGGCGTATTTTATCGAAGGAGCGATTACGTATTCTAACTCAGCCAAGATGCGGACGCTCGGAGTGCCATTAGAAATCCTCAAAAATTACGGTGCCGTAAGTTCTGAATGTGCCGAGGCAATGGCCGCTGGTATGTTAGCTTACTCTAAGACCGACCACGCGATTTCGGTCACCGGCATCGCCGGCCCCGACGGCGGCAGCGAGGAAAAGCCGGTGGGAACGGTTTACATCGGTTACGCAGGGCCAAAGGGTGTAAAGTCAATAAGAATAACGCTTCCCGGCGACAGGTATCTAATCAGATGGCGCTCCAGCCAGGCCGGTCTCGATTACTTGCGAAGACAGTTAGAGGTCAGATAGTTCACCGTCGCTAGTGGGCTCGAGAGTAATGCACATTAGGTCAAAATCTTCCTGATATTTACGTGACCAGCCTTCGCCTGGTTTTCCGTAGATGAAGACAGGGGCTAATTGGCGGAAATCGACAGAGACACCGATCTTGTCGGGTAGGTTAAAAAATATTTGTGGTCTTGATAAACCGCGAGGGCGATTTTTTCGCTGTCAAACATCACCGGTATCGTTAGCGGTGGACTCTTAGCATACTCAGGCCCAGCGTCTTCCTTTGGAGTAAAAGTTATTCTATGAGTGGACATATAATCATGGCTCGTCTAAACGAACCCTGTTAAAGACTACATAGTTTTCTCAAATTTGAATGTAGGTAGATAACATAACATATTTTAGCCGCAGTTCGGGCTTCATCGTCTTACTTACCTAATTCGTTTCTCATTTTCGCTCGATTCGATCACTTTGGTGAGACGAGTTAACCTCGTTTTTTCCAGTTTGGCGGTCATTATGTGGTGAATGATGACGCGTTGATAGGACGGGGCTTGGGTGGTAAAAAACGTCCAGGCTTTTTTATTGTCGCGAAAAAGCTTTTCGAAATCCGGTGATAGTGTGGTGGCTGTGTTTTCGTAAGCGTAGATTTTAGAGCGGTTTTCGGTTCGCCTTTCAAAGGCGGAGAGCCCGGCAGGTTCCATCTGACCTGATTTTATCAGTTCAGCGATTTTTTTGATGTTAACGGCGCTCCAGATGCTGGTTGGCTTTCTCGGGGTGAAGCGGATTGAATAGCTTTCGTCGTCTATCCGCCGCCGTACCCCGTCGATCCAACCAAAACAAAGTGCCTGATCCACTGATTCTGGCCAGGTCATACTCGGTCTGCTGCTCTTGACTTTGTAAAAGCCAACGAGCAGTTCGCTCTCGACCTGATGGTTTTGAACAAGCCATTTTCGGAACTGTGACTGGTTTGAAAAAAATGTCGGTTTCTTGATTATTTTATGTGCTTGGCTGCACTACCCCTTAGACGATATAGTATTTTATTTTAATCAAAGCACACAAAGATAAGACAGAAATCATAAGTAAACAGCACTTGTTCAGACACCAGTCTTTTAATTCTTTTCCAAATCGGTCGCCTTCTTTTCGTCCGTCGCGGCGAGTGCCGCCTTGTTTTGAGCGCGATAGACGAGCGCCCGATTTTTGTAAGCATCGGCGGTTTTGGGGTCGAGATTAATAGATTTGGTGTAATCTGCGATGGCTCCGACGAGGTCTTTTTGAACAAATTTTGTTTTGCCTCGATTGTTGTAGGCCCGAGCGTGTTTGGGATTTAGCTCAATGACTTGTGTGAAGTCGGCGAGTGATCCGGCAAGTTCGCCATTTTCTCGACGGGCATTGCCGCGATTATAGTAGGCTGATGAGTTTTTTGGTTCAAGTTCAATAACTTTGGTGTAATCGTCGATAGCCCCGGAGAGATCCCCTTTTAATTTTAGGACAACACCGCGATTGAGATAGCCGGCTGCAAACGTCGGTTCGATACGGATCGCGGCCGTAAAATCCTTGATCGCTCCGTCCAGGTCACCTTTGGTTTTGCGGACCGCACCGCGATTAACATAAGCTTCGGTGTCTAGCGGAGCGAGTTCGATGGCCTTGGTATAATCATTGATCGCCCCGTCCGAGTCGCCATCCTTTTGCCGGTCAACAGCCCGGTTAAAATAATCGTCCGCCGTCTGTGCGTAAGACGTAGTAACCGCTAAAATCGAGATTAGGAATAGAAACAAACAAGTTCGCAGCATAATATCCTCCAATAGTGGTTCTACAAATAAAATGCTATTAGTCGCTGATTTTCACAAGAATTTCGTGAAACCTTTTTGGAGATGTTAAAGTATAATCAAAGTCCCTTTCACCAAAAAGCCCGATTTTTGTCCGGGCTAAATACTTTGGTCGATCCATTAGTTAATGTGCGCTTCATTGCTGCGTTTCAAATTTATGAAAAAAACAACTTTTGCTAGTTTCGCAGCGGTACTGCTGCTTCAGTCAATTCTCCTGCCGAGCGCTTTGCTTGCGCAAAATGGTAAACAGTCTGAGATCTATGCCGCTATACGCAAAGAGGGTATGGAGAATTCAAAGATAATGCATGTGATGCATTACTTTACTGATCTTTACGGCCCGCGTTTGACCGGTTCGCCAAATCACGTGAATGCCGCAAAATGGGGAGCACGCGAGATGCAGTCGTGGGGATTTGATAATGCGACCCTCGAGCCTTGGCAATTTGGCCATCCGGGTTGGGTCAATGAGCGAGCCATCGGTGTGATGCACAAACCGGTACAGGACACGCTGACCTTTGAGGTGCTGGCATGGACGCCTTCGACAAAGGGAGTGATCATTTCTGAGGCGGTGAATATTGTGATCCCGCAATTTCCAGCACCGTCTAATCCAAATATTAATCAAAACCCGACTCAAGAGGAATTGAGCGCCTATCTCGAGAGTGTAAAAGCTAGTGTAAACGGCAAGATCGTGCTCGTTGGCAAACCGGCCGTAATTCCTGTAACAATCAATCCGCCGCCCAGACGATTGGATGACGAAGCTGCGAAAAGACGTTTTGATCCAAATAATACTGACCCACCCGTCGGCCCTCGCGGCCCTGTGGTAAACCGCGGCACACCACCGGCACCCAGGCCGGGAGCTTTGACGCCGGTTCAGATCGCCGGACAGCTTGATAAATTTCTATTAGACAACAACGTTGCTCTCCGAGTAAATGACGCCGCGATGGACCTCGGTATGGTGCGTGCATTTAATAACCGCACATTCGATGTCTCAAAGGTCGTCCCGACCGTCGTTATGCGGAACGAAGATTTTGGCCGCATCACCCGGCTTTTATCCCGTCAAACGCCCGTCCGCCTCGAATTCGATATTCGTAACCGCACAGTTCCCGATGGCGTGACGAGTTATAACATGATCGGCGAGATCTACGGCTCTGACAAAAAAGATGAGGTTATCATGCTTGGCGGCCACCTCGACTCGTGGCATGCCGCGACCGGTGCAACGGATAATGCGATCGGCTGTGCCACGATGATGGAGGCCGCACGCATTCTCAAGGCAATCGGCGTCAAACCCCGACGGACAATTCGCGTTGCATGCTGGAGCGGTGAGGAACAAGGGCTGCTCGGTTCACAGGCTTACGTCAAACAACATTTTGGAACTGCCGAGGCCCCGACGGACGAATGGGCCAAATTTGGCGGCTATTTTAATATCGACAGCGGAACCGGCAGGGGCCGTGGAATGACCGTCTTTGGTCCGCCCGAGACAGCGACCGTACTTCGTGAAGCTCTCGCCCCTTTTGCCGATCTCGGATTTGCCGGGGTTCTGAACACGAGAAGCCGTAATCTTGGCGGTACTGACAGCACGTCATTCAATCGGGCTGGTTTGCCGGGCATTGGCACGCAACAGGACCCGATCGAGTATTTCACGACGACATGGCACACCAATCTCGATACCTACGAGCGTATTATCGAATCAGATGCCAAAACCTCGGCGATCATCTTCGCAGCCGGTGTTTACACACTTGCTATGCGTGATGAATTGTTGCCGAAGTTTAAGGCGACTGATATGCCCGCTTTGCCACTTCCGCCCGGCTCGTAACCGTTTTCGTCGCCAACTCCGGCGGTTAGACTGTAATTGCCGTAAACCAATTGACTGGGGAAGGGCATTGAGGTCATATTCGCCTGTGGTTCAGCGGTAATAGTCACTTCTTTCGGCTGTTAATTGGGCCAGCAGTCCTTTGTCCGAATCACGAAGCGAGTCCGTTTCGCTGAGTTTGGTACAGATAGAGATAGCTTCGTCTATGTGTCGCTGAGCAGTTGCGCGATCATCCGTTTTGAACGAGGCTTCGGCGTAAAGTCTATGGGCGATACCCAGATCGTATTGTACGGTAGTGGAGCCGCTATCTGCCATTATGATAGGCTCCAAGTCCGAGATAACGTTACGCAATGATTCCACTGCTTGTCTATATTCAGTGAGTTTGATGTTTGCTCGGGCAATCTCTATTGAGTAGATCGCCAGGTTGCGTTTATATTCGAGGTCCGCAGGATTCTTAGCACTAAGTGCGGACATCACTTTAAGGGCATTTTCGGATGAAGCAATTGTTTTTGCTGGTTGATCTGCTATGCGATATGCCCGCGCCAAATTGAAATGCGAAATTGCAAGGTCGAACGCCACAACTCCATTCTCGGGCTCTTTCTTTCGTGCCGACTCAGGAAAATTCACAGTGCCTATACAGACGTCTACGATTCCCTCTGAACGCCCGGAGTCTATATAAACCTCACACATGATCGTCTCTGTTAGCCAGACGCTGCGCTGGACCGGAAAATCATCTGGAAACTGGGATGCCAGTTCACGGCTGAGTGAAATAGCAGTTTTAAGGTCGTTGATCGCACCGTCCAGGTCGCCGGTCGAGGCCTTTGCCTTGCTCTGGCTGCGTATCAGCCGGGTCAGACTCTTTTTCAATAATGGGTCGTCAGGATTTTCGACACGAAGCTGCTGGATGATAGTAGCTGCTTCATTGTAAAGTGCCAAAGCCTTGCTCGTTTGGAAGTTAAATAATGGGATTGCCCCATAATCGATCAGTAGGACCGCAAGGCGATTCTTCGCCGTGACAGATTGAGGTGAAGCATCGACGAGTTCGCGGCGGAGCAAAAGTGCCCGTTCAAAGGCTTCCGAAGCTTCGTCGGTCTGGCTGTTATTCCAAAGAGTGCGGGCTATTACATATCGATTGTTAGCAAGCTTTTCCTTAGCTTCGATATCGGCCGGTGCGGCCGCGAGTACCGATTCACGCAAACGGCTGGCCTTTTCGTAGCTATCCAATCCCGCCTGGATATTGCCCAGGCTCGAATTGTTCATCGCTCCCTGCACGTCGCCGATCTTTTCATAGGCAGTGGCAAGTTCACTTTGCAATTCCGGGTCAGATTCAACCTCGCTATAAAGGCTGTCAAGATATCGGAGGGCGTTAGAGAGAATGATCTCACGAGCTTTCAGTGAACCCTCGATGTTTTCGATTTCCGGGTAAACCTCAAAAATGTTGGAATTTGCCAGTTGACGAACATCATTAAAGCGTTTCTCGGCCCGTGCCCGCTCGGCACTTGCGACACGGGCCTGCCAAAGTGTCGCAATCACACCGCCGAAGATAGTTACACAAATCACAGCTGCGGCAAGTACGGTAAAACTATTTCGTTTGATAAACTTCTCAGCTCTGTAAGAGAAGGTGTCGGGGCGCGCCGTTACCGGTTGGCCATCCATATGCCGCTTGATATCATCTGAAAAATTTTCGGGCGAGGAATAGCGTCGTTCCGGATCTTTTTTTAGAGCTTTTAGGACAATATTATCCAAATCGCCACGTAAATATTGAGGCTTGATGCTAATAGTTTGCGGGGATGTGTGCCTCAGTTCGTCGGGCATTGTCTGATTTAACTCACGTGCAGATTCGTCAGGACGGACATCGGCCTTCGCACCCAATGGATCACCTGTCGTCTTAGAGAAAGTTGCGACCATCGACGAAGGTAGCGGTGGGTCAACGTCGATCACGGCTTGGAAGATATCTTTTAGATTGCTCTCTTTACTTTCAAACGGCCGGTGTCCGCTCAGCAGCTCATAGAGAATCACGCCGAGCGAATAGACATCAGTCGCGGTAGTCACGCTTTCATTGCGAAGCTGTTCGGGCGAGGCATAGCTGGGCGTCATAACGCCGAGTTTGGTCACCGTCGCGGTGTTTTCGATATCGGCGGATAGAATCTTTGAGATACCAAAATCCAGTAATTTTGGGATGCCGTCTTCCGTTATCAGGATATTCGACGGCTTTAAATCGCGGTGGACGACAAGATTGCGGTGGGCAAAATCGACGGTCGCGCAAACCTTACGAAACAGATCGAGCCTCTCGTTAAGATCGGCCTGATGTTTGTTGCAGTAATCGTCAATCGGCAGGCCCTCGACATATTCCATCGCGAGGAAGGGAACTTTATCCGCGGTCGTGCCGGTATCGAGCAGGCGGGCGATGTTAGGATGCTCAAGACTTGCGAGAATTTCTCGTTCCTGCTGAAATCGCCGCCGCAGGGCACTCGTATTCATCTCGCGTTTGAGCAATTTGAGGGCGACCCGCTGCGAGAATTTGCCGTCGATGCGTTCGGCGAGATAGACAGCGCCCATACCGCCGTGCCCGAGCTCGCGGATGATCCGGTACGGCCCGACCTCCTGGCCTGACAAAACGCTGTCATCAGCGATAAAGTCTTTTGAAAATTCCACAGCGGACATCTTCATCATGTCCTCCGCCTCATTCTCAAACGCCATCAGCGATTCTACCTCCGCCCGCGGTTCGTCATCGAGGCCGAGCGAATCCAGATATGCGTCTCGCTCGGCCGGGGCGACGTCCAGGACGTCCTGCAGGATCGATTTGATCTTTACCCAATTCTCGGCATCCATAGACTTTTGCTTTCTGGCGACTCCTATATATTGGAATGCGTATTTTTTAAGAAAGGAGTGCCAGATTTATTTCAATTTTTTTTTGTACTAACGGTTTAATTCGCGATAAAGCCAGAGCCGGGCAGATTGCCATTCGCGAGCGACAGTGCGTTCACCGATCTCAAGGGTCTCGGCGATCTCGGCATTTGTCATACCGCCAAAGAATCGCATCTCTACAATCTGGGCCTCTCGCTCGTCGATTGCCGCGAGGCGGTCAAGAACCTCGTCGATGGCGAGTATCGAATCGGCCCGTTCGTCCACCGGAATATCCACATCGTCGGTCGAAAAATGAATCGGAGTGTTGCCCCGTTTATTTGCCGCCCGAACGCGAGCATGATCAACCAAAATCTGCCTCATTATCCGTGAGGTAACTCGAAAGAAATGCGCCCTGTCTTCCCACTTCACGCCGGAGGCATCGCCCATTTTTAGGAACGCCTCATGGACGAGAGCGGTCGGCTGCAACGTGTGGTTTGAGCGCTCTTTTGACATAAGCGATCGTGCCTGCCGCTTCATTTCGGCATAAACCAGCCGCAACAGGCGCTCTTTCGCTTCATCATCGCCCGAATTCCACTCCCGCAGCATTTGGGTGATCTCTGAGGTGTGGTCGCTCATAAAACACTTTTAATAAACAGTTTCGCCGTTAGTTTAACCCAACAAAGAATAATTAAAAAGTTTTTTGGCGTTCAATTTTCGGAATCTACGCTTTTGTTAATAACGGATAGAAAAAATATGTTTTAAAACGATCTTCAGGAGGAACAAATGTTATTTAACAAAATCAGTAGTGCGCTATTTCTCGTCTTTATTTTCGTAGTCGGCTCAATAAGCATAAACGCGGCGACGTTTACGGTTACAAATACCAACAACACGGGGGCGGGGAGCCTGAGACAGGCCGTTACGGACTCGAATACCGCGACAGGATCGGACACTATCGTATTCGACGCATCTTTCAACACCCCGCAAACAATTATCTT
>JBBSJK010000008.1:0-56604 GCA_038257355.1 Pyrinomonadales bacterium | reverse complement strand
CCATCAGAGAAGGCGGCCGAACAGTCGGAGCCGGAACGGTTTCGGAAGTAGTTTTGTAGAAAATAGTTGTCGGTTGTAAGTTGTCAGTTGTCAGAAAAAAATCTGAAACCGACAACTGACCACTGACAACCGACAACTGAGAATATGTTAAACGAAAAGATTCGCATCAAGTTAAAGGCTTACGATCACCGCGTGTTGGATCAGTCCACCGCTGAGATTGTGGAGACGGCAAAGAGAACAGGAGCGAGGATCGCGGGGCCGATCCCTCTACCGACCATCAAGAATAAATGGACGGTTCTCAGATCGCCGCACGTTGACAAGAAATCGCGTGAGCAGTTTGAGATCAGAACGCACAAGCGTCTGATGGATATTCTCGATCCGACCGCAGAAACTGTCGATGCTCTGATGAAATTGGACTTGCCGGCCGGTGTTGATGTTGAGATTAAAGCGTTTGGGAAAAGCTAAATAATTGACCTTTGACCTTGGATCTTTGACCTTTGAATGAGGAGAAGATCAAAGATAAAGATCAAAAATCAAAGATATGATAAGCGGAATCATTGGTAGAAAAATGGGAATGACGCAGCTTTTTGCTGAGGATGGCACGGTAACTCCGGTTACGGTCATCAAAGCTGGACCTTGCGTTGTCATCCAGACAAAAAGTGCGGCCGGGCGCGACGGTTATAACGCCGTCCAGCTTGGTTTTGTTGAAGACAAGCCGATTCGTCTGAAAAATGTGACGAAGCCGCTTCGCGGACACTTCGAGAAAACGGGTGCGGGAACGCCTCCGACTCGGATACTGAGAGAGCTTAGGCAGGTTGACGAAGTCGATGCATCGGTTGGCGATCAGGTCAAGGTTGACGTTTTTGCTGACGGAGACAAGATTGATGTGATCGGTAAGTCAAAGGGACGCGGGTTTGCCGGTACGATCAAACGGCATAATTTTCAGCGTGGGCCAGAGTCGCACGGTTCGATGAACGTTCGTGCTCCTGGTTCGATAGGCCAGTCGGCCTACCCCTCTCGCGTTATTAAAGGAACGCGTTCGTCAGGCCACATGGGCGATGCCCGCGTGACGGTGCAGAATTTGACCGTCGCGAGAGTGGATGTCGAGAATAATATATTGATGGTTCGCGGTGCTGTACCGGGGCCGAATGGTGGATTGTTGATAGTTAAGAAGGCTTAGAATAGTTGTCGGTGGTCAGTTGTCAGTTGTCAGAAATGACGAAGATACAACAGCTCGACTACTTGAACGGAGTGAGGAAATTATGCCTACCGTTAAGGTTCGCAATTTGAAGAATAAAGAGGTCGGGGATGTTGAGCTTCTTGATGCCGTGTTTGGTGTCGAACTAAATGAAGCCCTCATTCACTCGGCTGTGATGAACTACCAGGCCAATGGCCGGCAGGGAACTTCTGCGACGAAAACTCGCGGTAACGTTTCCGGTTCGGGCCGCAAACTTTGGAAGCAGAAGGGAACGGGACGGGCGCGTATCGCGTCGCTTCGTTCGCCTCTGTGGAAAGGTGGCGGTAACGTCCACGGGCCGCAGCCACGCGACTGGTCGTATCAAATGCCAAAGAAAATGCGCCGTGGCGCATTGCGTTCGGCACTCTCGGAAAGATTGCGTGAAGGCAATCTGATAATTATTGAGGGATTTGAGTTTAAGAATCCAAAGACGAGTGAATTTTTGGGTGCGATCAAAACGCTTGGTTTGTCGAACGACCCGAAAAAGCCGGTCAAGACCTTAATAATCGATTCGCTGGACAATCTCAATTTGATTTTGTCGTCGCGAAATGTTGAAAAGACAAAGGTCACTAACAGTTTTGGTCTCAATATTTACGACATCATATATCACGAAAAGCTTTTAATATCGAAAGCAGCCCTTGAGGAACTGACAAGCTTGCTTGATCCAAAGCGTGAAGGGACAGTGACAGAAGCTGAAGCAGTTGCAGTCGTCGAAGCAAAGCCGAAGGCGAAGAAAGAGAAAGCGGTAGAAACCGAAGCCGTAACAGCAGAAGTTGCCGAGGATAAGCCAAAGGCGAAGAAGGAAGCAAAGCCGAAAGCTGAAAAGGCGACGAAGAATGAAGTTGCCGTTGAGGAAGCCCCAGCAGCAGAATCGGCAGAGGAAACTTCGGCGGAAGAAGTAAAAGCAGAGACTAAAGAGGAGGCGGCTAAAGATGAGTAAAATGGGAGTTTGGGACATTCTAAAATCGCCGGTCGTAACCGAAAAGAGCGTTATACTTAAGGAAGAATCGACTGACGAAAACAGCGGACGCGTTTCCGGACAAGTATTGACCTTTAAGGTTGACAAGAAAGCAACCAAGATCGATATCAAGGGCGCGGTTGAAGAGATCTTTAATGTTAAGGTCGCTGCCGTTCGCACCATCCAATACGACGGCAAAATGAAACGCCGCGGTCGTATCGAAGGCCGCCGTGCCGCCTGGAAAAAGGCTTACGTCACACTCAGAAAGGACGAGCCGATGATCGATTACGCCGAGGCGATATAGTTAGTGAAAAACAAAAGTTAAAAAGTGAAAAGTTTTTCACTATCAACTTTTCACTATTAACTATTAATTAAGATTATGGGAATCAAGAGATTAAAACCGACATCACCGGCGAGGCGTTATCAAACGTACTTGACCCGCGATGAACTGACGCCGGGAGCAACACCCGAGAAATCGTTGCTCGAGCCGAAGAAAAGAATTTCAGGACGTAACAGCGACGGGCGGATCACAATCCGCCGACGCGGCGGCGGCCACAAGCGGCATTACCGCATCATCGATTTCAAACGCGATAAAGCCGGAATTCCGGGACGTGTTGCCCAGCTTGAGTATGATCCGAACCGCTCCGCCCACATCGCTTTGATCAATTATCTCGATGGCGAAAAGCGATACATCCTCGCTCCTGTCGGGCTGAAAGTCGACACGATGATCCTGAGCGGCGAAGAAGCCGATATTTTGCCGGGAAATGCATTGCCGATTAAGAATATCCCCTTAGGTACTGAGGTTCATAATATTGAGCTTCGTCCGGGGAAAGGCGGCCAGATGGTCCGCTCGGCCGGTGGCTTTGCACAGATCGTCGCTAAAGAAGGCGATTATGCACAGCTTAGAATGCCTTCGGGCGAGGTTCGTAAGGTGCCGGTTGTTTGTATGGCAACGGTCGGACAGGTTGGCAACACCGAGCATGAGAATGTTTCGCTTGGTAAGGCCGGACGTTCACGCTGGATGGGCAGACGCCCGAAAGTTCGCGGCGTCGCTATGAACCCGGTCGATCACCCGCACGGCGGTGGTGAAGGTAAAACTTCAGGCGGACGTAACC
This sequence comes from Pyrinomonadales bacterium, assembly GCA_038257355.1. Classification (GTDB taxonomy): domain Bacteria; phylum Acidobacteriota; class Blastocatellia; order Pyrinomonadales; family Pyrinomonadaceae; genus OLB17. Next base: position 53,294 of record JBBSJK010000008.1, on the reverse strand, counting down.
CGGTGACCCCTTGGGGGCAGCCGACACGCGGTTACAAAACGAGACGCAATAAACGCACGAGCAATATGATCGTGAAGGATAGAAGGAGAAAGTGATGAATTGTAAGTGATGAGTTTTGAGTAAAAGATTTATTCATCACTTACTGTTCACCGTTCACAACTAATAGAGTTATGCCACGTTCATTAAAAAAAGGACCGTTTATCGATCTCAGCGTTCAGAAGACGCTGCGCAGAATATTAGAGGGCGGAGCAAAGCCGCAGGCCATTAAAACATGGTCGCGCCGCTCAACGATCTCGCCGGATATGGTCGGTTTGACCTTTGGCGTACACAATGGCAAACGGCACATTCCGGTTTTTGTTACCGAGAATATGGTCGGGCACAAGCTCGGTGAGTTTTCACCGACTAGAATGTTTAAGGGTCACCCTGGAACGAAAGCGGAGAAGATGGCTAAAAGAAAGTAGTCAGTGGTCGGTTGTCAGTTGTCAATTAAGACAACTGCTGACAACTGATGACTGACAGCCGACAACTAAAGAAATGGAAGCTGTAGCAAAAACAAAATATCTGAAAGGCTCACCGCGTAAGGCCAGGCTTGTGATCGATTTGATCCGTGGCGTGAATGTGTCGCGTGCACTCTCGATCCTGAAATTTACGGACAAGCGTGCCGCTGACCCGATCGCTCAATGTCTCAATTCGGCAATCGCTAATGCGACCTACAAGGCCGAGCAGGACAATATCGCCATCGATCCTGATGATCTCTGGATCAAGACGTGCTTTGTCGATATCGGCCCGACAAAAGGCCGCAGCAGAATGCGTCCGGCTCCGCAGGGCCGTGCCTATCGTGAACGTCGTCACTATTGCCATATTACGATTCATGTGACGAGCGAAGAGAAGGAAAAGACGGAGAAGGAATTAAAGATTGCAGCCGCAATGGCGACGAGGCCGGTGGGCAAGAAACTTGCCGCACAGGCCGCCGCTAAGGCAGCTGGCAAGGATAACGTGAAGGACGCGATGGCGGAAAAGGCGGAGGCTAAGAAGGCGAAGGCGGAAGATCACGAAACGCCGATCGCAAATGCTCCGGACAGATTGGTACCGACACCAGTTGAGCCGACCGCACAGGATATGATGGCAGTAGCAGGTGAGGTCTCTGAGCCGGTCGTAGAGAATACTTCCTCAGAATCTATTGACGAACCGATCGCACAGGGCGATGCGGAAGTTGCGGATGCTAAGAATGTTGAGACGCAGACGACTGCGACGCTCAATGAAACCCAGCCTGCGGACGAATCTCAGCAGAAGATCAACGAGGATCTGGAGAGACAGTAGGCGGGCGGAGCGCGGACACTCTTGTCCGCCGGTAGATAGATTTAACGTGCGGACAGGAGTGTCCCCACTCCAACAATTATGGGACAGAAGGTACATCCATACGGCTTTAGGGTCGGATACAACAAAGATTGGCACTCGCATTGGTTTGCGAAGCATGATTTTGCAAAATTCCTGGCCGAGGATCTCAAACTAAAGCGGGATCTGAAGAAGAAATTCGGCGGCGGCGGCGTTTCGCACATCGATATCGAACGTGCAGCTACCCGTTTGAAGATCATCATCTACACCTCGCGTCCCGGTATCATCATCGGTCGCAAAGGTGCCGAAATCGAGAGCCTTCGTGAGGAACTGTCGAGAAAGACCGGTAAGGAAGTGCTGGTTTCGATCCAAGAAATTCGACATCCGGAATTGAATGCTCAGCTTCAGGCCGAGAAGATCGCACAACAGCTGGAGAAACGTATTATGTTTCGACGGGCGATGAAAAAGACGATCGAGGAATCGCTACGGTTCGGAGCACAGGGCATCAAGGTGATGATTGCCGGCCGTTTGAACGGAGCTGAAATTGCCCGGACAGAATGGTCTTTGCAGGGGCGTTTACCGTTGCACACGTTGAGAGCAGACATCGATTTTGGATTTGCCGAGGCTTTAACGACATTCGGCATAATCGGTGTAAAAGTTTGGATCTATCGCGGTGAAATTCTCGATCCTAATGCCTCGATGGCACGCGGAACGACGACCGACCCGATGAACGAAGTAAAGGTCGAACGCGGTGCTCGCAGAAACGATCGTGGGCCACGTAGAGAAGACCGCGGCGGCCGGTAGGCAGTTGGCGGTAGGCAGGTAAGTAGAAGGAAATTAGTTATGTTACAGCCAAAAAAGGTCAAACGCCGCAGAGTAATGAAAGGCCGTATGCGCGGTAAGGCGACACGCGGCGAGAAGCTCAGCTTTGGTGATTTTGGTCTCAAAACACTAGAGGCAGCGTGGATCACCGACAGACAGATCGAGGCGGCACGTATCGCTATGACGCGTCACGTAAAACGTGGCGGTAAGATCTGGATCCGCATCTTTCCTGACAAGCCGATCACCAAAAAACCGGCTGAAACTCGTATGGGTTCGGGTAAAGGTGCACCGGACCACTGGGTTGCGGTTGTAAAACCAGGCCGCGTTTTATATGAGATTCAGGGCGTCGAAGAAGGTTTAGCACGCGAGGCAATGATGCTTGCGGCCCAGAAACTGCCTATCAAGGTTAAATTCGTGACACGTGCAGACCTCGAAGGAGGCGTAGTTTAGACATGAAAAGGAAAGAACAGCTCGAACAACTCGGTGACATGAACGCCGAGGAATTAAAAGATCAGGCCGATGCTCTCAAGGAGTCGTTGTTTCGGCTCAAGTTTCGCAAAACGCTTGGCGTGGGCGAGGTCGTAAATGACATTCGCCGCGAGAAAAAGACTTTGGCACGGGTATTTACCTTGCTGAATAAGAAAGAATCGGAGGCCAAAACAGCCTAGAGTTTTAAGTAACGCCTTGAGGCGGCCTGCAAAAGCAGGTACTTGAGACAGCGAGAAAAAGAAATGCCAAAAAAGAAGAAAGACGAAGAAGTCGAAAAAACCGTAGCCGAAGAAACTGTTGAGACTGAGGTCGAAGAAACTGCGGTTGAAGCCGCATCTGATGACTCACCGGCAGTTGAGGAAGGTGAGCAGGTTGGAGCAGGTGCTCCGGCAGAAGAAACTCCGGTCGAGGCTGCGGCGGACGAAACTGGTGCCGCTCAAGTTGAAGCCTCTGGCGATGTTGAAGATGCGCCGACTGTCAAAAAGGGGAAATCAGCGGGCAAAAAAGCTGCGGCCGCTGAACGGGAAGCCGAGTCTGAACCATCGCTTCTTGATTCCGTAGCTGCGACGATCGGTAAAGGCGTGGCAAAACTGGCTACGGCAGTTGGTGTCGGTGATTCTGGTATCGAGACGCCGGTCAAGGTAAGTAAACGGGCTGAAAAGATCGGCATCGTTGCCTCGGATAAGATGACCAAAACTGTTACGGTCCGGGTGGATCGTCTGGTCAAACATCCGGTTTACCGCAAATACGTTAAGAAACGAAAGAAATTTATGGCGCACGATGATTTGGGTGCCAAGATCGGAGACAAAGTGAGGATCATCGAAACACGTCCAATGTCGGCAAGAAAACGCTGGCGTGTGATTGAGATACTTCATAAAGCAGAACTCTAAATAGTTTGTAGAGTTCATGGAGTTTCTAGCGTTCATAGAGTTTCTTAATAAACTCTCCAAACTCTACAAACTGTAAAAGCTCTATGAGATCGTGAACTTGAACGGAGAAAGATTATGATTCAGATGCAGACCTCTTTATCGGTCGCAGACAATTCGGGAGCAAAGCGGGTCGAGATGATTATGCCGGTCGGCGGTTCGACCGCAAAGATCGCACGGCTCGGTGACACGATCAAGGTGACGGTCAAAGAGGCTTCGCCCGACGGCACCGCAAAGAAAGGGAAGGTTTACAACGCCGTTATCGTCCGAACCCGAAAGGAAGTCCGCCGTAAAGACGGCACATATATCAGGTTTGACGAGAATGCGGCTGTGCTTATTAAGGATGATGGCTCCCCAATGGGTACGCGCGTATTTGGGCCGGTGGCCCGTGAGCTTCGTGAAAAGAACTTTATGAAGATCGTGAGCCTCGCCCCTGAGGTTATTTGATGAACTGATGCGAATCCCGTACTAAGTAAGGGCGTTCGCGGCAAACAGGCCTGAGTTTCAGGTAGAGATGCGGTAACGTTAGAACGCCCTTAGTTCGTGGGGGCTTCTGCAAAGAGAAGAAAATGAAAACTGTAAAGACAGGAACAGTAAGAAGCAGGATCAAGCGCGGCGATCAGGTCGTATTTATTGCGGGTAAAGAGTTTAACCGCTACGACAGCGACGGTAAGCGTCAGCCTTTTCGAGGTCGTGTGATCGCGGTCGACGCTCGCATTGGTAAGGTCAAGGTCGAGGGAGCGATGATCGTCAAACGTCACCGCAAGCCGATGCCGCAGATGAACCGCGAAGGCGGGATCATCGAGCAGGAAGCCTGGGTCAACATCTCGAACGTTGCCCTGATCGACCCTGAGACAGGTAAACCGACCAAGGTTAAATATGACGTACAAGACGGTAAAAAAGTCCGCGTCGCCGCGAGTGGCAAGGTCATAGCCGAAACTGGCTGGACCCCTAAAGAAGGAAAGAAAGAGATTGATGACGAAGCGCTTGCTGAAGAAGAAACTAAATAGTTTTGAGTTTGGAAACGGAACGATTTGAAATCTGAAATTTGTTTTGAAAACTTCAAAACAAAAATTTGAATACCGAGATTGAATTTGAGTTCAAAACCGAGACCCAAACGATTAAAAGGAAGGCAATAAAAATGGCCAGGTTAAGAGAAAAATACAAAAATGAGATCGCTCCGGCTTTAGCTAAGGAGTTTGAGATCAAGAACCCGATGGCGATTCCCAAGATTGAGAAGATCGTTGTGAATATGGGACTTGGCGAGGCCAGTGCAAATGCCAAGATCCTCGACGTCGCCACCGAAGAGTTGAAATCGGTGACCGGACAAAAACCGGTTATCACTAAGGCGAAGAAATCAATTGCGGCCTTCAAACTGCGTCAGGGAATGGCGATCGGCACGATGGTCACGCTTCGCGGTGAGCGGATGTATGAGTTTCTCGATCGGTTGATCTCGGTCGCTCTGCCGCGTGTACGCGATTTTCGCGGCATCTCGGGCAAGGCATTTGACGGTCGCGGCAATTATACGCTCGGCATACGTGAACAGTTGATTTTCCCCGAGATTGATTTTAATAAGGTCGATAAGACTCGCGGAATGAATATTTCGATAGTCACGACGGCAACTAATGATGAGCAGGCACGCTCGCTGCTAAAGGCGATGGGAATGCCTTTTAGGGCCTAGCCCTGAGGTCAAAGTTCCACGTTCAAAGTTCAAAGTTTTTTGAACGCCGACTTTGAACATTGAACTTTGAACCTTGAACTTAAAAAGATATGGCAAAGATTAGTAAAGTAGTTAAAAATGAGATGCGTCGAGAGACGGTGAAGCTTTATGCTGTCCGTCGTGCCGAGGCGAAAAAGATCATTAACAACCCTAAATCGACAGTGGAAGAGGTCGATGCGGCAGTGATCAAACTGCAAAAAATGCCTCGTAACGCCAGCCCTTCTCGGGTGCGCAACCGGTGTTCGCAGTCTGGCCGGTCGCGTGGTTTTCTGAGAAAATTTGGCCTTTCACGCATCGCCCTGCGGACTCTCGCTCTCGAAGGCCAGATACCGGGTGTGGTTAAGTCTAGTTGGTAAGAAAGAATGATCTTTGACCTTTGACCTTTGATCTTGGAATACCGAATCAAAGATTGAAGTTCAAAAATCAATGATCAATTTACGGAGTAAATTAGAAATGACAGATCCAATAGCCGACATGTTAACGCGAATTCGCAACGCTATCCGTGCGAATCATACACGCGTCGATATTCCGGGCTCAAAGCTAAAGATGGAAGTGGCACGAATCCTCAAAGAAGAAGGCTACATCAATAATTTCTCGACCAAGGGCGAGGGCGTCAAATACGTCATTCGCGTTTTTCTTCGCTACGATGCGAAGGGAACCTCGTCGATCACTCATTTGTCACGGGTCTCAACACCCGGACGCCGCGTCTATGTCGGCTCGACCGACATTCCAAAGGTGCTCGGCGGCTATGGCGTGAATATCGTTTCAACGTCGAAGGGCCTAATGAGTGGAAAACGTGCCCGTGCCGAACACGTCGGCGGCGAGATATTGGCTGAAATTTATTAATTGATCTTTGATTTTGGATCTTTGACCGGATTTGCCGGTTCGATCAAAAATCAAAGGTCTAAGATCCAAGATCAAAAGAATATGTCAAGAGTAGGAAAAAAACCGATAACGATACCGTCAGGCGTGACGGTGACGATCAATGATTCGGACATTCAGGTTAAGGGGCCAAAGGGCACTTTGACGACTCCGATCCCGGCGGGTGTTTCGTTTAAGCAGGAAGACGGAACGTTGACGGCCGAGCGTGCGAGTAATGACCAGGCGGCTTTTCACGGGCTGGCGAGAGCTTTGGCAAACAACGCTGTCGTCGGCGTGACCGAGGGGTTTACGAGGGATATGGATATCGTCGGCGTCGGTTACAAGGCCGATGTTCAAGGCAAGAAGATAGTTTTCTCGCTGGGCTATTCGCATCCGATCGAATATCCGTTGCCCGAGGGCATTGATGCTAAAGCCGAGCGTGTCAATACAAAAACGTCAATAAATCAGTACCAAACGACGATCACGCTAAGCGGTATCGATAAACAAATGCTCGGCCAGGTCGCCGCAGAACTTAACCGTCTGCGAAAGCCTGACGCATACAAGGGCAAGGGCATTCGTTACGCTGACAGAACATATAAGTTGAAACCTGGTAAGACCGGGAAGTAACTAATAAGTGCAAAACTAAAAGGGAAAACTTTTTACTTTTTCACTTTTCACTAAGATTATGGCACAGAAAAGTAGATCAGTTATAAGACATGGTGTTCATAGCCGCATTCGCAAGAAAGTGAGCGGCAACGCTGAACGGCCGAGGCTCGCGGTGTTTCGCAGCCTTAATCACATTTACGCACAGGTCATCGACGACAAGACCGGGACAACCCTAGCGACTGCCTCGACCACCGAAAAGGCTTTAGCGGGGAAGACCGGCGGCAATCTGGAAGCTGCCAAGACCGTCGGAAAGGCGATAGCCGAGCGGGCCTTAACGGCAGGTATTTCGACAGTGGTATATGACCGCGGCGGATATGTTTATCACGGGCGGGTCAAAGCTTTGCTTGACGCGACGCGTGAGGCTGGATTAAATAAACTCGAAGCGCCTTCAAAAGAAGCAACTGAGGCAGAAGCGGCGGCTTAAGCTCCCGGGCAGGATGCCCGCGCTCCAATTTTATGATGAAGAAACAAAAAATAGCTCCGGGCAATTTGCTCCTTAAGGATCAGCTAATCTCGATTAACCGCGTGACTAAGGTCGTCAAGGGCGGTAAAAATATGTCGTTTGCGGCGCTTGTCGTCGTTGGCGACGAGGCCGGTCACGTCGGTTTTGGTACGGGCAAGGCAAAGGAAGTTCCGAACGCGATCAAAAAGGCGGTCGAGGCGGCGAAGAATAACCTTATCCGAGTCCCGCTTATCGACGGCACTCTGCCTCATCAGATGATAGGCGAATACGGTGCCGGACGCGTTTTGCTAAAACCAGCGGCTGAGGGAACAGGCGTTATCGCCGGCGGGGCCGTTCGCGCGATCCTGCAGAGCCTGGGCGTACACAACGTGCGCACTAAGATTCTCGGCTCAAATAATAATCACAACGTTATCCGAGCCACGTTTAACGGACTATTAAGGATGAAGGATCCGATCGAAGTCGCACGGCTTCGCGGCAAACAGGTGGAAGAGTTGGGTTAATTACGAATTAAACAGATTTGTAGCTCGTAATTCGTAATTTGTAATTGAAAGATCATGGCAAAGAAAGCAGAAAAAAAAGAAAGCGGCGAGATCAAGATCCAGTATTACAGGAGCATGATCGGTTACGCAAAAAAACAGAAGGAAATCGTCAAGGCGTTAGGTATAACCAAGCTCAACCAGACGGTTGTCCGCCAGGATTCGGCGGCGGCACGCGGGATTGTTAATAAGATTCCACATTTGCTGAGGATTGTTGAATAAGATTGGTCATTGGTCCTTGGTCATTTGCATATTTGCGAAGGGCAAATGACCACGGACGAATGACAAAGGACAAAGTTATGGCTTTATCATTAAATAATTTACATCCGGCACCGGGTTCGACGCATAAGAAAAAGCGTGTCGGTCGCGGGCCTGGTTCAGGGCTTGGTAAAACGGCGGGAAAAGGACATAAGGGCCAGAAATCGCGTTCGGGCTATAGCAGTAAACGCGGTTTTGAGGGCGGACAGATGCCTTTGCAGCGTCGTCTGCCGAAACGCGGTTTTACTAATATCTTTAAGAAAGAGTGGATCGAGATTAGTTTGGCCAAAATTGAAGAAAGTTTTAGTGCCGGCGACGAAGTCACACCTGAAATTTTGCACGAACGTGGGTTGATTAAGAAAGCGAAGCACGATCTGGTGATTCTCGGAACCGGCGAGGTTTCGAAATCGTTAAAGATTTGGGCGCATCGCTTTACAAAAACGGCCAAGGAAAAGATTGAGAATGCCGGCGGTACGGCTACGGTTATCATTAAGGTAAAGGCTGCGGAAGCTGCTTAGTCATTTGTCCCTTATACATTGGTTCTTTGCAAAATTGAAGAACAAATGACGGAGGACAAAGGACGACTGACAAATATATGGAGAAGTTTTTTAGCGCCGTACAAAACATGTTCAAAGTTCCTGAGCTGAGGACGAGAATCCTCTTTACGCTCGGGCTTTTGGCTGTTTACCGTTTTGGGGCACACGTTCAGGCTCCGGGAATAAACAGTGCACAACTTGAAAGGGTCTGGGCCGATGTCGCGGGTACTTTACTTGGTGTTCTCGACCTTTTCTCCGGCGGCAATTTTCGCACCATCTCGGTCTTTGCACTTGGCGTGACGCCATACATTACGGCGTCGATCATCATGCAGCTTTTGCCTGTTCTTTCTCCTGCGATAAAAAAGGTCCAGGAAGAGGGCGAAGTCGGACGGCAGAAGATGAATCAATGGACACGGTACTCGACCGTCGTTCTTTGCGCCGTTCAAACATTTTTTGTAGCAACTTGGCTTTCGCGAAATCAAATCATTTCGGATACCTGGTGGGCGACCGCGATGATTGTCGTCACGCTGACCACTGGAACCGTGTTTGTTATGTGGCTCGGTGAACAAATCACCGAACGCGGCGTCGGAAACGGTATTTCGCTGTTGATCTTTGCCGGTATCGTCATCGGTCTGCCGAGCGGGATACAGCAGATCGCGGGCCGCGTCAGCGCCGGCGATCCCATGCAGACGCTCGGTGTTGTTTTTCTCGTTATCGTGATGGTTGCGTTAATTGCTCTCATTGTATATGTTGAGTCCGCGCGAAGGCACATTGCTATCAGCTATGCTAGCCGGAGAGTGGGCACGCAAACGTTTCGCGGCCAGGAAACGAGCTTGCCGCTAAAAATCAACATGGGCGGCGTTATCCCAGTGATCTTTGCGTCGTCTGTACTAGCGATGCCGCAGACATTGTTTTCGGCGTTTCCATCCGATCCAAATAATCCAAACTCAACCTGGTCACAGGTCTTCAATTTCTTTCAGCAGTTTCACGGGGGCGACCCTTATTACGAATTGGTCTTTTTGTCTTTGATCGTAATTTTTACGTTCTTTTACATCACGATTATTTTTAATACCGATGAGGTGTCGGACAATTTGCGTAAGCACGGCGGGTTTATTGCCGGCATTCGTCCCGGTGCTCCGACGGCGGAATATTTGAACGGCATTTTGACTCGTTTGACGACGGTCGGCGCTTTGTATTTGGCATTTGTCGCGTTTGCACCGCAAGTGCTGTTGAGCGGCTTTAGGGTTGCTCGCCTGCCCTTTATCGGTACGTCGGTTGATAATTTTATGACTGCGACACCCGGACTTAGCTGGATACCAACCGGTCTGGGGTATCAGTTTTTCTTTGGAGGCACGTCGCTTCTCATTCTTGTGGGCGTTGCGATGGACACGGTTTCACAGATCGAGGCCCAACTTGTAATGCGAAACTACGAGGGCTTCCTCGGAGCGGGATCACGTTTACGCGGGCGACGAAATTAGAGAATTACAAATCGCGCATTACGAATTACGAAAATCCGCCGTAATTGGTAATTCGTAATTCGTAATTGTTTTTATGAGTAAGATAATCGTATTGATAGGAGCTCCGGGTGCCGGAAAGGGAACGCAGGCGAGGCTCTTGCAGGAACGCCGAAAAATTCCGCATATCTCGACAGGCGATATTTTTCGCGAGATGAAAACCCTCGATACGCCGCTGGCAAAGGAAGTTCAGGAGATTATGGCTTCCGGAAAGCTGATCTCGGACGAGGTGACCTACAAGGTCGTTCGTGAGCGGACATCAAAGCCTGATACCGCCGGAACATTTATCCTTGACGGTTATCCGCGAACATCCGTGCAGGCCGAGCAACTCGAGGATCTGGCGGCCGAGCAGAGCAAAGAGATTCAGGCGATTGAGGTCGATGTTCCGCGTGACGAGCTTTTAAAAAGATTGACCGGTCGCCGAAGCTGTCCGGTTTGCGGTGAAATTTATAATATTTATTCGAAGCCGCCAAAGAACGAGGGTTTTTGTAACGAACATCAGAGTATAGCTCTCGATCACCGGGCTGATGACACGGAAGAGAAAGTTAAAGTGCGGCTCGAGACATACGATGAGCTTACAAAGCCGCTGCTTGAATATTACGAGCGTTCCGGCCGATTAAAAAAAATAGACGGTACCGGTCAAATCGGGGACATATACGGTCAGATTGATCCTTTAATTTAATTTTTTACCCGTTGTTTTGTAATAGCTGTCTAATGTAAGCTGGTTGATTTGAGCTTTCCCTGTGATCTCTGTGGCTATTTTTTCTTTTATAAAGGATTTACTAGGTTTTAGAATGATAATCGCAAAGTCGGCAAAAGACATGGACAAGATGCGGGTCGTCGGCGAGTTGATCGCTGAGGTTCGGGAGTCTTTGCGTGGGATGATCGAGCCGGGTATTTCTACAATGGATCTCAATAACGCCGCCGACAAGATGATCCGGGATGCAGGTGCTATACCTACATTTATTGGTTATCACGGTTTTCCGTTTGCGATCTGCGCATCGGTTAATGACGAGATTGTTCACGGTTTTTCTAAGAAAACTCCGCTTGTTTCCGGTGATATCGTATCGCTTGATATGGCGGCGACGTATAACGGATTTGTTGGTGATTGTGCGATGACCTGCCCGGTGGGCGAGATATCGGACGACTTAAAACAGCTTATTCGGGTCACCGAGGAATGTTTGGAGTTTGGCATCGAGGCGAGTCGCGTTGGCGGCCGAATCGGTGACATTGGTTGGGCAGTCCAGCAGCATGCCGAAAAATTTGGGTACGGCATAGTTCGTGATTATACAGGTCACGGGATCGGACGAGCAATGCATGAGTCACCACAGATCGCAAATTACGGCCGGCCGGGAACAAAGGAGCGTATTCGGGCGGGATATTGCTTTGCCATCGAGCCGATGCTCAATCTCGGAACTCACGAGACCAAGACGCTGAGCGATAAGTGGACCGTCGTCACTCTGGACGGAAAACCCTCAGCACACGCAGAACATACACTCGCTGTAACCGTTGATGGGCCGGAGATATTGACGCTCACTAAGGAGCAGAAACGGCTTCGGCAAAAGGGCAATGCAGAAACAGCGTCTGCCTGACTTGAAAATATGGTGATAAAAGGCTAACATTATTGGTTTGCTCAACTAATCAGCCGGTTGGCATTGTTTGTATGTCTAAAGAGGAAGCGATAGAGGTCACTGCGACCGTGCTGGAAACATTGCCAAACGCTATGTTTAAGGTCGCAGTTGACGATAATAAGCATGAAGTTTTAGCTCATATTTCAGGAAAAATGCGGAAGAATTTTATCCGTATTCTGCCCGGAGACAAGGTGCTTGTTGAACTTTCGCCCTATGATCTGAAGCGTGGGCGGATTACATATCGCTATAAATAGAATAGGTAAAAACGATGAAAGTCAGACCGTCAGTAAAGAAAATGTGCGACAAATGCAAGGTGATTCACCGCAAAGGCATCGTGCGCGTAATTTGTGAAAACCCGAAGCATAAGCAGAGGCAAGGATAAGAATTGATCTTTGATCTTTGATCCTCGATTGCTATAGATCGAAGATCAAAATTCAAAATGGAGAAAATATGGCTCGTATTGCAGGAGTTGATTTACCGCCCAACAAAAGGGCACAGATTGGGATGACCTACATCTATGGTGTGGGCAAATCTCGCGCGACCGAAATTCTCGGCCAAGCAGATATCAGTATCGACGCCAAGATCAAGGATCTCAGCGAGGACGAATTAACACGAATTCGCGCGATTCTCGACACCGAGGGAAATATTGAGGGCGATCTGAGAAAGCGAGTACAGATGGATATCAAGCGTCTGATGGATATCGGCTGCTATCGCGGGTTGCGTCATCGCCGCGGCCTTCCGGTTCGCGGACAGCGCACCAGTACTAACGCACGCACGAGAAAAGGACCACGTAAAGCGGCAGTGGCTAAGAAGAAGGCACCGGGTAAGAAATAGTTGCCGGTTGTCGGTTGTCAGTTGTCAGTTTTTCACTGGCTCCGCTGACAACTGACAACCGACAACTGACAACCGACAACTGAAACAAAATGGCAAAAGCAGCAGCAAAAAAGAAAACTTTTAAGAAAAAAGAGAGAAAAAATATTCCCGTCGGGATCGTTCACATTGCGGCGTCGTTTAACAACACGCTGATCTCTATCACAGATACGATGGGGAATCTCGTGGCTCAATCTTCGTCGGGAGCACGCGGCTTTCGCGGTTCGCGTAAGGGCACGCCGTTCGCGGCACAACAGGCAGCTTCAGAGGTTGCACGCAAAGCTCTTGATGCCGGAATGCGTGAGGTCGAAGTTCGGGTTAAAGGCCCGGGCGGTGGCCGCGAATCGGCGATTCGTGCGATCAATCAGGCCGGTATTCGTGTTACATCAATCCGCGACACGACGCCGATTCCACATAACGGTTGCCGACCGCCAAAACGCAGACGCGTTTGAGAATTTGAAATTTCAAATCTCAAATTTGAGATTTGAAATTTCTCTGCAAAGAATTTGGTTTTATCGAAAGGATGAAGGGCCTTGGCTCGTAAACTTTTCCGTAAATTTACGGAGGCGAAAAAAATACTATGGCTAGATATAGAGATGCGGTGTGCAGGCTTTGCCGTCGCGAAGGTGGAAAGTTATTTTTGAAGGGCGACAGATGTTTTAAACCCTCGTGCGCTATCGAAAAGCGCGGTACAAACCCGCCAGGGCAACACGGTGCGGCCAGACGCAAGATGCTTCAGGGCTATGGCGAGCAGCTTCGCGAAAAACAGAAAGTAAAGCGTATTTACTTTATCCTCGAAAAACAGTTTCGTAATTATTTCGAAAAAGCGCGCCGTCAAAAAGGCGTCACGGGCGAAAATTTGCTTTTCATGCTCGAGCGCCGTCTCGACAATGTCGTTTACCGCTCGGGTTTCTCGACCTCGCGTCGGCAGGCTCGTCAGCTCGTCAATCACGGACATGTCACGGTCAATGGTAAAAAGGTGAATATCCCTTCGTTTCAGGTCAAGGCCGGCGACAATGTGGCCGTTAAGGAAACAACACACAAAAACGTTCACGTAGAGGGTGCATGGCAAACCGCCGGTGGCCGCGGCCGCCCGCAATGGTTGAGCATAGACGGCAAGGAACTGAGCATAATGGTATCCGGTATGCCAAATCGTCAGGATATCGACGCGAATATTAACGAGCAGTTGATTGTCGAGCTTTACAGTAAATAAGAGTTGCAGAGTTATAGAGTTCGTCGAGTTATAGAGACCAAATCTCGCTCCACAACTCAATGAACTCTATAAACTCAATGAACTCAACAAACTAAAATTATGACACAGAGCAATAATTGGACAGACTTCCAGATGCCGAGCCGCCTTAATGTCGAGACTGAGACATTGACTCCGAAATACGGGAAATTTCACGCAGCACCATTTGAGCGAGGTTTTGGCACGACGGTCGGTAATTCGATCCGCCGTGCGCTTTTGTCGTCGATCGAGGGAGCGGCGATTACAGCCGTCAAGATTGAGGGCGTCGAACACGAATTCTCGTCGATCAAAGGTGTTGTCGAAGACGCGACCGACGTAATTTTAAATTTAAAGCAGGTGCCGCTTACACTGCATGGCGGCGGGCCGAAAACGCTGTCCATCACCAAGAAAGGCGCGGGAATCGTCACCAGTGCCGATATCGAGACAGATGGTGATGTCGAAATTCTTGATAACGATGTTCACATTGCAACGATCAGTGCGGGCGGTTCACTCAATGTTGAGATGCGTCTCAAACAAGGCCGCGGTTACGTTTCAGCTGAATTTAACAATGACGAAGACTTATCGGTCGGCTACATACCCATCGATTCGGTCCACACGCCGATCAAGAAAGTGAATTACAATGTCGATCAAACTCGACAGGGATCTAATACCGAATTTGACCGTTTGACGCTGGAAGTCTGGACGGACGGCTCGGTCAAACCGGAAGATTCGATCGGCCTCGCGGCGAAACTCGTCAAGGATCACATGTCGATCTTTGTCAATTTTGAAGAGGAAGAAGAAGAATACAAATACGAAGACATCGCACGTCCGCCGCTCATGCGAAACGACCTGCTCGACAAATCGGTCGATGAACTTGAGCTTTCGGTTCGTTCGTACAACTGTTTGAAGAACGCTGATATTCGCTCAATCCGCGATCTTATTCGCCGCAGCGAAAAGGATATGCTTCATACCAAGAATTTTGGTAAAAAATCGCTCACCGAGATCAAAGATATGCTCCACGGAATGGGCCTCGATTTTGGAATGGATTTTGACGAACAGGGAAATCCAATCCCGGGATCGGGAGGACGCGACCTGGACTAAGAATTAGTTTAAGATTCAAAGTTTAAGGTTCAAATTGACGAACCAATAACTTTGAACTTTATACTTTGAACTTTTAACCTATTGCTATGAGACACTTAAAAGCACATCGTAAATTGGGCCGGACGACGGAGCATCGCATGTCGATGCTTAGGAATTTGGCAACCTCGTTGATAAATGCCGACAAGGAACACATCGTAACGACCGTTCCGAAAGCTAAGGAATTGCGGCCTTTCATTGAAAAAGCAATAACACTCGCGCGAAAGGCCGAGAATTTGACCGGTGACGATGCTATTTTACGCGGGGTCCACCTGCGTCGTCAGGCGGCTGCCTACTTTCACGCTGGCAACAGCACATTTAAAGCTGAGCAGAGCCGGTTTCGCGGTAAGAAAGGCGAGGCTAAAGAGCCGATCGTACGAACAGCCGGTGTTAAAGCTGTCCAGCGGCTCTTTGGCGAGCTCGGAGAGCGTTACAAGGATCGTAACGGCGGTTACACGCGCATTATCAAACTCGGCCGCCGCCAGGGCGATAACGCCGAGATGGCAGTTATAGAACTCGTCGACAATCCTCACGAATTGGCCGCAAAAGGCTAGAATGTTCGGAGTTCCAACTTTAGCTGATCTGACCCCGCATGGTAAGCAGCTAAAAATAGAACTCTTTACTTTTAGGGAGTCTATCTAAAATGAGCGATACAAACGCTTCGGCAAAAGCAAAGGATGGCGAGATCGTGGTTGAGAAAAAAAGCGCCGGAGTTTCAAAAAAGCAGAAACAAGTGACCGAACCGTCGCTGAATATGCAGGAGCTTCGCGATCTCGCGAACCTTGTGATCGAACACGGTTTTACCGATTTTGAATTCGAGAATGAAAATATTCGTGTCCGCTTAAGCAAGATGACGGGCGTTCCAGTTATGCAGGCCGCTCCAACTGCTGCCCCGGTCGCTATGTCTGCTCCTGCCCTTGATCCAGAGACGGTCGACGAAGATGCCGGTCTTTATAAGATCACTTCACCAATTGTCGGCACATTTTACCGCTCCCCTGGACCTGACAAAGAATCATATATAAGCGAAGGCAGCAAGGTCTCGCCTGAAACGACCGTTTGCATTGTCGAGGCGATGAAGCTGATGAACGAGATTCAAGCCGAGGTTTCGGGCGAAGTTGTAAAAATCTACGTCGAAAGCGGCCAACCTGTCGAATACGGCCAGGCGTTGTTTGGGATAAAGAAATAAGGATTAGTAAATCGTGAATCGTAAATCGAAAACAGGCCGGAGCTCTTTCGATCAACGATTTACGATTTTCTATTTACGATGAGAGAGATACGCAAAATTTTGATTGCAAATCGCAGCGAGATCGCGATCAGGATCATTTGGACGTGCAAGGAGATGGGAATTAAGACCGTCGCCGTCTATTCCGAAGCTGATCGTGATGCTCTGCATGTGCGGTATGCCGACGAGGCACTTTGCATCGGGCCGGCTGCATCGGCCGAGAGTTATCTCAATATTCCCGCCATTATCAGCGCAGCTGAGATAACAAATGTCGATGCGATCCATCCAGGATACGGCTTTTTGGCTGAGTCCGCGACTTTTGCAAAGATCTGCGAAGACTGCAATATCAAATTTATCGGGCCGCGTCCGGATGTAATTGCGATGATGGGTGACAAGATTGAGGCCCGGCGGACGATGAAAGCGGCCGGTGTGCCAATCCTACCGGGAAGCCCAGAGCCGATTGAATCTGCCGAAGAAGCAAAGAAACTGGCGCTTGAGATCGGGTTTCCGTTGATCATAAAAGCTGCGGCTGGCGGCGGCGGACGAGGAATGCGTATCGTCAGGCACGAGGATGAACTCGAAAATAACCTCGAACTCGCTCAAACCGAGGCTCTCAATGCATTCAAAAACGGCTCAGTTTACATCGAACGATACATCGAGCGTCCGCGTCATATTGAAATACAGGTTCTCGCCGACGAACATGGCAACGTCATTCACCTCGGCGAACGCGAATGTACGATCCAGCGCCGCCACCAAAAACTGCTCGAAGAAGCACCGTCACCGGTAATCTCAAAAGAATTACGCGATCAAATGGGTGCGGTCGCCGTGAAAGCTTGTCAGGAGATTGGTTATTCGAGTGCGGGCACATTCGAGTTTCTCCTCGACGAGGACGGCAGCTTTTACTTCATGGAGATGAACACCCGCATCCAGGTTGAACATCCGGTGACCGAGATGGTCACGCTTGCAGACATCGTGCGAAATCAGATACGGATCGCTACAGGAGCAATAGTCGGCTATACACAGGACGAGGTTCAGATCGTTGGCCACTCGATCGAGTGCCGGATCAATGCGGAGGACCCTGTAAAGTTTACGCCGAGTCCGGGGCGGATTACCGCATTTAATATTCCCGGCGGTCCGGGCGTGCGTGTTGATACAGCCGTCTATCCGGGATATGTCGTTCCGCCTTATTACGATTCGATGATCGCTAAATTAATCGTTCACGCCCGCACCCGTGAACTGGCAATTGCCCGAATGCAGCGCGCTCTGGATATGATGGTCGTCGAAGGTATCAAGACCACAATCCCGCTTCACCAGGCCATAATGGCGGACGAAAAATTTCAGAAGGGCGAATTTTCGACAAAGTTTATGGAAGATTTTAAATATTGATTATGAAAATACAGAAATGATATTTTAGATCAAGAGTTTGCCGTGATAAGTTGATAGTAAATACGGAATAGTAGATAATTATTTAGAATTACTTTTCACTTTATTACTTATAGGTTATAAGTTATTCATTAAATTTTAGCGGTTACCGTACTAGTTTACGGAGTTACTGCAAACAATAGGAGAGGCTTTTTATAGCAAGACATTATGTCAACAGTTAAAGAATTAAAAGAACAGATTGTAGGTGACTACAAAACACACGGATCGGACACAGGATCGTCTCAGGTGCAGATTGCGTTGCTTACGCAGCGTATCAACGAATTAACCGCTCATTTTAAGATCCACAAAAAAGACAACAACTCGCGTCGGGGCTTGCTTCAATTAGTCTCGCGTCGTAGGAAATTGCTTGATTATCTCAAGCGGCGTGATATTAACGAATATCATGAAATTATAAAGAAACTCGGACTCAGAAGGTAAGTTTTTAGAGTTGTAGAGTTTGTAGGGTTAAGGCTACTCCAGAAACTCAATAAACTATACGAATTCTATAAACATCAGAGAAGGCCGCTTCGGGCCGTTAAGAATAATCGATCTTTGCGAAGAATTTGCCGGTGGTTGCTGAACGTGACAGCATATTACGCCTCCGGTCGAAAAAGGATCGTTGCAACAATTAGTAATTTTCCCAAAGGCGAAAGAGCTTCACGAAATAGCTTCTTTCGTCTTTGCTGTTTTTGAGGATACGTAATGACAAAAAAATATTTGAGTGAATCGATCAAGCTTGGAACACAAGATTTGATCGTCGAAACAGGCAAGGTTGCCAAGCAGGCCGACGGTTCGGTCGTGATTCGTTATGGCGATACGATGCTGCTCGTAGCAGCGGTCAGTGCCCGAACAGCCAAAGAGGGGCTGGACTTTTTTCCGCTCACGGTCGAATACCGTGAGAACACATTTGCATCGGGACGCATTCCTGGTAACTATTTCCGACGTGAGGGCCGTCCGTCAGAAAAAGAAATTCTGACCTGCCGCATGATTGACCGCCCGGTGCGGCCTTTGTTCGCTGACGGTTACAGATTTGAAACGCAAATCGTGGCCTCGGTCATCTCATCCGATTCAGAGAACGATCCAGATGTGATCGCAATTACAGGTGCTTCGTGTGCGTTGTATCTGTCAGATATACCGTTCAACAATCCGATCGCCGGTGTCCGCATCGGGCTGATGGATGGAAAGTATATCATCAATCCGACATTCGACGAACGCCGCGAAAGTGAGCTTAACCTCATCGTCGCCGGAACTGAAGAAGCAATATGCATGGTCGAATGCGAGGCCCAGGAGGTCAACGAATCCATCATGGTCGAAGCCCTGATGCTCGCACATCGCGAGATCAAACGCCTATGCTTATGGCAAAAGGAACTGGGCAAAGCTCTTAACATAGAGAAACGCGTATTCGAGGTCGCTCCGCTTGATGAAAAGATCGTCGCCGAGGTCGAGAAGAATTTTACCGACAAACTGCGAACTGCTCTCAATTCAACTGGACGCGACAAGATCGAGGTTTACGCGAGCCAGGACGCTCTAAAAAAAGAAGTCATTGAAAGCTATCCGGATGACGACCCGAAGGCACGTTCGACCGCCGGTAAGGCGTTTGGCCAATTAAAAGAGAAGATATTCAGGGAGGACATGCTTGGCAACAAACGGCGTCCCGACGGCCGTAAATTCTCAGAGATCCGTCCGATCAATTGCGAAGTCGGCTGGCTGCCACGTGTTCACGGCTCGGCCCTGTTCACACGCGGTGAAACACAGGCGATGGTTACCACGACGCTCGGCACCAAAATGGACGAGCAGTACATGGACGACATTGAAAAAGGCGAGGTCAAACGCCGTTTCCTGCTCCATTACAATTTTCCACCGTATTCAGTCGGCGAAACAGGACGATTTGGCAGTACATCACGCCGCGAAACCGGTCACGGCAATCTGGCCCGGCGCGCAATTATGTCGGTTCTGCCCGACGAAGCTGATTTTCCATACACATTACGCATAGTTTCCGACATTACGGAATCGAACGGTTCGTCGTCCATGGCGACGGTCTGCGGCGGGATACTTAGCCTCATGGATGCGGGTGTACCGATCAAAAAGCCGGTCGCCGGGGTTGCAATGGGCCTCGTGATGGAAGGGAACCGCTATGCGATCCTATCGGATATAGCCGGTGCGGAAGATCATTACGGCGACATGGATTTTAAAGTCACGGGAACGGCTGACGGCATTACTGCTCTCCAGATGGACATCAAGATCGGCGGCATCAATGCCATGATCCTGCAGGAAGCTCTGGAACAGGCGAGGAAAGGCCGTCTCCACATTCTGGACATTATGACCAAGTCTATCTCCGGGCCGCGTCAGGAGCTTTCGGAATTTGCACCGCGGATCATCACGCTGATGATCTCGCCGGATAAGATTCGCGACGTGATCGGACCGGGCGGCAAGATGATCCGTGCGATCACCGAAGAAACCGGAGCCAAGATCGATATCTCCGATGACGGTACAGTTTTGATCGCAACGGCCGACGGTGAGGCCGCGCAACTAGCTGTCGCCCGTATCAAGGCGCTGACGGCTGAGGCGGAGGTTGGCGAGACTTATATGGGCACGGTTTCGCGGATCGTCGACTTCGGCGCGTTTGTCGAGATTATGCCTGGGCTTGACGGTTTGCTGCATATCTCTGAGATATCAGACCGCCGCGTTCGCGACGTTCGCGACGAGCTCAAGGAGGGTCAACAGATCCTCGTCAAATGTATCGGCAAGGAAGGCAATAAGGTAAAACTTTCGAGAAAGGCTATAATCGCCGAGGAACAGGCCAAGGCCGCTCCAGATAGCGAATAGTAATAAAAGGCAACAAAGTTCATTTTGTTGTATATTTTGGGAAATCCAGACCGGTTATCACTATGTTGTGATAGCCGGTTTTCTTTTATGCGGCAAATTGAAAAATAATTAAAAAAAACACTTAAATTTCTGGAGAATATGTCTCATTAGGCATTTTTTCCCCTTGAATTAGCGAAATCAATGGATTTTAGGTGGCATTCGTGCCAGGAATATTGCATGACGTGCATTCATAAACACATTTTGTTATATTTTCCAAACTGCCCCAAAAATCAAATCGACAGTGAGTGCCAACCGAACTGTGAAAACATTTGTTAGTTTTTTGCCTTAGATACCGTTTGATCAGGTAACAGACATGAAAAATATTAATTTAAGAGGGTTACTCTCGGCCATTTGCATGGCTTCTGTTTTGGCGGGCTTTACCAGGATAGATGCTGCTCCTGTTCGTTTTGAAAATGTTGTACAGGTCATGAATGCACGGCCTGGCCAAGCTGAGACAGGGGCGTTTTCGCGTCTTCTAGTTGCCGGTGATTACACATTTTTGGTGGGCGACGATGACGACGAAGACGAAAAGAATAAGAAGGCCGCCTTGCCGCAGGACGGTCGTGTTATAACGGAGACAAGAACTGAAATAGTCACCGACGATGTTTGCGATTGCGAAGAAGCGATAGTGACCAAACGCGGTTTTCCAAAATGGGCCCTGCTCGGTCTGGCAGCAATACCTATTGCATTTATTTTGATCAGACGCAAAAAGGACACTCCGACGCCGACGCCGCCGGGAATGACACCGACGCCGACACCGCCGGGAATGACACCGACACCGACACCGCCGGGAATGACACCGACGCCGACGCCACCGGGAATGACACCGACGCCGACGCCACCGGGAATGACACCGACGCCGACGCCAAAGCAGACGCCGACACCTAAACAGACCCCGACACCTAAACAGACGCCAACGCCTAAGCAGACGCCTCCACCGACGCCACCACCGATGACGCCGACACCGACACCGCCGGAACCGATACCGGAACCGATGACAATCCTATTGTTTGGCACTGGTCTCGCATCGATCGGTCTCGCCGCCCGCCGAAAATTCGGCAAAAAAGGTGAGAGCGGTGACGAAAAAGAAGAAGAATAGGTTATGATGAGGCTAAACACCGCCGGACAAATCTCCGGCGGTATTTACCCAACACAAAAAATTCTGCGCAGATACGATCTGCCGTTGAATAAACGAGGAAATTAAAATGCGAGTAAACAGATACAACTTTCTATTTGTGATCGGGCTGGTTTTGACGCTTGGACTTTCGACAGTCATGGCAAACGGCAAGGATGACAAAAAACGGCCGAAAAATACAGGAACCTTAAGCGTAAGAACCACGGAAACCTCCTATCCGGTCAAGGTCGACGGAGTTTACGTTGGCGAGAGCGGTGTTGGAACGGGAGCTGAGTTTTATCTTACACCGGGTTTTCATACGGTTGAGGTAACAGGCCCGGATGGTAAAGTTTGGCGGGATGAGATCGAGATACGCCGCGATCAAAAACACTGTATTTGTTTGAAGATAGTTCGTGAAACAATCTCAACGCCCTGCCCTTACCGGTTTTACCTCGAGGGCCCGGACAGGATCACGGAAGGCGATTTGGTCACTTTTGCAGCTATTAATTCAGGTACTGCACCGATTCCAATCCGCTATGCGTGGAAGGTGTCTAACGGCCGCGTCACTAGCGGGCTCGGCACACCGTCGATCACTATAGATTCGACCGGAATTGGCGGCAGCACTATAAATGCCGAGTTGGATGTAAACGATGACGTTTACGACGGCAAATGCCGCCAGCTCATCTCGGTTCCGACAGAAGTTACACGGATACCGCCGGTCGAGCAACCAAAACCATTCCGCTGCGACGAGTTTGAAGCAAAAGCTCCGGATGATGACAAAGCACGTTTTGACAACTGCGTCATCCAGGCCCAGAATACGCCGGACGCTCAGCTCTATGTGATCATCTATCCGGGAACCGACCGCCAGAGTACACGCGTCAACACCTATGACCGGCTGTCCCGACGGGCACTCGATTACATGGTCAAGGAACGCGGTTTTGATCCGAGACGAATATCCATCGTCCGAGGCAGTCCCCGCCTCAAGACGACATACGAAGTCTGGATCGTCCCGCCGGGAGCGACCCCGCCGGTTGTGCAGTAGAGTTTTATTAGGTAAGTAAATGGAGGCTGTCTGATTTATTCGGACAGCCTTTTTTCTTTCTATAAAATCCGGATTTCCAGCATCATAAAATACGGTTATGAATTTTAATTGGGTAGATATTCTATTAATTTTAATCGTCGTACTGAGCATTTGGAGCGGTTGGCAACGAGGTTTTATTATCGGTCTGCTGGATCTGGTGCGCTGGGCCGGAAGCCTTTTGGCTGGATTGATCCTATATAAAACGGTTTCGAGGTGGCTCGAAAATATTACCGATTGGACGGAGGTTTGGAATCACCCGGTAGCTTTTGTTTTAGTCGTCATTGTCACGAGCCTCATCATCCTGCTTGTCAGCAATGCGCTCTTGCGACGTATTCCAAAGGATGTACATGAGCACCCCGCAAATAAGAGTTTTGGTATTTTGCCCGGTTTGGTCGGCGGGTTGATTACGACGGCAATCGTCGCCACGCTTCTTTTCTCAATGCCGTTCTCTGACGGTTTAACCGAAACCTCGCGGAATAGTTATCTTGCGAATCGGCTCGCGGTTTATACCGAGGAACTTGAGACGGCTCTCGTCCCTATCTTCGACCCGGCGATCAGGCAGACATTGAACCGCCGTACGACCGTGCAGCCGGGTTCTACAGAGCGAGTTGAGTTGCTGTTTAAGATCGACAACGCCCCCTCGCGTCCTGAACTTGAAGCTCAGATGCTGGAGCTTGTCAATCAGGAACGTATGGCGAATGATCTAGACCCGCTCGAGGCCGATCCGGAGATGACCGAGGTTGCACGTCGACATTCGGGCGATATGTTCTCGCGCGGTTATTTTTCGCACTATACGCCGGAAAACAAAGACCCCTTTGACAGAATGCGTGAAGGCGATGTGCGGTTTCGGACTGCTGGCGAAAATCTGGCATTCGCTCCGACTGTACCAATCGCGCACATCGGACTGATGAATTCTCCCGGCCATCGGGCAAACATCCTGCGTCCAGCATTCGGACGTGTCGGCATCGGCATTCTGGATGGCGGCCGACGCGGTTTGATGGTGACTCAAAAATTTCGCGATTGAATGCAGCGTTTACCTTTTTTGTCCCGGCCGATATCGCACTACTGCTTGGGCGTTTACATCTGCCTCGGTAAAGGCGACTCGCTTGAATTCTCCTTTGGCGAACATTGCGGCCTGATCGGCGTGGTAAGGTGATTCGGGACGGCGGCTCTGGCCGTATGCGAGTACGGAATATGCTCTGGGAGTATCGCCAAATTCCACGGCTAGAATCCATGCATCGCCGGATGTTGCGACAAGTTTGCCGTCGTCTTCGCGTGTGAATCCCAGAATGCGGAAACAGCCCAGATCATTGCCGCAGCCGCCTACCGGAACATCGACCTTGCCACGCCTTACGCGGTGAACTTCGCCCCATGCAACATCCCATTTGCCATATAGACGCATCGTTTCGGCGACAGCCCATTTGAACGACTCGGCAGCACGATCCGGGTCGGCTAGGCCGCGTGGCGTATTCATCGGGTCGGCAACGCTCCACACTTTTGCGTAGCGTTGGACATCTGGGAGTGTAGTACGCACCTCGGGCAGACGTATGCCCGAATAATGCGTCCACCAAAGCTGGAAAAGTACTGCCCCACGGCTGTCGTGAGCGGCGGTGTTATCCCATTTTCCGATCAGGGCAATCGCGGCTTTTTCGTCGGGGGAAGGATTTGCGGCCTTGACCGCAGCTATCAGCTCCGTTTTAACGCGGTCGGCAAGCAGCGTGCGGTAAGTGGTTTGTAGCCGGATGACGTCTTCGAGGCTGAACTTTTCGTCGCCGCCGACAAGTTCGAGCGCGAGTTGGCTGCGAAGCGAGAGGCTGGGCTGCTCAAAGTTGGGGAATGCATTGACCGTGTTGATTGGCATGCGGACGTTTGTAAAATGAGGCGAGCTGTTCTCATTATGCAGATAACCGCCCAAAGGGTTGAGAAACTGGGGCAGTGCGTCAAAAGGCACGTAAAGCGTCCAAACATCACGTGTTCCACGAGCGGGCTGAGCAACCGTGTCGGCGACCGGTGGATGCGGCAGAAGCGGAAGAGCGGCGTTCCAGACAAAAAAGATGTTGCCAGCACGATCGGCGTAGGTGAAATTTGAAGTCAGGCGAGCCCGCATTCTCATCGCATCCTTCCATTGGTCGAGTGATTTCGCACGCATCATCCGGAGGAATTGCTCTCCGGCGCGAAATTCGCCGTCTTTTGCAGTCTTAATCACGTAAATCTTGCCATCGGCACGATGAATGACCGGGCCTAGCGGCGTTGACCAAGCCTCGCGAGTCACGGTCGAAAGCCCGTCGCCGTTTCTGAAAGTCACGGTCAATAACTCCCGTTTCAATGGCATCGAACCGCCGTCGAAAAGATAATGATCCGCCAACTTCGGATCAACATCGAGCGAATAAATTTGATCGAGGTCATTGCGATTGTTTGTCGTTGACCAACCGAGATCGCGGTTAAAACCGCCAATTACCGCAAATGGCCCGCCGATGCGGAAATCGCCATAAAAATCAACAACGCCGGGAACCGTCAAATGAGCCTCGTAATAGCCAGCCGTCCAGGACAGATGCGGATTACGCATGAGGATCGCTTTGCCTGATTTCGTTCGGCTCGGTGCAAATGCCCAAGTGTTTGATCCGTCGTCAGGATTCTGCTCGCCTTCGTCATTGTCAGTACTATCCGGCCTTGCAGGTGTCGAGGGAGGATTGAGACTATTAAGAAACGTGCGAATCTTGGCCGCTGATGGGCCGCTAACATCGAGCGTGGCAACGTCAACACCACTGAAATCGGCCTGCATATTAGGCGGAAACTCAGTTGGATTTAGCTCGATATAGCGGTTTACGCCCGCGGCGAAGCCTTCATAAACGTCCCGTGTTTCTTGATCGAGTAAATGATAGGTCTCGATAGCCCGAGAGCGGTTTCTCAGAGCCGCAAAGTCTGAATCAATACTATCAGAGCCCAACATCATCGCTGCACGACCGTTCGCTCCGAGCAATCTCAGTGCTGTTTGCTGCCCGTAATCCTCAGACTGCAACCAAGCGAGTGCGTAACCGGCGGCGCGTAGATTCTCCGCCCGAATATGTGGTACGCCGTGTGCCGTCCGGATAACCTCAACCTGACGCCAAAGCTCGCGGGCCGGCAATCTGCCGGTCGGCAATGCAGAAGACTTGCCGGTGGATTCCTGACCCAGCGATCCGACAACACTATTGGATACTATCCAAAGAAATGTCACGCATAACAAAAAAGTGCTTTTCCAATGGTTTTTCATAGATAATATGAAGCAGCGGCGATCTTAATATGTATCAGGAACCAGACTACATCGTAGTCGAGACGGTTTTGGTTATCAATACGCAGGTAGAAGGATACAGGTTTTAGATGACAGAGTAACCGTACCATTTGATGCCTTCGCAATTTTAACAATGGCGAGAACAGTTATATGATAATCCCAGTTACGCGAAAGGAGAATTTGAATCCGAATCAGATTCTACTTCTTTCCGGCATTTTGAGCCAATTGTCGGGATCTATGGGTTAGCTAATGGCAGACAGCTATCAGCCGACACCCAGAACTACACTAAAGCTGCTTAGAAAATCCTATTGCGTAACCTATTCTTATGCCAGCACCAAACATCGAAACCATTGTCTCTCTCGCAAAACGCCGCGGATTTGTGTTTCCGGCGTCGGACATTTACGGCGGGCTGGGTTCGTCGTGGGATTATGGCCAGCTTGGGGTCGAGCTGGCGAATAATATTAAGAAAAGCTGGTGGAACTGGCTGGTTTATGAACGCGACGATATCGAGGGCCTTGATTCTTCGATCATTCAGAACCGTATGGTATGGAAGTATTCGGGCCATGAGGAGACGTTTAGCGATCCGCTGGTCGACTGTCGTGACTGCAATTCGCGGCTGCGTGAGGACAAGCTTGAGCGGAATGCCGATGAATTGGCGATTTGCTCGAACTGCAATTCTACGAACCTAACGGAATCGCGGCCATTCAATCTAATGTTTCGCACAACAGTCGGAGCGGCGTCGAGCGATGAGGACGAATCCGCCCTTGCCTATTTGCGACCGGAGACCGCGCAAGGAATATTTATCAATTTTAAGAATGTCTTGGATACATCGCGACGAAAGCTCCCGTTTGGAATCGCGCAAATAGGTAAGGCATTTCGCAATGAGGTTACCCCGGGGAATTTTATCTTTCGGACGCGTGAATTTGAGCAGATGGAGATGGAGTATTTTTGTCGTGCTGAGGACGCTCCCACATTGCATCAGGAATGGATTGACGGGTTTCAGGTGTGGCTTGGCACACTTGGAATATTGCCTGAGAATCTCTCGCTCTACGAACAGCAATCCCATGAACTCGCCCATTATGCCGAGCGGACAGTCGATATTATGTACCGCTTTTTCCCAGAACGCGAGGACGAAGACAAACAGTGGGACGAACTGATGGGGATCGCGAATCGCAAGGATTTTGATCTCAAAGCCCACTCGAAAAAGCCGGAAAACGAGGAAGGGAAGCGGATCAATCCCGATTCGACCGACGATCTATCGTATTTTGATCCGCAGACAAATGAGCGTTTTTATCCGTATGTCATCGAGCCGGCGATCGGAGTCAACCGCACTTTGCTGGCCGTGATGATGGACGCGTACACCGAGCGTACAAATGACAAAGGCGAAGTCCGCGTTATACTAAAACTCAAACCAGAACTCTCTCCGATCAAAGTCGCCGTCCTGCCCCTTGCGAAAAACAAACCTGAGATCGTCGAGATTGCCCGCAATATCAAACGCGAACTCCAACCCTCGATGCGCACCGTTTACGATGACACCGGCGGTATCGGCAAACTTTACGCCCGCCAGGACGAGATCGGCACTCCATTCTGCGTAACCGTTGATCACGAAACTCTCGAAGATGGCGCAGTCACCGTCCGCGACCGAGACACTTGGGAACAGGAACGCGTTAGTACGGATAATCTGCGTGAATATTTGCGTTTGCGATTGGGGTAGGATGGGCTAATTACTTTAATATAAACACAAACAGGCAGGCTATCGGCTGTCAATTACTCATTCACCATTACTTGTACGGGATCAATACCAGAGGCACGCCAGGCGGGATAGAGGGCACCGGCGAGGCTGCCGCCGATGGCGATGGCGACGGCGGTCAGTATCCAACCGGAGCTGAATTCAAACGCGAGGCCAAACTCGCGCTCGATCAGATACGAGGCGGCAAACGAGGCGGCAAATCCTAGAATAATACCGAGAATGCCGATCATAAATGCTTCGCCCTCGATCGTTTTGATGATAAAAGATTTTGAGGCCCCGAGCGATTTCAGAATGCCGATCTCTTTTTGACGCTCGGTAATGGTCGTATACATCGAGAGCAGGACAAAGATTGTGCTGACAAATGCTCCGAGTGCGACTAGCACTCGTAAGAATGTGCTCAAACCGGGAATACGGTCCTGAGCATCGATGACTATATCACTCGTCAGTGTTATCTTGTTGCCGGGCAACACCTCATTAATCTTTGCGGCCATAGTGCCCACATCGGCGTCATCATTTAATTTTACGAGGATAAATGAACATTTATCTGTTTGCATCGCGTCCTGCAGTGCGGCTAGCGACATTTTTATCCGGGCCCCAGAGGGAGGTGAAAATACGCCGACGATCTTATACGGCTTACCCCCAAAGAGATCATAGGTGTCGCCGACCTTTAAGCCGTCGTCCTCGATCTGGCGTACATCCATTATAATTTCGTCATTTGCCTGCGGGGCACGACCTTCGGTAAGTTCAATCCCGTTCATATCTGCGAATGGCTTCCAGTCGACACCGTCAAGCTGTCTCAGACCCCAAGTGCTTTTGGAATCGGGTGAAAAATAGCGAAAAACGGGTACAGTCGCTTGTACGCCTTCGATTTGGAGCAGTCTGGGGGCGTATTCCACATTTACAGCAGCATTTGAGCTGGACATCTCCATTCCGCCGGGACGTGTAAAGACGATCTCGGCCTTCCAATTTGCAGACCGCTTTGCCAGATCCTCGGTCATTCCGCGTGCCAGGCCCGTAAACAGAACGACCAATACAACTCCGAGTGCCACTCCGATCACGCTAATAAGCGTGCGAAAAGGCCGGACTCTCAGATTTGCAAAGACTAATTCGAGCATGTCTAAAACGGAGGAAAGTGGAGAGCAATTTCTAAGCTTAAGGACATTCCTTAAATTGCCGCTAAATTAGCTGCTAATACACGAATCAGATGTTAGATGAACGTGGCTTATTGGCTATAATTCGTGCATTCTTGGCAAAAAATGACAGAAATGCGAAAAGCTAATAACGTTTTCTGTACATTATCCCTTTCCGCTTAGAAATGTAACGGGCCAAAAGCGTAATCGCCAATGCAAATATCAGGATCACCCAAGCACCTGCAGCTGACCTCCACGCCCATTCCCATTTTCCGCGGACGGTTCCGAGGATCGCTCCGACTACTATTCCAAAACCAAGGATTGTTGCGGCGGCGTTCAGGATTTTGCCATTCTCAATAAACTTCGAGATCAAAACGGGTAAAAATGCGGTGAATTCACCGACCATTCGCGGCATACGCTTCATATCATCCCAAAGCGTCTTAGTTTCATCACCTGCACCTACAAGCAAAACGCCGTGCTTCATAGCAAAAAGATTAAACAGAGCGGACAGGACTGAGAATAAGACTGAGATAGCAAATGCTCGCTGCCGGGCGACGCTGTTTTCTGAGGCGGCAAAGAGGTCATAAAGATAACGTTCCTGAGCGTAATGAGTAACGAATTCGACAGTATGGCTAAATGCGGGAAGCGAGATCGAGACTATTACGTTTGCCAGCCAAAACGGGGTGGCGCGTCTAAAAGATTGCACAACCGCTCCGGACATGCCGGTCGTAATGAATCGAAACGTAAGTTCGACTAAAACGGCGGTCAGCGTAACCAGCCAGCTTTCACGGCTTGCCTGATAGACTGTGAAATAGAATGAAGCCCGCAGAAGAGCTCCGATAGATGCCGATTTCCAATTCCATCGTGTGATGATCTGAGCAGGATGCCTGACGAGATTTCGAAAAACATCGCCGACCGTAATCCGATCTTCCCACACCTCTTCGATGTCGTCGGCACCGGAGACCGAATGGTGTATTTCTTCGGATATGATCATTTGCGGTTTTAACGTCTCGCTTTCCATCATCTCTGGTTTGTATCTAGGGTCTCTGTGACGGTTGTTTAAAATCGATCTTTACGGTCTTTTAGCGCATCTGTAATAAAGCTTTCCAATGGGAAAACGAAAACGTTAATATTAACACAGGCTTTTCACAAATGCCCGTAATTAATAGGCGAACTTTGGGAGAGGTTGTGTCCTGATTTTATGGTGTTGACCTAGTCTCCGTGTACTTTGTGTCCTCACATAGTGGACTTTGATGTTATAAAGACGGTTTCTCGATGCATGGAAGTAGAATCGAAGTTTGACGACAAAAGATTTTGTTCATTGACAGGAGAAACCGTAATGACATTATACATTGGAGTTGATTTTCATCCGCATCATCAGACATCTGATCCTTAAGCTTTTGATGTGAGATGAGTTTCAGACCATTTGGCTGCGGCGGCCAGCGGAAAGCAATGAGTACTTGAGGTACTTTATTTGCGGTCACGTTTGGTTGGGCTGACACCCGCAAACGGGCTAAATCGGCGAGCCCCAATTAATACCGCTTTTTGCAATTTGTGAGGTTTGCGGTAACAATGATGGCAGTCCAAAACTAACGACCGGAGGTAATTTTACTAATGAAATCTATATTGATGCTCGGCTTTTTTGCTTTTGCAATGACGTTTTGCGGGCTGCAGGAGAGGCTCAAGAGTCTGACAGGGGACGGCGGCTCGAATACGTCGGTTGCCAATAGTTCAACTTCATCGGAAAAAACAAAAGACTCGGATACGGTTGTCGAAAAAGCGAAGTTAAATGGAGCCCAGCAGGCGATAGTCGATGGCGGGGTCGAGGTAAAATGGGACGAACAGGGCATCTCGTGGACCCTGCCAAAAGGCTGGTCAAAGATGGATATTAAGAAGGAGAGTTTTAATTATAAGAGCACAGACAACTCATTTTTGCTGGCGAACATATCTGTTTTGCCTGATTCATTCCCGATGGAGATCAGTCAAAAAGCATACTTTGACCAGGCGATGCAGCAGCTAAAAAACGGCAAGTACGAATCGGTCAGGATGCTCGATATCGACGGCATCACAGGCGTCGAATTTACCGAAGCACCACCTGAAGGCAAAAATGATGTCCGCCGCCACCAATGGATCGCATATCGTCGCTACCTCGGCCAAGTTCAGCAATTAAACATAATGACGACCACGCGGGCATCAAATTTTGACAAACACAAAGACGATTTCCCGGCGATAATGTATTCGATGAAAGCGACAAAGTAATAAATTTGATCTTTGCTGAAGCCGTGTCAATATGCAGAGTCGGAGCATCGGCGTGAGGTACAAAGCATTGGCGACAGCTGGCTCGTATTTGTCGGCCGCTCCGACTTCTACCAGAGCATCCGACTCGACTGTGCGTAATCGCCAGCAAACGGTTGTAAACCTGGGTTTGCTGGCGAACCAGACTCTGCCGAAGCCGCAGTATCTCAAGCACCTGATTGCGATTGCTTGCCTGCTCTCTCTCGCCACAGAGCCGGAAACTCTCAGCGCACCAGCAGCTCAAGTATCAACTCCGCATCCCGCCGTTCATTATTGTACCTCGATGTGGCCCATTTCCTTATCAAAACCGGATTCCCGACAACTAACTCATGACCAATTTCAAATAGCATGTTCTCGAACCAGACGGCACGGCCCGAAGCCTCAATGCATCGAGAAACCGTCTTTATAACATCAAAGTCCACAGAGAAAAGATACAAAGCCCTCGAAGGGAGAAATGAGCATTCTCCACAACCACAAAAGTAGGAAACCATTCGGGGAGAGGTATTCAAGTCGAAAAAGCTTGTCATACCATCATAGATCGGGAACCTGGATTTTTTTGAACAATAGAAAAAAAATTGTCATAAATACTGTGGCGACGGTGTTTTGCTCATAGATACAGGAAGTTCTTAACAGAATTTTGGCAAATTAGGAGTTCAGTTATGAGTTGGTTATACACAATAGTTTTCGCGGGCCTTATGTTTTCGTCATCGGAAGGGAATTCTGCTTCCACTGCGAAAGCACACGTTAAAACCGTTCCAGCCGTAGTCGAGGAAGTTATATTCGATGAGACGGAACAATTTACACAGACATATCCGCTCACAGCCAATGGCCGTGTAAACATTTCAAATGTTAACGGATCGATCACGGTAGAAGCGTGGAATCGTAACGAGGTTAAATTGGAATATACAAAGGTCGCAGACAGCAAAGAGCGATTGTCTGACGTTGAGGTCAAGATAGTGTCAAGACCGGATTATTTTGGTGTCGAGACCGACTACGGAAATTGGAAAAACAAAGACTCCGGTGACCGATGGAAGAACGGAGGCAAGCTGAATGTAGAATTCCGGCTGATGCTCCCTCGCGGAGCGGTGCTTAACGAGGTAGAGACCGTGAACGGCTCGGTTACCGTGTCAGATTTTATAAATATTACGAAAATTTCGGCTGTTAACGGATCGGTGAATGCATCGAATATTCGCGGGACGGCAAAACTTTCGACTGTTAACGGTGAGGTCAAAGCGGACTTTGACCGTTTAGAGGCTGGCAGCAAGATTTCACTCGACACGGTGAACGGCCGCGTCAATCTCGTTCTGCCCTCAGACGCCAACGCGACGGTCAGAGCGGATTCGCTTAATGGGAATATCACAAACGATTTTGGACTGCCGGTGCGAAAGGGTAAATATGTCGGCCGTGATCTTTACGGGAAATTGGGCAACGGAGAGGTTCAAATTCGGTTAAACAGTGTCAACGGAGGACTTACGATCAGCCGCAAGGACGATGGAAAGGGTCTCAGCCCGGCCACTAATCTACTTCCGCAAAAGGAAAATCACGATGATGCATGGCAGGATGGGATGGCCATGCTGGAAACCGCAAAACTCAATAATGAGATCGCCAAAGCTGTAAAGGAAGGGGAAAAACTTTCAACAAAGTTAGCGGCGAAGGCGATGGCCGATGCCCAGACAGAGTTAAGCAAAATACAGATGGAACTACCGAGCATCGCTACAGACTCGGTAGCACTGATTAAGCAGACAGAACAGATTATGAACTCGGAGGAGATGAAGCAAAACATGAGAGAGGCACAGTTGATACAAAGAGATGTATTGGCCCGCCTCTCTGACGCAGCATTTTTTCCATCAGTTCCGTGGGTTGAGAAAAAAAGTGAGTCCTTTAAGGTAAAGGGAACGCCAAAAGTAACTGTTAATGCAAAAGACTGCTCGGTCTCGGTGCGAGGCTGGGATAAATCCGAGGTTCAATACCGCGTAACACGATTTGCCGACTCACGAACCGTCACACCGCTTAAGATAAACGAAAATCACAGCGACTCCACCGTAAACATCAATATCGAAAATCCGGACTTGCAGGGGCGCAGAGGGATCTTTAGTAACGGCCCAAACAAGGTTCGAATCGAGATATTTGTTCCCCATACATCAAACCTCAAA
Source organism: Pyrinomonadales bacterium (assembly GCA_038257355.1). Taxonomy (GTDB): domain Bacteria; phylum Acidobacteriota; class Blastocatellia; order Pyrinomonadales; family Pyrinomonadaceae; genus OLB17. The sequence goes on along the minus strand of JBBSJK010000008.1, from coordinate 19,999 downwards.
ATCAGTTCCAATGGTGAGATCCGTCTAGACGGCGTTTCCGGCGATGTCGAATTGGTTGGATCGGAAGAAACGATAAACGTGCGCGACGTTGACGGCAATCTGCGGGTTATAAATTCGGATGGACGAATTCGGGTCATCGGATTTCGAGGTGACATTGTTGCAGAAACCTCTAACGGAGCGATCAATCTCGAAGGCGATTTTAAGAGTGTAAAGGCAAGTGCGACCGAAGGACCTATTACGCTTTCCCTGCCCGAAAATACCTCTGCCGACCTCGAAGCCAACTGCGATGATGTCCAAGGCGAAGGGATTACAGTTAGCCATCTCAGCGGCGACGCAACAGCCAGCAAATATAGGATTGGCAACGGCGGTGCGAGATTTCAAGTCAAAACTGGCGGTAAAATTCGAGTTCGTGGCACTTCGGTGTTATCAGAAAGTTTCTGAATCCTATTATAGTTTGTGAAGTTTGAGGCGTTTAGTTTTTGAAGTTTTCCTCCTCATGATACTTAGGCGATGGATTTGCCGATCCATCGTCTTTTTTACTTAAACATTTCCTTAAAAGCTCTTTAACGTTCACTTTTACACAGAATTAAAAAATCTCTTGTAATTAATTAAGAATTAGTATATAAATATAGGCGAGTAAATCATTTCTTGCCGATCCGGCGTTAATTAACAGGAGACTATAATGAAGTTAAGTGGAAAACTACGCATAATAGCATTATGCACCGTTTTAATAAGTTTAGCGATTCCGGGAATTTTCGTATCGAAAGTTTCCGCCCAAAAACAAGATGACGGCGTTTCGCTCCAACGCGGATTTCGCACCGGATATTCCGACGGATACATGGCCGGTTACCGGGACATTATTGACAACGTGGCAAAGAATTACGGCCGTCATAGTGATTATTCCAAGGCCGACCGATCGTATAGCAAGGACTACGGCACGCTTGAGAACTTCCGCGATGGTTACCAACAGGGATTTGAGTCGGGGTATGACACTGGATATGAACGAAAATCGTTTGAATCAAGCCTGCCGACCGGATTGAAGAAACGCGGTGTCGTTGTAGTAGACAATCAGGTTGCTGAAACACATACAGATACAACGAAGACCGACTCCGCTGTGTTAACAAATGCAAACACAGTTTACAGCGACAGCAGCAATCAAACACAGATTAGCGTTGACCCGATTTCTGCGAGCTACCAAACAACTGGAAATGCGATCGTGATCATTCCTCGCGATACAGAGTTGATTCTGGAATTACAAGAGGACCTCAACACCGAGCAGAGCAGAGAAGGAGAAAAGTTTATAGCGAAAATCACGTCTCCCTCCGAGCTTGCCGGAGCTACTGTTGAGGGCCGCGTAGCCAAAATCCTCAAACCAGGCCGTATCAAGCGCCGCAGCGAGTTGCTGCTGTCGTTTGACCGCATCATTCTGAGCGATAATCGCTGGAGCAATTTTGATGCGACGATGACCGAGGTTTTGGCCATCAAAGGCGATAATGTCAAGAGTGTCGATAACGAGGGCACAGCACTCGGCCAAAGCTCGATAAAAGGCGACGCGACCAAAGTCGGGGGAGCTACAGGTGTCGGAGCTCTGATCGGCGGAATCGTTGGTGGCCCGGTCGGACTTGCCGTTGGGGCTGGAATGGGAGCTGCCTTTGGCGTCGGAGCCGTCGTCATCGAACGCGGCAAACATATCCGCCTAAACCGCAACCAACAAGTGAGAATAAAAACCGCGTATCAGACGCAGATACGGTAGTGGTCAGAAGTCCAATTAAAAAGTAAAGTGTAAAAAATAGATTTTGGGGGCCGGGAATAATTTTCGGTTCCTTTTTTTGGAGTCTGAACACTCTCGACTTCAATTTCAAATTGTAAATTTGAAAGCCTAAAATACCAAAAGCCCATAGTCCACAGTCCTGAATCCAAGTTCCAAAGTCGAAATTCTAAAACTGCCAACTTCGGGTTCCGCGCTTGTGTCTCAAAACGTGGTTGGTTAAGATTAAGGTTTGGCAATTAGAATAGATTATAAAGGTATAAATAAACGATGAGTACAGCAACAGAAACGACAACGGGGGCAGCGGGGCTTCGCGGAGTGGTAGCGGCGCAAAGTGCGATTGGCGACGTAGATGGCGAAAAAGGGATTTTGATTTATCAGGGCTATGATATTCACGATCTGGCCAATAACTCGACTTTTGAAGAGGTGATATTTCTACTTTGGAATGGCCGCTTGCCTAAATCTGACGAGCTGGCGGCCTTGACAGCCGAGTTGCGTGCCAACTACGAGGCACCGGCCGAGGTCATCGCACTGATGAAGCAGTTCCCGAAGGACGCTGATCCTATGGATGTCCTGAGGACCGCAGTTTCGTCGCTCGATTTTTTTGATCGGGAAGGCCACGGCACCGACCGCGAAAATGCGATGAGATCGGCCATAAAATTGACTGCTCAGATCGGTACGATTTCGGCGGCATGGGACCGCATCCGCAATGGTAAAGAGGTCGTCGCTCCGGACAATAATCTCAGTATTGCCGAGAATTTTCTTTACATGCTTCGCGGCGAAATGCCAGATGATGACGAGGCTAAGATGTTTGACATCGCGCTCATCCTACACGCCGACCACGAGCTGAATGCATCGACATTCACCACCCGCGTCGTCGCCGGAACGCTTGCCGATATGTACGGTGCGGTCACGGCCGGCATCGCCGCACTCGCTGGTCCGCTCCATGGCGGTGCAAACACTAATGTGATGAAGATGCTTATCGATATCGACGATCCTGCAAAGATTGACGGGTGGGTGGAAAACGCACTTGAGGAGAAACGCAAGATCATGGGCATCGGCCACGCTGTCTATAAGACCGAAGACCCGCGGGCGACTTGGCTCCGCAAATTCTCAAAACAGATGGCCGACAAAACCGGCATCAGCAAATGGTACGAGATGTCTGAGCGCATCGAGAAACTGATGCTTGATAAAAAAGGAATGTACCCAAATGTTGATTTTTACTCTGCCTCGACGTATTACTTAATGAACATCCCGCTCGATCTCTATACCCCGATCTTCGCTGTCAGCCGCATCTCAGGCTGGACCGGTCACATTCTCGAACAATACGACAACAATAAACTCATCCGCCCGCGTGCCGAATACATCGGGGCCCGCGATCAGAAGTATGTAGCGATTGGGGAAAGGTAGGCGGAAGTACTTACAAACGTTTAAATCAGCTATAAAACAAGAGATAAGGGCATTTACCAAGAAGAGAGACGCTTTCAGATAGGTATTTGTGCAAGGATGGTTGTGCCGCTACCCGGGCGGGTGTCGATTTCGAGGGTTCCGTTTAGTAGGGCGGCGCGTTCGTGCATACCAACTAGGCCGTGTCCACCGGGTTTTGTGCTGGTGCTGTAATCATGTTGGGGCTCAAATCCCAGACCGTTGTCCTCGATAATCAATACTATATGATCTTTTCGACGTTGGAGCAGCACGCTTACGTTTTTAGCTTCAGAGTGTTTGAGAACATTATTCAGAGCTTCCTGAACGATCCGGTAAAGATTTGTTTCGATGCTCAGATCGAGACGTCCGTAATTATCCTCAGTCCCGATCCTGCTCGGATGAAACTCGGTGGCGATGCCATGCTGTCTTGACCATTCACGGACAAAGCTGCTGAGAGCGTCGACGAGGCCAAGATCTTCGAGTTCGGTTGGACGCAGCTCCCAGGATAGGAATCCGATATCGCGGTCTATGTGCGAGGCCGAAGCCTGTAACTCGCCAATTGCATTTCCCAGAGTGGGATTGTCAGCACATTTATCGGTCAGAGATTCGATGCTCAAACGCAACGCAGTCATCTTTTGCCCGAGATGATCGTGCAGATCACGGGCGATCCGGTGCCGCTCGGCCTCCTGGGCCTCGACGATGCGGTGCATGATCTCGGTTTCGCGTCTCGACCGCCTTTCGCTCTGAAACATCCGAAAAAACAAGAACCACCCCTTTTATAGTATTGCCATTCCTGATCGGGGCGGCGCTGTCATCGATAGATATATTCCTGCCGGATTTTGATCTTAAGACGGTGTGATTTGATAGAGCAACCATGCTTCCGGTCGCCAAAACCCGCTCTACCGGATTTGCCACTATTTCGCCTGTCTCCTCGCTGACTATTCGAAAAACCTCGTCGAGCGGTACGCCGTTGGCCGATGACTGGCCCCAGCCGGTCAATTCTTTGGCTACCGGGTTCATGAATGTGACAACACCCTTCGTGTCCGTCGTGATGACCCCGTCGCCGATGCTCGAGAGAGTTACCTGAAGCAAGTCTCGCTGTTCACTAAGCCGTCGCTGGACCCGATTTAGGCCACTAATAACAAAGACCATGAAAACGTAAAGCGAAAAAACACTAAAATAAGAAAATGCTACTCTCGCCATATTCGAATCCGGAGGAATAGTGGTATAGATTATCGTTGTTGTCTGAAAGAGTACTGAGATCAGCAAACCGGGTCCGCGGCCGCAGTACCAGGCCGTCGCCGCCAGAGCGAGGACGACCGGTATCGTCAAATTTATCCTGATGCCGAGATTAGTTAGAAGAAGAGACAGCCCGATTGTTGCAGCAAAAAGAAAAACTGCCAAACCGTACCGCCACAGTAGATGCCTTTTTCCTGTTACCGCTTCGAGTCCTGATTTCAACGACAATGTCATTTAGTATCCACCGACAGTCATATGCCACACTTCACTATCATTAAATAGAACACGCGTTAACAAACGAACCCAAATCAGATTACCCGCCAACCACTTTCCAAACTGTATTCCGGCATACCATACAGCATCGGGTCACTTTCGTTTTTCTAGTAATGAAACATAGCTTAGAATAGAACGTATTAAATCAAGAATTGTTGTAAATTAGGAGATTGTCAGTATGAAAGGATTGTTGAGCATTGCTTTTTTGTTAATTGTTATCGTTATCGGCAACACCGTTATCTTTGCACAAGATGTTATGAAACCACCTGTCCCTAAGAAAGAACCAAAGGTATTAAAGATTCATGGTTATGAATTGACCGACAATTACGCATGGATGCGCGACCGTAATGATAAGAAAGATCCGGCAATTATAGACTATCTAAACGCCGAGAATGCCTACACTGAGTCATTCATGGGCAAGCATAAAGGTTTTGTCGATACGCTTTACAATGAAATGCTCGGGCGGATCAAACAGACCGATTTGAGTGTGCCGGTTAGGATGGGCGAGTATTGGTATTTCAACAAAACTGAGGAAGGTAAACAGTATCCGACATACCTTCGCAGCAAATCCAAAGACGGTGCCGGAGCCGAAGTTCTGCTCAATCAGAATGAAATGGCGAAAGGATTTAAATATTTTGCAATTGGAGCGTTCGAGCCGAGTGATGATGGCAACCTGCTTGCTTTTTCTACTGATACCAACGGATACCGTCAATATACACTGCAGGTAAAAGATTTGCGAACGGGGTTGATTTTGCCTGACAAGATCGAACGGGCGACGTCGATCGAGTGGTCGAGCGACGGAAAGTATATCTTTTACGGACAGGAAGATTTGGTCTCTAAGCGGACCGACAAGATATTTCGCCACAAACTCGGAGAGGTAAAGAACGATCTTATTTACGAGGAAAAGGACAATCTGTTTAATGTTGGCATCGGCCGTTCGCGTGACAAAAAAATGTTCTTTATGAATTCAGGTGCGGCGACGATGAATGAATATCGTTATATGCCGGCCGATAACGCGCTCGGCGAGTGGAAAGTAATCAGTCCCAGACGCGAGAATCATGAATACGCCGCGACATTTAATGATGGTGAGTTTTACATCGTAACGAATAAGGATGCGGAAAATTTCAAGGTCGTGAAAGCGCCGTCCAGCGATCCAGGCGAGAAGAACTGGACCGATTATATTGCTCACAATCCGGCAATAAAGATCGAGAACATAAGCTTTTTTAAAGACCACGCGGTTGTCTCGGAACTCGAGAATGGACTTGAATTTCTGCGTGTTATGGATATGAAGACGCGTCGAGCCTCGGCCCGCATCGAGACGCCTGAGAGCGTCTATACAATGGGAATGTCGAACAACCCTGAGTACGACAATACTGTGATCCGATATAACTATTCGTCGATGATAACACCGAATTCGACTTATGAATTCGACCTGAAAACACGTAAGAACGAACTGATAAAGCAGCAGGAGATACCGAGCGGCCATGACAAGGCAAACTATGAAACGACACGTGTTTGGGCTACCGCCCGCGACGGAGTAAAGGTTCCTGTATCGATTATCATGAAAAAAGGCACAAAGCTCGACGGCAAATCGCCGATGCTGCTCTATGCCTACGGCTCGTACGGTGCGTCGATGACGCCCGGCTTTTCTACCAATAGATTAAGTCTGGTTGATCGCGGAATGATCTACGCGATTGCCCATATTCGCGGCGGCAGCGAACTTGGCGAGAAATGGCGGCAGGACGGCAGGATGTTCAAGAAGATGAACACCTTTCACGATTTTATCGACTCAGCCAAATGGCTGACCGCCAATAAATACACATCGAGCGACCGGCTTGTCATACAGGGCGGTTCTGCCGGCGGACTTTTGATGGGCGTTGTTGCAAATCAGTCGCCTGAGACATTTAAGGCAGTGATCTCGCAGGTGCCGTTTGTCGATGTCATGAACACAATGCTCGACGCCGATCTGCCGCTCACCACCGGCGAATGGATCGAATGGGGAAATCCGAACGATAAAAAGGCTTGGGACTACATGATCACATATTCGCCCTACGAAAACGTCAAAAAACAAAATTATCCCAATATGCTCGTCGAGATCTCGCTAAATGACAGCCAAGTGCCGTATTGGGAAGGAGCCAAATGGGCCGCCCGTATCCGCGAGATGAAAACGGACAACAATGTCATTCTGCTCAAAACCAACATGGGAGCCGGCCACGGCGGTTCATCGGGCAGGTATGACCGTTTGAAAGAGGTCGCATTTGGTTATGCGTATGCTTTGAGCCAAGTTGGCATCACCAAATAATTGCAACCAAACTTAAAAAAAAGGCGACGCCCGAGAAATCCGGCGTCGCCTTCTCTTTGAATACGGAAAGAGTCAGTTTTATTAAAGGGTACATTAGCTGGAATTATTGCCCGCACTGCTGATATGAAGGCCGAACGTTCTAGTCACTTACCTTGGAGCATGGGCCGTCAGGTAATTACCTGTGAACGGATTGAAGCAAATAATGTTTCTGTAATTTATACGTTCTCTAAGATCCGTTTTAATTTGAATTGATAAGGCATTACCTGCGAGCAGTAGACACTTGCCAGGCCTCAGATTTGAAACTGCTTTCTACTTGATAACAGGTAATCATTTTCAGTCAATTTGACCGATTCTCCCAACCAAATTGACCGCCTTATAGAGACCTGGGTGTATTGATTGACTATTACCTTCGAAGAAACTCAATAAACATCGATATGAAACGCGGTTTCCACTCTTTGGCACGTCTATTGCCAATAGGACTGCGAGCCATTCCTATTGGAAAATTACGGCTCGACGAGGAACCTGATATATGAGAAACGAAAAACGTCCTCCAGTGCTCGCATATTTTATTGTATGGACACTACTTTTTTCGACACTGACATTTGGCCAGGCATCACCAATGTTGAAATCTGCAAAAGCATCGACAACAGAAAGTGAGACCTCAGCATTTGCCGCTTATCTTATAGCGGTGTCAGAAACGAACGATTCAAATAAAACTTACGAAAAAGAATCCAAATCAATTGCATCCGTTTTGTCGTCTGGCACCGCAAAAAATGCGGTATTGATTGATAAGAATGGTTATGCGAGAGAAATGGTTTTGGAAAACGTCGCTGCCCGACTCAGTATTGACGAGAAAGGAAAAAGACTATTCAGGGTAAACTGGAATGCTCTTTTCACCTCGTCCATTGACGAAGCGACGTTTGACCGTACGCTGAAAGGCATTCTCGGCTATGCCGAGGCTTCTAAGGGTAAAACGGTTCTATATCTCGACGACATCGCGAGTTTCTCGTTCGAGACACCTGTGCTGGGTGCCAAAGTGGCTGAAAATCTTTATAAAGTGCTTTCCCAGGGCAAAATACAGATTCTAAGTGCCGCCGATGCTGACAGCTTTGCACGACAGATCGCAGGCGACAGTAAATTGCGGTTACGATTCGAGAAAATCGAGATTGCGACGGAAAACGATGATGATACGTTTGTTGGCGATAAACTCTCGCCTGATTTAAGGGAATTGGTAGCTGGTGCCGATCAGAATAGGACCGTTAAGGTTATTCTCCAATCGAATGATATAGACAATCCACAGCTGCTCAATGTCCTTAATCGTAATGGCGTTGTCATCGGTGACCGTGCCAAATCGATGGATATGCTATTCGTAGATATGCCGGTACGGGCTGCGGAGGAAGTCGCATCTGTTCAAAGTGCGAGACATCTCTCGCTAGTCAGGGATGTTAATCAATTGGGACATATCGAGACAACGACCGGTGTTAGTCTTGTGCGGTCATTAAACAATACCGGGGTCGTCGGCGGTCTTCTGAACAGCACAACTAGCCAACTTGACGGATCAGGGATCGGTGTGGCGGTAATGGATTCCGGCGTGTATGAGGGGCACAAATCATTTACTGATTCGGGGAGTGTGCTTGGCGGCGACCGGGTCGTTAAGAGTGTCGACTTTACTCAAAACAACACCAATTCAACGACAAACAGAGACCCGTATGGCCACGGTTCGCACGTCGCAGGTCTCATCGCAGGTACAAAGGGGGCGGGCACGGAGTTGCTTCAATACCGCGGTATTGCCCCGAATGCAGAGATAATAAACGTTCGCGTACTTGGTGCAAACGGAACCGGAACATCAGCGGGACTCATTCAGGGAATGGACTGGATCCTCGCAAACCAGCAGCAGTACAACATCAAAGTTGTAAACATGAGTCTCGGCACGCCTGCGGTCGAAACTTGGCGTAACGACCCACTGTGCCGCGCAGCACGCAAGCTCGTTGACGCTGGCATAGTCGTTGTCGCCGCCGCCGGTAATAATGGCAAAAATGCGGCGGGCGTAAAGATGTACGGAGCAATCCACTCTCCGGGCAACGATCCGTCAGTCATCACAGTGGGTGCGACAAACACTTTTGGCACCGATGCCAGAGACGATGACGGAATCACAACATTTAGTTCACGCGGGCCAACCCGCTCTTACTACACCGATACGGCGACTGGAGTCGTAAAATACGATCACTTGATCAAACCCGACCTCGTTGCACCGGGAAATAGACTGGTTTCGGCTGCAGGCCGGGATAATGTGATACTTGGCCAAAACCCTGAATTAAAGGTTTTGCCGACGGGTTCAAGTGCCCATGATGTGACGATGATGTACTTATCCGGTACCTCAATGGCAACACCGATCGTATCGGGTACAGCGGCATTACTACTTCAGGCAAATCCAAAGCTGACACCAAATATGGTGAAAATGCTTCTGGCATACACTGCTCAGCCGTTAGTAGGATTTAACACGCTCGAGCAGGGGGCGGGTCAACTCAATATAGAAGGGGCCGTTCGTGTCGCAAGACTTATTCGTCAAGACCTGCCAAATCCGACACCGCTCGGAACCCAGCTGCTTACTACGAACAGCATCCCAGAGCATGTCTCGACGATTGCGGGCACGAGATTCCAATGGTCCGGCGGCATGGTGGCCGGTTATGGAACGATGACAGGGACCGATCTCATAATGGAGTACCAGAAGATATATGCCAACGGCATCCTAGTCAGCGATGGGATACTCGTCAGCGACGGTATTCTGGTCAGCGACGGTATTCTGGTCAGCGATGGCATCCTTGTTAGTGACGGCATTCTGGTCAGCGACGGCGTGCTGCTTGGTAATGGAGTTACTCCCAGCGGACATCAGACCATTGCAAACGGAACATCGGTCGGAGCTTCGAGCATATTGTTCGGTACATCGACACCGATGTTCAACTATATGACATTCGCCGATGGTATTCTCGTTAGCGACGGCATATTGGTCAGCGACGGTATTATTGTGGGAGATACTGCGATGTCTCTAAGTATCCGCACATTGGTCGGCGGGGATAATACGACCTCGATGCAGTAGCATGAGTTTTCGTCCTCGGCATTGCCCGGTGCGAAATTGCATCCTAGAGCGCGAGTGCATTTAATGCATTCGCGCTTTTTTTCATTTTAATAACCGAAACATTATAAAATAAATTAAAATTAATAAAGATTATTGTTGAAAAATAACAAAGTTTAACGCATAATGGATTTTGCCGGATGTTTCGCTCGGCAAATTACGCCTCAAATTCGGTTCAAAATACCAATCAAACCCGCCCGATCCTCTCTGCTCAAACCATCCAGGAATGTTGTCAAAGGAAAAATCCATTTTCATTTTTATTGCCGTCCTCACTCCATTTGCGGTCGCGGCGGTGGTCTGGGCATTGATGGGTGTTACGGCGGACAAGATAGACGCCGGCGTAATTACGTTGAGTGTGCTGACGATTTTTTGTAGCTTCTACCTTCGAATCCAGCTGCCGCGGGTTAACATCCATATCACAATATCGGACGGTCTGATAATTCTCTCGATGCTGCTCTATGGCGGAGAGATCGCATTGCTGTTGGCCGTTGTCGAGACCACGCTCGCCTCTTTAAATATTCGTCGGCAGGGTGTTGCGATCAAACCCAAAACGATACTGGTAAACACTTATTTTGCGGCGATCGCGGTATTTGTTGGAGCACAATCTGTTTCGTTTGTGTTTGGGTCCGTTGATCTTATTCGCGAACGGGGAGATTTGGGGAGCTTTGTATGGCTCTTAACCTTGTTGGCACTTTCAATGTTCTTGGTAAATTCAGTTTTCGTAGCGATCTTTTCTTCGCTAAAAAAGGAACTTCCTTTTTGGAAAGTCTGGACAGAAAATTGTCTTAGTGCGGTGGTCATGTATATGACAGGGGCAGTTGTTGCCGGCATTACAGACAAAGCACTTATGATCGAGAATATCGACATCTATATCGTCGCCGCCGTTGTCGGATTCTTTGGTGTGATCTATCTTACATTCCTCCGTTTTGTTAATGATGTCAAAAAAACGGTCGAAAAGGCAAAGCAGGCTGAGCGGGAACGAGCCGAACAGGCTGAGCAACACGTCGGCGAGCTACGGCATTACGTTGCCCAACTTGAACGCAGCGGTGAGGCATTGCAGGAAAGTCACGAGAATTTTCGTCACGCCGCATATCATGATGCACTGACGGGACTGCCAAACCGCAACTACTTTATGGACACGCTTAAGGGCCTGCTCCAGCAAAGTCGTGAAAATGTGGAAAGCAACTTTGCTGTTCTTTTCCTGGATCTCAAAAGTTTTAAGACGATCAACGACAGCCTTGGCCATTCGATGGGTGACCGTCTGATTAAGAACGTTGCGAAAAGACTCTCAGGTATGGTTCGTGACGATGATATGGTAGGACGGTTTAGCGGTGACAAATTTGGATTGATCTTAACGGATCTTTTGAGTCGTGAGGAAGCAACCGGCTTTGCCGACCGACTTGCCAGACGGCTTTCGGAGCCTTATACGCTTGACGGCAGACAGGTTTTTACAAGTGCAAAAATAGGTATCGCATACGGTAACTCAAAGTATCCCGAGGCCGAAGACATTCTTCGCGATGCGGATATCGCCATGTATTACGCTAAGGATAATGAGGAAAATTACGTTATCTTTGACCAAAAAATGCACATTCGTGCGGTGACTCGTCTCCAACTTGAGACTGATCTGCGGTTTGCGATCGAGCGTGATGAATTTGAGCTGTACTATCAACCGATAATTAGCCTTGATACAGCGGCTTTAAGCGGTTTTGAGGCCCTTGTGCGTTGGAACCATCCGCAACGAGGCCTTGTGCCGCCCAACGAATTTATCCCTATTAGCGAAAGCACCGGATTGATTATACCGATGACGGTGCAGATATTACACTCGGCCTGTACACAGGTTGTGAAATGGCAGGAAAAATCACAGAGCAGTAAACCGCTTAGTATTGCCGTTAATCTTTCGGGCAAACATTTCGGACATCCCTCTCTTGTGGAGCAAATTAAGACGGTAATTGACGAGACGGGTATCGCCCCATCAAGCCTCAAATTAGAATTGACTGAGAGCGCTGTTATGGAGAATGCGGAAACCGCGATCCTGATGTTGAAACAGATTAAGGAAACCGGCGTACAAATCAGCATCGACGATTTTGGTACCGGCTATTCCAGTCTCAGCTATCTGCATCGCTTCCCGATCGATCTGCTAAAAGTCGACCGTTCATTTGTGAGCGCGATGGAAGAAAATACTGAGAACGGCGAGATCGTACGTACAGTAATTGCCCTCGCTAAAGCTCTTAATCTTAAGGTCGTCGCCGAAGGCATCGAGAGCATTCACCAATTTCACCAATTACGTATTTTGGGCTGTGAATACGGACAAGGCTATCTATTCTCGAAACCACTTCCGGTCGCCGATATAGAACGTTTGCTCGAGGACAATAATCGCTGGCAAAAAATACTGCCGAATACAGGTGTCCCCGTCGTTCCGCCAGCCAGGGATGTGTCGCATTTAAGATTGGCCCAGTAAAAGTAAGAAGTCAAAAGCTTTTGGCCTGAGATAGCAGTTCGTTATCAATAAATCGAGTTATATCTAATAAACATAATAATAAATGGCATTTTTATAAATGATGGAATGCGGTCAAAACGAGCTTAATCTAAACAGTTACAATAGGTTAGACTGTCCCCCCTAAATATTGTTGGTGCAAAAGTTTAGTCCGCAAATATCCGTGGCCTTAGGCCCATTGGATGTAAGGTTTCGTATTTGTGAGCAAGATTTAGCAGTATGTCTTCGGACCAAAAATTACCTACGAGTTGAAATCCAATAGGCAAGCCTTCGCCGGAAACGCCGCAAGGAACGCTGACGGCAGGAACGCCTGCAAGGTTAGCTGACACAGTGTAAATGTCACTAAGGTACATGGAGATAGGGTCTGCTACACGTTCACCGATCTTGAAGGCAGTCGATGGCGAGGTTGGCGTAAGGATGGCGTCGCATTTTTCGAAAGCGAGTTGATAGTCGCGTTTAACTAGTGCCCGAACCTTTTGAGCCTTTGCATAATACGCATCGTAATAACCACTCGAAAGTACATAAGTGCCTAGCATAATACGGCGTTTGACTTCGGCACCAAAACCTTCTTCGCGTGTTTTGAAGTACATTTTTCGCAGCTCTTCAGCCTCCTCGGCACGAAAGCCGTATCGGACGCCGTCGAAGCGTGCCAGGTTTGACGATGCTTCTGCTGTCGCAATTATGTAGTAAACGGCAATGCCATATTTAGCATAGGGAAGCTCGACATCTACAATATGAGCACCCATAGAGCGGTAATTTTCGATTGCGGTCAGGACTTTTTCGCGAACTTCCTGGTCCAGGCCAACTCCAAATAATTCATGCGGAATTCCGATTGTTTTCCCAGTTATATCAAGGTTAATTCCAGCCGCATAATCTGGCAGCGGCACGTCAGCCGAGGTCGAATCGAGCGGATCGCGGCCAGCAATAACCCCCAAAACATTTGCAATATCAAGCGAAGTCTGGCCAAAAATCCCAATACTATCAAGCGATGACGCAAATGCGACCAGGCCGTAACGCGAAATTCGCCCGTACGTTGATTTTAATCCGACGATCCCGCAAAGTGATGCCGGTTGCCGAACCGAACCTCCCGTCTCAGATCCTAAGGCTACTCGAACCACGCCGGATGCCACCGCGACAGCTGAACCGCCCGAACTGCCGCCCGGAACCCGCTCCAAATCCCACGGATTTTTGACTGGCCCAAATGCTGACGATTCATTTGACGAACCCATTGCAAACTCGTCCATATTCGTCTTGCCAATCATAATCGCCCCTGCTTCGTTCAGGCGTTTGATCGCCGTCGCGTCATAGTGGGCCTTATAATTATGCAGGATTTTAGAGCCGCAGGATGTTCGCATGCCCTTTGTGCAGATATTATCTTTGACGGCAATAGCTAAACCATTGAGAGATGCCTCGCCTCCAGCGTCAATATGGTCAGCACGTGCAAGCGCATGTTCGTTTTCAATCGAGAGGAATGAATTTAGCTGCGGGTTTAAGGTTTTGGCATGAGCCAATACCTTTTCAATATCTGACCGGATCGACATAATCTATCTATTGGAAACTCTATTTATCAACCATTTACCGTTAATCTGTAAGGTTTCGACCTGAACTTCTTTCTGTTCGCTTTTGGTATCGTCACGCCACAAAAGCAAGACCTGATGCGATGCCTTTTCATCTGAATTCACCACACATTCTCCCACCCGAAACGCTTTAGGATAATTCTCGGTTGCCGTGAAGTAATCCTTGCCGGTCTGGGGGGAAGCTAAAAGTGAAGTAATCAGACTGGCTGTTAAAAACTGTTCACGTGCTTTTATATTTTCCGGCGTTGAACTCATATCGCTGCCAAAATGGAAAGAGTAAAACCTCTTCACCGTGTCGCGGCTCGCAGTACATTGCGGCTTTTCGAGACTCGGAACACTACAAGAGCTAATACATAATGCAAAAATAAAAATGCAAATTATATAGAGAACATTGTGCATTGCTTAAAGAACCTTTGGAACCTGAAAATGTCCTGCAACCGATGAAGGAGCCTGGCTCAGACCGGCTTGTTGGCCAAGCGACCCGCCTATGACATCTTCGCGGATGGTAAAAGTCAATTCGCCTTCGGCAGTAAGTCCGCCGAGCATCGGTTCGATGTCGTCGAGATCAAGCTCATTCAACTGCTCCACGTAATTGACAATATTCGCCATTTGCGGGGTATAAATCTCAACCTCCACGTCAGATATTTCAAGATGAGCCAATTTCGCTATTTGTTTTATGTCCATATAAACTTAGCTGAAGGTTCAAGAAACCTTATTTTGTTTGGCCAAATAACTGGCTGCGGCCATTAGAAACTGCTCTCGTAAATCGTCATCGATTATCGCATTTGCGGCTGATTTCAGCGACGGGGATAATTCGGCAATTTCATATTCGTCGGCTGAATGTTTATGAGTGTGAACAGCGTTTACCGCAATTTTGTCGATTCGGAACTCGATAAATTTTAGCGTGCCCTGACCCAATGCATAATTGATCTTGACTAGCATCTGAGGACTCAAATACTCGAGATGCCGACGCCAGATTTCATCCTGCACTGCGATGACAAGGCGATTTTCAAAAAATTCGAGTGGAGCTGTCCGCTTTCGCAGTAGTTCCCCTGCGCATCTTGCCCAGCCCGCGAAAACGAGGGCCTCCTCAGCGTCAGCATTTGCCCCGAGACCATTTATAACGTTTGGAATTGCACCAAAAAGCTGCTCCATTTGTCATTTTCTCTCAATCAACTATTATTTTAGACGAGAACACAGAGAAATGCTAAATCAATAAAAATAGATGATACAACTACCAAAACTGATCCTGGCCTCCGGCAGTCCGAGGCGTTCGGAGATACTCAATTCTGTCGGCTGGGAATTTACCAAACACGTAGCCGACATCGATGAAACGGAACACGAAAAGGAGATGCCTGACGATTATGTGTTGCGTCTTGCTCGCGAAAAAGCTGAATCGGTCGCCCTCGCTTATCCCTATGAAATAGTTCTTGGGGCTGATACTACGGTCGTTATCGACGGGTTGACAATCGGGAAGCCCGTCGATCTCGACGATGCGAGACGAATGTTAAAAATACTCTCTGGTAACTGGCACGAAGTTTTAACGGGAATCGCGGTTGTGCAGAATGGTGAAACAAGATCGGCAATCCAAAGCACACGTGTAAAATTTGCGCCTATGTCCGACGAAGAGATCGATTTCCTTGCGGAACGCGGTGATCCGCTCGACAAAGCCGGAGCATATGCAGTTCAGGCACAGGCTGCTTTATTTATTGAGGGAATAGAAGGAGATTATTGGAATGTTGTGGGGTTGCCGATCAGTTTGGTATACAGATTGGTCGTAAAGGAACAGTCCGCAAAATAAAAACGTGACTGAGCACCGCTCAGTCACGTTATATTTTATTTGTGCAACGATTAAAGGAGTCTGTCGATCACCTTCGCTATAGGAATGGTCACGTCATATTTAGAATCGGTCGTGATGCCGCCGAATTGCTGGCTGGCCAAATTACCGCTCTTGTCTATGATTATAAACGAAGGAAACTGATCAACCTTAAATTTCTTTAATGTGGCTGTACCATCAGGATCATGCAGAACCGGGACGCTAAGCTTGTTATCGAAGGCAAATTTGCGAAGCGATTCCGAACTGGCGTAATTTTTGGATTTTGCGTTTGACGAGTCGGTCGCAACGAAATAAACAACAACATTCTTGCCCGCATATTTTTTGGCAAGAGTATTTGTAAACTCAGCCTGTTTATTCGATAACGGAAGCCAACTGGCACCGACAGCTAATATCACGACCTTGCCTGTCTGGCCCTCGACATTGATATGTGAGCCGTCAAGTGAAACTAAATTAGTCTGGGCCGAAGCCGCAAACGTGACCGCGAGCATAATGCTCAGTATTGAGATGAAACTTTTTCGTGTTTGCATACATTTACGAAACGCCTCCACAGGCAGTCTCACTAAGTTTAGATGCAAGTTTGAGGCCAAACTACTGCTTTCGGTTAAGAATAACGTTATCAATTAGCCGCACCTCGCCAAAATTGACCGCGACGACGATCAGGGTCTCCTCATCTCCAACCTTCTCAACGATTTGCAGAGAATCGCGATCTACAACCCCGACATAATCCAGCTTGGCCAGCGGTTCAGTAGCAATCGTGTCAGTAACGATTTGAGTAAGGTCTGACGCATCCCGTTCACCTTTTTTATATGCAAGTTTTGCTTCTCTAAGTGAATTGATAATGATAACAGCCTTTTCACGCTGTTCTGAGGAGAGTCTTTCGTTACGTGACGACATGGCTAGGCCCGATTCTTCACGGATCGTGGGCAAGACGATGACCTCGGTATCAAAGCCCAAATCAGTTGTTAGCCGCTTTATCACAGCTACTTGCTGTGCGTCTTTTTGTCCAAAAAAGGCAAGGTCAGGGCGAACCGTATTGAAAAGTATCGTGACAACTGTCGCGACTCCGCGAAAATGACCGGGCCGGAACTCTCCTTCGAAAGAGTCAGTGACATTCTGAACATGGACAAAAGTTGAGAAATCATCCGGATAAATCTCATGCGGTTCAGGAGCGAAAACATAGTCAACATCATACTGCGCAAGCAGCGCCGCATCGGCTGTGAGGTCGCGTGGATATTTGTCGAGATCAGCCCTGTTATTAAACTGTTTAGGGTTTACAAATATCGAGACAATAACCACATCGCAGGCAGATCGGGCCTCTTTGACAAGAGCGAGATGGCCAGCGTGTAAGGCTCCCATCGTGGCCACAAAGCCTACCGACTTAGCCTCGCGCCGCAGTTTGCGCGAGATTGAGAACATTCGTTGGCGGCGGTTTATGATCTCCATTTTATGCGGATTCTAGTTCAACCTTTGTCTCTTCTGTCAGGCCGTAGGACTCGTCACTGTTGGGATAAGCACCGGTTTTTACGTCCTGGGTCCAATTCCGGATCGCCTCGGTCATAGTGTCTCGGACGTTGGCGTATTGCCTTACAAAACGGGGCTGTCGGCCAAATGTCATACCGACCAGATCATGTAGAACGAGAACCTGAATATCGCAATCGAGACCGGCGCCGATGCCGATCGTTGACATTTCGAGTTGCGCGGTGATCATTGTCGCGACCTCGCGCGGTACTAGTTCGAGGACGACGGCGAAAGCCCCGGCGCCTTCGAGCATTTTAGCATCCTCGATCAGTAATTTGGCCTGCTCGGTGGTGCGGCCTTGAACGCGATAACCGCCCATTTTATATACTGATTGCGGGGTAAGTCCGATGTGGGCGACGACTGGTATCTCTTCGCTGACCAGTCTTTTTACCAGATCGACGCGGTTGCGTCCGCCTTCAAGTTTGACGGCCTCGGCGCCGCCGTATTTCATCAATCGCAGGGCGTTGCGGACGCTCTCGTCCTCGTTAACGTGGTAGGTGCCAAAGGGCATGTCGGCGACGACCATCGCCCGCTCTGTTCCGCGTTTAACGGCGATGCAGGCCGATGTGATCTCATCTAGCGAGACCGGGATCGTATTACCATAGCCGTGTATGACATTGCCAATGCTGTCGCCAACAAGGATCATATCAACGCCGGCTTCGTCAACAATACGAGCGGTCGGGTAGTCGTATGCGGTCAGGCAGACAAGCTTTTCGCCCTTTTCCTTGGCTGCTCGGATGGCTGGGAGATAGACTTTGCCCTCTTTATCAGGCTGTAGATATGCCATAAATTTCTCTAAAGTCTATCTGTTTGTATAGTTTAAGTCTAGCGTCGATCGAGGTGCAGGGGCCTGCACGATAGTAAGTGCGTATCTATAGCTCTGTTGATGGTATGACCTTGCTCATATGACGGCTTCTGCAATGGACTTTGCAATGCCATCGTTTGGGTTCCAGCGTTTAACATCGCTGGAATCTGT
Organism: Pyrinomonadales bacterium; assembly: GCA_038257355.1. Taxonomy (GTDB): domain Bacteria; phylum Acidobacteriota; class Blastocatellia; order Pyrinomonadales; family Pyrinomonadaceae; genus OLB17. The sequence goes on along the minus strand of JBBSJK010000008.1, from coordinate 1,457 downwards.
CAGGTTTTCGAGTATGTCGGCGATCTCCAATTCGAGGACGGGATGGACAAAATTCGGTGCGATCTTGGCTAGCGGTTCGAGGACAAATCGCCGTAGGTGCAGCCTCGGATGCGGCAGCGTCAGAAACTCAGTATTCATCTGTGTATCGCCAAAAAAAAGGATGTCGATATCGACGGTTCGGGGTTTATTCAACGACTTGTCGGTGCGGCCTAAAAGGTATTCGATCCGCATCAGCCTGGCAAGCATTTGGGTCGGGCTGACGTTTGTCACGTGGATCTCGGCGACCATGTTGAGAAATCGCTTATCTGTATCAATTTCAACAGGTTCCGTCTCGTAGACGCCTGATAATTTGTGGACTACAAAGCTCGCCTCGACCAGAGCTCGAACGGCCAGCAGCAGGTTGCCGGCCCGGTCACCCAGATTCGAGCCGAGCCCGATATATGCAATTGTGTAATCTTTGTCCACTTGGGGTCGCTGACTAATAAATAGATCATCGAAGCGCGGATGTCAACGCTGCGGCGCAGACAATCCAGCGGATCAAAAATCGAGTGTGCGAATACTAAAAATTAGCGCGTATTTTTTTTTCAAAATGAAATTTCTTATTTTTCCTCGTTTTTTTTTAATTTTTGTCCGAAACGCCCATTTTTACAGAGATTGGTGACAGGCAAATGGTTCGTAGGTGAAAGGAGAATCCGAGTTTGGTGAAAGGACTTTGCCAGATTGGTCAAAGGTGTTTTTCGACCTTTTGACCGCGGTGTGAAATTCTTTGAGAGTCTCACACAACTGAGCAAAACAACTAAATGAACTATTAAATCCGAAAGTGAAAGTTGCGGATTCAGGATTCGAGTATCTGAACAAAAAGCCGTCCGTCAACGCTGTCAAAATACCAGTCGCCCTTACCCTCTTCAAAAAGCCGCAAGATCCGCGGGTCTTCGATCTCGCAGGAAAATATCCCTTCGTCCGAAACGCTCCCGGCCGCACAATACTTCCCCTTAAAACTTACCGTCAACCCCGTATCCGGAAACTTAAACGGAAACGGCGGTCCCAAATTAGTCTCACACTCAAACCGTGCCATATAACTAGGTTACTTTATGGATAGGCGTGAAAACAAGAAGTTTATTGCAGCCCATCTCAGCGCTGGAGAAATCATAGATGAGCTCCTGGGTTTCATGTTAACTTTCGTCTGTTCCATAACATTCGGGCAAGCCCTACACTAGTAATCGCTGTATTTACTCCGCAACGCACAAGAGATTTGTGTCTTTTCTCTGTGCACTTTGTGTTAAACGCTTTGTTTTTAACCCAAAGAACACTCAGTGAGGACACAAAGGACACGGAGACTAGGTCAACACCACAAAATCAGGATACTACCAAATGAGGCATATTTACTTTCTTGGCTTTCGATGCTTCAATAGAGGTGTTGTAATTTTAATCCAGTAATGTCTTTTCTCACGAGGCAT